>NZ_JBQGAD010000044.1:0-511 GCF_056542685.1 Ruegeria sp. AB6 | reverse complement strand
TGATCATATCCGCGTGCCACAAACGCTGCGACCTGAATCGTTGAACCTTGGCACTGATCAGGACTGGACAGGGCTGAACTTACCGCTGTTGTACCCAGGTCCCAAACAATATTCGAGATTGCAGATGCAGCGCCATTATTGGGGAAAACCATAGCGCCGACACCACACTCTTGCCACGGATTGACATTTGCCTCGCCCATTCCTTGTGCATGCACAAGTGAAGTAGAAAAAGGGAAGGCCAAGGTGGCCGACAGTATTATTGTATTCAGTTTATTCAAGGTACTCTCCATTCGTACATTTTATTTTTTCTTCTTCATTATAGTCTGGCGTGCATATTTCCTCTTGTTTTGGGTCATTGACTTGGCACTGTTTCAATAGTGGTTATTGGTTCGATCCTTTGTTTAGACATCCCCGCAATGCGTGACGCGGTTAGAAAAATTACCCTCCGAACTGCGTCACGCTGCGTCTAAAGAGTTTCGGCTATCTTGATTTCGGAGGCCAATACTGCTGC
>NZ_JBQGAD010000043.1:0-572 GCF_056542685.1 Ruegeria sp. AB6 | reverse complement strand
TCGATCCCCAACTCCATCTTGTCGCCGGGCTTCAGATAGGTTTGCGGGTTCTGTCCCATCCCAACACCCGGAGGCGTCCCGGTCGAGATCACATCCCCCGGCTGCAGCGACATGAATTGCGACAGGTGCGAGATCACCGTGGCAACGCCGAAATGCATCGTCTTGGTCGAGCCGTCCTGATAGCGATGCCCGTTGACCTCAAGATACATCGGCAGGTTTTGTGGATCCGGCACCTCATCGCGCGTAACCAGCCAGGGGCCGATTGGGCCAAACGTGTCGGCAGACTTGCCCTTGACCCACTGGCCCGAGCGGTGCAGCTGAAAGTCTCGCTCGGACAGATCATTGACTACGCAATAGCCCGCGACATGATCCAGCGCGTCCTCTTCCGAGACGTATTTCGCCTCTTTCCCGATCACCACGCCCAGCTCGACCTCCCAGTCGCTTTTGACCGAGTTGCGGGGGATTTCGACAGTGTCATTGGGACCGATGATGGCGGATGTGGCTTTGAAGAAGATGACTGGTTCGGCGGGCAGCTCCATGCCGCTTTCGGCGGCGTGGTCGGCATAGTTCAG
>NZ_JBQGAD010000042.1:0-775 GCF_056542685.1 Ruegeria sp. AB6 | reverse complement strand
AAAGCAAACAGGAACAGCAGCGCCAGTCCCCAGAGGCCCAGAACAAGGATGCTCGAAATTGCCGTCTTCTTGCCCTTCAGAACGGTCAGTGACACGTTGTAAAGGAACATCAGCGCGGCCACGACGATGCCCGCCTTGACCCATTTGGGTTGTTCAAGGAACTCGCGCCCCTCTTTGCCCAGCAGCCAGTTGCCTTCGAACAGGTTGAAGACATAGGTCACGACCACGCCCAGCGTACCAACCACAAGAATGATCAACTGCAGATAGGCCAGCTTGGTCGAATGAATCTCGCGCTCGGTCTCTTCGGGGATCAGGAAGTAGGCCGCACCGAAGAAGCCCAGCAACAGCCAGACGATCAGAGAGTTGGTGTGCAGCATCCGTACGATATTGAACGGCAGAAGCTCACTCAGGAAGTTCGGGAATACATAGATGAAACCGGCCAGCAGGCCGCCGATTACCTGTACCGCGAACAGGGCCATCGCTACTGCGAAGTAGGCGTAGGCGATTTTTTGGGATTCGTATTTCATTGCTCCGTTCCCTTTCTCAGCCTGCCTCGTTGGGCGGCCAGCCCTGCGCATCGATGTTGTCCGTCCAGATCAAGAAGTTGGTCAGATCGCGGATCTCTTCGTCGCTGAGGTTGAAATTGGGCATCTGCCGACGACCGGGAATGCCGGTCGGCTGCGCCTCCATCCAGCCCTTGAGCGCTTCAAAGGCCGATTCCGGGTCGTCCAGCACACCCCAGCGGGTCATCACATTCCCGACTTCCGGCGCGTAG
>NZ_JBQGAD010000041.1:0-899 GCF_056542685.1 Ruegeria sp. AB6 | reverse complement strand
CATCCGCGCCCTTGGTGCTCTTGAGGCGAATGAACACTTCTTTATCGTCCGGGTTCTCGTCGATCGGTGGATTCACAAACGAAGTGCAAATTCTGTACTAAAACAGAGAGTTGCATGGAGTATGAAGAATGGGAAGCCGCTACTGTCACCTGAAACTGGGCGAACGACGTAAGCTCGCAAAGTGGCTGGAAGCAAAAATGCCGGTCGCTGAGATAGCCGATCGGTTGGGTCGTAACCCCTCTACGATCTACCGAGACATCAAACGGAACCGATACACAGATACTGAGATCCCAGAACTCAACGGATATCACGCGGTTGTCGCTCAGGACAAATACGAGGCGCGCCGCGCGATCCATCGCAAGATGATCGTGCATCCAGACCTCAAGGAAGCCATCGAAGATCGACTCAAGGCTGGATGGTCGCCCGAACAGATCGCAGGCCGGATGCGGCTTGAACGCCATCCGATCCGTGTGAGTCACGAGACGATCTATCGGTTCGCCTATTCCAAGGATGGCCGCGAGGAACAGTTTTACCGCCATCTCCCTGAGCATCGCAAACGCCGCCGGCCACGTGGCTATCGCAGGTACAACCGGACCCACATCTTTGACACGCAGAGCCTGTCTCACAGGCCCGAGCGCATCGCGGACCGCACTGAGTTCGGCCACTGGGAATGTGATCTGATGATGTTTCGCAAGGAGTATGGGAAAGTCAATGTGACGTCTCTGGTCGAACGCGTCAGTCGCTATGCTGTCGTGATGCGCAATGAGGATCGCCAGTCCAAGCCGATCATGGAAGCGCTGATCCAGGGGCTGGCTCCCCTGCCCGCCGATGCACGTCAGTCGATCACCTTCGACCGTGGCACCGAGTTCTCGGCCTGGAGGCACCTCAGGGCCGGGATC
>NZ_JBQGAD010000040.1:0-945 GCF_056542685.1 Ruegeria sp. AB6 | reverse complement strand
ACGACGGGACGATCAGCTATGATCCAACCGGCGCAGACGCTGTACAGGCCCTGGCAGAGGGTCAGACCCTGACGGATACATTCACCTATACGGTCGAGGACGGTAATGGCGGGGAGAGCACCGCAAGTGTTTCCGTGGTTGTTCATGGAGCCAACGATGCGCCTGTTGTGGCGATTGTATTGCCTGATCAGTCTTCCGTGGAAGATGAGACCGTGAGCTTTGTGCTGCCGGCGAACGCATTCACGGATGTGGATGGGGATGCGCTGACCTTGAGTGCGACACTTACGGATGGCACGGCCCTGCCGGACTGGCTGGTGTTTGATGCGGTTGCAGGGAGCTTCTCAGGCACACCGCCGCAGGATTTCAATGGCATGGTCAATGTACTGGTGACGGCCAGTGACGGGTCTCTTTCAGCAAGCGATGCCTTTGCGCTTGAGATTACCCCTGTCAACGATGCACCTGTCGCAGTTAACGATGTTGTGCAAAGTCCCGCTCCGATCACCGAAGATGTTGTGACCTCAATTGATACCGCCACGCTTCTGGCCAATGACAGCGATGTCGACGGGGACGCACTCACGGTGACAGCGGTTTCTGCCACAAGTGCGCATGGTGCAGCCCTGACGCTGAACACTGATGGGACCATCAGCTACGATCCCACCGGGGCAGCTGATGTTCAGGCCCTGGCAGAGGGCCAGACACTTATCGACACATTTTCCTATGCGACCGATGACGGCAATGGCGGTGTGGGCGTCGCAACCGTTTCGATCATTGTGCACGGAACCAATGATGCCCCTGTTGTGGCACTTGCATTGTCCAATCAGGCTTCCGTGGAAGATGAGGCCGTGAGCTTTGTGCTGCCGGCGAACGCATTCACGGATGTGGATAGCGATGCGCTGACCCTGAGTGCGACACTTACGGATGGCACGGCCCTGCCGGACTGGCTGG
>NZ_JBQGAD010000039.1:0-1222 GCF_056542685.1 Ruegeria sp. AB6 | reverse complement strand
TTTCGATGACTGTGAACGGCGTAGCTGTGAGCGGTGATGTTGAGGGTCGGACGTTATTGTCTGGATTTTTGCGTGAACATTTGGGGATGACAGGGACGCATGTTGGGTGTGACACGGCGCAATGTGGTGCGTGTGTTGTGCATGTTGATGGTCAGGCTGTGAAGTCTTGCAACATGCTTGCGCTTGAGGCGGACGGGTCTGAGGTTGGCACGATTGAAGGTCAGGCGGCCGAGGATGGGACGCTCAATACGATCCAGCAGGCGTTTCAGGATCATCACGGTCTTCAGTGCGGGTTCTGCACGCCGGGGATGGTGATGAGTGCGGCGGCCTTGCTGAAGGACAATCCGCGTCCGACCGAGGCCGAGATCCGGCATTATCTGGAAGGCAACCTGTGCCGGTGCACGGGCTATCATAACATCGTCAAGGCGATCATGGCCGCATCGGGTCAGGACGTGAGCAACATCGCTGCCGAATAAGGCGGCGGGCAAGAATTTTCGTCGAAAATTCTTTTCCAGGGAGGAGATCAAGCAATGCCCAAAGACAGTGGCATCGGAGCCAGTTCCAAGCGGCGCGAGGACGTGCGCTTTCTGACCGGAGCGGGCAATTATACCGACGACATCAACGTGGCCGGACAGGCCTATGTGTATTTCCTGCGCTCGGATATCGCGCATGGCCGGATCACCAGCATCGACACTTCGGCGGCCGAGGCCATGCCCGGTGTGGTCCGGGTATTCACCGGCAAGGATTTCGAAGGCGTGGGCGGCATCCCCTGCGGCTGGGAGGTGACCGACAAGCACGGTGCGCCCATGCAGGAACCGGCGCACCCCATTCTGGCCCAAGGTAAGGTGCGCCATGTGGGCGATCCGATTGCGGCCGTGGTGGCTGACAGTCTGGAACAAGCGCGGGATGCGGCCGAGGCGATCGATCTCGATATCGAAGAACTGCCCGCCGTGATCGACATGAAGGCCGCCGCGCAAGAGGGCGCGACGCTGGTCCATGACGATCTGAAGAACAACATCTGCTATGACTGGCAGCTGGGTGAGGCGGATGACGCCAAGGTCAACGAGGTCTTTGCCAATGCGGCCCATGTGACCACGCTGGATCTGGTGAACAACCGTCTGGTTGCCAACCCGATGGAGCCGCGCGTGGCGGTGGCGGAATACAGCCGCGGGACCGAGGAGTATACGCTCTATACCACCTCGCAGAACCCGCATGTGATCCG
>NZ_JBQGAD010000038.1:0-1272 GCF_056542685.1 Ruegeria sp. AB6 | reverse complement strand
GCACAACGAAAAAGGCCGCCCCCTGTGGAACGGCCTTCTTTAATTCAACATTTAGGACCGAGATTATTCGACGAATAATCTCAGCACCTTCACCGATTATTCAGTGATTTTCGACACAACGCCGGCGCCGACGGTGCGGCCGCCTTCGCGGATCGCGAAACGCAGGCCCTGCTCCATCGCGATGGGCGCGATCAGCTCAACGCCGAACGACACGTTGTCGCCGGGCATGACCATCTCGGTGCCTTCCGCCAGGGTCACGGTGCCGGTCACGTCAGTTGTACGGAAGTAGAACTGAGGACGGTAGTTCGCGAAGAACGGAGTGTGACGACCGCCTTCTTCCTTGGTCAGGATGTAGGCTTCGGCTTCGAACTTGGTGTGCGGTGTAACCGAACCCGGCTTACACAGAACCTGGCCACGCTCAACGCCGTCACGGTCAACACCACGCAGCAGCGCGCCGATGTTGTCGCCCGCTTCACCGCGGTCCAGCAGCTTGCGGAACATTTCAACGCCGGTGCAGGTGGTTTTCGAAGTGTCGCGGATGCCGACGATTTCGATTTCGTCACCAACGTTGATTACGCCACGCTCAACACGACCGGTCACAACGGTACCACGGCCCGAGATCGAGAACACGTCTTCGATCGGCATCAGGAACGGCTGGTCAACAGCGCGCTCGGGGGTGTCGATGTACTCATCAACGGCCGCCATCAGTTCCTTGATCTTCTCTTCGCCGATTTCAGGGTTGTTGCCTTCCATCGCGGCCAGAGCCGAACCTGCAACGATCGGAATATCGTCGCCGGGGTATTCGTACGAAGACAGCAGCTCGCGGATTTCCATTTCCACCAGTTCCAGCAGCTCTTCGTCGTCAACCTGGTCAACTTTGTTCATGAACACGACCATCTTCGGGATGCCAACCTGGCGGCCCAGCAGGATGTGCTCACGCGTTTGCGGCATCGGGCCGTCAGCGGCGTTCACAACCAGGATCGCGCCGTCCATCTGGGCAGCACCGGTGATCATGTTCTTGACGTAGTCGGCGTGGCCGGGGCAGTCAACGTGCGCATAGTGGCGGTTCTCGGTCTCGTATTCCACGTGGGCGGTCGAGATGGTGATGCCGCGCGCTTTCTCTTCCGGCGCACCGTCAATCTGGTCATACGCTTTGAAGTCACCGAAATACTTGGTGATCGCTGCGGTCAGCGTGGTCTTACCATGGTCAACGTGGCCAATCGTGCCGATGTTGACGTGCGGTTTTGTACGCTCAAACTTTTCCTTTGCCAT
>NZ_JBQGAD010000037.1:0-1396 GCF_056542685.1 Ruegeria sp. AB6 | reverse complement strand
GAATAGGTTGATTGCGTAACGGAGGATTTCAGGCTCATCGTAACCATCAGAGAGTGGAGATGAGAATGAAATCCGGGAAACAGAAAGCGTCGTCAGAGAGGGTCGTCAAAGACATCCGCAGGAAGACACGGCGCCAACATTCGGCAGAGGAGAAGATCCGCATTGTTTTAGACGGGCTTCGTGGTGAAGACAGCATTGCCGAACTGTGCCGCCGAGAAGGAATAGCCACGAGCCTTTATTACAGCTGGTCGAAAGAGTTTCTTGAGGCAGGCAAAAAGCGGTTGGCTGGGGACACGGCCCGCCAAGCCACCAGTTCCGAGGTGAAGGATCTGAAGGCGGAGTCATCCGCGCTGAAAGAGGTGGTAGCCGACCTGACCCTTGAGAACAGGCTACTCAAAAAAAGCATGTTCGAGGATGGGGGAGACGACGAATGAGATATCCTGCATCCGAGAAGCTTGAGATCATCCGGCTGGTTGACGGATCACACCTGCCGATCAAACGCACCCTGGAAAAGCTTGGTATCCCCAGAACGACGTTCTACCGCTGGTACGACAGGTATCTGTCTCTCGGCGAGGCCGGGCTTGAGGATCGCCATTCCCGGCCAGGCAGAGTTTGGAACCGCATCCCTGACAAGGTGCGTAAGCAGATCGTGGAGTTGGCTCTGGAGGAGCCCGAGTTATCACCACGCGAGCTTGCGGTGCGGTTCACCGACACCAGGCGCTACTTTGTCTCCGAGGCCAGCGTTTACAGGCTTCTGAAGGCGCAGGATCTGATCACCAGCCCAGCGTACATTACCATTAAAGCGGCGGATGAATTCCATGAGAAGACTGTTCGGCCAAACCAGCTTTGGCAGACTGACTTCACCTATCTAAAGGTCATTGGCTGGGGCTGGTTTTATCTTTCAACCATACTCGATGACTACAGCCGCTATGTTGTTGCTTGGCGGCTGTGCACCACGATGAAAGCTGACGATGTCACGGAAACGTTGGAAGACGCCTTGGCAACATCAGGTTGCGACAGCGCTTCCGTTGTTCACAAGCCCCGGCTGCTCAGCGACAATGGAAGCAGTTATATCTCTGGTGATCTGGCGAGATGGCTTGAAGATCAGGGCATGGATCACGTTCGCGGTGCCCCGAACCACCCGCAAACACAGGGCAAGATCGAACGATGGCACCAGACCCTGAAGAACCGTATCCTGCTGGAAAACTACTATCTGCCCGGAGCGCTCGAACAGGCCATCGGCGACTTCATCGATCATTACAACCACAACCGATACCACGAGAGCATCAGCAATCTGACACCCGCCGATGTCTACTTCGGTCGGGCCGAAACTATCCTCAGACGCAGAAAGGAAATCAAACACCAGACAATCCAGAAACGCCGCTTGCTGCATCAT
>NZ_JBQGAD010000036.1:0-1699 GCF_056542685.1 Ruegeria sp. AB6 | reverse complement strand
AGCGGGTAACCACTTGTCCTGGTTGGAACTCAGGGCCCAGAGCCGACATCCAACCCACTGCCTAAATGCTGCCGTCGCAGCCCGTATTCTGTTGAAAAACTCTGTCTTGATCGAAGGCCATCTGGCTGATTCAATTCTCTTATTGAATGGGAGTTTGGATGATGATGGGACCAAAACAGGAAACTCAGGCTGAGCTGTTCTATGAGTTCTCCCTGGAGGAACATGTCCCGGACAATCATCTGCTGCGGTCGATTGATCGATTTGTTGACCTGAGTAGTATCCGCAATCATTTGGCGGATTTTTACAGTCATACTGGTCGCCCTTCCGTCGATCCCGAGTTGCTGATCCGCATGCTGCTGGTGGGCTATTGCTTTGGCATCCGGTCGGAACGGCGGTTGTGCGAAGAAGTGCACCTGAACCTTGCGTATCGCTGGTTCTGTCGCCTCGATCTGACTGATCGAGTGCCGGATCACTCTACCTTTTCCAAGAACCGCCATGGTCGGTTCCGCGAGAGTGAACTCTTGCGGCACGTGTTCGAAACGACAGTGGCGCGGTGCATCGCAGAAGGTTTGGTCAGCGGCCAGCGTATGGCGATTGATGCCAGCTTGATTGAGGCAGAAGCGACCAAGCAGTATTCAGCGTCACAAGAAGAATGGGATGCTGCACAGATCGATGCCAAGACCGCACCGCGCGCTGTTCGGGAATATCTGGAAACCCTGGATGAGGCCGCGTTTGGTGCTGCCTCGCCAGTCAAGCCTAAGTTCATTTCATATTCGGACCCTGCCAGCCAATGGACAGCGGCGCACAAGGCACCAGCCTTCTTTGCTTACTCTGATAACTACCTCGTTGATACAGATCACAGCGTGATTGTGGATGTGGAAGCGACCAGATCCATCCGGCAAGCCGAAGTGGGGTCGACAAAGACGATGCTGGACCGGGTGAAGGACAAGTTCGACCTCGTCCCCGACTGGATGATCGCCGATACCGCCTACGGCTCAGGCCCGATGCTCGGCTGGCTCGTGGATCGCAAGATCGATCCTTACATCCCGGTCATCGACAAGGCCGGACGCCCCGACGGCACCTGGACACGCACAGACTTCGAATGGGACGCTGAGCATGATCAATATATCTGCCCAGAGGGTCACGCGCTTAAACAGTTCCGCCGGAATTACTCTGATCCAAACCGGGGGCCGTCGGGCAAGGGCACAGCCCGCTATCGCGCCTTGAAAGAAGTCTGCCAGGTATGTCCGTCCAAACAAAGATGCTGCCCCAACGCTGATGCACGCAAAATCACCCGCGAAGAGCACGAAGATGCGCGCCAGGTCGCCAGAGATCTGGCCAAAACTGAAGAGTACCAGATTGCGATGAAGCTCAGAAAGAAAGTTGAGATGCTCTTCGCCCACCTCAAGCGCATCCTAGGCCTTGGACGGCTCCGATTACGTGGACCGTGCGGCGCAAATGACGAATTCCTCCTCGCCGCCACCGCCCAGAACCTCCGCAAATTGGCGAAAATCTTTCCCGCACCGCAGCAAACGCGAAACGCCTGACCAGAAAGGCGCTCGTGCCGTGCTCAGGTCACCCCATTCTGCGACTGCAACACGTTGTTTTTCAACAGAATCCTCGCATTACTGACATTCGCTGCGGATGCAAAACTCATGTCCAGTCGAATACAGATCCCACATCAACCATAAAGTAGATG
>NZ_JBQGAD010000035.1:0-1732 GCF_056542685.1 Ruegeria sp. AB6 | reverse complement strand
ATTGAAGCGCTCGTTGTATCCATTCTCCCAAGGTGATCCCGGGTAGATTTGGATCGGCTTAATGCCCACCTTTCTTAACCAGGTCTGCAGGTGTTTGATCACGAGCTGTTCGTTGAGTGGAACGACAAGCGCTTTGGCCCCTACCGCCCGACAGGTGGGCCTATCCCGCTGCATCGCTATCGCAAGCCCAAGAAAACACAAACACAGGCACGGGCCGACAGGATCGGAGATCTTGCGCAGAAGATCTCGGTGCCCAGATCGGCGCTTGCCGGGTTGGATTCAAGCCTGGCCAAAGCCGCAGACGTACTGCCGTTCGCCAGCCAGGCCTTTGTCGATCCGGATCCCTATGGAGAGTTCACCTATAGCAGCCGATTGGATGCGCTGCGCGGGGTCTCGGATTTGCTGCACAAGCCGCTGGCCCGCCTGACAGACGAGGATCTGTCGTTCGTGAATGATCTTGTCGACCGCACGCTCGACAAGACGGAAATCAAACAAGGAATAACTGCCCGGTTCTCGCCTAAGCGACCGGCCGCTGAAGAGGAGAGCGAGTAATGCTGAATGCCGAGATCATGGCGCGATATGGGCTGATCAAGGACTGGCGAGCTGCCGGATTCTATGAGACCGAGAACCATCGTCAGATCACCCACACCGTCCGGGCGGGCATTGGAACCGGACGCCTGATCGCTGTGACAGGCCCAGTTGGCATCGGCAAGACTGTGTTCCTGCACCGGTTGCAAGATGAAATTGCGCGCGAAAAGAAGGTCACTGTCGCCGAAAGCCTGTCGGTGGACAAAGCCCGCACGACCGTTCCGACGCTAATCTCAGCCCTGTTCTACGATCTCTCACGAGAGAAAGAACCAAAGATTCCAACCCAAGGTGAAAAGAGGGAACGAGAACTTCAGAAGCTGGTAGCCCGCTCCGGAAAGCCCGTGGCGCTGTTTGTCGATGAGGCCCATGATCTGTATGGAAAGACATTGATCGGGCTGAAACGCCTGATGGAAGTGATCGCGCGCGGCGGAGGCAATCTGTCCGTTATTCTGGTCGGCCATCCGAAGCTGCGAAACGACCTTCGCCGCCCAACGATGGAAGAGATCGGGCATCGCACTGATATCCTGCCCTTCGAAGGATTGGGGGAAGAGTCCCGAACCTATCTCGACTGGCTTTTGGACCAGTGTACCGAGGACGACGCTCCACTTGACGAGATTATCGAACCGGCGGCGCTGGACCTACTGGCAGAGCGCCTGACCACACCCTTACAGTTTGCCGAATATTTAAACCGGGCATTGGAGGCCGGGTTCCGCATCGGCCAGAAACCAATCACGCCGGATATTGTGTCGGCCACCCTGGCCCCCGACTTTGATGACTTGGAGCCACGTCTCACCCGGCAGGGCTATTCTGTGAAGGTATTGGCGGATCAGTTCCAGTCCAAACCTGCCGAGATCAAACGCTTCCTGAGCGGGCAGCTTGAACCCGCGCGGACCCGCGAATTGGCAGAGCGAATGCGGATGGCGGGGTTGTCGCTATGAGGTCATGTGGATGGTCTCACCCCACCGATCCCAGTCTCAGAAATGTGAGCCCGTCTCAATTATTCTGAGCCCGTTCTCAAATAAAGTGGTCCCAAATCGAATTATAGTCTCAAATAATCTGAGCCAGAAACAGCGATGATCTCGCGCCCAACGGATTATGATCTCAAGCCGCTACACATAGGGTTCAGGAATGGCTCATTTCGCGG
>NZ_JBQGAD010000034.1:0-1785 GCF_056542685.1 Ruegeria sp. AB6 | reverse complement strand
TCAAGTTCCGTGCCCACATGGCTGCACGGCACGCTGATGGCGGGCAATTACAAGACGCCGGTCATTCAGGTGAACGTGAAGGCAATGTTCACCAACACGGTGCCGGTGGATGCCTATCGCGGTGCAGGCCGGCCCGAGGCGACCTATCAGCTGGAGCGCGTCGTCGACAAAGCCGCGCGCGAGTTGGGGGTCGATCCCATTGCGCTGCGCCGTCAGAACTTCATCACCCAGTTCCCCTATGACACGCCGGTGGCGCTGACCTATGACACCGGGGATTACAACGGGACCATGGACAAGCTGGAGGCCGCCGCCGATCTTGCAGGCTTTGCCGCCCGCCGGGCGGAAAGCGAGGCCAAGGGCAAGCTGCGCGGTCTGGGCATCAACTGCTATATCGAGGCGTGCGGTATTGCGCCCTCGAACATCGTGGGCATGCTGGGGGCGCGTGCGGGTCTGTATGATGCCGCGACCGTGCGGGTGAATGCCACCGGATCAATCAGTGTCATGGTCGGCGCGCACAGCCACGGGCAAGGGCATGAGACCGCCTTCCCGCAGGTTGTGGCCGACATGATCGGCATTGATGAATCGATGGTCGAGATCGTGCATGGCGACACCTCGAAGATCCCGTTTGGCATGGGCACCTATGGCTCGCGCTCGCTGGCGGTTTGCGGCTCGGCCATGGTCAAGGCCACCGAGAAGGTGATCGACAAGGCCAAGAAGATCGCCGCTCACCTGCTGGAGGCGTCGGAGGCTGATATTGAGCTGAAGGATGGTCAGTTCAGCGTGGCGGGCACCGATAAATCGGTGGCTTGGGGCGATGTGACCCTGACGGCCTATGTGCCGCATAATTACCCGCTGGAGGTCGAGCCGGGGCTGGAGGAGACCGCGTTTTACGACCCGGCCAACTTTACCTTCCCCTCGGGCGCCTATGCCTGCGAGGTCGAACTGGACCCCGAGACCGGCAAGGTCAGCATCGAGGCCTTCACCGCTGCCGATGACTTTGGCAATATCGTCAACCCGATGATCGTGGATGGTCAGGTGCATGGCGGTATCGGTCAGGGTATCGGTCAGGCTCTGCTGGAGAACTGCGCCTATGACGAGAATGGCCAGCTGCTGAGCGCGTCCTTCATGGATTACGCCATGCCGCGCGCCGATGATGTGCCCTTCTACGGCGTGGATCATTCCAGCCAGACGCCATGCACGCATAACCCGCTGGGTGTGAAGGGCTGTGGTGAGGCTGGGGCCATTGGCTCGCCGCCGGCTGTGGTCAATGCGGTTCTGGATGCGATGAACTCGGGCGGCAAAGCGGTGGATCACATCGACATGCCGGTCAGCCCGTCGCGCGTCTGGGCGGCGATGAACAGCTGAGTTGAGAGGGTGGACCGGGGGCCAGACCCCGGACCCCCGAGGTATTTTTGAACAGAAGAAGGGCGGGGCGTGCCGTGTCCTGATTTTGGAAAGGAAAAGCGGAATGTATAATTTCGAGTTTGAGAAGCCCTCGAGCATCGCCGATGCGGTGGCTGCGTTGGGGGCTGAGGATGCGCAGGCGCTGGGGGGTGGTCAGACGCTGATCCCGACGTTGAAGCAGCGGTTGGCGGCGCCCTCGGCGCTGGTGTCGCTGAGCGGGATTGCCGAGATGCAGGGGGTTTGCATCGAGGATGATGGCTCGGTCGCTATCGGTGGAGCGACGACCCACGCCACGGTGGCGCGCGAGGCGGCGGCAAGCTATCCGGCGCTGGCAGCATTGGCGGGGCAAATCGGGGATCCGGCAGTGCGCAATCGCGGCAC
>NZ_JBQGAD010000033.1:0-2132 GCF_056542685.1 Ruegeria sp. AB6 | reverse complement strand
CGTGATGGCCGTGATTGACCGGCTAGATCTGACGACCAATGCCAGCGTCATGGGGGATGTGCTGATGGCCGGGCTCCGCGACCTGATGGATCGGTATGCATTTATTGGCGATGTGCGCGGCAAAGGGCTGCTGACCGTGTTCGAGTTTGTCTCGGACCGCGAAACCATGGCACCGCTGCCCAAGGCATTGAACGCTTATGATCGGTTTGTAGAAATTGTCTGACGTCAGCGCCAATGGGACAGTTTAGGTTGATTTGATAAGAGAGGGTTTCTGGCTCATCGTAACCGCCAAGGAGTGGATCTATGGACGCCCCCTGCGCAAGGTGTTTTTTGTGATGATGTTGACGGCATTGGATGCGTGAATCTATCCGGCCTTTGATTGAAGCATCTTTGCTCCTGGCCTCGATGGGATCCGCTGGTTTCAGTGCCTTCCAAGATGACCGGCCTTTCCTGGCCACCACTCCTTACAGGCTGTGAATTGCGGCCCCTGCCGTTACACCATCGTCTCGTCACCTCGCATTCTTAGAGCGCCAGTACTTTCCGGGCTGCCCGCTACGCCGCTTTGTAGCCTTCTCCGCTCCGCAAAATCGCCCAGGCAATGCGTGCTGTCTTGTTGGCGATAGCCACGAGCGTTTTGTTGTGACCTGCGCGTGCCAGCAAGCCCTGCGCCCATCTCGCGCGTTGATCATCACGATTGGCGATCCTGATCAGGACGGACCGGGCGCCGTGGATGAGCTGGCGCCGCAGGTATTGGTTGCCTCGTTTGCCTATGCCACCAAGCCGGGGCTTGCCGCCCGTCGTATATTGTCTGGGAACCAAGCCTATCCATGCCGCGAGTGCCCGGCCAGACGAAAAGTGTCGACCGTCATCAACGGCAGCGATCAAGGCGGTGGCGATCACAGGCCCGACGCCGGGGAGGGTTGCAAGACGTTTGCACCGCTCATCGGTCCGGCAGATCGCGATTAGCTTACGGTCGAGCTCAGCGACGTGTTTGTCCAACGCTTCGAATTCGGCGATAAGTGCGTTGAAGTTTTCCGTTGCCAGCGCTGACAACTTGGCCTCAGCGACGGCGTTTCTGATATCCTTTCGGAACCGAAAGGCACCGACTGGAATGACAACGCCATACTCCCCCAGAAGGCCCCGAATGTGATTAATCAATCCGGTCCGTTGTGTGATGAGACGATCACGTGTTCGATGCAGCATCTGCAAATCCTGTTGCTCCGTCGTCTTCACTGGGACAAATCGCATAGTCGGGCGCAGTGCGGCCTCATAGATCGCCTCGGCATCAACAGCGTCGTTCTTGGAGCCTTTGACAAACGGCATTACGAACCGCGGATGAACGAGGCGCACGGCATAGCCTTGCGCCTCAAACTGTCTGCCCCAGTGATGAGCGCTGGCACAAGCCTCCATGGCGACTGTTTCCGGGGAATACTCCTGAACGGCAGCGGCGAGTTTTGATCTGGTCACCTTCTTCGAGATTACCTCGCCCTCATTGGTGATTCCGTGGATGTGAAACGACTGTTTGCCTAAATCAATCGCAAGTAACTGCATTCTGTGAACTCCTTCTGCTTGATACGTCTGCCGAAAACTATCGGCATCGGTGCAAGGGGCGTCCATTCCATAAGATGAGACAGAAACCCGGAACCAAGCAGAGCCACGGTGAGAAGGTCGTAAAGAACATTCGCCGTGCGACCCGCAAACAGTACTCCGCAGAAGAGAAGATCAGGATCGTGCTGGACGGCCTAAAAGGCGAGGACAGCATTGCAGAGCTCTGCCGCCGTGAAGGCATCGCGCAGAGCCTCTACTACAGCTGGTCCAAGGAATTCCTGGAAGCCGGCAAGAAACGTCTGGCAGGCGACACGGCCCGCGCGGCAACTTCCACCGAAGTGAAGGATCTGAGATGGGAAGCCCGTGATCTGAAGGAAGTGGTTGCCGAACAGGCTCTTGAACTGCGGTTGCTCAAAAAAAGCATGATCGCGGATGGGGGCGACGACGAATGAGGTATCCCGCATCCGAAAAACTTCAGATCATCCGCCTCGTCGAAGGTTCCCATCTCCCGACCAAGCGCACTCTGGAAAAGCTGAGCATCCCGAAGACCACCTTCTATCGCTGGTATGACCGGTATCTGTCGG
>NZ_JBQGAD010000032.1:0-2301 GCF_056542685.1 Ruegeria sp. AB6 | reverse complement strand
TGACGGAGTTGGCCCTCGAAAGGGCCTCCTCGTAGTGGGTGTCCATGATGTCCTGCAGCCAGATCTCGCAGTCGTCTCTCAAGAAGAAGTGCTGACCATCCATTATATGATCTCCACTTCGTCGAACCGGCTGTCACCAGCAATGTGATCGTTGATGCTCACTGGCTCAAAGTCAGGACCATGGATTTTACCCCGCTCGATCCAATAGCCGGACTTAACCCAAATCGCGCGTTGATAGTCTTTGCCACCCCACTTGGCCTTGGTCTTCTGCCAGTCCAACTCATCCATGAGGTGCTTGGTTTGGTTGATGTTTCCTTTGAGGTTCGTCTGGACGAACTCAGCCACTCCCGCTTCAGGCAGGGCGACGAGCCCACTAGCATTCAGTTCTTCCTCCAACCGATCAACGATGGTGTCTCGGCTGGTCTGATGCAGTCGTTCCATGGTCGGGGTCTGATGGTCTGCGATGTTGAGGCTTTTGGCGCTGAATCCGACCGGCAGTTGTCTCTGCATCAAGGCGTTATAGACACGGGCCACGTTCGCCGGATCATCCAGGAACTGATTAACCTGACCGACGAGGTTCGAAAACTCGTTGGCGCGAGAACCCCCTGATCGACCGTCATGGTTCACATCCATTACGAGATAACGCCGCTCACCCTCACCGATCCATGATGGCCAGATGTTCGAGGTGAACAGGAAGCAGCACGACTGCTTTGCGCGTTCAGCTTCGATCCCTTTCCGCTCTATCAGAACGTAAGGGTCAGTGATGAAGGTTTTGATAGCGTTTTCCTGCGGCGACCCCGGCTTGATTTGGGTTTCCTCACACACCACAAGCTTGCTTGTCAGAACCGTGGCGTTGAACTGCTGCGTTAGCTTGCTGACGTTATTTGGAACGACGGTATTCGAAGTGCCAAAGAGTTCGGTCAGAATGCGAGCCGTTGTACTTTTCCCAGTACCTCTTCCCCGCGAATACAGGAACGGAGCCCAAGCTGGCTTTTCTCCCTCGTTCTGAAGGCTCCATGCCAGCCAGTTCATGAACTGCTCACGGTCGTGCTCGAGCTGAAAGAACTCGTCGAAGAATTGCCCGACGACGCCAAGCTCAGCGGAGTTGATCCTGAGTTGGCGATATTCCGGTTCGACCCACGTGTTGGCTGCAACTGCTCCACGCGACCGTATCAGTCGGTTAGAGTTACCGGCTTCACAGATTGCCGTTCCGTTCCAGACCTGAAACGACCGGTCGGCGTCAGTATGCTGCGTTTCGATCAGCAGCTTGAATAAGGTTTTGACTAGATCTTTGCTCAGTGGAACTTCAGGATGCTCGTCTCGTACTCGGTTCAGGATCATTCGCTCCACGTCATTGCGCGACAGTGGAACACTCAGATTCTCCACGTCGAAGAACTTGTTGTCTCTCCGAACGATCTGATCGCCGTAGGCCTTTGCTAAACGTTGAACTTGCTCGGTTACCTCCGCTCCAGCAACTGGATTATTATTGGTTTCCATTGATGGTTATCTCCCATCATTGATGCTCCCGGCTTAGCCACGCACCCCGTATCAGGAGACGGCTGATTAGACCGTTTATGGGGGGCACGCACCAGGTGCATAATCGCGTTCTTCTCTTCTATAGTGTGCCCTGGAAGAATTCATGGGGCGAAAAGTGGCCTGAAACCCCATATTTTTATGGCAAAAACGGCCATCAGAGGGTCGCGGCCTGTTTTTGGCCCATTTCGCCCGAATTTGGCGGTTAGAATTGGGGAAATAAACGGGGCTTCAGGTGGGGCCACGATCCATCACGAGCATCACCACTCGCGCTGCGTTCATAAGGTTATGATACTGATCACCAAGGCCAGTTTGCCATTTTGAGCCATGTACCAGATTGCAACGGAGGCGATACGCTATCAGGACTAGCGCCCCGATTTTCTCGGCAGGTAGGTTCGAGTGACCCGCGAGAACATCTAGAATTCTCCTACTCGACACATCGTCTTGGTCAACCAGAAGTTCATAATGATGCGTGGGCCGCCCATCGCGTATGTATCGGTCCTGAAAATAGTCGAGATACTGTTGGTACGGAGTGAAATCGGCGTCCTCGGGCAACTGATCAATGAAGGCAATGACATCATCGCGAGAGCCACTTGCTTCAAGATGCCTTTGATCGAACAAACTGAAAACCAAGACATAGTTATAGACGCTGGCTTTCACTTCTGGAGGCACGTCAGCGAAGGCTGGTTGATGGTGCTGGAACCATGCTTCAATTTCGTCAATATCATCTTTGAACGTCATGTGCAGCCTCCATGCCCAACTCCGTCC
>NZ_JBQGAD010000031.1:0-2868 GCF_056542685.1 Ruegeria sp. AB6 | reverse complement strand
ACAGCTTCAGGTGCAATCCAAGTCACCCCATACGCGATGAGGAAACCTCATGAAACTCTTCGTGGACACTGCAGAAGTAAGCGACATCAAAGACCTGATAGGCTTCGGATTATTGGATGGCGTGACCACCAATCCAAGCCTGATCGCCAAGTCCGGTCGCGATTTCAAAGAGGTCATTGAAGAAATTTGTACTCTGACGGATACGTGTCTTGGCCCCCTAAAACTGTGCCACAGTTGGCTTAGTTTTGGAGACGGGATTGATGGCGCGGAAACGGTATTCGGACGAAGATATTCTGCGGCTTTTGCGCGAGATTGAGCTGGGCCTGGCATCTGGTTCGGATGTCGCGACGGCGTGCAGAACGGCTGGTGTCAGTGATGCGACCTATTACACATGGCGCAAGCGGTTTGGTGGGATGGGACGATCTGAGATGGCCAATCTGAAGGCGCTGCAGAAAGAGAATGATCGGCTCAAGAAAATCGTGGCTGAGCTTGAACTGGACAAACTCATTCTCAAGGAGAGCCTTGATTATCTAAAGCCAAAGGCCTGACGGCAGACCAGCTTCGTCAGGCCGTGGTCCACACCCGACAAAAGCTGGCAACCTCTGAACGGCGCACCTGTCGCGTGATTGGATTGGCGCGGAGCACGCTGCAATACCGCGCAGCGCCAAAGGATGATGAGGCGTTACGTCTGGCGATGATCCGATTGGCCAAACGGTATGGGCGCTACGGCTACCGCAAGGTCGCCGAGCTGCTGCGTGTCGAAGGCTGGGCAGTCAATCATAAAAAGATCGAACGACTATGGCGCGAAGAAGGCTTGCAGCTCCCACAACGGCACAAGAAACGCAAACGGCTGTACCACAAGGACAGCTCGATCATCCGGCTCCGACCGCAACATCCCAATCACATCTGGAGCATTGACTTTGTCCACGACAAGCTGAGCAACGGACAGAGCTACAAGATGCTGACGGTGCTGGATGAGTATACCCGTGAGGCGCTCTGCGTAGCGGTCAAGCCGAAGATGAACAGCGCAGACGTGCTGGATGCGCTCTACCCACTCTTATTGCGGCACGGGAAGCCCGAACACATCCGTTCCGACAACGGCGCGGAGTTCATCGCAACGGCCCTGCAGACCTGGTTAAGAAAGGTGGGCATTAAGCCGATCCAAATCTACCCGGGATCACCTTGGGAGAATGGATACAACGAGCGCTTCAATGGCACTCTGCGCCGGGAAGTCCTCAACGCAGAATGGTTCCACACCACCAAACAGGCTCAGATCGTCATCAATACCTGGCTTAGACAGTACAATCGTGTCAGACCCCATCAGGCTCTAAACATGCGACCGCCCGTTCCAGAAACCTTGCTCAAAACTGGCCCATAGAATTGGGGCTGGACACAGTTACTGCTCTCTTTACCGATGTACAACTGGAAGCTGACGGCACTGGTTGGCTTTGGCTTTATACGATGATTCCTTCTGAAGAAGTTGAGGAAGAAAGGCACTCTGATACCGGAATTTTTCTAACTCAACGATTTATGCCAGTGTGCACAAAACCAGAGAATTTTCTCACCCGGAAGTTCGTCGAATTTGATGACGGAACTAAGGGCGAGGAACTGGCCTTCTACTTCCTAGATTTAAGCCGCCCAGAAAGATTTTTTGGATATCTAGACACCAATATTCTAGGAATTTCCAACTGGTTTATTGATAATCAAGAAGTGAAAAAATTTCTTGCAGAGTAATACGAGCCGACGGGGTGAGCGTTGTCGCTGTGACGGCGTCGGATGGTCTCACCCCACCGATCCCAGTCTCAGCAATGTGAGCCCGTCTCAATTATTCTGAGTCCAGTCGCAAATAATGTGATCCCAAATCGATTTACAGTCTCAAATAATCTGAGCCAGAAATGCCGATAATCTCGCGCCCAACGGATTATGATCTCAAGCCACTACACATAGCCGCGTATTCTTCTAATGAAGCAGCCCCACTGCGCCATGCATGGAACTGTGCGCCATACCCCGCCGATCCGGTCTACCTGCTGGGTTTTCTTCATAGGTATTCCATTGGGCGCTTCACCCTTGATACCTTGCCCTTTGATCTCGTTCCGTCAGATCCGCATGGCCACCGTAAGCACCAATCCGAAATATCCGTTCTAAAAGGTCCGATGACATGACTGCAAAATCCACGGCACTTTCAAGGAAGGCCACGCGCATCTGGAAATCGGCCCAGCTCTATGTCGGGTTTCACCGCGACCAGAAGGGCAAGAAGCGCGACTCCGCCAAGGTTTGGCCGCCGAAGAACGCAAATGTTACGATCCACCCAAACCCGGCCGAGCAAGAGGCTTTTGTTGTTCTGAAATCAAGCGGCAACAGTTTGTCGGGCGATGTTCAGGTCAAGTTCCGGTCTGACAAGATCATCGCGCGGCGGGACACCGATGACGGTTGGCTGGGTGTGCAGATCGAGCCGATGGCCGTTGTGGTACAGATCGCAGACGGGACGCGGATCAAGGTTTGGTATGATGGCTCTGTGACACGCGCGACGGCAGAGGATCGCACCACAATCGAACTTGATGGATCCGTATTCAAGCGTACCGAGTTCGCGCAGGCCTACATGTCTGGGGACGGTACAGAAATGGGTACCGAAACCGCCACGCACTATGCTTCGATCACAGATAGCGGAGTGCAATCCTCGCTCGACGATGACTGGCAGCCGGAGTGAAGGATTTTGGCGGAGTCAGTGTTGCAACCAAGTAGAAATGTCACCGGGTTTGCAAAGCAGAAGTGTCACCACAGAGCGCGACGGAAGCAAGGCTTAGCAGCCCGGCGACCTCAGATATCGCAGGGCTGAAAAGCCTTGCGGGGGTCAGCGGAAGGCTTTGG
>NZ_JBQGAD010000030.1:0-3237 GCF_056542685.1 Ruegeria sp. AB6 | reverse complement strand
GTTGTGTAAACAGCCGCAGTTCCACCGTTCTTGCGAACTGTGAATTTGCCGGAGCTGGTATTTCGGCTCACTGTTGCACTGCTCTTCTTAGGCATTGCGCTGGTACCCTTTCATTGCGTGATGTTACCACAAATGCACATCAACGACCAAGTTATCAAGCTTTCGTAAATCGGGTGTGACCTATAAGAGCGCCAAAACCCACAGCAGCGCCACAGTTGCGGCAATTCCAACCATGGCTATCCCCAAATGGGCTCAGAGCGGTCATCAGCAGTTGTAGGCAGTCATAGTGTCGGTTCGAACCGCATCAAGGGCGGCTCTGCGCAGTTTGCGGCCCGCTGCATGAGCGAAAGGCGGAAGTGGGATCAAGGGCAGCTTCGGGCTGATACTGTTGAAAAACTCCGATTTTGCGCAGATTCGAGTCCAAAATTTCTCGTAGAAGCCCGGTAGGATTATTCAGCTTAGGGTTCGGCCAAAATCTGACTCTGGCCGTCAGAGGGCATCTCAACAACTGTCATCGATATTGGCTTTGGACTTTATCGACGGATCGCCGGTTCGCAGAAAACTCGAACCTCTTGCATTTTTGAGTTTTTCAACACAATCGGCTCATTCTACCAATTCAGGCTTGTCGCAGCGAGGGTCGGATATGAGCCGATTCTGTGGAAAAACAACGTGTTGCGGACGCAGAAAGTGGTGTGCTGAACCGAGCGCGAGTGCCTTTCTGATCAGGCTTTACGTGTTTGCTGCGGTGCGGGAAAGATCTTGGCCAGTTTGCGGAGGTTCTGGGCGGTGGCGGCGAGGAGGAATTCGTCGTTTGCGCCGCATGGGCCACGTAATCGGAGCCGACCCAGGCCGAGAATGCGTTTGAGGTGGGCGAAGAGCATTTCCACCTTCTTTCTGAGCTTCATTGAGATGTCGTACTGGCGGGTCTTGGCAATGTCTCGAGCCACCTGGCGGGCGTCTTCTGTTTCTTCGCGGCTGATCTTGCGGGCATCCGCGTTGGGGCAGCACTTGGTTTTCGATGGGCAGACCTGACAGACCTCTTTCAGAGCGCGATAGCGAGCGGTGCCCTTGCCCGTCGGACCGCGGTTGGGGTCTGAGTAGTTGCGGCGGAACTGCTTGAGGGCGTGACCTTCGGGACAGATGTATTGGTCATTCTCAGCATCCCATTCGAAGTCGGCGCGGGTCCAGGTGCCGTCATTGCGACCGGACTTGTCGAACACCGGGATATGCGGCGCAATCTTGCGATCAACCAGCCAGCCCAGAAGTGGGCCGGTGCCATAGGCGGTGTCCGCGATTAGTCTCTCCGGATGCAGATCGAACCGTTCCTTTACTCGGTTCAACATGGTCTTGGTCGATCCGACCTCAGCCTGACGGATTGATCTGGTGGCTTCGACGTCGATGATAACTCCGTGATCTGTATCGATCAGGTAGTTGTCGGAATAGCTAAAGAATGCAGGGCCTTTGCGGGCTGCGGTCCATTGGCTCGCCGGATCGGAATGCGATGTGAACTTGGGCTGAACCTCGCTGGCAGCGCCGAACGCAGCCTCGTCCAGCGTGTCGAGATACTCGCGGACGGCGCGGGGCGCGTCGGTCGGATCAACGGTTGAGGCGTCCCACTCTTCCTTCGGCGTTGAGTTCTGCTTGTTGGCATCGGCTTCGATCAAGCTTGCATCGATGGCCATACGCTGACCGCTGACGAGGCCTTCCTCAATGCTGTGTGCCACGGTCATCTCGAACAGGTAGCGCAGCAGTTCGCTTTCGCGGAACCGCCCATGCCGGTTCTTCGAGAATGTGGAATGATCCGGCACACGGTCGTTCAGATCGAGCCGACAGAACCACCGATAGGCTAGGTTCAGATTGGACCTGTCACGGTTTGATGCCGCTCCTTTGATAGCATCTACTGCAGCAAAGGAGACTGACTATGGGACTGAAACGGACGGCCGAATTCCGGCAAGATGCGGTGCGTATCGCATTGACCAGTGGGCTAACACGCAAGCAGGTGGCTGATGATCTAGGTGTCGGGATGTCCACGCTGAACAAATGGATCACAGCGCACCGAGATACAGACGTGGTTTCCAAAGAGGATTTGAGCCTCGCTCAAGAGAATGAGCGACTTCGACGGGAGATCCGGCTCCTCAAGGAGGAGAGGGAAATCCTAAAAAAGGCCACCCAGTTCTTCGCGGGCCTAAAGCAATGAGATTTAGGTTTATCGAAGAACACAGAGCCAGCTTTCCAGCCAACCGGTTATGCGATGTCGTCGGTGTCAGCGCACGCGGTCTGCGTGCCTTCCGCAGCCGCCCTGCCAGTCGCAGACAGCGGTCTGATCTGGTCACGCTGGCGCATATCAAAGAACAGTCACGCCTCAGTTTGGGCAGCTATGGCAGGCCGCGCATGACTGAAGAGTTGAAGGAAATTGGTTTGGCTGTGGGGCATCGTCGCGTTGGTCGCCTGATGCGCCAGAACGGCATATCCGTGTTGAGAACACGCAAGCACAAGGTCACGACAGACAGCGATCACAAGTTCAATATCGCGCCCAACCTACTGGATCGGGACTTCACAGCGGATCAGCCGAACAAGACATGGGCTGGTGACATCAGCTATGTCTGGACCCGTGAAGGCTGGCTTTATCTCGCCGTCATTCTGGACTTGCATTCCCGCCGTGTGATTGGCTGGGCTGTTAGCAATCGGATGAAGCGAGACCTGGCCATCAGGGCGCTGAGAATGGCTATCGCCTTCAGATCACCACCGAAGGACTGCATCCACCACACGGATCGTGGCAGCCAATACTGTTCCCACGATTATCAGAAGATCCTGCGCCAACATGACTTCAAAGTGTCGATGAGCGGCAAAGGCAATTGCTATGATAACGCCGCCGTCGAGACCTTCTTCAAAACGATCAAAGCTGAGCTGATCTGGCGGCGGTCATGGCAAACCCGACGGCAGGCTGAAGCGGCCATCTTCGAATACATCAACGGCTTCTACAATCCGCGCCGCCGACACTCAGCACTGGGCTGGAAAAGTCCCGTCGCCTTCGAACGGAAAGTGGTTTAAACGAGCACTTGGAGCGGCACAAAAACGCGACAGGTCCATACTGCTTGAGGGGATCGACTGGCGCATGCCTCAGAAGACCTGGCGTCCCTTGAGCATCGGATAGACCAGTTTACTGGTGCGATCTGGCGTTTGGCGATTCACCTTTGTGCTGCAATGGATTACATTCGGATTCATGTTGGACGCCCT
>NZ_JBQGAD010000029.1:0-4078 GCF_056542685.1 Ruegeria sp. AB6 | reverse complement strand
GCCGCATTTTTGTCGCCTGCGGCTTATGCTGAGGAGTTTATCACGATTGGCACGGGTGGTGTAACGGGCGTTTATTATCCGACGGGTGGCGCGATTTGTCGTTTGGTGAACAAGGGCCGTAAGGAGCATGGGGTTCGGTGTTCGGTGGAATCGACGGGTGGGTCGGTTTACAACATCAACACCATCCGCGAGGGTGAGCTGGAGTTTGGTGTGGCGCAGTCTGACTGGCAGTACCATGCCTATAACGGCACCTCGAAGTTCGAAGATGCGGGCGCGTTTGAGAACCTGCGCGCGGTGTTCTCGGTCCATCCTGAGCCGTTCACGGTTGTGGCGCGCGCGGATGCGGGGATTTCCAGCTTTGAAGACCTCAAGGGCAAGCGCGTGAACATCGGCAACCCGGGTTCGGGTCAGCGCGGCACGATGGATGTTGTGCTTGAGGCCGTGGGCTGGACGCTGGACGATTTCGAGCTGGCCTCGGAGCTGAAAGCGGCTGAGCAGTCGGCGGCGCTGTGCGACAACCAGATCGATGCGATGATCTACACCGTGGGTCACCCGTCGGGCTCGATCCAGGAGGCGACCACTGCCTGTGATTCCGTTCTGGTGAACGTGACCGGCGAGGCGATCGATGGTCTGATCGACGGCAATTCCTACTACCGCACCGCGACCATCCCCGGTGGCATGTATCGCGGCTCGGATGGCGACACCACGACCTTTGGTGTGGGCGCGACCTTTGTGACCTCGGCGGATGTATCCGATGACGCGGTCTATGCGGTTGTCAGCTCGGTCTTTGAAAACTTTGACGATTTCAAAAAGCTGCACCCGGCATTTGCGAACCTGAAGCCCGAAGAGATGATCTCGGACGGTCTGTCGGCGCCGCTGCATCCGGGTGCCGAGAAGTACTACAAGGAAAAAGGCTGGCTGCAGTAAGCCGGACCTGATGTGGGGCGCGCCTGTGACGGGCGCGCCCCTTTTGCACCCGGGGCAACCGGGGGGACGATAAGGCCGAAACGGCCATATGACGGGGAGACGCCAGATGAGTTCCGACACACAATCCAACCGCCCGCTATCTGAAGAAGAGCTTCAGGATCTGGTGGCGTCCTCTGACGCGGGCGCGCGCAATCCGGCGGGGAATGTGGGGCTGTTTCTGGCCATCGTGGCGGTGCTGTGGTCGGTCTTTCAGGTGGTGCTGGCCTCGCCCTTGTCGAATGTGCTGCTGCCGGGCAGCGTGGTGAACAACTCGCGCCAGATCCATCTGGCCTTTGCGATCTTTCTGGCCTTTGCGGCCTATCCGGCGCTGAAATCCAGCCCGCGCAATTACATCCCCGTGCAGGATTGGATCATGGGCGTGGTGGGTGCGGTGATCGCGCTTTATGGTTATATTTTCTACGAAAAAGTCGTGAACAATGGCCTGCTGGCCGATGACGTGGACAAATGGGTGGCCCTGGCTGGGTTGCTGTTGCTGTTCGAGGCCGCGCGGCGTGCGCTTGGCCCGGCGATGGCGATCATTGCCACGATTTTCCTGGCCTATGTGTTCTTTGGCTCATCCTCCTGGGTGCCCGAGGTGATCCAGTGGAAGGGCGCCAGCCTGAAAAAGGCCATGAGCCATATGTGGATCACGTCCGAGGGGGTCTTTGGCATCGCTTTGGGTGTCTCGACCAAGTTCGTCTTCCTGTTTGTGCTGTTCGGTGCGCTTTTGGATAAGGCGGGTGCGGGCAATTACTTTATCAAGATGGCCTTTGGCGCGCTGGGGCACCTACGCGGCGGCCCGGCCAAGGCGGCTGTGGTGGGCTCGGCGGCAACCGGGCTGATCTCGGGTTCTTCGATTGCCAATGTGGTGACTACCGGCACCTTCACCATCCCGCTGATGAAGCGGGTGGGCTTTTCCAGCGAACAGGCGGGCTCGGTCGAGGTCGCCTCTTCGGTGAACGGTCAGATCATGCCGCCGGTGATGGGGGCAGCGGCCTTTTTGATGGTGGAATATGTGGGCATTTCCTATGTCGAGGTGATCACGCATGCCTTCCTGCCGGCGGCGATCTCGTACATCGCACTGGTCTATATCGTGCACCTTGAGGCGGTGAAGCGGAACATGCCGACGTTGGGCAACCGCGTGGTGTCGATGGGCCGCACGATCGGCGGTATGGCGGTGTTCTTCGTGGGCTTTGCCGGGCTGTGCTATGGCATCCAATACCCGATCAAGGCGGTGATTGCGCTGATGCCGGGGGCGTCTGGTCTGGTGCTGTCGGCGCTGGTTGTGGTGGCCTATCTGATCCTGCTGAAACTGGCCTCGGGCGTCGAGGATCTCGTCCCCGATGACCCCAACGCCAAAGAGGTCGAACTGCCGGTCATTGCCGAGATCTACAAGGCCGGTCTGCATTACCTGCTGCCGATCATCGTGCTGGTCTACTTCCTGATGATCGAGCAGAAATCGCCAGGTCTGTCGGCTTTCTGGGCCACCTCGCTGCTGTTCGTGATCCTGCTGACGCAGAAGCCGCTGAAGTCGATCTTCCGGGGTGAGAGCAACACGGCCAATGCTTTCATGGCTGGCGTGGCCGACCTGTGGAACGGCCTGATCGACGGCGCGCGCAACATGATCGGCATCGCACTGGCCACCGCCACTGCAGGCGTGATTGTGGGCACCGTGACGCTGACCGGTGTGGGGCAGGTGATGGCCGATCTGGTCGAGTTCCTGTCGGGCGGCAACCTGATCGCCATGCTGGCGCTGGTGGGCCTGCTCAGCCTTATTCTGGGCATGGGCCTGCCGACCACGGCGAACTATATCGTCGTCAGCTCGCTGATGGCGGGTGTGGTCGTGGAACTGGGCGCGCAGGACGGTCTGATCGTGCCGCTGATCGCGGTGCATCTGTTTGTGTTCTACTTCGGCATCATGGCCGATGTGACGCCGCCCGTGGGTCTGGCCAGCTTTGCCGCTGCTGCCGTGTCAGGAGGCGACGCGATCAAGACGGGCTTCACCGCCTTCTTCTATTCCTTGCGCACCGTGGCGCTGCCGTTCGTGTTCATCTTCAACACCGATCTCTTGCTGATTGATGTGGGCTGGGTGCAGGGCATTCTGGTGGCCATCTCTGCGACCATCGCGATCCTGATCTTCACCGCCGGCACCATGGGCTGGTTCCTGACCCGCAACCGCATCTACGAAAGCGTGGCGCTGATCCTGATCGCCTTTGCGCTGTTCCGTCCGGACTTCTTCATGAACCGCATCGCGCCGCCCTTCGCGCAGATCGACCCGGCACAGCTGGAGCAAGCCGTGGGCAACGCCGCACCGGGCAGCACCCTGCGGATCGAGGTCGCAGGCCCCGATTTTGACACCGGCAACATGACCGAAACCACCGTGGTCCTGACGGTCGGCGACGAGGGTGATGGTGCGGCCCGCATCGATGCCCTTGGCCTGTTGCCGCTTGAGGAGGACGGCCTGGTCAAGCTGGATGAGCCTCTGTTCGGCACCCCGGTCTCGGACGAGCTGTCGAACTTCGACTACTACGCCGACGAGCCCGTCCGCATCACCACCGTGCAGGCCCCCCAGAACCAGCCCCCCAAAGAGCTGATCTTCATCCCGGCGCTGATCTTGCTGGGCTTCATCGCCTTCCTGCAACGCAGCCGTGCAGCCCGCACAAGCGAACAAGAGGTAACATCATGATCAAATCCGTCCTCTGTGCCGTAGATGCCGGGAAGCCCGAAACCGATGCCGAGGTCCTACGTCAGGCCGCGCGGCTGGCAGAGCTCGACAATGCTCAGCTTGATGTTGTTACGGTGCTGCCGGATTTTGGGGAATCCTTTGTCGGCAGCTTCTTCGAGCCCGAGCATCACGAGCAAGCCGTGGCCAAAGCGCAAGAAGCGCTCGAGGCACTGGGTCAATCGGTCCTGGGCGAAGCGCGCAACGCACAGGTACGCCATGTGGTCGCCACGGGCACGGCCTATCAGAAAATCCTGCACACGGCCAAAGAAGCAGGCAGCGACCTGATCGTCATCGGCGCACACCGGCCCGACCTCAAAGACTACCTCCTCGGCCCAAACGCAGCACGCGTCGTCAGACACTCAGAAGTCTCAGTCTACGTCGTGCGCT
>NZ_JBQGAD010000028.1:0-4452 GCF_056542685.1 Ruegeria sp. AB6 | reverse complement strand
CTCTGTCAGTTGCTGTCCTAATGGATCTGCGTCAGACAGAGGATTACGCATTCGGACATGACGTCCAGATTACAGTCGCGCTGGCGCTGACGATGGACCATGCTTTCGGATCATCCACGGGCTCCTTCTCAAGGACCAGCATAGGGCTTGAAGCAAAAGACAAAGATGGGTCAGGCCTTTCTGCCCAGTTCGGCCTCATAGAAGAAAACGGCACAGTCCTTGGATCCCGCTTCATGGGAGCCGCGGGTCAGGACGGACGCAGCTCTACCTCGTTCTTGGAAATATCCGGATCTGTTGCGGTCGGGCAGGGCACGCTCCTGACGGTATCGGGCACGCAAAGCAGGACAGATTTCAAACAGGCAGGCCTGGTCACTGGCGGCAAAAGTCTGACGGGGCGTGCCGGCAGCGTCTCAATCAGCAAGAAACGCTTTCTCGGCAGCCCAGGCACGATGCGCTTGTCGATATCCAGTCCGCTCCAGATCTCCTCTGGTGAGATTTCAATCGATCTCCCCCGGGACAGGGTTGCAGCAGTGGCCGGTCAGGAAAGCACGGGCGTGACAAGAAGCTCTCAAACTGTGCAGATTACATCTTCAGTGCGGCCGATAGATATTGGCCTGACCTATCAGCTTGCTTCAGAAGCGCCCGGACCGGAAATTCTGTTTAACGCGGGATATCGCGCACAAGGCGGTGACCCCAATCCCTACATTGGATTTGCCCTCAGTCACAGGTTTTGAGCCGCACGGGCAGATGTTTCGGCCACTTCATCTGCCGAGAGAGCTGCGCAGTGCATAGCGCACCAGATGCACGATGCAGGTCTGAACCAGGGCCTCAGGGACGGCGGAGAACAGCAGCCGGTACATGCATTGGGCCGCTGAGATTTCTGCGTCATTTTCAGGATAAAGTGAAGGCGGTGCACCGATTACAGGTCTGTGGCGTAATTCCAGGGCATCAGGCTGCTGATGTTGGACTGTTTATGCCCGTTTGCGATAGCGGTCAGTGTTTGGGTGAGCCAGGCACGGCCATTGGTTAGAACGTAATGCAGGGCGGAACGTCGAACTGATGTGGTTGACTGGGCAACTCGCCCTGACCAGAAGACCATTGCAGACTTCTGGTGCGATAATGGTGCTTGTGGCGACTGTTTGCTCAGGCCGTATTGACAAAGTAACAGTCTGACAGGTGCAGACCCCACCATAGCCTTTTCCTATTCAAATATAGAATCATGGTATTTTCCAATTCAGCGATCTGGATCCAGTGTTGGATGCGGGACGAATTGGCTGGACGTATTCGCGGTCAATCGCGCAGCGGAACCCAATCAGTAAAACTTTGGAACGTTAGCCAGTACAATAACAACAGGTTTTCACTCATCACTCACATGTACAGCATGCAAATGAGATCATCTCAATTGCTCACAGCTTGAATTGGATAAAGGAATGACCGTAATGAACAATGCACCCGTTCTGGCACTTGCATTGCCTCATCAGTTTTCAGCAGAAGATCAATCTGTGAGCTTTGTATTACCGGCCAATGCATTCACGGATGTTGATGGCGATGCGCTGACCTTAAGCGCGACGCTTGCGGATGGTGCGGCCCTGCCTGGCTGGTTGGAGTTTGATGCGGTTGCGGGGAGTTTCTCGGGCACACCGCCCCAGGACTTCAATGGAACAGTCAACGTGATGGTGACGGCCAGCGACGGGTCTCTTTCGGCCAGCGACACCTTTGTGCTTGATGTTACCCCGGTCAATGATGCACCTGTCGCGGCTGATGATACTGTTGATCCGAGTGAGTTCCTGGTCAATGACTTCACCGATGGCTCTCAAAGCGACCCGAGTGTTACCGCTCTCGCCAATGGCCATTTCGTCGTCACCTGGCAGTCTGATGATGGACAGCCGGGCGATACGTCTGAAACTGCCATCAAGGCCCGTATTCTCAATGAGAATGGTGTCGAGATTGTCAGTGAATTTCTGGTGAATGAGTCTACTAATGGTAGTCAATTGACCCCCAGCGTTACCGAGCTCGCCAATGGCCATTTCGTCGTCACATGGCCGTCCAATGATCAGGAGCAAGGGCATCCGTCTGGTTTTGACATCAAGGCCCGTATTTTTGATACGGATGGTAATGAGATTGTCAGTCAGTTCCCGGTCAATGAAGTTACCCATGACATGCAAGGCTGGCCGAGCGTGACAGCCCTTGCCAATGGCCATTTCGTCGTCACCTGGCATTCTCTTGACGGGCAGCAAGGGGATACGTCCAGTTCTGCCATCAAGGCCCGCATTTTCGATGCAAATGGCGATGAGATTGTCAGTGAATTCCTGGTCAATGAATACACCAATGACGCGCAACTATACTCGAGCGTTACAGCGCTCGCCAATGGCCATTTTGTCGTCACCTGGCATTCTTGGGACCAACAGCACGGGGATACGTCTTGGTCTGCCGTCAAGGCTCGTATTTTCAATGAGAATGGCGATGAGATTGTCAGTGAGTTCCGTGTCAACGAATTCATCAACTTCTGGCAAGAGGACCCGAGTGTGACAGCCCTCGCCAATGGGGGTTTTGTTGTCACCTGGGGGTCTCATGACCAGCAGCAAGGGGATGCGTCCGCTTCTGCCATCAAGGCCCGTATTTTCAATGAGAATGGCGATGAGATTGTCAGTGAGTTCCTGGTCAATGAATTCACCGATAGCTGGCAAGTATACCCGAGTATTACAGCGCTCACCAATGGCCATTTTGTTGTCACCTGGATGTCTGAGGACGGGCAGCAAGGGGATACGTCCGGTACTGCCATCAAGGCCCGCATTTTCAATGAGAATGGCGATGAGGTTGTCAGTGAATTCCTGGTCAATGAATTCACCAATGGCACTCAAATTGCGCCGAGCGTGACAGTGCTCGCCAATGGCCATTTTGTCATCATATGGATGTCTAACGACGGGCAGCAAGGTGATACGTCTGGTTATGCCATCAAGGCGCGTATTTTCGATGCAAACGGTGTTGCTCAAGGTCCCGAGCCGATCACAGAAGATGTTGTGACCCTGATTGAGACCGCCACGCTTTTGGCCAACGACAGCGATGTCGACGGGGATGCGCTCACGATGACAGCAGTGTCTGCCACGAGTGCGCATGGCGCGACCCTGACGCTGAACACCGACGGGACAATCAGCTATGATCCCACCAACGCGGATGCTGTCCAGGCTTTGGCAGTTGGGCAGACACTTATCGACACATTTACCTATACGGTCGAGGACGGCAATGGCGGGGAGAGCACTGCAACAGTTTCAATTGTTGTTCACGGAAGAAACGATGCACCCGTTTTAGCAATTGCATTGTCCGATCACTCTTCAGCGGAAGATGAAGCTGTGAGCTTTGCACTGCCAACCAATGCGTTCACGGATGTGGATGGCGATGCACTGACCTTGAGTGCGACACTGACGGATGGTGCGGCGCTGCCGGACTGGCTGGTGTTTGATGCCATTGCGGGGAGCTTCTCGGGCACACCGCCGCAGGACTTCCATGGTACATTGAGTGTGACCGTGACGGCCAGCGATGGGTCACGCACAGCAAGCGATAGCTTTGCCCTTGAGATTCCCCCTGTAAACGATGCACCGATCGCGGTAGATGATCTTATTGGCGCGAGTGAACTCCGCGTGAATGAATTTACCAACACCGGACAAAAGACTCCAAGTATTACCGCACTGACTAATGGCCATTTTGTCGTCACCTGGGACTCTCGTGATGGGCAGCAAGGCGATGCTTCTTCTTCTGCCATCAAGGCGCGTATTATTGATGCGGAGGGTGTTGAGATTGGCAGTGAGTTCCTCGTCAACGAGTTTACCAATAACGGTCAATTGAACGCGAGTGTAACAGCACTGGAAAATGGCCATTTCGTTGTCACTTGGGAGTCTGAAGACCAGCAGCAAGGCGATACGTCTCCAACGGCCATCAAGGCGCGTATTTTCGATGCGGAGGGCGGCGAGATCGTCAGTGAATTCCTGGTCAATGAATTTACCAATGGCGATCAGCGGGACCCAAGCGTTACCACTCTCGCCAATGGCCATTTCGTCGTCACCTGGCATTCTCACGCCTTGCAGCAAGGCGATCCATCCGGTTATGCCGTCAAGGCGCGTATTTTCGATGCAGAGGGTGGTGAGATTGTCAGTGAGTTCCTCGTCAATGAATTCACCCATAGCACGCAACGCGACCCAAATGTTACGGCCCTCGCCAATGGCCACTTTGTCGTCACCTGGGCATCTGATGATGGGCAGCAAGGTGATGATGGCTGGGCCATCAAGGCGCGTATTTTCGATGCGAGTGGCAGTGAGGTTGTCGGTGAATTCCTCGTCAATGAGTTTACCAATGACATTCAAGGCACTCCAAATGTGACAGCGCGCGACAATGGTGATTTTGTCGTCACCTGGCATTCTCTTGACGGGCAGCAAGGCGACACTGATTGGGCCATCA
>NZ_JBQGAD010000027.1:0-4492 GCF_056542685.1 Ruegeria sp. AB6 | reverse complement strand
CCCCCGCCAAGGCGGGGGTTTTCTGTTTATTCCGCCGCTTCCGCGTACGCGTCCATTGGAGGGCATGTGCAGACGAGGTTGCGGTCGCCATAAGCGTTGTCGACGCGGTTGACGGGGGACCAGTATTTGTCGACGCCCATGGAGCCCGGAGGGAAACAGGCCTGTTCGCGGCTGTAAGGCCGGTCCCAGTCGCCGACCAGATCGCGCACCGTGTGGGGGGCGTTTTTCAGCGGGTTGTTCTCCGCGTCGATCTTGCCGTCGATGATATCCTGCGCTTCGGATCGGATCGAGAGCATGGCGTCGCAGAAGCGGTCCAACTCGTCCTTGGGCTCGGATTCGGTGGGCTCCACCATCAGGGTTCCGGCAACCGGCCAGCTCATCGTCGGGGCGTGGAAGCCGCTGTCGACCAGACGCTTGGCGATGTCGTCGACGCTGACATGCGCCGCCTCGTCCAAGGGTCGGGTGTCGAGGATGCATTCATGCGCCACACGACCGCTCTCGGAGGTGTAGAGGATCGGATAGGCATCCTGCAGACGCGCCGCGATATAGTTGGCGTTCAGGATCGCCACCTTGGTCGCCTGCGTCAGACCCGCGCCGCCCATCAGCAGCACATAGGCCCAGCTGACCGGCAGGATGGACGGAGACCCGAAGGGCGCGGCCGAGACCGGCCCCACGGCGGTGCCGTATTCAGGATGGCCGGGCAAGTGCTCTTCCAGATGCGCCTTGACGCCGATCGGGCCCATGCCGGGGCCACCACCGCCATGCGGGATGCAGAAGGTCTTGTGCAGGTTCAGGTGGCTGACATCACCGCCGATGTCACCGGGGCGCGACAGGCCGACCATGGCGTTCATGTTGGCCCCGTCGATATAGACCTGACCGCCGTGGTCATGGGTGATCTGGCAGACCTCCTGCACGGTGGTCTCGAACACACCATGGGTCGAGGGGTAGGTGATCATGCAGCCGGCCAGATGATCCGAATGCTTCTCGGCCTTGGCGCGGAAGTCTGCAAGGTCGATATTGCCGTTCTCATCCGATTGCACCGGCACCACCTGCCAGCCCACCATCTGCGCCGAGGCCGGGTTGGTCCCGTGCGCCGAGGTTGGGATCAGGCAGACATTGCGGTGCCCTTCGCCGCGGGCGAAGTGATAGTTGCGGATGGTCAGCAGGCCTGCATACTCGCCCTGCGCGCCCGAGTTGGGCTGCTGGGAGATCGCGTCATAGCCGGTGATCTGGCACAGCTTGTCGTTCAGATCGGCAATCATCTCATGATAGCCCTGCGCCTGATCTTCCGGAGCAAAGGGGTGCAGATTGCCGAACTCGGGCCATGTGACCGGGATCATCTCGATCGTGGCGTTCAGCTTCATGGTGCACGAGCCCAGCGGGATCATCGCCCGGTCCAGCGCCAGATCGCGGTCGGCCAGACGGCGCATATAGCGGGTCATCTCGGCCTCGGCCCGGTTCTTGTGGAAGATCTCGTGGGTCAGATAGGGCGTTTCGCGCAGGGCGTAATCCGGCAGGCGGTACGCCACGTTCGAGCTGTCATCCTGACGGTCGATGCCGAAGGCGCCCCAAACCGCCTCAATCGTCTCGGCGCGGGTCTGTTCATCCAGGCTGATGCCCACTTTCGTCTCGCCGACCTTGCGCAGGTTGATGCCACGGGCCACGGCGGCCTCCATAACGGTGGTCTGCAAGTGGCCGACCTCGACCGTGATGGTGTCAAAGAACACCTCGGGTTCGACCGAGAAGCCCGCCTCTTCCAGACCGGCGGCCATGCGCGAGGTTTTGCGGTGCACCGATTGCGCAATCGCCTTGATGCCGTCGGGGCCGTGATAGACCGCGTACATCGAGGCCATCACCGCCAGCAGCGCCTGCGCGGTACAGACGTTCGAGTTGGCTTTTTCGCGGCGGATATGCTGCTCGCGAGTCTGCAGCGCCAGGCGGTAGGCCTTGTTGCCCCGGCTGTCGATGCTGACACCGATGATCCGGCCCGGCATCGCGCGCTTCAGCTTGTCGGTGGTCGCCATATAGGCGGCATGGGGCCCGCCATAGCCCATCGGCACGCCAAAGCGCTGGGTCGATCCGATGGCGATATCCGCGCCCATCTCACCCGGTGACTTCAGCAGCGCCAGCGACAGGATATCGGCGGCGACGATGGCAATCGCTTTGTGTTCATGCAGCGCCGCGATCTCAGCGGTGAAGTCGCGCACATGGCCGTGGGTGCCGGGATATTGGAAGATCGCGCCAAACACCGCGCCAGCGTCGAGGCTGTCGGGATCACCCACTTGCACGTCGATGCCCAGAGGTTCGGCGCGGGTTTTGATCACCGCGATGGTCTGCGGGTGGCAGTTGCGGTCGACAAAGAAGGCGGCGTTATTGGCCTTGGACCGCCCGCCGCGCTTGGCCATGGCCATGGCTTCGGCCGCCGCTGTGGCTTCGTCCAGCAAGGACGCGTTCGCCACGTCCAGCCCCGTCAGGTCGCTGACCATGGTCTGGAAGTTCAACAGCGCCTCAAGACGGCCCTGGCTGATCTCGGGCTGATAGGGCGTGTAGGCCGTGTACCAGGCCGGGTTTTCCAGGATGTTGCGCAGGATCGGCGCGGGCGTGGTGGTGCCGTAATAGCCCTGACCGATCAGCGATGTCAGAACCTTGTTCTTGCTCGCCACCTCTTTCATATGGAACAGCGCATCGCGTTCCGTCATCGCCGGACCCCAGTCCAGCGGCTCTTTCTGGCGGATCGCGGGCGGGACAGTGGCGTCGATCAGCGCGTCCAGCGTCTTGAAGCCGATCACCTTGAGCATGTCGCGCATCTCGGTCGGGCTGGGCCCGATATGGCGGCGATTGGCAAAGTCATAGGCTTCGTAGTCGGTCAGTTTGAAAGCCATTGCAGCGCTCCTATGAATAAGTCAGGTCGGGCGGAGACCACGCAGACCTCCGATACATCATCACGAGCCGGTTCGGCCCGAACGGGCGGAGCCCTATACAGGGCCCCGGTCTGGATCAGCCGATGAAGGCCTTGTAGCCAGCTTCGTCCATCAGATCTTCGAGTTGCGACGCGTCCGCGATCTTGATCTTGTAGATCCACGCCTCACCCTCGGGGTCTTCGTTCAGCGCGCCGGGATTGTCGGCCAGTGCTTCGTTGACCTCGGTGATCTCGCCATCCACCGGCGCATAGAGTTCCGAGGCCGCCTTGACGGATTCGATCACGCCGATCTCGCCGTCTTTCTCGAACTCGTCACCCACTTCCTGCTGTTCCACGAAGACCACATCGCCCAGCTGCTCGGCGGCGTGCTTGGTGATGCCCAGCGTGGCCGTGTCGCCGTCCACATCCAGCCATTCATGTTCTTCGGAATAATAGGTTGCCATGGTCTTTCTCTCCTGACTTCAACGCTTGTAATTCTGGGTGACGAAGGGCAGCGCCACAACCTCGGCCGGTTGCGGCTTGCCCCGGATGATCAGGTTGACCACCTCGCCCGGCGCGCCATGGCCCGCCGCCACATAGCCCATCGCCACCGGTCCACCCACCGTGGGGCCAAACCCGCCCGAGGTGATCTGGCCAATGCTATTGCCCTCGGCGCATTGGATTTCCACGCCCTGACGTGCAGGCGCTCGACCTGTCGGCTTGATGCCCACCAGCTTGCGTGCAGGCCCCTCGGCCAGTTCCTTTTGGATACGCGCGGCGCCGGGAAAGCCGCCCTCTTCCTTGCGGCGCTTCTGGATTGCCCAAGCCAACGAAGCTTCGATCGGAGAGGTGCTCTGGTCGATGTCATTGCCGTAAAGGCACAGCCCCGCCTCCAGCCGCAGGCTGTCGCGCGCGCCCAGACCGGCGGCTTCACAATCCTCATGCGCCAGGAACGCGCGGGTCACTTCTATGGCCTTGTCCTCCGGGATCGAGATCTCGTACCCGTCCTCACCGGTGTAACCCAGGCGTGAGATACGGCATTCAACGCCGTTGATATCCGCCACCGTGGTTTCCATGAACTTCAGATCCCGCGCCGCAGGGCAGAGATCGCCCACCACATCCTCGGCCTTGGGTCCCTGCACCGCAACCAGCGCACGGTCGAAGATCTCGATCACTTCGACGCCGTCCAGGTTGGCCTGCATATGCGGAATGTCCTGATGCCGCAGCGCCGCGTTCACCACCACAAAGTAATGGTCCCCCGCATTCGACACGATCAGGTCATCCATGATCCCGCCGTCTTCGTTCGTAAAAAAACCGTAGCGCGCCTTGCCCTCTTTCAGCGTCGCAAAAGCCTGCGGGCACAAAGCTTCCAGCTTTTCCCCCACATTCTCACCGCGCAGAATCACCTGACCCATATGGCTGACGTCAAACACCGCAGCCCTCTCGCGACACTGCGAATGCTCACCCATAATCCCCAAAGAATACTGAACAGGCATCTCCCACCCAGCAAAATCAACCATCTTCCCGCCCAACTCAACATGCAAGTCATACAAAGGCGTGCGCCGCGGTAATGTCATATCTATAACCTTTCAA
>NZ_JBQGAD010000026.1:2500-6157 GCF_056542685.1 Ruegeria sp. AB6 | reverse complement strand
TGGTTGCGGGAGCAGGATTTGAACCTGCGACCTTCAGGTTATGAGCCTGACGAGCTACCGGGCTGCTCCATCCCGCGTCAGAGTCAGATTTGTTTTCATCGTGTTAGAGAGAATTGGGCTTTTTCTAGGTTTGGCGGTGACCTACTCTCCCGGGGCTTAAGCCCAAGTACCATTGGCGCGGCAGTGCTTAACTTCCGGGTTCGGGATGGGACCGGGTGTTTCACTTGCGCTATGACCACCAAACCGAGGAAAAGCCCATGTGAACTTTCTTGCTTTGCAAGAAAGCGACGAGGTGGCAGGCAGCGTCTTTGCTTGCAAAGGCGCGGTGCCACTCGGTTGTGTTTTCAATCAACGTTGTCCAATTCAAGGTTGGTGTATGCTTTGGTCTTGTCTTTCCATTACTGGATCAAATCAAGCCTATCGGGCGATTAGTACCGGTCAACTGAACGCATTACTGCGCTTACATCTCCGGCCTATTGACGTGGTGGTCTTCCACGGCCCTCAGGGAGACCTTGTTTTGAGGGGGGCTTCCCGCTTAGATGCCTTCAGCGGTTATCCTGTCCGATCATAGCTACCCAGCACTGCCGTTGGCACGACAACTGGTCCACCAGTGGATCGTTCACCCCGGTCCTCTCGTACTAGGGGCAACTCCTCTCAAGTCTCCTACACCCACGGCAGATAGGGACCGAACTGTCTCACGACGTTCTAAACCCAGCTCACGTACCTCTTTAAACGGCGAACAGCCGTACCCTTGGGACCTGCTCCAGCCCCAGGATGAGATGAGCCGACATCGAGGTGCCAAACACTGCCGTCGATATGGACTCTTGGGCAGTATCAGCCTGTTATCCCCGGCGTACCTTTTATCCGTTGAGCGATGGCCCTTCCACTCGGGACCACCGGATCACTATGGCCGTCTTTCGACTCTGCTCGACTTGTCAGTCTTGCAGTCAGGCTGGCTTCTGCCATTGCACTCAACGAGCGATTTCCGACCGCTCTGAGCCAACCTTCGCGCGCCTCCGTTACGCTTTAGGAGGCGACCGCCCCAGTCAAACTACCCGCCACGCAGGGTCCCGGATCCGGATAACGGACCGCGGTTAGACATCAAGAGTGCGAAGGGTGGTATCTCAAGGGAGGCTCCACAGGTACTTGCGTTCCTGCTTCAAAGCCTACCACCTATCCTGCACATCACAATCCTGATGCCAGTGCGAAGCTGTAGTAAAGGTGCACGGGGTCTTTCCGTCTAACCGCGGGAAGCCTGCATCTTGACAGGCAATTCAATTTCGCTGAGTCGATGTTGGAGACAGCGGGGAAGTCGTTACGCCATTCGTGCAGGTCGGAACTTACCCGACAAGGAATTTCGCTACCTTAGGACCGTTATAGTTACGGCCGCCGTTTACCTGGGCTTCAATTCAAGGCTCTCACCTCTCCTTTTAACCTTCAGGCACCGGGCAGGCGTCAGACCCTATACGTCGTCTTGCGACTTCGCAGAGCCCTGTGTTTTTAATAAACAGTCGCCACCCCCTGGTTTGTGCCCCCAGCCCCTAGTTGCCTAGGAACCGGGCCTCCTTCTCGCGAACTTACGGAGGTATTTTGCCGAGTTCCTTCAACATCGTTCTCTCAAGCGCCTTGGTATGCTCTACCAGTCCACCTGTGTCGGTTTAGGGTACGGTCTGATGGAGGGCTATTTCCAGGAACCACTCAGCAGCCCAATCAATCCGATAAGATTGAACTACACCTGTGATCCGTCACATCCTCCTGGCCTAGGAATATTAACCTAGTTCCCATCGCCTACGCCTTTCGGCCTCGGCTTAGGGGCCGGCTTACCCTGCTCAGATTAGCTTTAAGCAGGAACCCTTGGACTTTCGGCGAGAGTGTCTCTCACACTCTTTGTCGCTACTCATGTCATCATTCTCACTAGTGATCTCTCCACGGGATCGCTCACGCGCCCGCTTCATCGAAAGCCTCTCTCCTCCAATCTGCCCGAAGGCATGAAGGAGGAATGAGACTATGTCACACTACGCTCTGCTACCGATGCTTACGCATCCCTAGACTTCGGCTCATGGCTTGAGCCCCGTTACATCTTCGCCGCAGGACAACTTATTTAGACCAGTGAGCTGTTACGCTATCTTTAAAGGATGGCTGCTTCTAAGCCAACCTCCTGGTTGTTTTGGTCGTCCCACCTGCTTTCCCACTTAGCCATGAATTGGGGGCCTTAGTCGTAGGTCAGGGTTGTTTCCCTCTCCACTACGGACGTTAGCATCCGCAGTGTGTCTGCCATCTAGTACTCCCGGGTATTCGGAGTTTGGTTAGGATCAGTAAGCCTGTGGGGCCCCATTACCCATCCAGTGCTCTACCCCCCGGGGTATTCGGATGACGCTCTACCTAAATAGATTTCGCAGAGAACCAGCTATCTCCGAGTTTGATTGGCCTTTCACCCCTAGGCACAGCTCATCCCGATCCTTTTCAACGGATGTGGGTTCGGTCCTCCAGTAAGTGTTACCTTACCTTCAACCTGGCCATGCCTAGATCACTCGGTTTCGGGTCTGATCCCACGAACTCATACGCCCTATTAAGACTCGCTTTCGCTACGCCTACACCTAACGGCTTAAGCTTGCTCGTAAGACCAAGTCGATGACCCATTATACAAAAGGTACGCCGTCAGATCTCGAGGATCCTCCGACTGATTGTAGGCGTTCGGTTTCAGGTACTGTTTCACTCCCCTCGTCGGGGTGCTTTTCACCTTTCCCTCACGGTACTGGTTCGCTATCGGTCAGCAAGGAGTACTTAGCCTTCGAAGGTGGTCCTCCGATCTTCAGACAGAATTTCACGTGTTCCGCCCTACTTAATACGTCCATCAAAGCTTCCTATACGGGGCTGTCACCCGCTATGGCCACGCTTCCCAACGTGTTCTAGTCACTTATCCGGCTCGGCTGGTCCCCGTTCGCTCGCCGCTACTAGGGGAGTATCAATTGATTTCCTTTCCTCCGGGTACTTAGATGTTTCAGTTCCCCGGGTTTGCTCTTAAAACCCTATGTATTCAGGTCTTAAGTACCTGTTTAAGCAACATATTGATTATCAAGGATAACAATATGAAGCTTTCAGGTGGGTTGCCCCATTCAGAGATCCATGGATCAAAGCTTATTCTCAGCTCCCCATGGCTTATCGCAGAGTATCACGTCTTTCATCGCCTCTTGCTGCCAAGGCATTCACCAAACGCCCTTCTCGCGCTTGATTTGATCCAGAAAAAGAAAGACACACGATAGTTGTGCTACCGCCTATTCGGCTACTTGAGCACGATGTCTGCTACGAACTTCGTTCTTCGCAGACTATGTATCAATCGAGACCGCCCAGCTGGTAACTAAAGGCAGTCATTCTTCTGAACCAAAAGCATACTTTCCCGCCTTCCATCCTGGAACCCGCGCTGCCGATGTCGGTCGGCCCCACGCAGAGGATAGAAGACATGCATAACCGTTAAGTTATGCGGGTTAGTGTACTTGACTTGGACAACTCTGTTCGTTTCAGCCGGGATAGTCGTGGACAGGCGAGGAAACACCCGTATCACAACCCGCTCATCCAAAGATGAGAACGACTGAGATCAACGCCACACTCGGCGCGATCAAACAGTGTTGATTGATTTCTCTCTATACGATGTCAATT
>NZ_JBQGAD010000025.1:0-8591 GCF_056542685.1 Ruegeria sp. AB6 | reverse complement strand
TCTCATCTCCACTCTCTGATGGTTACGATGAGCCTGAAATCCTCCGTTACGCAATCAACCTATTCTGTTCCATGAGTGCTGATGGCAGACACGTTAAAGTCTAGTGCAGCGAAGGACTGCTTTGAGCCCAAGTTCAAATTTCTGCACCGTGCATCAATGCCGAAAGTGCAGAAGAAAGCTGTCGTTGAGTGTTATATTCAAACCGCACCTTCTTCACTTTTTAGGTTGTGCTTTTGCTCCCAAGGGGTGTCTCATACAAATTGTAATGTGATCATTGGATCTTAGCCGTGTTCGACGCGTCGACATACCTCGCGATAACATCGATTGCAGTCATCGGCACTGTTCACGTCTTCTGCGTGTCTTTTTACCGGAGATTCCCCGCCCTAGCAGGCTGGCTTTCTGATTTTTCATCAGGGATCGGACTTGGCTATGCTTTTCTTTTCCTGCTGCCAAAAATTGGTGAATTGTCCACCGGTTTAGCTGCAAGCGGGAAATGGGAAAACTCGCTGTTCGGTTATTCGCTCCTAGGATTTCTCATTTACTACTTGCTGGAGGCCAGTCGCGACGTAGGGGCCGACAACAAGTTGTCGCTTGGCTTGGACACAGTGGCCCTCGGGACCTATAACTGCTTGCTTGCCATTACCGTCATGCAAACGACGGGAACATCACCTGAGCTGTACGCTGTTGGAACGTTGGCCTATTCATTGCATTTGTTTGGGGTGAATATCTTTCTCTATAAGACCCACCCCGGACACATGTCTGGATGGCTACGCGCATACTTTGTCGCGTCGCTTGCGGTCGGCATATTGATCGGTCTCAACGCAGACAAAAGTAGCATGATCTATTCAATTTCGACTGGGTTAACAGGGGGTGTGATAATAGCCCTGTCTCTTCGGGTTAAACTACCCAGCCTTTCGGCAGTGAATACAAAAGCTCTGTTGATTGGTGTGGTGTTTGCTGCGGTCGCAGTCGAGGTCACCCGGTACTAACCCGACGACACTGTTAAGTCTTTCCGTAGTATAAGCCGAGCCATTTGGCTCAGCTTACTAGATTTAGATAATCTGAAATTCATTTACTCAAAGTCTCTGCAATACCTTTCATCACAACCATAGAGTCCAGGTACATAGGTGTATTTTGAACGTCTGGCTGGCTTGATAGCTTCACCATAACCACATTGGCTTTTTGGTTCACATACAACAGCTGCCCATAGACACCAATGCCGTAAAACGCACCTTTTTCTCTGTCTTTCACCCAAACTTGATTACGGTAGTGGAAGCCTTCAAACACCTCCGCGTATGCGCTTTTCTCATAAGCTGCGATAACGTCATCATTTGCTTGAATCGTGTCAGCTATCCAATCTGGAGGAATAACTTGAGTGTCGTTAACCTTTCCGTTGTCCAGCATCATTATGCCAAATCGCAATAGGTCACGAGAGCTGGTAAATAACCCACCACTCGTTTGCACAATCCTTTTGGGTCCTAGTTCGCTATATGCAGGGTCCTGAGCACCGATGTCCTGCCACAACTCGGCCAGTACATCCAGATAGCTTTCTCCAGTCGCCGACTCGATAACCATACCCAGCAGCGCAGATAGCACTGAACGGTAACTATAAACTTCACCGTCTTCTACCAAGGTCTCGCGATCACTAAGAGAGATCATGTACTCCTTAACGCCAGACTCTGTATCACAAATTTCAACTTTTTCAGAGAGGTCCTGACCAAACGCACAGAACAGATCACCGGCGTCGTCTAAGTAGCCGCTAGAAGCATCTTTCCAATCAACAGCAGCGGTCATATCAAGTAGGTGTCTAACCGTTGTATTTTTGAATGCTGGGCCTTCCAACTCTGGCAGGTATTCGGTGATCAGCTTTTTGGGATCTAATTCTCCCGCCTCAACCGCCAGACCTGCTGCCATACCCAACACTGTCTTGGTGATCGAGTGAATGCGGTGAGGCGTATCAGCTCTCATGCCATTGAAGTACTTTTCAGCGACCAATTTGCCATCGTGATAAATCAAAAAGCTATCGGTATGTGTTTGATGCAACCAATCGTTGATATTCTGTTCTTCATTATTGCTAGCTGTGAAAACAAAAGTCTCAAGCTCAGTTGGGTATGCCGCTTTTTCCAAAGTACGTACCCAATCTGACGGTGGAACTCGTGCCAATTCGCCAAAAACATTTATGCCTTCAAATATCCAAGGGCTTCTATCTACAGACTCAACGGTTTCATCCCAGAAATAACCAGCCTCTGCGCTTGCTGGTTGTGTAGAAGCAGTAAATACCGCACCGGAGGCCAAAAGAGCGATAGCAATAGCGGAGGTCACTAACGGCTTGTTTGCATGACTTTTCATTTTTGGGGATCTCCGAAGGATTGGGCAATCTCCAAGCAACCCAGCCATGCTTCAGCTCTGGTGTCTAGCCCCTTGTGCCTGGACCACGGAGCGGTCAGACGACTGCGAACTACTCTACGATAGGACAGCTTAGTAGTCGCAAGCGGTTGTGGGCTGATAAAATTGCGCTGGTCGCCTCATGCAATGCCCTCTTGGTCCGCATCTGTGAGGATGTAAAGCTCGCAATGAAGGTCCGCTTCCGGGCTGCGACCGGTTATCAGAAAGCGATGAGCATAAGGCGGCTTTGTCCGCAGCTCGGTCATTCAACTGCCTCCAACCAACGTCCACTTTGAAGAAAAAAACAAAACAGGGATCCCCCGGCAACCCGCTAAGGGCCGCCGAGGGTTAGGTGTCAGGGTGGTCTTCGGTTGACGACGTAGTCGGCCAACCACTGCCAGTAGGCTTCAGCGTCACGGAACCCTTGAGCGCGAGCCGCCAGATCTTCGGCTGCTTTACGGGTGCAACCGCCATCGAACTCGGCGATAGCAGCGCGTTCCTCAAACGCGTCAATGTCAGGGAAACTCATGTTGGCAGTCTTATCTGGTCAACGATCGACCGACGCTGCTCGTCACTTATGCCAGCGGAATAGATCCCGTAGGTGATCCCGTTCTCTGACCGTGCAGATTGGTGACCAACCAGAGAAGCAGTGAAGTGCTCCGGAACCCCTGTTCGCTCGCACTGGGTCACAAACCACTTGCGGGTCGAATGAAACACTAGTCCCGGTCGTTCCAGTCCCAGCCGCCGTCTCAGTCGCGCAAACCCCTTGGTGACATGCGCCACAGTCAGGTCAGGAAACAGAGGGCCGGATGCGGGTAACTGCCGGAACGTCTCATCCAGCACCGGGTGAACCGGAACCAGTCGCTCCGCAGCATCGGTCTTCAGCAGTCGCAGTTCGTTTGGTCTGACATGAACGAAGCACCCGAGGTTGCCCTTGGTCACGAGGTCTTCCCGAAGCAGCCCAACCGCTTCCCCCGCGCGCATTCCTGACAGCAGGCAGGTCAGCAGAACAGGATGTAACTCCCGGTCTTTGGCTCCCAGCAATCGCACGACTTCATCGTCCGTCGGAACGGCATAAGGCGCTGGGCGCACCTTCCGATCGAAGAGAACGGTCCGGAAGGGGTTCTGTTCCAGATGCCCTTCATAGACCACCCAGTCGAGGAAGTGATTGACCTGCGACCAGATACGCCGCTGGGTTCTGGCTGTTATGGTCACCGACCCCCGAGACGAGTACGCGACCAGTTGGTCCAGGGTCAGCCCACGGGTCCGTTCTGACTTGCCGATCATTGGGGACAGTTGGGCTATTGCGGACAGGAAGTCTCTTCCGTCGGCTCTGGTCAGGCTGCAAACCGACTGGTCACTGTATCGACTAGCAAACAACCCAACAGAGTATCGGACCGATTTGAACCCGCTGGGTCGTAGCTCGTTACTGCGCTTATTCAGATAGGCTCGGCTCAGGTCACGAACCGGCACCTTTACCGGTGCAGTTGGTCTGGCGAAGCTGGACCGCTCCAGATTGCATCCAGAGTCCTCCAGAGTGGCCCGGAGACGGACGAGAGACGACTCTGGCTGGTCAACCCAATCAGGAACGTCAGCGGTGCTCTCCGGGACAGACAGGGCGTCTTCTGCCTGCGACCGCACCTGTTCCACCAGTGTCTCGAACCGGGCATTGACTTCAGCGGCACGGACGCGGGCGGTGTTGCGATCACTGGTCTTGAGGCTCTGCTTAAGCGCCTGAGCGCCCAGCGCGAGAGCTACGTCAACGGGATAGTTGCGTCTAAACAGCCACGTATGGCCCTTCAGATAGGCATAGCGAATGTGAGCAGACATCAATCTCCTCCTTTTCTGTTTTGAATTTTGGGGATTGCCGTTAGGCGCTGGTGACGACCCGCAGGATCATCTCGAGGGCCGGTTCGCCATAGGAGCCAGCCAGAGGGCCGCTGACAGCAAAGCCAGTCACGCAGTCTTCGAACACCTCTTCCACGCGGAACAGATGCTCAGCGACGTCATCGAAGGCCCGAACGACCACGACGTCACCGGGGGACAGCTCCAGCTCAGTCATCGTCGGACTTCCACGTCCAGAGGACCGCCAGCAGAACCAGCGCCGAAACGGCGGGGTGGGATCGAGAGACCACCCAGAGCATCGTCGTCAGGACGGCCTTGGGCGGCGGGTGCAAAAGAAAACCCCCGACGAGAACGCCGAGGGCAGACAGGTACTTCATGGATCAAACTCCTGCAGTTGCTTCTTTATTTAGATGCAGGAGGTTGCTCGGTTTGGACGGGAGCGGACGTTTAGGTTTTCTCCGCGGATGGCGGGTCTGCGGACGAAACGGCCGTTCGATGTGCTTGCACCAATATCAGCTTTCACACCCACACACATCAGAGCAACCCTTTGGAGGATCACTTGTTCGCCAAAACGCAGATTTCCACTACGGTACAAACAGATGATTTTGTGAGGATTTGATATGAAACGCCTGTTTCCATCCCTGCCCGACGGTGCGAGTCTCAGCCATATTTACAGCGCTTTTCCCGAAAAACTTGGGCCACTGTCCGAGTACCAAAACAGGGTCATGAGAGGTGAGAGCGAACTCAGCATTGCTGAACGCGAGATCATTGCTGCGTATGTTTCGGGTTTGAATGCCTGCGCGTTTTGTTTTGGGGCGCATAAGGTACACGCCAAGGCTTTTGGCGTTGAAATCAGCACCATCGAGGCGATGATGAATGACCTTGAAAATGCCGACATTGACGACCGGCTAAAGCCAGTGCTGTCCTATACTGGCAAGCTTACGACCACCCCATCGCGCATGACCGAAGCCGACGCAAAAGCTGTTTTTGAAGCTGGCTGGACTGAGAAGGCACTTTTTGATGCGATACAGGTCTGCGGGCTTTTCAATTTAATGAACCGCATGCTGGAAGGGACCGGCATCACTGATTATCATTCCGATCCCCAAATGGTCGAAGAAGACGTGCTGGATAATCTTCGCAGCAAAACGTGTTATGTTGATTTGGGGAAATCTAGCGGCCTATTTGAGTGATCATCGTTTGGCGACTTCGGGCTCGAAGCAGACATTCGTTGCACTCGTCGTGAACGACTGCGATGCGGACAAAACAGACTTAAGCAGTGGTCTACTTTTCCGGTGGGACAGCAGCTACGGCGGTTTGACACACGTCAAGTCTGCGTTCCAAACTCTGTGACAGAATATCGTGATAAAAAAGAAGAATAGTACCTGGAGGGGAGATATGATTTTCGGCAGGCGGGCAAAAACTTTGCTAGCGATCGTTCCGATCCTATTGACTGCGGGATTTGCTTTCCCACCGACTTCCGCAGCGCAGGTGACATCAACTGTTGAAGGAATTGTTGTACCCGCGCGGGCATGGGACGTTTCAGCCGAAGTCAGCAATAAAATCAACCGGTTGCATTTTGTGGAAGGACAAGTCGTTGCGAAGGGTGACTTGTTGGTTGAATTCGATACTGGCTTCAAAGAGTTGGAGCTTGCCTTGGCAGAAGCGCAACTGAATGAAGCATTGGTCGCAGTTGAAAAAGCTCAGGAAGATTTTGCACGGCAGCAAGAACTGAAAGACCGCGAAACTGTTTCAGAGGCTCAATATCAGGAAGCTTTGTTCGCGTTGCGAGCTGCGCAAGCTTCCGCACAGACACTACGCGTGCAGAGTGACATGGCGGCATCTTTGCTAGCTGCGCAAAAGCTTTACGCGCCGTTCAGCGGGCAGATGACATCGCCCAACTACCGTGAAAACGCTAATGTGAATATCAATCGTGGCCGGGAAGTTGCCACACTTGTACAGCTCGATCCGATCCATGTACGCGCACCCGTTCCAATAGATCGCGTTATGGAGCGCGTATTGTCAGGAGAAGATGAAACGGCAATACATGCATCAATTACTGTGCGGCTGGAACTCCCGGATGGGACGGAGTTCCCCCATACCGGACGAATTATCTCGGCGAGCATAGGATTGAACCCCGACACAGATGAAGCGGCGGTCTTGGTGGCCTTCCCAAATCCGGAGCATGTGTTGAGACCGGGAATGGACGTCGTTGTTACGGGCTATGAAAACTAGGGTGTGCACCCTCCCGAAAGCGAATTGTAGAAGAGGAGTGTTTGAGATGTCGAAGTTATTTTGGAGCGCCATGGCCCTGACCGCCAGTTGCATAATTCAAGGTGAAATGACTACGGGGGCTTCGGCTGACACCTATGATCTGGTTATTCTGAACGGCCGTGTCATGGACCCTGAAACAGGCTTTGACCAAATTGCCAATGTCGGGATCAGCGACGGCTGGATTGTCAAAATTACGACCGCTCCAATTGAAGGCGAAGATACCGTGGATGCCACTGCGCATGTAGTGGCGCCGGGTTTTATTGATAGCCACACACACTCCAGTCAGAAGTATGCCATCAACATGAGTATGATGGACGGTGTCACGACAGCCTATGACAGCGAAGTTGGCGCCATCAACATCGCCGACTGGTATTCCCGCGAAGAAGCCACTTGGCCGATGAACTACGGCACCTGCGTGTCGCATGAAATCGCCCGCATGGTCGTCATGGACGAGCTTGAGATTGATGTGCCCGTCGACGCTTCGAACTTGTTCGCATTGCGCGCTTTGTCGAGTTCAGAAGACGGTGTTGCGGATTGGTCTGTTACTCGCGCAAGCGTCGAACAGATGAACCGGATCATGCAAATCGTGGACAAAGGCTTGCAAGAAGGGGGGCTGTGTGCAGGTTCGACGGTTGGGTACGCGGGCGTTGGTATCAGCACTTATGAACAGTTTGAGTTGCAACGCACGGCGGCCCGCTACGGACGGGCCACGGGGGTACACGGCCGGTTTCATACCTCGGCGACGAACCCGGAAGCTCCGCTTGGCTTTGCGGAAGTCTTCACCAACGCTTTCTTACTCGATGCTCCTCTCCTCTACAGCCACAACAACGACTATGGCTGGTGGGAGATAGAAGAGAAACTCCAGATGGCGCGCGCCAAGGGATTAAATATGTGGGCCGAGTACTACCCCTATACAGCCGGCTCCACCTCGATCGCCTCTGATCAGCTAACCCCGGACGCTATCGCTGCCCTTGGGCTCAAATACGAAGACATTATGTACGACCCAAGTCAGGACCAATTCCTGACGATTGAAGAGTACAAACAGGTCGCAGAAGACGATCCGGGTCGCACTGTGATCGTCTTCAATCCCGCGAGGGAGGAGTGGTTGCCGCAATGGCTCCGAGTGCCGAACATGGTCGTGGGCAGCGACAGCATGTGGTACACGGAAGACTTGGGATTGCGTGGCGATCCGCTCTTGTTCGCCGGGCACCCGCGCACCTCGGGTTCACATTCGACCGTTCTCAAGCTCGCGCGTGAGGAAGGCGTGCCGCTCATGTTTACGTTGTCGCAGCTTAGTTATTGGCCCGCCTATCATATGGGGGCTACCGGGGTGGAGTTCCTAAACGTGCGCGGTCGTATGCAAGAGGGTATGGCAGCAGACATCGTCATCTTCGACCCTGAAACTGTCGGTCCTGGATCGGATTATCAGAGCGGCACCCAGGGGCTGCCTCCTCGCGGCATGCCTCATGTGGTCGTCAACGGCGTCTTCGTAAAACGGGACGGTGCGGCGACAGGTGCGTTGCCTGGAAAACCAATGCGCTTTCCACCAGAAAACCAACCACGGCATGAACCGGTCGACACACAAGTCTGGCAGGAAACGTTCACACTTCAGGACGCAGCTTTGGATGGAACCGGGCCGGGTTTCGGCGAAGGCGACTAGCTGCTTATTGTAACGTCTGTGTTGGGCTCAAAGCAGTCCTTCGCTGCACTAGACTTTAACGTCCGCTCCGACCCAACCGCCAGCACCAGCGACCAGTGTTCAGCCCCCGGAATCGATCGTCAGCGGTCGTCTCAGCCCCAGTGGAGGGTTGCTTTGGCGGTCCTGTCAGCACCCGTTAACGGCCTCTCTAGCGGTCAAATTGCCCCGTGCTTACCCTAGAAATGCCCCCGAAACCGCCCCAGTTTCTTGTGCTTCGCTAAAAAGCCTATAACGATCATCGGACGGCAAGGATTCCTACCACCCCAGCCAGTTCATCGGAACATGGAACGACAGCAGGCACTTGGGCTTGAACCCTCCGAGAAATGCCCCCGTTTATGCCCCAGTGGTTTCGGGTGCTACGGGTGCCGAGGGTGGGCCCTCAGAGGTCGTT
>NZ_JBQGAD010000024.1:0-17542 GCF_056542685.1 Ruegeria sp. AB6 | reverse complement strand
CATCAAAACGCGGCGTAAATTGAAACTACAGCGAGCCTGAGCCTCCAAAGCCAATCAACCGCTCGTGTTCCAAATCATTTGATGACAGACACACTCGACCCGCAAGTGGTTCATCACCCAGTGCGAGCGAACGGGTGTTCCTGAGCACTTCACGGCTTCTCTGGTCGGTCACCAATCGGCACGATCGGAGAACGGGATCACCTACGGGATTTACTCGGCTGGCATCAGCGACGAGCAACGCCGGTCGATCGTCGATCAGATACGGCTTCCGGTATGAGTTTCCCTTACATTGATGCCTTCGAGGAGCGGGCTGCTATCGCCGAGTTCGATGGCGGTTGCACCCGCAAGGCAGCGGAAGATCTGGCTGCTCGTGCTCAGGGGTTCCGTAATGCGGAAGCCTACTGGCAATGGCTGGCTGACTATGTCGTCAACCGAAGTCCACCCTCATAGACAGAACCCTCGGCGGCCCTTAGCGGGTTGCCGGGGGTTCGAACCTTGATTTCTTTTTTGCCAAAGAGGGCGTTGGCCGATCGTGGGAGAGTGGTCTAGGCGGCGACTACTGGTCGCTCACTCTGCAGTTTTTCGAGTTCAAACGTCCCCGTTTGGACTTGTTCGGGCTGCTCTGGCCTGTAGGCTGAGCAGTATCCTAATAATCGAAAAAATCGTAAGATCTCACTTCAGATTAGTGCCCAACATGCAGATTAGTACACAAATTTTTGAGGACTGTATAAGAATGAAAATCACAATTTTTCATAAATTTGCTGGTGTCTGCTACGTCGGAGTGGCCTTGCTTACCCCATCACTTGGCCAGACCGAAAATACACCCACGAAGCGAGAGCTTGTCGCACGCTTGATTGAAACCCAAGCCTGTGTGGATTGTGACCTTAGCGGTTCTGACTTGAACGGTTTAAACCTCTCTGGCGCGAACTTGAGCGGCGCGGTCCTCACTAAAGCTGATCTTTCAGGGGCACGGCTATCTGACGCGAACCTGTCAGACGCGAATCTCGCTGGTGCAAACTTGCAAGGCGCAATTCTAAACCGTGCCAACTTGATCGGTACTGACCTATCAAATGCCAATCTATCTGCATCACGTCTACTGGAGGCTGACTTGCAAGGCGCAAACTTGACTGCTGCCGATTTAAGATGGGCAAAGTTCAGGCAAACTGACATTCGCAACGCAACTATGGTCAGGGCCAATCTTACCAAAGCGGAGGTCGCTGGCTGGTTTGACGACGGAGCAGTCTTCTGTGAAACCCTTGAACCCAATGGCACGTTAATTAACCGTGATTGTTACAAGCTTGCGGCGCAATCTAAAGAGGTCTTGTCTCAGCCATCCTCAGAGGACGTGACGAATGCTTCCATTGAACCAAGGGAAGCAGATTGGGCCGTGCTCAGCGACGTCGGTCGTGCCCAGCGAATGCTGTCCAAGCTGGGCTATTCCGCCGGTTCAATCGATGGAATCTGGGGACAGAGTACTAGAAGCGCGCTGGAAGAATTCCTAGCGAATAGGGGGCAGATTTTTGACGGCAGCTTTGGAGAGAACGAGATCGACACTCTCGAGTCTGCGGCTGCTGAAAGCGGTATAAAAGAGTACCCTAGCGTTGAATGGTCATACCGTTCTGCGCTTATTTCTTTTGGTGGCTACGAATTCGCAGATCAACCTGTTTTCGACATGATAAAAACCATCAGAGATATGCCGTCATTTGGGCTGAACACGGTGACTTTGGATTTTCGCTGCATTGGCTTAATGGAGGCCGACCTGCCTGCAGAATATCCTCTGGGGCGTCGAATGGGATGCGCAATCGCGAACAAGCAAATACTTGAAGATGAAGATTTCGCCTCAACGCGACGCGATGCTACGAGCCTCGCAATGGACGAAGCGAGAGCGGCGGGGCTGGCGGTCAATCTACGGCCAGCGTTCGCTGAGCTGGCCCGCAGGTTCGAACCAAGAGACGCCGCTGGTTATGGCACGGTTCCGCTGGATGTTTTTTTTGATGGGGATGGCCAAACGTGGTCAGGCTATGTGCCCATAATCATGGCTGTAGCTCGTTACGCTCAGGAAAATCAGGCTGAATACCTCACAATTGGCGTCGAATTGAATAATTTGAACAGCGCGATCGAGGCTGACGCGCGCTGGCCTGAGATCCTTGAAAAGATTCGCTCTGTATACGATGGGAAGCTCATCTATGCGCACAATTACAACAATGATTCAGACATCCGCAGACTTCCTGCAAGCCATGTGATGCGCCATGTTGACATAGTTGGGTTGAACTTCTTTCCAAATCAGATCATGGGAGGGCGGAAGGACTACTCCGCTGAATCTGTCGCCATCGCTTTGCAGCGAGCCCGTCTGGAAAACGGACAGAACATGATGGACGAGGCGGAAAGGCTACGCGCAGAGCTAGATGTTCCTGTCTTACTAACAGAGTCACACTTTCCAACTTGGAGAGGATCAGCCAATTGGATCTTCCGTGGTGGCTGCGATTATCAAAATGCAGGGCGCACAGGTTGGGATTTCACTCAAGGGCCGCTGCAAGAAAAAAAACCATCGGATGAACACGGTCGCCTCCTAGCTGCTGCTTTCATGTTGGCTTTCGAAGATGCGGACTGGGTCCACGGGACGGATTATATCTTCTGGAGCGTTGCGCATGCTTTCGATGACAGAACAGACACCAAAGAATTCGGTCCTTGTTCAAGTTGGCTTTGGAACAGCGATGACGGGATAAAGGAGTTGATCAGAGATTTCCATTCAATTTCTTCGAAATAGAGGTTCGGAGCGGCTGTGGAATCCGTCCGCTTCGGGCTCTGACCAGTCCTTCGCCGCCCTAGACATGAACATCCGCTCCGCCCTAACCACCAGCACCAGCGACCAGTCTTCAGCACCCGGAACGACTCGTCAGCGGTTGTCTCAGCGCCGGTGGGCGGGTCTCTAGCGGTCTCGTAGGCTGTCACGTCAGCGCCAGAAAACTGCTTCTCTAGCGGTCAGAAATGCCCCGTGCTCATTCCGCTGACGCTCCATTCCGCCCCCGCAACCGCCCCAGTTTCTCGGGCTTCGCTAAAAAGCCCTTAACAATCATCGGTTGGCAAGGATTCCTACCACCCCAGCCAGTCCTTCAGAACATGGAACGACAGCAGGCACTTGGGGCTAAACCCTCCGAGAAATGCCCCAGTTTATGCCCCAGTGGTTTCGGGTGTTACGGGTGTCGAAGGTGGGCCCTCAGAGGTCGTTGAAGGCCCATGCCACGGGTTATAGTCGATCGCGATCGACCCCGTTAGCCCAGTAGTCCCATTCGTCGCGCTTGTTATCCGCTGCCGATCCCTAAATCAGGCGATCCGGGCGCACACTATGTACTCCATCCCGCGAGCGCTGGAGAATTTACTCCGAATGAGATCAATTATGCGCTTCCGCTTGATGCAAATCAAAAATTACATTCTGATTTTGAGATATATTTAAGCACTTTCGGAGTTCTGCAAAAAGGAAAGGATGGCTGAAGTTTCAATGCTCCGCATTGGTGAAATTGGACCGTTGTCTGCTGCCTAAGAAGCCCACGGAAACTTGCAAATCGATGCACCAGTTGAGATGAAGAGAAGCGACGGAAAAAGACTTAAAGCGCTATGCGTAGCTACTTGCTCGCTTCTTTCTGCGTGCGCGCCCTCCCTTCCAGACATAAACACTGCCAATTTAGCATCGCGTTCAACGATAAACTTGTCCGTGCGGGTCGTAGACGGAGATGTCCGTAGCACCGCTTATACGCGAGGCGAAGGTGCTGTTTCGGGTATTGGCGCAGGCGCCGGAGGTGCTTTGGAGGCGGGGCTTTCCTCGGCAGACCCATTCGGACTGGCTCTCGGTGTCGCATTAGTTCCTGTGTTTGCCACTGCAGGAGGAATCTATGGTGCCACGAGTGGAACGTCGCGATCGCGTGAAGAAATTGTACGTGCAGTAGATACACTGAACCGGGCCTATCAACCATCAAAGTTTGAAAGAGCACTCGAAGCGACACTTTCCAACTCTTTGAGTACTGAACTTTTCGATGGCGTGCCGCCGTGTTTCTCAACCAGTTCAAGCAGATCAAGCTGCCCACAAGGTGCACAAGCTTCCAATCTTGTTATTCGCACCTCGTTTAACCTAGTCCCGGCCGATTCTGGTGCAGGTTCTGGAAATTTGGACTTTATTGTTCAGACGTTTTTGACCGCCGAACCTAAGGGTGTCCTGCAGCCGGAGTGTATTTCGCTCAGATATACGAATTTTGCTGGTAACTTGTTTGAGTTGGCAGAAAATAACGGTCAGCCCATGACAACGTCTCTTCAGTCGACGCTGTATGATTTTGCCTTGGAATTGCCTCTAGTTCTTAGATCTGCGGAAGCTGATTGGGGGGAATCAAGTTGGACAAGACTGAGGTGCGCCGAATGATGTGTTTGGATTGACATCGTCTCGAGCGTTCATAGCGCAACTGGAAACTTACATGCATCCGAGGATTTGCGGATTCGCCTGATTTAGGGATCGGCGGCGGATAACAAGCGCGACGATTGGGACTACTGGGCGAACGGGGTCGATCGCGATCGACTATAACCCGTGGCATGGGCCTTCAACGACCTCTGAGGGCCCACCCTCGGCACCCGTGACACCCGAAACCACTGGGGCATAAACGGGGGCATTTCTCGGAGGGTCTAGCCCCAAGTGCCTGCTGTCGTTCCATGTTCTGAAGGACTGGCTGGGGTGGTAGGAATCCTTGCCCTCCGATGATTGTTATCGCCTTTTCAGCGAAGCCCGAGAAACTGGGGCGGTTTCGGGGGCATTTCTGACCGCTAGAGAGGCCATTAGAGGGTGAGCACGGGGCATTTTAACCGCTAGAGAGGTCGTTAGCGGGTGCCAACTAGACCGCTGACCCGTCCACCGGCGCTGAGACGACCGCTGACGATCGGTTCCGGGGCGCTGAAGACTGGTCGCTGGTGCTGGCAGGTTGGTGGGGCTCAATTAGAAATGGGATATCTCCCGAACGTCCGGCGTCACATGATAAATGTGGCTCCTCAGTTTATTTTGCCGTGGCAGACCTAAAGCGTAGTCTGCTGCTGCAAACGCAGCATCCCAAGTCTCGGCGTGTTGAGGGCCACCCATTTCGCTGTCATTGAGAAAGCTGACAAAGAGCAACTTCGCGTCAACCCCGTGCTCCCGAAGCCACCAAAGGAAAGCTAAGCGATTGGCGTACTGATAATAAAGTTCCGACCAGTTAACATGGTCTCCAATTCCGAGATCGGCACGGACTGTCGCGAAAGCACGATTAATCTGCTCTCGTGAACGTTGACCAGCCTGCGACGGGGGCGAGAAAAATTCGCGAATGTGAGCCTTTGCTTCGACTAGAACTGGACCATGCGAAGTTAAACCTAAAGCATCCCACTGAGGCCCTCGTTGAGGCCAGAAGTCCTTCAAGGATGCAGTAAGGTGCCCGATTCCGAGGCGATTCAAAAAGGCCGCATCGCGATATTCGGCGTAGTCGTCTTCCTCTAGGGGCGAGACCCATTCAATGGTTGGAAGCTTTCTCGGCTGCAGGACCTCTGGACATCTGTCGACCGCTGCTTGAATCCATTTTAAGCTTCCTTTTGTTCCCTTCGGTTGGATAATTCTCATATTCACTCGACCGTATAGTTTGAACTCAATGCGTTTGGAGGAGCTCTATCCTCTCTGCGGAGCCAATGTATGCAGGCTTTTGGCTCGCGCCTCCGTCGTAGTCGCTGGATTTCCTTTCTTTTGAGAGCTCGTCAGCGAGATAAACTAAAATGACGGTTAAATGGGATGTAAGTGGCCTCTTAAGTTGAGGCCGGATGCCCCGACAAGCCCACCACATCGGTTTTCTCAACACCTTTGTTAAGCAATAAGTAGGCGTATCCCCCCACGATAACCAATGAAATCAAACCCGCTGCAATAGCGACTTCTCTCGCTATCGGGATGCCGAAGATCATCACTAACGCACCATTAGATACCCCAGCATTTAATGCCAGAGCCTCAATCACTGGAAGACCAGCGACTTTCGCAATCACTGCGCTATTCATTGCTCCAACAGATGATCCAAGAGCTGAGAACGCTGAAACAAGTCCGGGACTTACAGCCGCAGCGGTTTCAGAAACTATGATTATGGCTCCACTTGCCGACTTCATGGCCAAGAAAGTCGAGGTGGTTGCGGTGCCCAAAATGGCACCAGTGAAACCGCCTGCTGCGGCTCCTGCGACACTAACTATACCTGTGGCAATAGTCGTCGCGGTGCCTGAGACTATTAGAGCGCCACCATAAGCACCAGCCGCTAGCGTTGCTCCTGCTCCGACAACAGCTGCTCCGGCAATCTTCGCGCCGATCAAAGCGTCTCGATGGTCAATTACTCCATCATTATTGGCATCAAAGGCAGATTTTGGAGGTATTGCCTTACTTCCTATTTTCTTCGCGGCGTGGACGAAGTCCTTGTAATCTACTTTTCCATCACCGTTGACATCCATCGACTGTTTAGACGGGGTCAGAGCGTTAAGTGTTTTCTTGATAACCATACTAAAGTTCCAACTTGATACTAACTGTCCATCACCCTAACAGCTTAAAACTTTAAAATTCGACACTTTTTTGACAAAAAATACAAAGCAGAAGTCCCCCGGCAACCCGCTAAGGGCCGCCGAGGGTTCTGTGTCAGGGTGGTCTTCGGTTAACGACATAGTCAGCCAGCCATTGCCAGTAGGCTTCCGCATCACGGAAACCTTGTGCCCGAGCAGCCAGATCTTCCGCTGCCTTTCGGGTGCAACCGCCATCGTATTCGGCGATAGCAGCCCGTTCCTCGAACGCATCAATATCCGGGAAACTCATACCGGAAGCCGTATCTGATCCACGATCGACCGCCGCTGCTCGTCGCTGATGCCAGCCGAATAAATCCCGTAGGTGATCCCGTTCTCCGACCGCGCCGATTGATGACCAACCAGAGAGGCTGTGAAGTGCTCAGGGACACCCGTTCGCTCGCACTGGGTCACAAACCACTTGCGGGTCGAGTGAAACACCAGTCCCGGTCGCTCCAGACCCAGCCGACGTCTCAGTCTCGCAAACCCCTTGGTGACGTGCGCCACGGTCAGATCAGGAAACAGAGGGCCATGGCTAGGCAATTGTTGGAAGGTCTCATCCAGCACCGGGTGGACCGGAACCAGTCTCTCCGCCGCGTCCGTCTTCAACAGTCGTAGTTGGTTAGGTCGAACATGAACGAAGCACCCGAGATTGCCCTTGGCCACGAGGTCTTCCCGAAGCAGCCCGACCGCTTCCCCCGCTCGCATTCCTGATAGCAGACAAGTCAGCAGAACCGGATGTAACTCCCGGTCCTTGGCTCCCAGCAGCCGCACGACTTCCTCGTCAGTCGGGACGGCATAAGGCGCAGGGCGCACCTTGCGATCGAAGAGAACAGTCCTGAAAGGATTGACCTCCAGATGCCCCTCATAGACCACCCAGTCGAGGAAGTGATTGACCTGAGACCAGATACGCCGCTGGGTTCTGACTGTAATAGTCACCGATCCCCGAGACGAGAACGCGACCAGTTGGTCCAGGGTCAGCCCACGGGTCCTCTCTGACTTGCCGATCATTGGAGACAGTTGGGCTATGGCGCTCAGAAAGTCGCGCCCGTCCGTTCTAGTCAGGCTGCAAACCGACTGGTCACCGTTTCGGCTAGCGAATAACCCGACAGAGTATCGGACCGATTTGAACCCGCTGGGTCGTAGCTCGTTACTGCGCTTGTTCAGATAGACCCGGCTTAACTCACGAACCGGCACCTTTACCGGCGCTGATGGTCTGGCGAAGCTGGACCGCTCCAGATTACATCCAGAGTCCTCCAGAGTGGCCCGGAGACGGACGAGAGACGACTCTGGTTGGTCAAGCCATTCAGGAACGTCAGCGGTGCTCTCTGGAGCAGACAGGGCGTCTTCAGCTTGCGACCGAACCTGTTCCACCAGCGTTTCGAACCGCGCATTGACTTCAGCGGCTCGGACGCGGGCGGTGTTGCGGTCACTGGTCTTGAGGCTTTGCTTCAGCGCCTGAGCGCCCAGTGCGAGAGCCACGTCAACGGGATAGTTGCGCCTGAACAACCACGTATGGCCTTTCAGATAGGCATGGCGAATGTGAGCAGACATCAATCTCCTCCTTTCAGCGTTGGAATGTGGGATGGGATCAGTTGGTTGAGACGAGTCGAACGATCATCTCGAGGGCCGGTTCGCCGTAGGACCCAGCCAGTGGGCCAGTGACAGCAAAACCGGTCACGCAGTCTTCAAACACCTCTTCCACCCGGAACAGATGCTCAGGGACGTCATCGAAGGCCTGGACGACCACGACGTCGCCGGGGTTTAGCTCCAGCTCAGTCATCGTCGGACCTCCACGTCCAGAGAACGGCCAGCAAAACCAGCGCGGAGACAGCGGGATGGGACCGAGAGACCACCCAGAGCATCGTCGTCAGGACGGCCTTGGGCGGTGGGTGTAAAAGAAAACCCCCGACGAGAACGCCGAGGGCAGACAGGTACTTCATGGATCAAACTCCTGCAGTTGCTTCTTTATTTAGATGCAGGAGGTTGCTCAGTTTTGACGGAGGTGGACGTTCAGGTTTTCCGCGCGGATGGCAGGTTTGCAGACGAAGGGTCGACCAGTTTCCTGCCTAAAGGAAAAACAACCGTACTGCCTTATCAGAACCGAACGCTTAAGTTTGCACCGAGGCCATGCTCTTGGCCGTTGGAGCGAACTGAATAGCCATATCCTGCCGTTAGTCTGGCCAGATCAGAAATCTGATACCCTAGCCCCAGACCAAGTACGAAGCCATTTGCCCCTCGGTTTTGTCCGACTTGTGTGAACGTGCCAAATATCGGGCTCGTTACAGTGATTTCGTGCTCACTGTCTTTGTTTGCAAAGAAGTCATATTCATACCGGGCAAAGGCGATTGGGGTTAGCAAACCACTCTCTGTCAAGAAGTCGCGTTGATAATCAACTCCAATGGAAGCGACCAGGGACTCCGCGTTCGCTTTTTCAATTGAGTAGTTGAAATCACCACCGCCAGTCTCTGTGCCTGAACCTTGTTGAATACGCCCGTAGTTCAATCCAAAAACCGTAGAGACCCTTGCACCGCTGTCCAGGTTAAACAACTTCCGTGCCTGGATACCGGCGTGAATTCCTTCTTGGTCCAAATCAGACTTTGCCTCGCCTCCCGTAAAAGCATCAACAGAAGGGTTATTCCGGTTGGCGTCCGTTTCGCCGAACATGTAACCGATCAGCCCAGAGAACTCCCACGTTCCGGTTGTTGTACGCCCATAGACACCCACGTGATAGCTGTCGGTCGAAAAGTCCTGATCGACTTGATCGTGCTCATCCATGGAGGACGTCCCGAAGCCTGCATACACTCCGACCACACCTCTATCGGTACTTGCAACATCCGCTCCGACCAAAATGGTGCCCAGCGAATAGTCGAATGTGCCAAGGCCGTTATTTCCCTCAACGTCCCCGTTCACATAGGCCGTGTCGATCCACCAGCGCCGATCAGAACAGTCGATTGCGCCACTCGGGCTATGGGCCGTGTCGATGTCGCCTGCTGCAACGGGTTGATCCTTGTTGCTGAAGCCGACCGCTTGATACTTGCGGCAGTCAGCGTGGCTCAAAACTGTGTTGGTTATCAGGTCTAATTGCTCAAGCCCAATGGTCAAGTTGGAGGAATAAGGCTCCGCGTGCACACGGTTAAACCCTGCCAGACCTGAATTGGTAAGCGTGTTTACGGCATTACCCAAGGTTGACCCATTGGTCAGATTGGTTCCGGGTGACATGTTTGTGGTGTTGGCCACCGCGCCAGCCAGATTGCTGGCATTTGGCGAATTGGTAACTGCTGGGTTCTGAGGTAAGCTTGCCACCGGTTGTGCCGTGAATGCTATATCAATCTGACCATCTGTGGTCGGCGTGTTGGCTATCGTCAAATTAGACAACGCAGGAAGAGAACCTCCAGCAACAAGCGTCGGTGAGTCTCCATCGAACCTGGAAGCCCGAAAAACAGTGTAATTGTTGCCAGCAGCATAATCTTGTGCAGTCAGACCAGGTTGGGCAGCCTCTACTTGAATTGTGGCGCGGTTAATTCCTGTAACTGGCCCGCTGGATGACACCAAGTCAGCTTTCTGCCCGGCCGTCGGATCGACTTCAGTTAAGAGCCGTGACCCAGTTTCAAACGCGATTCCGCCACTGTTGTTGAGTGTACCAATTGAAAAGCCTGGCGAAAGCACCCCGCCGTTTTTAACTGTGAAGTTGAATGCGTTCACGGTTCCCGTTCCGGCCAGCGTGCCAAAGTTCTCAAAATTTACGGTGTTCAAACTGCTTGCCGCATCAAGCCGAACGGTTGTACCTGCGGCTATCGCCATATCGCTGGTCGAAGAAATCGAACTATTCGTCAGCGTGAAGTCAGAAGCCTCTGCAATCCAGGTTTGGATAAAATACGCCCCGAAAACCACCTCGGTCGCCCCCATAACAGTCAGGTTGTCATAGGTTAACGGTCGGTCAGACTGGAAGTAGACTTCAGTGGGGTCGATATTAGCCCCGTTGAATGGAGCGAATGTCATTGATCTGCCGGAACCGATCGACGTTCCAATGAGGTTCACTCGGAGCTTCCCGTTGATGTTTGTCGCCAAGGCTTCTCGGGAAACAAAGTCTCCGCTGCCCGCCGCGACATCAACATTCAGAAGAGTTAAAACTGAAGCATTGCTTGGAACGGTATTTTGGCCAGGAACGTACAACTCAATTTCACCTGAGGACGTGATTGAGGAGTTTCCAATTGTTAGTCCTGTAATGGGCCCGTTTGGGATCGGAAGACACGTGCGTTCCGTCGTTGAGATTGTTTGATTGACGCGAGTGCTTTCAGATCCAGAAGAGTACTCTATCCGAGGAGAACCCAATTCTACGCAGGCTTGCGAGCTTTGAGCTTGCGCGTCGTCCGTCACCAGCACAAAAGCCAAGGCTCCCAGTGTTGAATTAATGAAAACTGAACGCTGAGCATGTTGTGCCGTCGGTGCCGAGCTCTTTGTTTCCATCACCTTTCTCCTCTTATTCCATCGGCGAGAGTACACCCAAATGTGATACACCGTGAGTCTTTTGGCGTGCTTAAAAAAGTTGAACGATTGACTGCTTTGGGCTCGAAGCGGCAGTTCGCTGCATTAGGATTGAACATCCGCTCCGCCCCAACCCGCCAGCACCAGCAACCAGTCTTCAGCACCCGGAACGACTCGTCAGTGGGTCGTCCGCGCCAGTGGACGGCCCTCTAGCGGTCTAGTTGGCAGCCTCTCTAGCAGCCAAAATGCCCCCGAAACCGCCCCAGTTTCTCGGGCTTCGCTGAAAAGCCGATAACAATCATCGGACAGCAAGGATTCCTACCACCCCAGCCACCCACTCACTAATCTTCAGCTCACGAGAGTTTGCGTCGATATTGCTGCGTGATTTCCGCACCTTGGCTCAAGCAACTTTCGACATAGACATGGGATAAGCAGTAAAAACGGCCGATTTCGGCCCTTAATCTCAGTTTGCCAATTCGGCGGTACGAGTTTGGTAGATTTTGGAGAGGTTTTGCTCAGAGCTTAGCAAACCGTTCGCGTTGCTCAGACCAGAGAGCCGGGACGCCTGACCTGATGAGATAGTTAGACGTGAGGCCATCCGGCTGTTCGCCTAATGCGATGGAGTCGAGAATGTCCGGCGCCAGCATCGCCAGATCGACTACATCCTGAACGCGGCGCTTGGATGTGCTTTCCGTCTTTGCGATTTCGGTAAAGGTCTTTCCGCTCTTGATCATAGCCATCCACCGCTGCGCTTTGACGATGTTCTGAACCAGAGTGAGATCCGCCTCCGAGGGTGCGTCTCCCAGATGTAACTTCAGCTCGACTCCTCGTCGGCGCATCCGGAACGGAGCTTCGATGCACAGGGCAGATATGTCTAACCGATCTAGTTTGCACTCAAGCTGCTCGGCTATTTCCCTGTGGCCAAGAAGAACAGTCACCTGGCCTGGTTTGAGATCAACTCGCGCGACAAGAGCAAGGCACTGTTTCGCACTTTGAATGGATTGCAATTTCGTGGAGATGCCCGGGATCTCTGCAGCAGATACGTCCCGCAGGAGGGCTATAGCAAAATCCGGACAGCTCAGGTTTTTTCTGATGACGTCAGCGATCAAAGTTTCCAGTTCATCCGCAGGCAGACGCCAAGCATCTGGATGCTTCTGGCTGCGGCCCTTCACCAGTCGGTGGGAGATGTAGTACCGCAGGCGTGTGCCATTCTTCCTGCTGTGGCTGGGTGTCAGGCGGTCGCCGGTTTCATCGAACAGCTTGCTAGCCAATAGGGATCGCCGGGCTTTGCTTTTGGCCCCTCGCGATTTTGCGGCCCCGTCTTGCAGCATCTGCTGAACCCGGTCCCAGACGTCAGGCGCGATGATCGCAGGATGCTGACCGTCATAAACTTGGCCTTTGTGACGAATCCGCCCGGCATAAATCGGGTTGCTCAGAATATGATGGATATGCCCGCGATCAATATGAATACCGCCAGACACCAGCCCTTCCCCACGCACGCGCCGCCGAGATCTGAGGTCCATCGCGTCTGCGCACTCTTTCACAACGCGGATGAGGCCATGCTCAAGATAGAGATCATAGAGTGCTTTAACAGTCGCCGCTTCCTCCGGCTCAATCTTCAGCGTCCGGCCACCTGCCTGATAGCCTAAAGGGACGTTGCCTCCCATCCAAAGCCCCTTGCGCTTAGAAGCAGCTATTTTGTCGCGGATGCGCTCAGCCGTGACCTCTCGCTCAAATTGCGCAAAGCTGAGCAGAACATTCAATGTGAGCCGTCCCATGCTGGTCGCTGTATTGAAGCTTTGCGTGACCGACACAAACGACGCTTCGGCTTGATCCAACCGTTCCACAAGCTTTGCGAAGTCCGCCAGTGAGCGGGTCAACCGGTCGATCTTATAGACCACGATCTGATCGACGCGTTTGTCATCCACGGCTTGCATCAACCCCTGCAAGGCGGGGCGCTCGAGATGTCCGCCGGAGATCCCGCCATCGTCGTAGCGATCCGGGAGCAGCTCCCATCCTTCATGCTTCTGGCTAGCGATGTAGGCTTCGCAGGCCTCTCTTTGCGCATCCAGAGAGTTGAAGTCTTGCTCAAGCCCTTCTTCCGAGCTCTTGCGGGTATAGATCGCACAGCGGACCCTGCGCATCACTGGACCCCGAAGAAGCGCGGGCCGGACCAATGGGCGCCGGTGATATACTGGGCGATGGCTGACAGCGAACGCCAGGTTTTACCGTCCATGACGTACCCACCCTCAACGACCTCGACCTGGTAAGTCCGCCCGTTCCATTCTCGAACAAGCTGAGAACCGGGCTTGGCGGTCGTGGTCAACGTTTTCCCAGCTGCAATCTGCTTCAGTCGCCGGGTGGTTTTAACAGACACACCGCCCAGCGCCCTGTTCTGCGTTTCCCAGATTAGCACCCGCTTCATGAACTGTGGCGAAAGATACTTCGGTGGTGAGCGCCCGAAGGTCTCTCGCCATCGGTCGAGGCACGCTGCGCGATCAAGGGCTTCGATCTCTGATATTTGGATCGAAACATCTTCGTTTTGCTCCGCTTTCATTGGTTGCCCTGCATTTCGACAATTCGGTAGATCGATCCCTTGTCGGTCTCCGCCCTGTCGACCACACGTCCTGCTTTGCGCTGCGCGGATATCGCCGCCCGAGCCGTATGCGGTTGCCAGCCGAAGGTCTGTTGAAGTTGTGCGATTGTGACGCCGGACTTCCGCGTCAGCATTTTGTACAGCTGCTTTTGGCGGGTCGGCTTTTTGGCAACCTTCGTGTTTCTGTCCGAATTTTGGGTTGCCGCAATTGGTGTTGTCATCGTGTTTCTCCACTCTGAGGGCAAAGGTTTATTCCTCGCCCTGTACTGAGTGGAGCCCAGTGATCCCGGGCATGTTCGACACAGCCAGTACCGCTCTGAACCGTCGTGAAGTCCAGTCCATTCAAGGAGAAAGCCCGAACTTTTTTAGATCAGTGGGTAATGGCTTCCGTTCCCACTTTCCGACCACAAGCGGTCATCTGACGGAAAGACTCAGATGACTGCATCGAGCCCATCTTGACCGATTCTGCGCGACGCACGAACGGGCGTGAACCACGTTTTGCCGCCATTTGTTATGGTTAGTAAGGTCCCAGAGCTGCCCTTGAGGACTGTTTTCAAATGCTGCATTCGCAGTTCGCATTGCTGCCGTTCGCTGCACCTGCTTGATCTCGGTAGCGATAGACGTCTGTACAGTGGACCTTGCAGTCCTCCGATTCTTGCACTGGATGGCGGCAGTCAGCTAAACGCTGACCTCGTCAATTTTCACCTGGACGACAAACCGAGTATCGCTCGTGCCTGCGTAGGTGTTGCGACTGGTCGGCCGTACTGAACGCAGATATCCGACGTGCGTTCGACCAATGCGGCGTTCGATGAGGCCAAAGTTTTTTTGTCCAGACGCACATTGTCTTCCAGACCCGTTCGTGCATGGCCTCCGGACGAAATTGCCCATTCGTTCAAAACAATCTGTTGCGCCCCAATCCCGGCGGCGCACCAGGGGGCGCCAGGGAATAGTCTATTGACAGTTTTTACATAGAAATCAAAAATCTCACGGTCTGCCGGCATCGCGTTTTGGACACCCATGACAAATTGCACATAAGGCGTATCTTTGATTTGCCCTTTCCGATGCATGTCAGCCGCCTTCAGAATGTGACTCAGGTCGAAGGCTTCGATCTCAGGCTTGACGCCATAGGTCACCATTTCCGCCGCCAACCAGTCGACCAGATCAGGCGGGTTTTCATACACGCGCGTTGGAAAGTTGTTCGACCCCACCGACAAGGAGGCCATATCCGGCCGCAATGGCAACATGCCACCCCGCGTCTTGCCCGCACCGGACCGCCCGCCTGTCGAAAACTGAATGATCATGCCGGGGCAGTGTTTCTCCAACCCCTCTTTCAATCTTGCGAATTTGTCAGGATCGCTTGACGGCGTTTCGTCTTCATTGCGCACATGTGCGTGGCAGATGGTTGCCCCCGCTTCGAACGCTTGCTGGGTGCTTTCGATTTGTTCTTCGACGGTTATTGGCACGGCCGGGTTATTGGCCTTTGTGGGCAAAGACCCGGTTATCGCGACGCAAATGATGCACGGCTCGCCCATGTCACACCTCTTGGGGTGCCAGGACGAAATCAAATTCGACATCCCAATACGGACCGTCGAAGCCAACTTGCTCGGAGCGTACCGGGTCATCGACGCGGTTGAACTCGGCAATCAGACTTTCTTTGACACCAAAAACGGAATCCGAATGGAGATATTTGTCCTCGGGGTCAAAAATGTGGGTTGTCAGTTCGTCATACCCATCCTTTGACACAATGTAGTGCAAATGGGCCGGGCGAAACGGATGGCGACCCAACCGGTTCAACAAATCTCCGACGGGGCCATCGTCAGGAATAGAATAATGTTTGGGCCTGACAGCGCGGAACCAGTATTTTCCGTCCGGTCCCGTTCTAAAAACACCGCGCAGGTTAAAGTCGGGTTGGATGCCTTTTTGCTGAACGTCATAGAACCCTTCGTCGTTTGCCTGCCAGACGTCGATTTTGACGCCTTCCAGCGCGTTGCCATCAACATCTGTCACGCGCCCCCGTACCACCATATCTTCGCCCTTCTGGTCGAGGCATATGTTGTGGCCCATTGCATATTCAGGGGCATCGCCGACGTGAAATGGGCCCAACACAGTGTTCTCCGAAGCACCAGAGGGGCGGCGGGAATTTACAGCATCCACCAACATCGACACGCCCAAAACATCGGACAAAAGTATGAACTCTTGCCTCCAGTCGTCGCACATATGACCAATCTTGGTGAGGAACATGATGGCTTCGAACCATTCCTGCTGCGTCGGTTCGATTTCTTTAACCGCTTCATGAAGCTTGCGGGTGATCACCTCCATCACCTCTTTAAGCCTTTCGCTTTCCGCATTTTTGTTGCGGGCCGCAACCACCTCGGCCGAGTTTTCCTCGGTGAAGTATCCCATCTCATGCGAGTCCATTGTGATCTCCTAACCTGTAAAACCTGATCCGTTTCTGTTTATCGCGAAAGGACTGTGGTCAGAGCGCGACGCAGTTCGGCTTCGGCATCCTCAACCATATCGGTCGAGCGCCAAGCGATGTGTTGATCAGGACGGACCAGCAAACAGCCCGTATCCGAAATTTCCGATGCGCGCGCCCAATCCCCGGTGTGGTCAACATAGGTCTGTCGCGGGCCGATGACGTGACAGCGAATGGGCATTCCCAGCTCATTTGAGACGGTCTCGGCCGCTGCTACCCAGGCCTCGCCACCAATTCCGGTCAGCACGGTGAATTCTCCGCGACCACACAAATCCAGAGTTGAATGCTTGTTCCCTGTATCATGATCAAACACCCAGACATGTGGAATACGCGCGCCGGGCCAAGTCGTCGGCTGGAAGTGGAGTTCGGCGTCCTGATAGAAACCGGGGTTCGGTTGGCCATCTGTTTCAATTGCGCGGGAGTCGTAACGTTGATTCATTTCGACACCGTGGGCGTCGAATTCATATTTCTTGAAGGCAATGGCCTCGCGGATTGCCTGTCTTTGCGCCGCAGCTTCCGGCGTTGACCCGGTCCTTGCCTCAAGGTTGCTTTGCATGACCTGCGGGTCGACCCCTTCGGCCATGCCAAGCGCTTCGAAGATCGGTCCGAATTCACCAATCGACTGGTTGGCCCGCGTGACGATCTGCTTTGCCACCGGTGCGCGTTCCTCGCTGTAGCTGTCCAACAAGCGTTTTCCAGCATGACCTTTCAATACGGCCGCCAGCTTCCACGCGAGGTTAAAGCTGTCCTGGATCGACGTGTTCGACCCGAGCCCGTTGGATGGTGGGTGTCGGTGTGCCGCGTCACCCATAATGAACACGCGATCCTTCTGCATATGGGTCGCGTACATGTTGTTGACGGTCCAGGTGTTGGCACTGATCAGTTCGATCTCAAGCTCGGGATCGCCAACCAATTGCCGTGCTACTTGCGTGGCCATCGCCTCATCAACTTCGGGGGCTGGTTGATTGATGTCATAGCCCCAGACAATGAGCCATTCGTTCCACGGGCGGACCATGCGGACCAGACCCATGCCGATGCCACCCACATTTGCGCCGGGTTGCATCACCCAGTAGAGAACCGATGGGCGATGCGCGACGTATTTGCTGAGATCCGCGCGGAACAGGATGTTCATCGAACCACCGACACCCATCTGGCCTTCAAAAGGTAGCCCCTCATGTTCGGCGACCAGAGAATTGCCCCCGTCCGCACCGACAAGGTACTTCGACCGGATGGTGATCTCTTCACCCGACAACCGATCAAGGCACGTCGTCGTCACTCCATCTGCGTCTTGCTCATGACGCAAGTGTCTGCCATCAGCACTCATGGAACAGAATAGGTTGATTGCGTAACGGAGGATTTCAGGCTCATCGTAACCATCAGAGAGTGGAGATGAG
>NZ_JBQGAD010000023.1:0-22151 GCF_056542685.1 Ruegeria sp. AB6 | reverse complement strand
ATGGCGACCGCAACCTCGTCTGCACATGCCCTCCAATGGACGCGTACGCGGAAGCGGCGGAATAAACAGAAAACCCCCGCCTTGGCGGGGGAAACACCATCCAAGGAGCACCTTTTCTGACCTTACACAACCAGACTTGGTAAATCTGATGAAACACTACGTTGTTCATAAAGATCAGGCGAATAGGGACGCAGTGCAGCCAATGGCAAAACGCGTTCGAAACATCGAAGTTGTTCTGCAACGCCCTGAGGATAAAGCGACCGTAGAACCGATTATGTCGTTCTACAGGGCTTTGAACAGGTTGATCGAGGCGCACTCCTATGTCGTCAACCTACGCATTCTTGCTGAAGACAAAGTTGGCGAGCCCCTTTATTGGACTGGTCGCTCTGTCATCTTCTGGGGCGATCACGAGCAGACTTGGCATCCTATTGGATCAGAACGGCTTTGGGTAGCTCAGGTCTTGAACCTTGCGCCTCGGACAATGCTTGTCGGAGGGGCTGTGATGCTGTTGATGCTGGCGGGCGGTTCTGGTCGCAAGCTGGGTGCGGTCCATCCGGGTTTCCAAGCCGGTGCGGCAGAGCAAGGGTTGGAAAGCTGCGGAACATCAACCCATCTTTCTGCGACGGGGCGCCTGCATAGTGCCAATAGCCGGATCAGTTCTCTCAGGTTACTGGCCCGCTTCGTGTCGATTGATCATGGCGAACATATAGCGGATGTATTGCGCAAATATATCGGGTTGGAAGAACCGACGCGGGGGGGCGAAAGTCAGGTTGTAAATCGGCTGGTGCGTCGCTCTGGCGGGGACGAATTGGTTATTCATACGCTGAAAACCATGCTGGAGACGATCGAGGACCCGCTGAGTATTTCCGATTTGTCAAAAGTCGTTGGAACATCGACACGTCAGTTGCAGCGACGGTATCTGTGCAAAACGGGTACTAAGCTTTTGGACACCTATAAAGAACTTAGATTGGAGCGGGTGCACTGTCTTTTGAGACATACCGACTTGCCGTTTTCGGAAGTTGCCATTGCCACGGGATTTTCGTCGCGGGTGGCAATGTCTCGGGCTTTCTTCAAGCACTACAGGTCAAAGCCGGAAGACAGTCGAAAGCAGCGGTATCTCGGTAGTTTGGATATTTGAGCCTGCGGCAGAGGGTCGTTTTGCATTGAACGCCTTGCCAGAATTTTTTGTGGCTTGGAAGCAGGGCGCTTTGGAATTGCCAGGCGCTGATGCTCTCTTTTCAATCCGAGTGAAGATCGGTCAGGTGCTGCGTTAGCCCATAAGTCCTTTCGCGCAACATGGCGTTGGAAACGGACAGCAGATGTGACTGCATAACTTCCGCTGCGCCCTGACTGTCACGCGCGGCAATCGTGCTGAACAATTGTTCATGCTGTTCGCCCAGACGCACCAGTGTCGAGGCGGAATATTGCGTCGCGCGCTGCCGGGTCCACTCCGATTGTTTTCGAACCGCGCGGATTGAATCGTAGACCGTCAGAAACAGCGGATTATGCGCAAGTTCCGCGATCTTGTAGTGAAATACATCGTCGGCGACCCCATAGGCCTGAGTATCCGCCGCATCCAGCGTGGCCTGCATCAGTTGCTCGAGCGTGCGCAGTTCTTTGGTAGAGGCCCGTTGCGCCGCCAGAGCCGCAAGAGCGGGTTCGATCTCTAGCCGCACTTCCATCACGTCGCGCGGCATCACTTTGGCTGCCACAGCCCGGAACGGGCTGGCACCCACCGCGGGCGGTGGTGACACAAAGGTTCCCTGACCGTGGCGGCGAAATACAGTGCCGTCTTCTTCAAGCTGATCCAGTATTCGACGCATCCGGGCGCGGGTCACGTTCAATGCCTCGGCCAGCGCCCGCTCTGGCAGCAGCTTGCCGTTCTTCAGGAAATCACCTGTTTCGATTCCCGCCCGCAAGGTTGTAGTCAGTTCGATATCTGTTGGACAATTTCCCAAAGGTCAGAACGCTCCGATCAGGTCATAGAACATGCGCAAGGACGTAAGCATCAGGAAGGCGCCAAAGGCAAGACGCAATGCACGTTGCGAGATCGTGTGAGCGATGCGTACGCCGACATGGGCAAAGCTGGTCGTCAGCGGGATGATCAGCACTGCCGCGATCAAGTTGACATAGCCAAGCGAGAAGGGCGGTAGCCCCGTTTGCCCCAGCCCTGTCGCCGCATAGATCAACGCGCCGGGCAGGCCGATGACGAAGCCGATGGCAGCTGATGTGCCGACAGCGCGGCGGATGTCATAGCCCAAAAAGTTCAGTACGGGCACGCAGACCGTGCCGCCACCGATGCCCATCATTGCCGAAATCGCCCCGGCAAATACGCCGGTTGCAGCCCAAACACGGGGCGAAAAGCTGCGGGGCGGGCCGTCATTGCCGGGCTTGCGAATGATCATGTCCAGCGCGACCACAGCCGCCACCGTGGCAAAAACGGCAACCAGAATATAGCCGCTGACCACACCGCCCAATATTCCGCCGATCACCACGCCGAACAGAATGGCCGGGGCCCAACGTTTCAGCAACGCCATATCCAGCGCGCCGCGCTTATAGTGCCCCCAGCTTGAGGACAAGGCAGTGAACACGATGGTAGCCAGCGATGTTCCAACCGCCACCTGCATGGTCAGCGCCGGATCACTACCTGTCAGCGACAATGCGAAATACAGGGCAGGGACGATTACGATCCCTCCGCCAACCCCCAGCAACCCGGCCAGAATACCGCCGAACACGCCAGCGGCTGCGGCAATCGCGATCAAGGTCGCCAGGGTGGAAACGTCAATCCCGCCCATGCATCACGCCGGATCAGTGGCCAGAGAACGGCTGACGCGCCCTTCGGCCTGCCGCTGGGCCTCGGCCTCGGCGATCGCTGCGTCAAGGGCGGTGCGGTCGGGATTGCCCGAGAAATTCTGTTCGCTCGGCATCGCCTCGGCGAAATGCAGGTACCGCTCACTGGCGACATCATAAAGCCGTCGCAGTTCGGCCAGCGGATCAGAATGGTCGTCGCTGCGCAGATCTAGCCAAGAATGGGTCTGACCGCGATTGATGACCAAGCCGGCAGCCTGCTTGCCGCGCTTATCGCCGCCTGCACGCTCGCCCGCCTCCATCGCCGCCATCAACCGTTCGGGGAAGGGCAGCGCGCCCTCGGCCGCATAGGTTTCAAAGGTCGCATCCACCACTTCGGGTCCCGCCAGCATATTACCCGCGACCGAGTGCATCTGCCCGATCCGATGCCCGGCCCAGTCAACGCAGGCCGATCCGGTATAGGCGGCGAAATTGCCATGTGCATCCATAAGATGGGCCTGCCGCGCGTCCCGGCCGGTGTCGCGGGCGACCAGATCATCCAATACCGATTGCGCGGCCTCTCCAGCCTCAAGTCGCCTTAAGCCTTCGGTGCCCCAAACCGGGTTCGAGAAAGCTTGCGAAGCGATGGCGCTACGCGGGCCAACATTGGGAACACGCGCGCCACAGGCGAAAAAGCGGCTGGCTACGATAAGGCCGATGGCGCCGGTTTCCGGGTCTTTTGCAATCAGAGAATAGGTCATGTCACCGTCCCACCGCATAAGCTTGCATCAATCGTGGCGTCGCCGCCGCGCGCAGAGTTCCGTCTTTTTCCCGCAGGGCTGCCGTAAGGCGACCCACCGTCCAAGGCTCGGCCACCGAGACCTTGTGGCCGCGTGCGCGCAGGTCCTCGATCACGGTTTCGCCGAATGTGGCCTCGATCATCATCTCGCCGGGGGCGGTGGCGCGGGGATAGAACGAGCCTTGAAAATGCATCGAGTGAAACAGCGGCGCGTCCATGCATTCCTGCAATCCCAGCCCGAAATGTACGAAGCGCAGGAACCAGATCAGCTGCCATTGATCCTGCTGGTCGCCGCCGGGCGTGCCAAAGACCAGTTGCACGCCTTCTTTTTCCGCCAGACTTGGCGTCAGCGTCGTGCGCGGCCTGCGCCCCGGTGCCAGTGAGGTCGGCAGCCCCGGTTCCAGCCAGAACATCTGCGCCCGACTGTTCAGCGGAAACCCAAGCCCGGGAATGACCGGAGAGCTTTGCAGCCATCCCCCCGAGGGTGTGGCCGCCACCATGTTGCCCCAGCGGTCGATTACGTCCAGATGCACCGTGTCGCCGCGTTTTTCGGACAGGTGCGACATGGTCGGTTCTCCAGCGCTGGCGCCGGTTCTGGCCGAGAAATCTCGTTCGGCTCGGGCGATGTAGGCATCGGCCAGATGTTCAAAGCCGGGCACCCGGCCGGGGCGTTGATCTTGCGAGGCATCTGGGGTGATCAACGCGCGGCGCTCGGCGGCGTATTCGTCGCTGAGCAGGTAGCCCATCGGGATATCACTGTGGTCGGGATCGCCGTAATAGGCCTCGCGATCCGCATAGGCGAGCTTCATCGCTTCGATTACTGTATGTACGAACTCGGCCCCGTTGGGGTCCATCGACCCAAGGTCGATCCCCTTGAGGATCGCCAGCGCTTGCAACAGAACCGGACCCTGGCTCCAGGCTTGGGTCTTGTGCACGGTCCAGCCGTGATAGTCATAGGTCAGCGTGTCTTCATACGAGGCCCGCCAGTCGGCCATGTCCGCGCGCGCCATCACGCCGGAATTGCGCTGGCCCGAGACATCCATCACCGAAGCCTCGGCCAGATAGTCGAAGATGCGGTCGGCAACGAACCCTTCGCGCCACGCCCGACGGGCAGCGTCGATCTGATCCGTGCGGTCGTCATGCGCGGCTTCGGCATCGGCTACAAGACGTTCATAGGTTGCGGCCAAAGCCGGGTTGGCGAAGTTACTGTGCGGTTCGGGTGCTTTGCCATCGGGCATCCATGTCTCTGCCGAACTGGGCCATTCGTCTTTGAAAAAATCGGTCAGCCCGTCAATAGTATGGGCCACGCGCGGCAAGACAGGGTGGCCGTCGCGCGCATAGTCGATGGCGGGTTGCACCACGTCCCGCAGGGGCAGTACGCCATGGTCGCGCAGCATCAGCATCCAGCCGTCGAAGGCTCCGGGGATGACCGTGGCCAACAGGCCCGAGCCGGGGATCAGGTTCAGCCCCAACCCTGTGTAATGTTCAATCGTGGCCGCGGCGGGCGCGGGGCCTTGGGCGCACAGCACTTCGGTCTTGCCGGTTTTGGCCGAGTGGAAAATTGCAGGCATGTCGCCTGCGGGACCGTTCAGATGCGGCTCGACCACTTGCAGGGTCAGCGCAGTGGCAACGGCGGCGTCAAACGCATTGCCGCCCTTTTCCAGAATGCCAAAGCCCACAGCCGAGGCGATCCAATGGGTCGAAGTGACGACGCCAAAGGTGCCTCGGATCTCGGGGCGGGTGGTGAATTCAGTCATTCCTAGTCTCCGAAATCAATGTTCGCGCGGGTCCAGCGCATCGCGCAGCCCGTCACCCAGAAGGTTGAACCCCAGCACCACAAGGAAGATTGCAATGCCCGGCCACATGGCCATCCACGGGGCCTGGTTGAGGAAGTTTTTCGCCGTGTTCAGCATCGAGCCCCAGCTGGGCGCAGGTGGCTGTTGCCCAAGGCCAAGGAAGGACAGTGACGCCTCGGCAATGATGGCGGTGGCGATGGTCAACGTGGCCTGCACCAGAACCGGCGGCAACACGTTGGGGAAGATGTAACGGCTGAGGATTTTCGAGGTCGGCAAGCCGATGGCGCGGGCTGAGGTGACGTAGTCCTCGGCCCGGACCGATAGCACTTGCCCACGGGTCAGGCGTATGAAGACAGGGGTCGCAGAAAGGCCAATGGCGATCATCGCGTTGGTCAGGGACGGCCCCAAAAACGCCGCCAGAGCGATGGCGAGGATCAGGAAGGGCGCGGCCAGTAACGCCTCTGTGCAGCGCGAGATGATGGCATCGATCCAACCGCCGAAATACCCAGCGATAATGCCAAGTGGAACGCCCAGCAGCACCGCAATCCCGACCGAGACCACCCCTGCCAGTAGCGAGGCCTGAGCGCCCCAGATCATGCGGGACAATACGTCTCGGCCAATTTCATCGGTGCCGAATGGATGCGCTGCGGTGGGTGGTTTGCGCACCGCACCCCAGTCGGTCGCCGCCGGGTCGGGAACCGGCAGGATCGGGGCCAGAAGGGCAATCAGCACGAAAAATGTAACCAGAAAACCGCCCAGCATGGCGCTTTTATGCGTGCGGAATTTCTTCCAGACCCGATTTTCCGGGCGGCGAGAGAGGATGGGATCAGCTAGAGCCATGTCAAGCGGTCCTCAGACGGGGGTTCAGCAGCACATAGGCCACGTCAGCCAGCAGATTCATCACGATGAACCCCACGGCTGTGACCAGCACGATGCCCTGCACCACAGCGTAATCGCGGTTGAACACAGCATCGACGACCATCTTGCCGAAACCAGGGATGGTGAAAATCTGCTCTGTCAGAACGGCGCCTGCTATCAGCTCTCCGAATAGCAGGGCGGTCAGGGTCACAATCGGGGTCAGCGCGTTGCGGAAGGCGTGTTTCAACACCACGCGGCGTTCATACAGGCCCTTGGCGCGCGCGGTGCGGACATAGTCGGATTTCAGCACGCCCAGCATCGCCGATCGGGTATGTCGCATCAGCGTCGCGGCCAGCGCGGTTCCCAACACAAAGGCAGGCATCAGCATGGTGGTGATGGATTTCACCGGGTCCTCGGACAGGGGTACATAGCCTGAGGCTGGCAGCAGGTTCAGCTTTACCGAGACCAGCAGGATCAGCATGATCCCCAGCCAGAAATTCGGAATGGAAAGCCCGGACAGAGCCACGATATTGGCGATGTAGTCTGTAATAGTGCCTTTCTTGACCGCCGACAGAATGCCCGCCGGTATCCCGATCACCAGCGCAAACAGGATCGCCATGATGGCAAGCTGGATCGTAACCGGCAGCTTTTCCGCAATCAGCTCGGTCACGGGCTGATTGGTGCGCAGCGAAATGCCCAGATCCCCCTGCAATGCATTCCCGACCCACGTCAGATATTGCACTGGAATGGGGTCGTTCAGACGATATTTCTCGCGCAGGAATTCCAGCACTTCGGGGTCACGTTCCTCGCCTGCCATGGCCAGCACAGGGTCGCCGGGCAACAGCTTTTGCAGGCTGAACACGAAGATCGAGATCAGCAGGATCGTGGGGATCGCAATCAGGATGCGACGCAGAATGAAAGACAGCATAACAGGGGCTTTCGGATAAAATACCCGCCCGGCTAGAGGACCGGGCGGGCCGTGAGTGGCTTATTTCTCCAGTTTCACGCCTTCCAACCGGATCATCCCATCCGGATAGGGGGTGAAGCCCGAGAGGCCATCATCAAGCGCCCAGATCCATGTCTGGTGATACAGGTACACGATGGGCATATCCTGGGCCAAAATGTCCCTTGCAGCGTCATAATCCGCCTTTCGCACATCAAAATCGGTCGAGGCGCGGGCGTTGTTCAGCATCTCGTCCACTTTCGGGTCCGAGTAATGGCTGTCATTGATGCCGCCACCGGTGGTCATGAACTGGTGGATATTGCCATCCGGGTCCACGCGGCCCGACCACCCGATCTGGCTGGCCTGATAGTCACCGGCACTTTGATCGGCCAGCAGGGTGGCAAATTCCTTGGACGTGATCTCGATTCTGATCCCGGCTTCGGCCGCCATGGCCTGCACGACCTGCATCAGTTGTAGCGGAACGGTGGTGTTGGGAACCTGAACCTCAAGGTCGATCCCGTCGGGGAAGCCCGCCTCGGCCAGCAGGGCCTTTGCTTTTTCCACGTCACGCGCGGGCACCGGGTGATCGGCGTCGTACCACGGAGACGTGGGCGGGAAGGGCTGGTTGCCCGGCGCAAAAGCACCTTCGAACACGACCTGATTGATCGCATCACGGTCGAGCGCATAGCTGAGCGCCTGACGCAGACGTCTGTCATTGCCCCACGGGTTATCGCCCTTTTCGCCATTGTTCACATTGATGGTAATACCTTGATATCCAAGCGAAACGGCACGTTCGACGTTGATCCCGCCATCACCTTCGGCCTGCGCGAGGTCAGTCGCGGCCAGACGTTCCAGCATGTCGATGTCACCCGATTGCAGGTTGGCCAGACGGACGGTTGTGTCCGGAATGGGCAGGAAGGTGACGCTATCGAAGTGGATTACACCCGCGTTCCAGTAGTCAGGGAACCGCTCGAGCGCGATACGATCCTGAGCGACACGTTCCTTGAACTTGAACGGGCCCGAGCAGACTGGGTTCAGACCAAAATCCGCCCCTGCCGCCTTGGCTGCCGTCGGAGAAACCATCATGCCTGAGCGGTCGGCAAATTGCGCCAGCAGGGTCGCGTCGGGCGCGGCCATGTTAAAACGAACAGTGTAGTCATCGACCACATCGACACCGGTCACGGACTTCAGCTCGGACTTACGGCGCGATTCCTCAAGGTTCTGCGACCGGTCGATATTGTCGGCCACGGCCTGTGCGTTGAACGGCGTGCCGTCATGGAACACCACGCCTTCGCGCAGGGTCATGGTCAGGGCTTTGCCGTCCTCGCTCCATTCCCAGCCGGTGGCCAGTTGCGGGATCAGCTCAAGGTCAGGGGTGATGTCGACCAGCTTATCACACATCGAGGCATAGACGATGCGGCCAACAAATGTGCGCGACTGATCGGGGTCCAACACATCTGCGTCGGATTGCAGAGCGATGCGCAGGTCGGCAGCTTGAGCGCTGAGTGCGGTTGCGCCGAGCAGTCCGGCCAACAGACCGGTTTTCAAGACATTCATGGTGTTTCCTCTCTGTTTTCGGCAGAAGCCGGGGGCGTTTGGACAGCCGCGCGATACAGCGCGAACCGCTCTTCTGCTCCGGCGCTGCGGCGTCGGGGCGGGGCCGGTTTTCCAGCCTCTGGTATGGTTTTCCAATGATGGCAGGCGACGTGATGGCCCCTGCCTGCGTCCTCTAGAACTGGGGGTGTCGTCCGGCAATTGTCCTGCGCAAAGGGGCAGCGGGTATGAAACCGGCACCCTGCCGGTGGCGCAGACGGGCTGGGTGTTTCCCCGTTCAGCGCCATGTGATCACGTTCGCGCCCCGGCTCGGGTTCCGGGATCGCGGATAGCAGTGCGTGCGTATAGGGGTGGCGCGGTTCCTCGAACACCTGATGGGCGGGGCCGGTTTCAACTACCTGCCCCAAATACATCACAGCGATGCGGTCGCTCATATGCCGGATAACGGCCAGATCATGAGCGATAATGACCAGCGTTAGATCCAGATCCTCTTTCAGATCGTTCAGCAGATTTACCACCTGCGCCTGTACCGACACATCCAAAGCCGAGACCGGTTCATCCCCGATCAGCAGCCGGGGACCCGAGGCCAGCGCACGGGCAATTCCGATCCGCTGGCGCTGGCCACCCGAGAATTCGTGCGGATAGCGGTTGGCGTGATCTGGAAGTAACCCGACCTGCGCCAATAGCGCGGCAACCTTTTGGCGACGCGCGCCCTCATCAAGCTCGGGCGCGTGCACTTCTAACGGTTCGCCGACCAATTTGCCCACCGTCGTTCGGGGGTTCAGGGACGAGAACGGGTCCTGAAACACGAATTGCATCTGTTGGCGCAGCGGGGCCATGTCACGGCGGGGCAGGTCCTGAACCTCTTGCCCGTCAAACAGAACCTGACCCGAGGTTGGCCGATCCAGCCGCATCAACAGCCGCGCAAGCGTTGACTTACCGCAACCGGATTCTCCGACGATGGCAAAGGTTTCGCCCTTATGCACCGACAGAGAAACACCATCGACCGCGCGCACTTTGGTTTTGCGCTCGAACAGGCCGGTGCCGAGTGTGAAATGACGGGTGAGGTTTCGTGCCTCAAGGATTACATCGCGCATCTGACCCCCTTGAGCTGCTCCAGCGGGGCATAGTGGCAAGCCACTGCGTGGTTTTCCCCGACATCAGACAGCACTGGACGATCGGCGCAATCCTCGGTCGCAAAGGGGCAGCGCGTGCGAAAGCGGCAACCCTGCGGCATGTCCGCCAGCGCAGGCACGGTGCCGGGCACAGTGATCAACCTGTCGCGAGATCCGCTCATGCGCGGGACCGAGCTCATGAGGCCAATGGTGTAGGGGTGTTGCGGATCATCGAACACTGCATCTACCGGGCCGCATTCGACGATCTGTCCGCCATACATCACTGCCACATTCGTTGCGATTTCAGCGACAACGCCCAGATCATGGGTAATGAACACCGCGCCCATTCCTGTTTCAGCCTGAAGTTCCCGGATCAGGTCAAGGATCTGGGCCTGAATGGTGACGTCCAGGGCCGTGGTCGGCTCATCCGCGATCAGCAGCGAGGGATTGTTGATCAGCGCCATCGCGATCATCACCCGCTGCCGCATTCCACCTGAAAGCTGGTGGGGATATTCGTTCAACCGCTGTTCCGGGGCCGGAATGCCAACGCGCCGCAGCATGGTCAGTGCGCTTTCATCGGCCTCTGCACGTGTGCAGTTGCGGTGATGCAGGACCGCCTCGGTGATTTGATCTCCGATCTTGAACGCGGGGTTGAGCGAGGTCATCGGCTCTTGAAAGATCATCGCCATCCGGTCGCCCCGCGTAGCGGCGTCCAGTTGCTGCGTCCGCAGGTCGTATCTGCGGCCTTCGAATTCTAATTCACCCGAAGGGATTTCGATCACATCGAGCGGCAACAACCCCATCAGCGCCATGGCGGTCACCGATTTCCCGCAGCCGGATTCGCCCACGATACACAGTGTATCGCCTGCTGAGACGGTCAGGTTCAATCCGTCTACGGCGGTGGCAGTTTGGCCACGAAAAGACAGGCTGAAGTCCGAAAGCTTCAGGATGGCATCTCTTTTTTCAGGCTCAATATTGGGTTTTGAGCTGGGCACGAGTGAAACCTTTATAGCAACCTATACGCAATTGGTTGCATTGCGGCAAAATGTTTGTCAACGGATGATTGAGGTTTTTTGATCGTGCAATGGTTGTTTTGAGGAAACTGCCCGATTTGTAGGCATCGCTCTTTGGCGCGGTCTTGAACACCTTAGTACAGCAACTGAGTTGGTGATTTTGGCTACTGCTTTGAACATACGGCCGAAATGTTCTTTCTCTGCGACGTGCCGGTGCACATGCCTAGGAAGCAAGCGGATAAGCGTCGAGCTGAGGGTCGAATGGATTCCAAATTCGTCGCCAAAACCCGATTGAAACATTTCAAAATAGCTTGAAACGTTTTAAATGTTGATTCTCGCAAGGTGGAAAAAATGAAAAACCCGACGATTGTTGACATAGCGAAGCGTGCTTCGGTTTCGGTCGGGACTGCATCGAACGTGATGAACCGGCGTCCTGTGGTTTCGAAAGCGCTTGTCGAAAGGGTCGAAGCCGCAGCAGCCGAGCTTGGCTACAACCGCAATACGTTGGCCGCCAGCCTGCGCAGCAGCAGAACCGGGGTTATCGCATTGGTTGTGCCCAATATCGAAAACGCATTTTTCTCGGAAGTATTGCAAGAAATCGAGAACCTTGCGCTGGATAGCGAGAAAAGCGTCATGTTTATGACGACAGGCGAGGAAGAGGCGCGAACGCGCCGACACTTGCAAGCAATAATTTCCCGGCGTGTGGATGGGCTGATCATTGTGCCTGCCTTCGACTACCAGCCCGCTTTGGCGGAACTTGAGCGATACGGTATTCCGATCGTTGTTGCCGATAGGATTTCACAAAAAAACCCATTTCCCTCAGTCTCTGTCGATCACAAGGCAGCCGGCGAAATGGCAGGCCGGCATCTATTGGAGATTGGCGCACGCGATGTCGTGTATTTTGGGCACAGCCGTCCCGATTACTGGATTCTGAAACAGCGAGAAGATGGGTTTAGTGCCGCTCTGGCCAACCAGCCTGAGCAGGTATCGGTCAGGTCGTTCAGCCTGTCTTTGGACGTTTTTGTAGGCAAAGAACAGGCGCTGACAGCATTGAAGGCCCTGGATAAGCCACCGCAGGCGATTTTTGCGGCCTCGAATCTTGCGTCGAAAAGTGTATTGCCTGCGCTTCAGGCCAAAGGGTGGTCCATTCCGGGTGATACACGCTTTTTGGCGATGGATGACTTCGAGGCGCTGACCATGATGCAGCCGGGCATCTCTGTGATCAGCCAGCCTTCGGCCCAGATCGCCAGTCAGGCCTGGCAGAAGCTGATGCATTTGATTGATGGGGAAGAGGCGGGCGAAAACGCTCTGTTGCAGCCAGAGTTGATTGTTCGTGGTTCAACACCCGTCATAGCCGCAAGTGCGTGACAATGGCCGCGGGGGTAAAGACATGACCCAATCAGGCTCGACCCTGGCCGAGAACATCTTTGCCGACGGGATGCCTCGGAAACGCTTCGGCTTTGTGGATTGCGCTGCAGCCGAAGCACAAGCGGCGGTGCTGTTGGGACCATTGGGATTTACGGGCGATCCGCGCAAACCGATGGCGCGGTTGAGCACCGGTGACAGGCAACGAGTTGAGATCGCACGCGCCCTTCATTGTAACCCGCGTGTGCTGATATTTGACGAAGCCACCACTTCGCTGTCGCGCAGCGAACGCGAACGCCTGTTCAACGTGGTTAAGTCGATCCGCAACGGCCGAAAAGACAGGGCGAAGACCATGGCAATTCAATGCCGTCGGGCAAAAAAACTGGTACGATGTTTACTTGAAGGAAAATGAAGATGGATAAACGGCGGGTGGGTCGGACTGACCTCGTAGTTGATGTTTTGGGCCTCGGTGGCGCTCCACTGGGTGGAAATTTTGTGGACCTTGGCTATGGTCAGGCTGCCGAATTGATCCAGGCCGCGAAGGATGCAGGGATCGGGTTTTTCGACACAGCGCCGTGGTATGGTTTTGGTCGGTCCGAGCGAGTCATGGGAGATTTGCTGCGCGGCACTGACTACGTCCTGTCTAACAAGGTCGGGCGTCTTCTGGTTCCCGGAAGCGTCGAAAATCCGATGGATTTTGGAATGATCGACCCGCTGCCGTTCCACGTCATCTATGATTACAGCTACGATGGGGTCATGCGCAGTTTCGAAGACAGTCTCCAACGTCTCGGACTGGACCGCATAGATATTCTTTTGGCTCATGATATCGGAGTATTCACCCACGGCGATGAGAACACGCGCCATTTCAAAGATTTGGCTGAGGGTGGGTACCGTGCAATGGACGAGCTGCGTCGCGCGGGCAAGGTTAAGGCAATCGGACTAGGTGTGAACGAAAATCAAGTCTGCATGGATGCACTGGGCATCGGCAACTGGGATGTTTTCCTATTGGCCGGTCGTTACACTTTGCTGGAACAGACGCCACTATCGACGTTGTTCCCCGCCTGCGCCGAGGCCGGGACATCAATAATCTGCGGTGGCCCGTTCAACTCGGGCATTCTTGTTGGAAGAGAGATGTGGAACTACGCCAAAGCGCCCGAGGATGTGGTCGCCAAAGCAAGAGCTTTGCAAGAGGTTGCTGATGAATTCGCGGTGCCTCTGGCTGCTGCAGCCCTGCAATTTCCCCTTGGTCACGACATTGTCACGTCAATGATTCCAGGGCCGCGGGACAAGTCAGAACTGGAACAGATCATTGAATGGTTCAACGCGGACATTCCAAACGATTTCTGGCTTACGCTGAAATCGAAAGGTCTGCTGGATGATCAAGCGCCGGTTTCACAGTCTTAACCACGCTTTGACGACGCCGCGAATGTTGCCACCACGGCTGCACCCATAGTCAAAGCGCATGGATGTCAAAGGGTTCTGAAAAGCCTTTGATAGTGGTGTTGCCGTAGGTTTCCAGCACGGGTGTCCCGTTCAAAAGATCGCAGGTTTCCTGATCAACCAATATCCGACTGCCAGTCTTCTGGGTCTCCGATTCAAGGCGCGCGGCGAGGTTTACGGTTGACCCGATACATGTGTAAGTCGCGCGATTGTCTGTTCCGGCATAGCCAGCGACAACTTCGCCGGTCGCAATCCCTACACCGATTTTCAGGTCGCTTTTCCCTTCGGCCTGCCGTTCGAGATTGAGAACCTCGATCATACTGTGCATTTCCTGCCCTGCGGTCACCGCACTTTGGGCCGAGTTCGGCAACGGTTGCGGCACCCCGAATAAGGCCATCAAACCGTCGCCCAACATCAGGCTGACAATCCCGCCATTGCTGGACACGGCTTCGAACATCAAAGTGTAGAAGGTGTTGAGCAGATCAATCGTTTCTTCAGGGGCTAGATTTTCCGACAATGTCGTAAAGCTGCGAATATCGCAGAACAACACAGATGCATTCGCGCGTTTTCCGCCGATGGCAAAACCGGATTCCTGCAAATCCTGCGCCACTTCGGTTGTGGCAAACCGTTCAAGCAGGCGTTTTTGTTCGTCGCGGAGCCTTTTCTTTTCAAGCCCGCTGGACACCCGCGCCCCAAGCAGGGTCTTGTTGACCGGTTTGGGCAGGTAGTCTTCCGCGCCCAGTTCGATACAGCGCACGACATTGTCCAAACCTTCGACCGATGACGTCACAATCACGGGCAGATCGCGTAGTTCGGTATTTGACTTGATCGCCTCTAGAACCTGAAACCCATCCATTTCAGGCATTTCGATGTCCAATAGCACCAGGTCAAAAGATTGACGGGACAGCATCTCCATGGCGACCCGGCCGTTTTCCGCAACTGAGGCGTGATGGCCCAAAAGCTCGACATTGCGGGACAACAAAAGCCGATTGACCTTGTTGTCGTCGACGATCAGCAACTGGCCGGGGGTTTCAGTCATCAATCAGGCTCCGAAGGGCTGTACCCGCTTTGGTTAGAGCGGCCTCCAATTGTGTCGCATCGGACAGATCATCGGCTGCGGGAAGCGCCCCGAGTTCGATCTGCTTTGCCAGCTCTGCCAGTGCCGCTGCGCCAAATGTATTCGCATTGGACTTGATCGAATGGGCCGCGCGGCGGTAGCCGTCTGCGTCGGATGCCGCAAGGGCGTCTTTCAGGTCGCCGATCATTCCGGGGGCTTCCTCAAGGAACGTATTTACAAGTTCGGCCGCAAAACCCTCTCCTGTGGCGTCTTTCAGCTTTGTGAATATCTGGTGGTCTAGAATCGGTTCGTCTGACATGGATCACCTTTTCGAGCTGGGAACATTTAGCAGTGCTTCGACCAGAACCGGGACGCGGATGGGTTTGGTGATGTAGTCGTCCATTCCGGCGTCCAAACACATCTCGCGGTCGCCCTGCATGGCGTTTGCGGTCATGGCGATGATGCGCGGGCGGCTCTTGTCGGGAAAGCCCTGAATGATACGGCGCGAGGCTTCCAGCCCGTCCATCTCGGGCATTTGGACATCCATGAGAACCACGTCGTAGGTCTGCCTGATCACACTGTCGACCGCCTCGACCCCGTTGCTGGCCAAATCAGCGCGATACCCCATCTGTTCAAGCAGGCGGAGCGCCAGCTTCTGGTTTACCAGATTGTCCTCGGCCAACAGGATGCGCAGCGGGTGCCGATTTGCCATATCCGGGTCGGATTGCGGTTTGTTCGAGGATTTCGCGGGTATCTTGCGTGTCTGTTCTGTTGCAAACAGCGTGACCAACGTGTCGAACAGATGGGATTGACGCAATGGTTTGGACAGGTTCGCGGTAAACAGCCCGTCTTCGATATCCATGTCGCGCGGGCCAAGCGAGCTAAACAGGATCAAAGGCAGATCGGGTTGCGACTTGCGTATCCTTTGGGCCAGTTCTTCTCCGTCCATCTCCGGCATATGCATGTCCAAGATTGCCAGATCAAACTGATCCTCGGTTGCCAACAGTTTCAGGGCCTCTGACGGGCTGCTGGACACTGTCGTGCGGGCACCCCATTTTTCGGTCTGCAACAACAGAATTTTGCGGTTGGTGGCATTGTCATCCACCATCAGAATGCGCTTACCTTCAAGTTCGGGCTGGATACCGACCAGATTGCGCTCTGATGATTTCACCGGCTTTGCAGGCTTGACCCGGATCGTGAAGACGAAGGTCGACCCATGCCCTTCGCCTTTGCTTTCCGCTTGCATGGTGCCGCCCATAAGCTCGGCCAGTCGTTTGGAGATTGCAAGACCAAGACCCGTACCGCCGTATTTCCGGGTCGTCGAACTGTCGGCCTGACTAAAAGACTGAAACAGGCGGCTCATACCTTTTTCAGACAGTCCTATGCCCGTGTCCCTTACCCTGAACGTGAGCTCGATATCGTCCTGCGTAATGGCAGAGCGTTCAACGGACAAAACCACCTCGCCACGTTCCGTAAACTTCACGGCGTTGGACAATAGGTTCAACAATATTTGCCTGAGACGGGTCAGGTCCGTGCTGATCGCTGGTGGTAACTGATCGTCGAATTCATACGCCAGATCCAGCTGCTTTTCGGCTGCTTTGCCACTGATCAAGTCCAGTGCACTTTCGATACATTCCCGAAGGTCGAACGGATGGGCTTCGATATCCATCTGTCCCGCTTCGATTTTCGAGAAATCGAGGATTTCGTTGATGATCCCTAGCAACGCGTCACCGCTGTCGCGGATCGTATTGGCATAATCCCATTGCTCGGTATCCAATTCGGTGTCCATCAACAGCCCGCTCATGCCGATGACCGCGTTCATCGGTGTTCGAATTTCGTGGGACATCGTTGCCAGGAAAGCGCTTTTGGCTTCATTTGCCTCTTCTGCAGCCTTCCGGGATTCTTCGGCCTCACGGAACAGGCGCACATTTTCAAGCGCGATGATCGCCTGATCGGCGAAGGATTCAGCGATGGCAACTTCGTCGTCCCGAAAGGCGCGGGACGATTTGCGAATAAAGACCAGATTGCCGAAACAATCCTTGCCGCGCATCAGCGGCACCATGAAAAAGGCTTTGAACCCCTGTTGCTGCACAATCTTAGTGTCACGAGGGGACAATTCACCAAATCGGGATTCGTCAAAAAGAAGAGTTTCGCCGCTTTGGATGGCACGCGAGGGCAGGTTATCCTCGGGGTCAATTGGGAGACGCTCTGTCCAAGTGATTTCTTCAAGACCTTTGGGGGTTGCGGCTGCGACTTGCCAGTAGTGAGTTTTGTCCGCCTGCATGGCGATCGACAAGTCGCAATCTATCAAAGAGGTTGCCAGCGTTACGATTTTCTCGAAAACCGGTTTGGTGTCGGTGGGCGATTCAGAAATGACCCGCAGCACGTCCGCGCTGGCGGTTTGACGTGCAAGGGCGGTCTGCGTATCGTTGAAAAGTTGCGAATTCTGAATTGCGATAATCGCCTGTGACGCGAAAGTTTCCATTTGTTTGATTTGCTTTTGGTCAAAGGCGGCGGGCTTGCGACTTCCCATGCTGATAACACCTATCGTGACGCCATCACGTATCAGAGGGACAGACAGAACGGATCGGTACCCTTCAAGATGCGAGATGAGAACCGGGTCGTAATTTGCGTCGGCCTGAGTGTCTTCCACATAGTCGGCGCGCCCATGCAACAGGGCGCGCGCAGTGGCTGATTTTGAGCCAGGCTCGAACGGGTGCGCTTTCAGAAATTCAGCGAAAGAGGCTGAAACATTGTGCCCGGCGAAGTAGTGGAATTTACCGTCTTCGGGCTTTTTCAGCGCCACGAATGCATCCTGAAGGCGGCAGATGCGGGAGGAAACTGCCAACAACGATTGCAGAACCGGTTCCAGATCGTCGGGGGACCGGGAAATAACCTCCAGCACTTCACTGGAGGCTTTTTGATATTCCAGCGACTCTTCAACCTCGGCAGTGCGGGCCTGCACCTCTTCGAAAAGCCGGGTGTTGTTGATAGCGATCAGAGCCTGTGCGGCGAAGGTTTCCAACAGGTTTATTTGCTTTTCGTTGAAGGCCCCGACCTGCCTGTGCGCCATGACGATAACGCCAAGTGTCAGCCCATCCTTGACCAACGGAACCCCCAACGTGGTCAGATAATCGCCAATCTGCGCCGCCTCTTTCCAAGTGTATGATGGATCATTGCGCGTATCTTCGATGTAAACCGTCTTGCCATGCAACGCCGTGCGCCCGATGCACGAGCCTTCTTCGGGCGCGATGGGGTTTTCCGAAAGAAACGCAAGAAAGGCGTCACTGACATTTCGGGACATGACCACGCGGTACAGCCCGTCCTCTGGGTCCCGCATGGCAAAATACGCGTATTCCGGGTCGCAAATCCGCGATGACACCTCCAAAATCGCGTCTAGAACCGGCGGCAAATCGTTGGGCGAGCGTGAAATGACATCCAGAACTTCGGAGGTTGCGGTCTGGTATTCCAGCGATAGCTCGACTTCGGCGGTGCGTTCTTTGACTTCGCGGAACAGGTTGGCATTGGTGATGGCAATCGTGGCCTGATCGGCGAAGGTTTCCAGCAGCTTGATCTGTTTTTCGGAAAATCCGTCCACCTCGCGCGAACCCACTGAAATCACACCCACAACTGCGCCGCTTTTTACCAATGGGACGCCCAGTACCGAACGATATTCACCAACGCCGCTTTCCTCCATCCAAGTGTAGGTTGGATCGGCCTGAACATCTTCGATGTAGATTGTGCGTTTCGACAGGATGGCACGCCCGGTGACACCACTGTCATTTGGGGAAATAGGGTGAGCCGATACATAGTCCGCGAAAGTGGTATCCTTGGTCCGTATCGCGTGAACATGAAAAAGCAGGTCGTCGGGGTTCAGCATCGCCACATAGGCGTCTTGCAACTCGCAGATACGCGATGCTTCTTCCAGAATGGCGTCCAAGACCGGGGACAATTCGTTTGGCGAGGCCGAGATGACCCGAAGCACTTCCGAAGTCGAAGTCTGGTATTCCAACGCCTGCGTGACCTCTGCCGTTCGATCTTGCACCTCGCGGAACTGGCGTACATTTTCCATCGCAATGACGGCTTGCGCCGCAAAGGTCTGAACCAATGCGACGTCGTCGTCTGAAAAAGGTGCAACTTCGCGCCGATAGAGGACAATCACCCCTAGCCCGACGCCGTTCTTCATCAGCGGGACCGCAAGAACCGAACGGGCACCCTCGATTTCGACCATCTGTACCCGACGAGGGTCGCGATCCTTGTAGTAAAGCGGGTCCGAGGCGATATCGTCCTGCCGAATTACCTTGCCGTCGATCATTGGACGGATCGCAATCAGTTCGGTTCGTGTCAGAGGTTCAACAAAGTGTTTAAGGGCGTTGTCAAAATCCTCGGTCGCGCCGATGTTGGCCGGGATTGTCGCAAGCTGTTGGTCCTGATCGGCCACGCATAGAAAGGCGAGCGGTGCTTTGCACAAACGGCTGGAATTTTCGAGGATGCTGCGGAAAACAGGGTAGTCGTCGTCGCGGCTGCGGCTGATAACTTCCAAGATTTCGCGGGATGCTCCCTCTCGCTCCAGCCGTTCCTGCACTTCACGAAACTGGCGGGTGTTTTCGATGGCGATCACCGCATGTTTGGCGAATTCTTCGATGAAGTGCACATCCGAGTCAGAAAACGGGCGCACTTCACGGCGACTGACCGCAATTGCTCCGATCGCCTGATCCCCCTGCATCAGTGGAACCGCAACGCGCGACCTGATCCCTTCAACGTCGACCATCTCGACGGCGGTCGGATTGCCCGAGCGGTAGTAGTCGGTATCGACAATATCGTCGATGCATACGACTTTGCCGGATCGAATTGCGGTTGCAGCTGTAACAGAGCCGTCAAGCGGCCATTCCTGCCCAAGATCAACCTCGGTTTGTTCATGACCCCATGCCGCCGCCAGACGCGCATGTGTTCGGCCTGAATTCACAAGCACAAGCGCCGCCTGATCGGCACCGCACACCTCGGTGGCTTGCTGCAAGACCGTTTCAAAAACGCGCGCATCGTCATCCCGGCTCTTGCTGATGACACTTAACACTTTCTGTGTCGCAGTTTGCCGTTCAAGCTGTGTGTGCAGTTCGGTCAGTTGGCGTGTGTTGTCGATAGCGATGACGGCTTGGGCCGCGAAACCCTCAACCAACGAGATCTCGTCCGGGGTAAAGGGGCGCACTTCGCGTCGGTAAATACCGATGACGCCTACGGGCGCGCCATCGGCTGACATCAGCGGCACCGTCAGAAACGATCGGACACCTTCTTCATCCACAAGCTGGCGGCGCCAGGGATCGCCATTGATGTAGTGGTCGGTCAGCCGCAGATCGACATTGTGAATAACCCGCGCTTCGCGGACGGATTGAGCGATTTGCAGATTGGAATCCAAAGACCAGCGATCGACACCGACCTGATAGGTTGCCAACTGATCTCCGAAATGAGCGGCGTATTCCAGGTAGGATCCCGCCTTGTTCAGAAGGCTCAATGTCGCCACGTCCGTTTCACATAGTCGGGCCGTGTTTTCGAGTATGGTCTGGAAAACGGGCGCCTCGTCATCCCTGGACTGGCTTATGACCTCAAGAACCTCGCGCGCGGCCCCCTCGCGTGCCAAACGGGTCTGCAACTCGCGAAATTGGCGGACGTTTTCGATTGCGACTACCGCCTGCGTCGCAAAGGTTTCGATCAGTTCGACCTGATCGTCGGAATAGGCGCGCACCTCATCGCGGGCCAGCATCAGGCATCCGATCGCGGCACCATCCAGTTTGAGCGGAACAAGCAATATGCTGCGGCACCCATGGGTGTCGACAACAAGCTTGAAACGTGCGTCACCCGCTTTGTGAAAATCGGTGTCGCCCATGTCCAGAACATGTTGTGTTTGACCGCTGAGGATGGTGTCGGCGACAAGAGAATTGCCAGGCTCCATCGTGTATTTTCCGTCCAGCCAGAGCTGCTGGATGTCCGGGTGCAGATTGACGCTGGCAACCAGTCGTTGGAGGGCGTCTTCTTTGCGCCCCAGAACCAGACCGGCGAAAACAGCGTCGCACAGATCTTTAGCCAAAGTCACGATCAGATCGCAGACGGGCTGCACATCATCCTTAGCTTCCGAGATCGCCCGCATAACCTGCGAGGTCGCCTCGAACCGTGCTTGCTGGTCATCTACGCCGAGCATCGCATTTTGCCCAGACCGCGATACTGAATTCTCGGCTGTCCCTGATGTCCTTTTCTTACCCACCTGTGCTTAAGCTCCCAGGCAAACCAATGAAGTACACTAAGCCGGATTTTAGAGAGCGTAGGCTAGAAGTCACTGAGTTTCTTTGCCCATTGCGCCAATGGCAACTTTGGACCTGAGTTGATTGGGCCCAGACGCCTGTTTGGAAAGGAATGAAACCTCTGGTCCAGCTTGGCCGCTGGTCAGGTTTGCAGCGGATACACTTGTTGGTGTTATTGCCTCTAAGCTCTCATTCGTTTTGGCAAAGCTTCCTGCCCCTGCGCAGCAGAGTCCAACCACCAAGCGTTATGGCGAGAAAGGTACTTTGAACAAGCCTCGCGACTAGCTTAGGACATGTTCAATACCATTTAGCTGAGCGTTCCCGTCCGACGAATCAGGTCGATCTGCGGTTTGCCGGGTCTGGCCACCTCGGCTGCGGTCGGCACCGCCGGTCAACAGGCCCTACTTGATCAGGATCGCATGCAGGCCAGAGTTCAGGTCACCTGTCTTGACCTCATGGCCTGTGGCGGTCAGCGCCTCTACGAATTCAGCCGCTTCGGTTTCCTGCTCCATATCCATGCCGGAGCCGTTGCGATGCACGAAGTGGCTAGTCTAGATCGCGTCCTGCGGGTCCATGTCCCAGTCAAGGATCGCGATGATTGTGTTAGCCACACAGTTGATGACGCGGCTGCCACCGGGTAAGCCGATCAGTAGGTAAAGCTTGCCATCTTTCATCACGATGGTCGACTGGAACAACGAGGACCAGTCTTTTTTGCCGTACAGGTTATCGGTCACTTCCATCAGGCGCAGAATGCCCGGCGTTTTTTTGGCGCGCGCCAAAGGTGATCAGCGTCTCTGGTTCGGCGTCCCAATACAGCACGTACGCACCGCCACCAATGCCGGACAATTGCGGCTGGACCAGGTTTAGCATCAGCTGAACGGCGGTCATCGCGTCTGAAGGCGGTGCCGCCTGCGGCAAGAACAGCACCGGTTCTTAGAAACGTCTGCATCATCAGGTGCTCTCCCGGGAGATGATTGACGGTTGATCTCTTGTGCTGCGATTGGGGCGTTTCTGTTTGATCTAGACAGCCGCAGAGGCCGAGCGCACGACGTAGACTGAGACTTCTGAGTGTCTGACGACGCGTGCTGCGTTTGGGCCGAGGAGGTAGTCTTTGAGGTCGGGCCGGTGTGC
>NZ_JBQGAD010000022.1:0-28880 GCF_056542685.1 Ruegeria sp. AB6 | reverse complement strand
GCACACCGGCCCGACCTCAAAGACTACCTCCTCGGCCCAAACGCAGCACGCGTCGTCAGACACTCAGAAGTCTCAGTCTACGTCGTGCGCTGATCAATAGCCGGTCATTTCAAGGTAGCCGCGCCCTGTGTGACTGCCTGATACCATGATCGGGCCTTCCCAATATTCAAATCGCGTTGCCATCCATGCTTTGGGCGTCAGGGCCGTGACTTCGACATCCATTCCGCGTTCAGGCAATTCAACGCGCCAGCGAACGGGGATGTCTCGCTCTGCGATCCGCGCTGTGTCCAGCGGGGTGAAACGGGTTGACCCGTCCGGCAACGGGGTTGTGGTGCCATCTGCGCCAATCCACGTGGCCGCCGTGAAATCTTGTTGCGTCCCGCGAAGACGGAAGGCCATCAGCTTGTCTCCGTCGTCAAAACTGAGCGAGAACCAGTCCCATCCGATCTGATCCGCGGCCAGAGGTTGCGAGGACCATTCTCGATCCAGCCAGCCCTGACCCTGCACGGCGACATTGCCTTCCGGCAGGTGCAATGTTCCCTCAACACTGTAGAAGGGCTGCGAGTAGTAGTGGCTTGCCTGTCCTTCGGCGGATTTCACGGAATATCCGTCCGCCCCGTGAAACACCAACGGGCCTTGGGCTGTCAGGCTCAGGTCATACATGAACTCTGCGCCGCTGGCACGCAGCTGCAAGCTGTTCAGATCATCCCCTCGCATATACCAATCATCGACCCATGCCTCGAACGGTGAGGCCGTCACTCCGGCCTGACCGATGCCGCCGCGCGAGAGACGCTCGGCCAGAAAATGGTTGTCAGGCGTGGTGACGGCAGCGTGGCCCAGCCAAAGCTGTGGGTTTTGCCAGCCATCTGTTTGAAAGGGCTTCAATGCAGATCGGAACAATGTCCACTGGATACCATAGTCGCGCCCGTCTTCACCTTGCAGATTGGCCGTCAGGTACCACCACTCGATCCGGTAGTCGGGGTGAGGGCCGTGGTCAGCCGGGAATTGAAATTGATATCCGGGTTGGGGGATCGCAAAGCCCTCGGCCGATCCGCCCAGCCCCGCATAGCCTTGCGCGTGAGCCCAATTGGGTAGAAGCAGAACGGTGATCAAAAACCAAGCCCTAACGTTCATTGGCAAATACCCTCAGTAAATCCGCAGGTGGCAGGCGCAGCAGGCGCAAGGCAGGCAGGGCGGCCGCAACAAAAGCCGCCAGAATGGTCAGCGCCAGAAGATAGGCCCAATCCACAGGGAAAAGATACATCGGCAAGCGCCAGCCAAAAGCCTCGACATTGATGACGGCCAGCAGGGCCCATGCAAGTGCAAGCCCAAGTGGCAGCGCCAGCACTGCTGTCAGTGCGGCCAACAGGATACTGCGCAGCACCTCGAGCCACGCCAGCCGATTCCGGGTTATCCCCAGCGCCCAGACCGGCGCGATCTGGGGCAGGCGCTGGGTCCACAAGGTCATCAGGCTGGTCAATATGGCAAACCCGGCCACACCCAGCGTCAGGACATTCAGAGCCGAGGTCACGACAAAGGTCTTGTCGAACACTGTCAGCGATTGCGCCTTGATCGCCGCTTGCTGAACCACGGCGCCCGACGGCAGATCGAACCGGTCGCGCAACTCTTGCGCCAGCGCCGAGGCGCGCTCGGGTGGGATGCGAATGCCGAATTGCCGTGTCTCGACCCCCGGTGCGATCATGTCCAACAGCGGCATTGCGACAATGGCCTGCCCGGTTGGGTTGCCATAGTCGGAATAGACGGCGGCGATGGGCAAGGTGGTCGCCGATGTCAGCGCCAACTCATCGCCGGGCCAGAGGTTTTGACGGCGGGCGAGTTGCTCGTTGATCAATACTGCGCGCCCCTGCATCACTTGGTCCCACGCGCCGTCGGACGTGGCGATCAGCGGCCAGTTCTCGCGATAAGTCGGATGGTCCAGAACGCCGTATAGGAACAATGGACCGCTTTCATGCGCTATTTCGGTGTTGCGAATGGGCAGGATCATATCAGCCTGAGGGGCAAGCCACTGGGCGATCTCTTGGCCCTGGGCATCGTCGGCGGCGGTCAGGTAGAGTTCCGAGGCCAAACGCTGATCGAGCCAGCCGGTAAAGGTCAGGCGGAAGCTCGACACCATCGTGCTGACGCCGATATTGGCGGCCAGTGCCAGCAGTAGGGCCATCAATGCCAGCGAAAGGCCCGGTAGTTGCGCGCGCATATCCGACCAGACCCATTGCGCGACGGGGCCGTTCGCCCGAGCCCCGAAGCCGCGTAACAGGATGGACAGAAGGAACGGAAGCAGTAGGGCCGAGCCGGTCAGAAGGCCCGCGACCAGGATGAACCCAGCGATCAAGCCTCCGATCGCCAATTGCGCGCCGATACCCAGAGCAATCGCGGCTACTCCGGCCATCGCGATCACCCGTCGGCCCGAGGCCGCGCTGCGCCAGGCTTGAACGCCTGCCCCGGACAGCAGCGGCAGGTGGGCTAGTCGATACAGGGCGTGACCGCTGGCCAGCAAGGTACCACCCAGCGCCATGGCAAGTCCGGCCAAAGCCCATTGTGGTTGCAGGCTGATCTGCCCGCTGACTGGCGCGCCGTATAGACCGCGCAGCGTGGCGGCCACATCAGGCAACAAGGCACCAGCGATAAAGAACCCGAGCAGCAGACCCAACACGCCGCCGATCAGGGCCAGTAGGGTCAACTCGGCCAGAATGGTCCAGACCAGCCGCCGCATCGACACGCCAAGGGCGCGCAAGGTGCGGATCATCGCGCGCCGTTGGGCGAAGGCCAGCCCAACCGTGCCATGCACGATGAACAGGCCCACTGCAAAGGACAAAAGCCCGAAGGCGGACAGGTTCAGATGAAAGCTGTCGGTCAATTGCGCGGTGTCCAATTGGTCCGCGGCGGGGATACGGTCGAGATCGGGGGTGATCTCTGGCAGAGCGGGCAGGCCCTTCGGTTGTTGTGGCAATACGACCAGGTGGCTGATCTGGCCACGACGGTCCAGCAGGGTTTCAGCCACGCCGATATCGGTCAGGATCAAACCGGGTGGCAGGGCGTCGCTGATCAGGACCGGCGGCAGAGACTGCTGGTTTTGCAACCGGTCGGCCACTGGGGGCGTTGTCAGCAAGCGACCCGGTGCGGTCAGCATATCGGCAGGGTCAGGCGGGGCAGCCCCTTCTTCGACCTGAGTAACAGCGGGCAGGGCCGGGTAGGCGACCATATCAACACCAAGCAACCGGAACCTGTTCTCTCCGATCCGAACCGAGCCTTCAAGCACAGCGGCCACCTGCCAACCTGCGCGTCTGAGCGTTGCATATTGCTCGATCGGGATCGTCCCCGAAGGGTTGCGCAGCGTGTCGAAGCGGCCCAGCAGCAGTTGATCATTGGCGCGTTGATAGCTGGCCCGCGCCTCGGCATTGATGGCCTGAACCGCAGACCACAGGCCCGTGGCCAGCGCGATGCCGATCAGCAATGTGGCCAGTTGCAACCGATGCGCCCGCCAATGGGACAGCAGAGCCAGCAGGACGACACGCGTCATGCCACCCGCCCACCAGACAGATGCGCGTGATGATCCAGTCGCCCGGCAATGTCCTGTGAATGCGTGACAAGCAGCAGCGCAGCCTTGGTTTCCGCGATCAGGGACAGCATCAGGTCCAGCACCGTGGCGCTGGCAGTTTCGTCCAGATTTCCCGTCGGCTCATCCGCAAGCAGCAGCTTGGGTCGTGTTGCCATGGCGCGTCCGATGGCGACGCGTTGCTGCTGGCCTCCCGACAGGGTCTCGGGGTATCGGTCCAGTAAATCGGACAGTCCCAGTCGCGTGGCCAGATGACCGACCCATTCTGCATCCAGCCGGTTCGCAAGCCGCGCGTGAAAAGCTAGGTTCTGCGCGACGGTCAGTGAAGGGATCAGGTTGAACTGCTGAAACACCAATGCCACGCTTTCACGGCGCAAGGCCGCCCGACCGGGATCGTCCAAACCAGACAGAGCGGTCCCGCCCAGCGTGATCTCGCCCCCGTCGAACCCATCGAGCGCGCCCACAAGGTTCAAAAGCGTGCTCTTGCCGCTGCCGCTTTCGCCCGTCAGCGCCAGAGTTTGCCCGCGATCAAGGTTCAGCGTCACCCCTTGCAAAACGGGGCGACCACCCGGATAGGATTTCCGAACGTCGTCGATCTTCAGCAGCATTTCCAAGCCTCTAACGATGTCCGTCACAATGTGGACCCTTCGGCATTGGTGTCCAGACCAGAGTTGGTTTCGCACCCTTTCGTCGCAGCCGGGCAGGTGGGGTTGTTCAGCCCTGTTGAACACGTCATGGTGAGGTCAAGTGGTCACAATGAGACGGGCAAGCATGACATTACCAGAGCAAATTGTCTGGGGCAGTCTTTATCTGGGGATTTGCTTCCTGATCGAGATCGTGCTGCTGACTTGGTGTACGCAGGTGATCCGAGTGCTTTCTCTGCGGTTGGAGCAGAGCAAACGGTTCTTTACGATCGCAGCACCTTTATGTACCGCGCTGGCGTTTATCGTTCTGATTCATACGTTTCAGGTCTGGCTATGGGCCGTTGTGTGGGTGCTGGGGGAAACACTGCCGGAATGGAATGAGGCGCTCTATTTCTCATTGGTGACATTCACGACACTTGGCTATGGCGATATTGTCTTGGGTGAGGGGCTGAGGATTTTCGGCGCCTTCGCCTCGGTGACGGGCCTGTTGGCGTTCGGGTTGTCCACAGCCTTCATGGTCGCCTTGATGACCCGTGTTTTTCAGGAAGAGTTGATCTCTTAAAGGATCGGCGCAAAGAGCCGCGCCAGAGGGGAGCCGAAGCGGATATAAAGGCGTTGTTCGGACAGGTCGCGGTCCAGCTCGTAGCTTTGTTCGAAATCCGCCTCCAGCATTTGGGCCACCGCATTGGCGGCGCGGCTGTCAAAAAAGAGCGCCATGGCCTCGAAATTCAGGCGGAAGGATCGGTTGTCTAGATTCGTGGTACCGACGGCGGCCAACGTGTCATCCACGACAAAAGCTTTTTGGTGCATGAACCCGTTGGTATAGCGGAAGACCCGCGCGCCACAGTCGCGCACCTCGTCGAAATAGGCAAAGGCTGCCAGCCAGGGCAGGCGGTGATCCATCACTTCGGGTACCAGAATGCGCACGTCTACCCCGCGCAGGGCAGCGTGCTGAAGGGCGGTCATTATGTCGATATCGGGCACGAAATAGGGCGATGCGATCCACAAACGCTCTTTCGCCTCGGTAATGGCGGCAAAGAACATCATTGAACCGGTTTCTGTTTCGTCACCGGGACCAGTTGCAACCAAAAGCGCGTTCATGTCCTGATCAGACTCCGAGCCTGCCCAGTCCAGATCGTCGATCAGGTCTTCTTCATGGGCCCAGTGCCAATCTTCGGTAAAGATCAATTGCAGCTGCCGGACGATATGACCGCTCATCTTGATATGCGTATCGCGCCAGTGCCCGAAATAGTTGTCTTGCCCCAGATATTCGACGCCTACATTGTGCCCGCCGATAAACCCGGTTTCACCATCGATGATCACCGTCTTGCGGTGGTTGCGGTAATTGAGCTGAAAGCGGTGTTGTGGTCCGCGCCGATCACGCGGGTTGGCAATCTCGACTCCGGCTTCGCGCAGCGTGTCCAGATAGGCCGTGGGCAGGCCATAGCTGCCGACAGCGTCAGTCATGAAGCGCACGCTCACGCCACGCTGGGCAGCGTCGATCAGTTTGGACTGCAACCTTTGGCCCAGCGCGTCATCGCGCACGATGTAGAACTGTATCAGGATGTAGTTCTGCGCCGCATCAATCGCCTCGAATATGGCGTCGAACGTGGCTTGCCCGTCGACCAGCAACGCGGCCCCGTTCCCGCGCGAGACGGGCAGGTGGGCAAGTGCCTCGAACGGGCGCGGGTTGATCCGCATCGTGGCCGGATCGGGTCGTGAGAAATCGGCGAATGTCTTGATCCCTTCGACCACACTTTCGCTGTGCTTGCGCGCGATGCGATAACCGCGAAACCTGTGGTGGCCCAGAAACAGATAGAGCGGGACGCCAAACACCGGGGCCGAGATCAGGAATACCACCCAGCCAACGGCCCCTTGCGGCGTGCGCGCGGTCTGCGCGGCGCGGATCGCAAAGACTGCCGCCAGCACATAAAGCGCAAAGACAAGCGCAGAAACAAGCAATGTCCACACGGGGTTATAGGCCCTCGTTCCAGTTATTTGCCCCAGTGTATCCCCGTTTGCGATCGGGGGCTATACGCGTGCTGAGATTAAGGCAACCGAGCCGCCAATTGCGCGAGGTCGGCCCGCAAGGTGTCCCGAACCTCGCCTGAATTCGGGCGGTCGCGCAGCGTTTCAAACCAATGCAGAGGTGGCCGCTTGCCCGCAGCCCTGTTCCAGCGCAGGCCGCGCAAAGTGCTTTGCGAGGTGTTGTTCAGCCGGTCCGGGATCTCGGTCCCGTTCAGCACCGCCCAAACACCTGTCCAAAGTCGGGCGACTGACCACGGGTTGTATCCGCCGCCACCCAACACCAGCAGGCGTGGCGCCAAGCCGCGCAGGGCCGCCACGGTGCGCCAATGGGCGTTGTTGGACAGGGTTAGGCGCGACAGAGGGTCCTCGGCCACTGCATCGGCCCCGCATTGCAGCACAATGGCCTGAGGTCGGAACGACGTTGTGGCGGGCAGGATCAATTGGTCGAGGATCGTATAGAACTCATCATCATTCAGCCCGCGTTCGACGGGCAGATTGAAGGCGGCACCGCCAGCCGTGTCCGTCAAAGCGCCGGTAAAGGGCCAGCGGCGCGTTTCGTGGACCGAGATCATGCGGATTTTGGCCGACCCTGCAAATGCGCTTTCAACCCCGTCGCAGTGATGGGCGTCAATATCCACGTAGACGATTCGATCCAGCCCGGATTTCAACAAGGTCAGTATCGCCAGAACCGGATCGTTCAGATAGCAAAACCCGTTGGCGCGGTCCGCAAGACCATGATGCGTGCCGCCTGCGGGGCTGAAAACGATGCCGCCCTCGCGCAGCAGTTCGGCACCCAGCATCGACCCTCCGGCGGCGGTGGCGGGACGGCGGTACATCTCGGCAAAAACAGGGTTGGACAAAGTTCCCAGCCCGTATCGGCTGCGTGTGTCATTCGAGACGGCCTGCTCGGCCTCGGCCTGTTGCAGCGCGGTGATGTAGTCCGGCGTATGAAATGCGTGCAGGGCAGAGGGTTTTGCGCAAGGACTGACACGGTAGTTCTGCTGGTTCAGCCAGCCTTGCGCGCGACACAGGTCGATGACCGTCGACACACGCGGAATCGCCAGCGGATGCTGTGTGCCGTAGGTAGAGTGCCGATAGATCTCGGACCCTATGAACATAGGCTGCATGGTTCACCCTGCGCGCGGGTCTTCGCCCAAGCTTCCATCCAGCGACATCATGATCGCAATCGGCCTGAGTGCTGGGATATGGCTGAACACGATCAGAATGCAGACGGTCAGCGGCACGCTGAGGAACGCGCCGATCATGCCCCAGACCGTGGTCCAGAAGGTCAGTGCCAGAATGACAAGGAAGGTCGACATGTTCAGCGACCGCCCCAGCATGGCCGGGTCTACGAAATTGCCGATCAGGAATTGGATGGTGCCGCACCCCAGCACGATTATCAAAAACGGACCGATGCTTTCAAATTGAACCAGCGCGATCATGGCCGGGAAAATGACCGCAATGATCGAGCCGATCGAGGGGATGAAATTCAGCGCGAAGGTCAGGACGGCCCAGGTCTCGGCATATTCCAGCCCGAGAACACGGAAGATCGAATAGCTGATCCCGGCCGTGACCAGGCTGATAAAGGTCTTTACCCCCACATACCGTTGCAGACTAAACGAAATGGCATCCAGCACCGCCGCGAAGTCTGCTCCGGTTTGAGGGTTCCCCGCAACCAGTTGTATTTTCTTGCGAAACGCCAACCGCTCGGCCATCAGGAACGCAACATACAGGCTGATCAGAAAGAACTGATTCAGCAACGAGGTAGCGCTGCCCAGCATTACGCGCGCGACATAGGACATGTCGATGCTGATCAGATTGTCACGGATAAAGCTTGTAACGTCATTGCCTACCAGCCCCGCGATCCGGTTCACGGCGCTGTCGAATTGATCTTCGTAGGTGTTGATCGAGCGGGCAAACTGTGTCGCCTGACTGCCCAGAATATACATGATCATGAACAAACCGGCCAAAACAACGATAACACCGGCGATGTTGGCCACCCAGACCGGCACGCGCGTGATGGAGATGACACGATCGCTGACCGCGATGATTAGAACGTTGATCAGCAAGGCCATGGTCAGCGGGATCAGAAAGGCGGACCCAGCATAAAGGCCCAGCACCACCAGCGTGGCGACTATCGCGGTGTCACGCACGACCGACAGGCGCAGTCGCGGTCGTGTCACATGTGGTTCCTGATCCAAAGGCATCGTTTTGTCTGTTGCCATTCTAGCTGTCTTGAGAAGCCGATTTACTGCTCTGATCCTGCACAGCCGAACAGGATTATGCAATGCGCGCAAGCGTTTGGGAGTATTAATTTGCGTTGAATCGGGTTTTGACGGTTCTGTGATCCGGCGCGCCGCGTTAAGATTTGGACATGAGCGCCAATATGATTCCTTCCGCAAACCGACCCCTTCAGGCGCTATGGCTGGCCTTTGGCCGGTTCAGTGCCAAAAACGGAATGGTCATGAGCAGCCATGTTGCCATGTCCCTGATGCTGGCCCTGTTTCCCTTCGTCCTGTTCACAGTCGCCTTGGCGGGGACACTGTCGCAAGACTATGTCACCAATGAGTTGATCGAGCTGATTTTCGGCGCCTGGCCCAAAGATGTCGCCGATCCGATCGTGGCCGAGCTGAGAGCAGTTTTGCAGGCTTCGAACTCCAGCGTAATCACGCTGGGGGGGCTGTTGGCAGTGTTTTTCGCCTCGAACGGGGTAATGGCAGTGCGGGCGGCGATGAATCAGGCTTATCATGATCAAGACAGTTGGCCGTTTTGGAAAACCCGCCTTTACTGTCTTGGGCTGGTGATTGCCGGAGGAGCGACCGTTCTTGCAATTGCTGCGGTCGAGGTTGTCTTGCCAGTATATACAAGGCTTGTATCCGAAAAAACGGATGTGAACGTGTCCAATTGGCTGTCCGTGGATCGGCTGCGCTGGACCTTTACAGTGGCGGTCCCAGCGGGGCTTGTGATGCTGGCCCATCTTCTGCTGCCGACGCGGCGCCACAAGCTGACGCAAATCCTGCCCGGCGTGGCGTTGACGCTTGCGCTCTGGGCGGCGGGCGGGTGGGGCTTCTCGATCTATATCGGGCAGTTCGCCTCGTACAACGCGACCTATGCGGGGCTGGCCGGAGTGATGGCGGCACTGATTTTCCTGTACCTCTGCGCGGCCATGCTGATTTTGGGGGCCGAGTTCAACGGGGCGTTGATGGATCTGGGCGAGGCGGCGGACTAGCTTCACCACATCCCGGCGCTGTGCTGCCTTGTTTGGGTCATTTTCCCGGCAAACTCTGCGTGTATCGGTACAGACAAGGTCAAACCCGTCTGTGTTAAAAGGTGCCCAATGTCAGATAAACCGGTTCACACGTCGCAACTGCAACGCCCGCTGTCGCTGGCACAGCGGATCGAAGATTTACGGACCCGCAAGCCGGAATACCTCAACCATGGGGACGCGCTTTTGATGCAAGGGATTGCCACCGCGTCGTTGCGCCAGCAGGTTCTGGCGGGTGATTTCCTGTCGATGGAAGATTAAGTCTCGCAGCGAAACCCTGTCGCCACAACGAATTTTTCCGAACTGTCGGACCGCGAGGCAGGCGGTTTCACGTTGGCGACCTTGGTGAATTTCTGCTTAAGCAGCTTTTGCAAATCGCCCTCGGCCCCTCCGGCCAGAACCTTCGCGACAAATGTGCCGCCTTCTTCCAGCACATCAAAGGCGAAGTAAGCGGCGGTTTCACACAGTGCCATGATGCGCAAATGGTCGGTTTGCTTGTGCCCGGATGAGGCAGCGGCCATGTCCGACATCACCACATCAGCCTTGCCGCCCAACCACTCTTTAACCTTCTCGTCGGCATCGTCTTCCATGAAGTCCAGCACATGCGCGGTTGCGCCCGCGACGGGTTCGACCTCCTGCAGATCAACGCCCAGTACGGTGCCGATCCGCTTGCCGCTTTTCTCGCCAAGCGCGTTCACTCTTGTGACAGCCACCTGCAACCAACCTCCGGGCGCGCAGCCCAGATCAACGACGCGTGCACCGGGAACCAGAAAGCGGAATTTATCGTCCAGTTCCAATATTTTGAATGCTGCACGCCCTCGGTACCCCTCGGCCTGTGCGCGTTTAACATAGGGGTCGTTCAATTGCCGTTCCAGCCAGCGGGTCGAGCTGAGTTTACGCCCACGCGCCGTCTTGACCTTAACCTTCAGGTCGCGTTGCCCGCGACCCGAGTTGCTTTTTCCAGTCGGTGTCTTCGCCATCAGAACGGTCCGTCTTCCAATACGCCGTCCGCGCTCATCTGCGCATAAAGCAGTCCTTCGCGCAGCCCCCGGTCCGCCACGGAAAGGCGGTCGGTGGGCCAGCAGCGCAAGAGGGCCTGCAAAATGGCCGAGCCGGACATGATCAGGGCCTGCCGGTCGTCGCCAATGCGCGGGTCCCGGCGCCGTCCCTGAGGGCCGAGTTCTAGATACCCTCGTATCACTTTGTCAATCTGATCGCTGGTCATGCGCAAACCGTCTACCTTGGTCCGGTCATAGCGCTTCAACCCCAGATGTGAGGCAGCCACGGTCGTAACCGTCCCGCTGGTGCCAACGATCTGGAACCCTTCGCGGGCCTGTTCGTCCTTGTAAGGCGCAAAATCAGCAAGGTTTTCTTCAAAGAACCAGCTCATCAGCGCAAAGCGGGCCGAGTCATCCTCTACATCGTTGAACTGATCGCGCAGTGTTGCAACACCCAGCGGAACGCTGATCCAATCCACCACCTTGGCTGCAGGGAACGGGCTTTCGACCGGGTGAAACCCATGGTGCAACCGCATAATCGCAGCAGGCCGGTCACGGCGGGCAATGGATGAGATATCGATCCACACCAATTCGGTCGAGCCGCCGCCGATATCGACCACCAGCAACTGCTCGGTCTTGGTCGACACGAGAGGCGCGCATGAGATCACGGCCAGGCGTGCTTCTTCCTCGGGCTGGATGATCTCAAGCGTCAGGCCGGTTTCGCGCTTTACCTGACGAATGAAATCACGCGCGTTCTTGGCGCGGCGGCAGGCCTCGGTCGCGACAAGGCGCATCCGTTTGACTTTATTGCGTTTCAGCTTCTGCTGGCAGATGCGCAATGCCTGAATGGTGCGCGCCATCGAAGACCGAGACAGCCGTCCGGTCCTTTCGAGCCCCGCGCCCAACTGCACGGATTTCGAGAAACTGTCGACCACATGAAAGCCGCTGCCCTTGGGCTGGGCAATCAACATGCGACAACTATTTGTACCCAGATCCAGCGCCGCATACAGCGCATCGGGATCGGGCCTTGCCGGCGCGGGGCTTTCGACCGCCTTCGGGAACGCGCCCGCACCTTTGGGACGCTTGGGCGCCATCTTCAACGCCCTCCGATTTTCGAGTTACCCCGACCATAGGTCGCGCGTTCTTATCGCGCAAGACGCTCATTATAGTGATGAGGATTTTGATATGCGCGTTTGATGCCGAATTCGTTACAACCCCGGTATCCCGTCGTAGGCAAAACGTCGTTTGAAATGCGCCTTGTGTCGAAAACCGACCGACCTGCGACCATATAGATGTTTAGAACCGGTCCATCTGGTTAGGAGGAATCATACGCGATGCCTGACGTCACCATCGTTTACTGGCGCGACATCCCTGCTCAAGTCATCGTCGGCAAAGGCCGTCGAGGTGCCAAGCGGCAGTTGGAGGAGCGGTTCGAACAAGCCATCGACCGAGCGGCGATGAAGGTGAATGCCAAGGACAGCGATGCCTATCTGGCCGAATGGCGCAAAGCAGATCCTTTCGCGGTCGAGGGCGAGCCCTCGGAGATCGCCGAAGCCGAAGCAGCGCGTCTGGAAGCGGAATATGATCAGGACCGTATCAAAGCGCTGATCGCAAATGACGGTTGGGCATGAGCCCGAAATCTATATGGGAGGCCGCTATGGCTTTGCTGAACTTCAAAAAACGTGATGCTGTCGAAAACGGCCCTGTGAACCCGACCGTCGAAGCCTTTTTGCAGGGCTATTCGATCGAGGTGATGCCGCGCACCGCCGAAAAGGTCGAAGATTTCCGCGCGCTGCTGCCTGAAGGCACTCGCGTCTACATCGCCCATATCGAGGGCACGCCCATCGAGGACATGGTCAAGACCGCCAAGCGCATCGCTGCCGAGGGCTATCCGGTGATGCCGCACTTCCCCGCGCGGATCATCAAAGACGCCGCGACGCTGGAAAACTGGATTTCGATGTATCAGGGCGAAGCGGGCGTTGAGCAGGCGCTTCTGCTGGCCGGTGGTGTCGAGAAACCCCATGGCGATTTCCACAGCTCGATGCAGCTGATGGAGACCGGTCTGTTCGACAAGGCAGGCTTCAAGCGTCTGCACGTGGCAGGCCACCCCGAGGGCAATAAGGATATTGACCCGGACGGTTCGACCAAGAACGTGGAAGACGCGCTGCGCTGGAAACAGAAATTCAGCGAAACCACCGACGCCGAAATGGCGTTGGCCACTCAGTTCGCCTTTGACGCCAAACCGATCATCGCTTGGGCCGACAGCCTGAAAGAGGCAGGGATCGATTTGCCGATCCATATCGGTATCGCGGGTCCGGCCAAGCTGCAGACCCTGATCAAATTCGCCATCGCCTGCGGTGTTGGCCCCTCGCTGAAGGTTCTGCAAAAGCGCGCCATGGACGTGTCCAAGCTGCTGCTGCCCTACGAGCCCACCGATGTTCTGACCGAGCTGGCCAACCACAAGGCGGCCAACCCGGATTTCAACATCACCAACGTGCATTTCTTCCCACTTGGCGGTATCAAAACCAACGCCACCTGGGCCATCAACAACGGCGGCGCTTCGGCAAAGCCTGCAAACTCCTAAGGAACGGACATGACCCGTACTGTCGTCGAATCAAAAACAAAAACCGCCGTTCTGGGCTTTGACGAACCGTTCTGCGTGATCGGTGAACGGATCAACCCCACGGGCCGCAAGAAACTGGCTGCGGAACTGGAAGCGGGCGATTTCTCGACTGTTGAGAAAGACGCGCTGGCACAGGTTGCGGCAGGCGCGACCGTTCTGGATATCAACGCGGGTGTTGTCTACAACTCGAACCCCAACCCGAACGAGACCGAGCCGCCGCTGATGACCAAGATCGTCGAGTTGGTGCAGGGTCTGGTCGACGTACCGCTGTGCATCGACAGCTCGGTTCCTGGTGCTCTGGAAGCCGGTCTTGAGGCGGCTGAAGGCCGTCCGCTGCTGAACTCGGTCACCGGTGAAGAAGAGCGTCTGGAGCTGGTTCTGCCGCTGGTCAAGAAATACAACGTGCCGGTTGTGGCGATCTCTAATGACGATACCGGGATTTCCGAAGACCCCGATGTACGGTTCGACGTGGCCAAGAAGATCGTGGAACGGGCAGCCGATTTCGGCATTCCGGCGCATGACATCGTGGTTGACCCGCTGGTCATGCCCATCGGCGCGATGGCAACCGCTGGCCAGCAGGTTTTTGCGCTGGTCCGTCGTTTGCGTGAAGAGCTGGGCGTGAATACCACTTGCGGCGCGTCCAATATCTCGTTCGGCCTGCCGAACCGCCACGGCATCAACAACGCCTTCCTGCCGATGGCGATGGGCGCAGGCATGACTTCTGCGATCATGAACCCGGTCGCGCTGCCAGTTGGTCCCAAGAAGCTGGCTGAAAAGAAGGCCGAAGTAGAAGCCAAAGGTATCATTCTGCCTGCGGATATGGATGATGAGACTTTCTGCCAACTGTTCGGTCTGGGCTCGACCCAGCCGCGTGCCGGCAAGGAAATGGAGGCTATCCGCGCCGCTAACCTGCTGACCAACAATGACCCCCATGGCGGGGCATGGATCAAGTTCAACAAATCACCTGAAGAAGCCGCAGCAGCCGGTGCTGCAGGCGGTCGTCGGGGCGGTGGCCGTCGTCGTCGCGCCTGATCCGTCGGCAAGAAAGAACAGAAGGCCGGGCCAACTGCCCGGCCTTTTTTGTTCTGGATTTTCTTGTCCTTTGGTGAAGGTTGCGACTTGTGTTTGGGAAAGCGGCAATGCTATCCCCAACCCCGCGGCGGGTATGATGTAATGGTAGCCTGTCAGCTTCCCAAGCTGAACGCGCGGGTTCGATTCCCGCTACCCGCTCCAGTTTTCCCAGATCAGATCACGCGGCCCGGCGCGCCTGAAACAGGTTGATGATTGCCGGGATTTCGATGCCGTTTTCGGTGTCGAATTGCTCAAGGTTTTTGGCAACGTCGGCTTCAATGGCCGCTACATCCTCGTCGGTTCCATTGAAATGGCCGATCACACGGGCCGCCGGTCCAACTCGCGTACACAGCGCAGCGGTGCCCGGCACACCGTTGAAACCAGGCAAGGACAATGGCACGGGGTCTGCCTTGATGTCGGTCAGTCCAGCGTCGTTCATCATCCCGGCGACATGGTCCAGATCGTGAAAGGCAAGCGGTCCGGGGGCAAATCGGCCAAATTTGGGCGGATTGCCCAGCCGCGCCGTGGCAGAGACGTGAGGAATCTTGAACCAAGGATTGCCTGCAAGTGGCCCCCATGCGGCAAAAGTCATCTGTCCACCGGGTTTCAGCGCGCTTGCGATATTGCGGAATGCTGCAACCGAGTCCTGAAAGAACATGACCCCGAACCTCGAAATCGCAGCATCGAACTCGCCTTCCGCAAAAGCCTGTGTCTGGGCGTCAGCGTAAAGAAAACTCATATTTGTCAGGTTTTCAGCGCGCGCGCGTTCCTGGGCGCGGTCCAGAAAGGCCTGAGAGATGTCCGCGCTTTGGACATGACCCGAACCGCCGACACGCTTCGCCGCTGCAAGCGAACTGACGCCGGTGCCACATCCGATATCCAATACCCGCATACCTTCGACAATATTGGCGCGGCTTAGAACAAGGTCCAGCACTGGGGTGAATACGTGATCCAACTGATCCTCGTATGTCAGCCATTTCACGCCCGACGGCGACTTGCCCCAATACTCAGCCTGTTCTTCGTTCGGTGTGTGCATTGGGGCCTCCGTCGTTTGATCCGACTATGACCTGCGGCGGCGACGACGGCCAGATTTTTCGTCATCCCCGCCGCCGGTGTTGAAGGACGGCGCGGGCAGGGTGACCACCTGCGCCAGTTCTGGGAACGGGTCGGTTTTGTGCGGGATCGCGTTGGCGGCGACGAAATGGTCCTGAAACTTGGGCTCGATGGCGGTTTCGACCTTGGTGATCTCGCGCACAACGCGCTCGATTTCCTTGCGCGATCCGATGTTGCACAAAGCGATCCGGGCACCGGTGCCAGCCGCGTTGCCCGCGCTGGAAACCTTGTCCAGCGGCGCGTCTGGGATCATGCCCAGAACCATCGCGTGTTTGGTCGAGATATGGGCACCAAACGCCCCGGCCAGAACCACGCGGTCAACGGTGTCGACCTCCATCTCATCCATCAGCAGGCGCGCACCGGCATAGAGTGCCGATTTCGCCAGCTGGATGGCGCGGATGTCACCTTGGGTCACGGTGATACGCGGGCCGCCCTCGGCGCTGGCATCGTGGATCAGATAGGCGTGGGTGCGGCCTTCGGGTACGCAGCGGGCGGTGCCGGTTTGCTCGGCGGACCCGATCAAGCCGCTTTCATCCAGCAGCCCGGCGATGCGCATCTCGGCCACAGCCTCGATAATGCCCGAGCCACAGATGCCAGTGATCCCGGTGGTGGCGATATCCTGATCAAAGCCGTCTTCGTCCGACCACTTGTCCGATCCGATGATGCGGAAGCGGGGTTCCTTGGTTGCAGGGTCAATTTCGATGCGCTCAATCGCGCCGGGGGCGGCGCGCTGGCCGGAACTGATCTGCGCTCCCTCAAAAGCCGGGCCGGTGGGCGAGGAACAGGCCAGCACGCGCGTGGTGTTGCCCAAGAGGATTTCAGCGTTGGTGCCCACGTCCACGATCAGCACAAGGTCTTCCGACTTACCGGGTTCCTCGGAAAGCGCAACGGCGGCACAGTCGGCCCCCACATGGCCCGCGATACAGGGCAGGATATAGACCTGCGCACGGGGGTTCATCTTGGTCAGGTCCATCTCACGCGCAGGCAGGGACATGCTCTCGGATGTGGCCAACGCGAAGGGGGCCTGCCCCAGCTCGACCGGGTCCAGACCCAGGAGCAAATGGTGCATGACCGGGTTGCAGACGAACACCGTTTCCACGATCAGCGCGGCGTCGATCCCGGCCTCCTCGGCGATGGAGATGGTCAGATCGTTGATCGCCTCGCGCACCGCGCGGGTCATTTCCTGATCACCGCCGGGGTTCATCATGGCGTAGGAGACGCGACTCATCAGGTCTTCACCAAAGCGGATCTGCGGGTTCATCAGGCCCGAGGAGGCCTTAACCTCACCGGTTTCCAGATCGGTCAGGTGGGCGGCGACAGTGGTTGAGCCAAGGTCGATGGCCAGACCGTACAGCCCCTGTTCATGCAGGCCGGGCCAAATTTCGACCACCTTGGCGACCTCATCCTTGTGGCCTTTGTGGACGGCCACCGTGACCTCCCATTTGCCTTTGCGCAGCACCGGTTGCAGCTTGGCCATCAGCGACAGATCGGCAGTGACGGCGTCGATCTTCCACTGCTCTCGCAGGGCACGTTCCAGCCGTTCCAGATCGCCGGTGGGCGAATGCATGTCGGGTTCTTCGACCACCACGAAATACAGCCGCGTCGCCGGGTCCATGGTGATGGCGCGTGCAGCAGCCGCTTTGCGGACGACCTGACGATGGACCTGAGATTCAGGGGGCACGTCGATTACGATATCGCCTTGAACCGTCGCCTGACAGCCCAGACGGCGGCCCGGTTTCAGCCCGCGCTTGTCGTCATAGCGTTGTTCGACCGCGTTCCATTCGCTCAGCGCGTCCTCGGATACGGTGACACCGTGCTTGGGAAACTCGCCATAGCTGGGCGTGATCTGGCACTTCGAACAAATCCCGCGTCCGCCGCAGACCGAATCCAGATCGACACCCAACTGCCGGGCGGCGGTCAGAACCGGGGTGCCAACGGGGAAATGCCCGCGTTTGCCCGAGGGGGTAAAGACAACAAGGGGGTCGGTGGTCATGTCGGGCCTGCCTTTTGTATTCGCGCGTATGCCGGGGAAGATATGGGTTTGTGCGCAAAGGGAAAGGCCAATCAGCGGCACGTTTGTCACCGGTTGCGTCGTTTTTTGCCGCGGCAATGACCCGCAGGGGAAAACTAGTTCAGATCAGGGGCTTTCCCTTGGGTTCAATCCATGTCATAGGGTCGCCGTCAAACGGGGTTTTGCATGGGGTTAGCAGATGCAGATTCGTGAGGCACTCACCTTTGACGACGTACTTCTGGTTCCGGGCGCATCATCAGTGCTGCCCGCAACGGCGGATACTACCACGCGTGTGACGCGCGAGATCACCATGAACATCCCGCTGCTGAGTTCAGCGATGGATACGGTGACCGAGGCGCGGATGGCGATTGCCATGGCACAGGCCGGTGGGATCGGCGTGATCCACAAGAACCTGACGACCGAGGAGCAGGCCCGCGAAGTGCGCCGGGTCAAGCGGTTCGAATCCGGTATCGTCTATAACCCCGTGACCTTGCGTGCCGATCAGACGCTGGCCGATGCGCAAGCGCTGGTCGAGCGGTACAATTTCACCGGCTTCCCTGTGGTAGATCCGGATGGTCGCGTGGTCGGGATCGTGACCAACCGCGACATGCGCTTCGCGACCTCGGACGACACGCCGATCCACGCAATGATGACCACCGACAATCTGGCAATGCTTCAGGAACCGGCTGATCTGGAAGAGGCGAAAAGCCTGATGAAGGCCCGCCGGATCGAAAAGCTGCTGGTCGTAGATGGCGCAGGCAAGCTGACCGGCCTGCTAACCCTGAAAGACACCGAACAAGCAGTGCTTAACCCCACAGCCTGCAAGGACCGTCTGGGCCGCCTGCGTGTTGCAGCGGCGACTTCGGTCGGGGACGCAGGTTTTGAGCGGTCCGAGCAATTGGTGGATTCAGGCGTCGACATCATCGTTGTGGACACCGCGCATGGCCATTCGCAAGGTGTGTTGGAGGCGGTGAAGCGGGTGAAGACCCTGTCGAACGAAGTTCAGATCATCGCGGGCAACGTCGCGACCGGCGACGCGACCAAGGCGCTGATTGATGCGGGTGCGGATGCGATCAAGGTTGGGATCGGGCCGGGCTCGATCTGTACCACGCGGATGGTGGCTGGCGTGGGCGTGCCGCAGCTGACGGCGATCATGGATTGTGCCTCAGCCGCCGGAGACGTGCCGGTGATTGCCGATGGCGGCATCAAATTCTCGGGTGATTTCGCCAAGGCGATTGCGGCGGGGGCGTCTTGTGCCATGGTCGGTTCGATGATTGCGGGCACCGATGAAAGCCCTGGTGAGGTCATTCTGTATCAGGGCCGTTCGTTCAAATCCTATCGTGGCATGGGCAGCCTGGGCGCGATGGCGCGCGGCTCGGCCGATCGCTATTTCCAGAAGGATGCCGCCAACGACAAGCTGGTTCCTGAAGGGATCGAGGGGCAGGTGCCTTATAAGGGATCTGCTAGCGCGGTGGTGCATCAACTGGTCGGCGGTCTGCGCGCGGCCATGGGATATACCGGCTGTGCCACCGTGGAAGAGATGCGCAGGAACTGCAATTTCGTAAAGATCACGGGTGCAGGGCTGAAAGAAAGCCACGTGCATGACGTGCAGATTACGCGTGAAAGCCCGAACTATCGGGTGATGTAAAACCTAAACCATTGCAACACGGCGCTCGGTTTGGGCGCCGTTTTGCATTCCAGCCACCTTATCGGACAGACCTATGATCCCAGCAGCCCGCGTACAGGCCTCTATCGAGATTCTTGATCAGATACTTTTGGGTGTTCCGGTTGAAAAAGCGTTGACGGGCTGGGCGCGGCGCAGCCGGTTTGCGGGCTCCAAGGACCGGGCCGCGATACGGGATCACGTGTTTCAGGTACTGCGGTGCAAGCGCTCGTATGCCGCATTGGGCGGGGCTGAAACCGGGCGTGGCCTGATGATCGGCGCGTTGCGTGCCGTTGGGGCGGATTTGGCTGAAACGTTCACGGGTCAGGGTCATGCGCCAGATGCGCTGACCGATGACGAAGTGGGCCGCGATTTCGCGTCGGATGCCGAGCGCTATGACATCCCCGACTGGTTGTGGCCGATGTTTCAATCGTCTCTGGGCAATGAGGCTGTGGCGGTCGCCCAGGCACTGCAAAACCGGGCACCGGTTCACGTGCGGGTCAACCTGTCCAAGTCGGATCGGGCAGGTGCCATTGCCGCTTTGGCGACCGACGGGATTGCGGCGCAAGATCACCCGGCATGTAACACCGCGCTGGAGATTGGGGAGGGCGCGCGCAAGATTGCGCAAAGCCGCGCTTATTCCGAAGGTGTGATTGAATTGCAGGATGCGGCAAGTCAGGCCATTGTGGCAGCACTGGATTTGCGACCGGGCCTGCGCGTTCTGGACTATTGCGCTGGCGGCGGGGGGAAATCTCTGGCTTTGGCGGCCCATTCCGGGGTTGAGGTCTTTGCCCATGACGTAAACCCCGCACGGATGCGCGATCTGCCCGCACGAACCGAGCGGGCGGGCGCGCGGATCAAGATGCTGGCAACCGACGAGATCGCCCGCCATGCGCCTTTCGACATCGCGCTTGTTGATGCGCCTTGTTCCGGCAGCGGCTCGTGGCGGCGGGCGCCGGCGGGGAAATGGGCGTTGGATACGCAACGGCTGACTGAATTGACGGCGCTTCAATCCCGAATTCTGTCAGACACGTCTGTCTTGGTCGATGCGGGCGGTGTGCTGGCTTATGCTACATGCTCGATGCTGAACGAGGAAAACGGTGCCGTAGTAGATAAATTTACGTCCGCCCATCCTGACTGGTCAGAGAGTTTTCGCAAACTGTGGCTGGCGTCCCACGGAACGGATGGGTTCTTTGCAGCGCACTTGACGCGATAGGTGGTCGCGAAATAACAACCTTGAGGAGAGTGTCTGAATTTCATTAAACGGACATTAACCTATTTTGGGCTCACTTGCGCGAACGCCCCAAGACCAGAGTTGTTTATGTCAGAAACCACAGATGTTTTTTCCGACCTCGCCCTTCGCAAAACTCCGGCAGTGGCGCGGCTGACGCTGTTGGCTGTTGTTGGAATTCTGGTCGCCATAGCCCCCTTGGCAGGCGTGTTGCCGGGCGGCTGGGGTGGGGGGTTTATCGTTGCGGGAATCTCGCTTTTAACGGCAGGTGCGCTGGTTGCGGCACGTGGTGGCATCATGGATTGGGCCACGAGGAAATCCGCGGGGGTGATGGCAGCATTTGCGGAACAAGACCTGTTTCCCTGCATCACCGCCAATGCAGATGGCGTCATTCTGACCGCAAACACCGCCGCACGTGAACGGTTTCATGCAGCGCCAGGCACGCGAATTGATAAGTGCCTTACGGCCATTTTTGCTAATCCGGCGGCGATTTTACTGCGCCTTCAGGCAATGGCCGAAATCCACGGCAAAGCGCGAGAAGAGGTTGTTTCCGTCGGTTCAACCGTTCCGATATCGGTGTTTGAGGTGAACAATGACTTGTTTTGCTGGCGGTTTCATCTGGAAGCGCCGGGTCAGTGGGAAGACGTTTCGGTCCCGGTAGTGACGCTTGGACGCAACGGAGCAGTGATACGTTCCAACAGGATGGCGAAACATCTTCTGGGTCAGACACCGGAAACAGCTAAACAGCTCCTTTCCAGTGAGCCGCCTGAGGATGGTAAAATCGTCTCGATTGACACCAAGGATGGTTCGGTTTCCGTGGTCACTAAGGAACTGTCCAAATCGGGATCGGTCGTCGACTTGGCTCTGGTTTCAGTGGACACTTCAAACACTCCTCGAACTGAGGCTCCGTTTGCTGACCTTCCGGTTGCCATCATGTGTCTGTCGCCGAACGGAGAAATTCTGGACGCCAACCGGCTGGCCGTGAAACTTGTTGGCGAGATCGTTCCAGGCCAGACAAATGTTGTCCAGATTATGCAGGGGCTCGGCTATCCCATCTTGGATTGGCTGGCCCGCGCAGCGGCCGAAGACAGCCCGCCAAGTTCGGAGTTTCTGCGCTTGCCAAGGCAGGACAAAGAGATGTTCGTGCAGGTGACGCTGAGCCGCGTGGTAAATAACGGCGAGGTCTGCCTGATCGCGGTTCTGAACGATGCCACCGAACTCAAGACGCTTGAGGCACAATTCGTACAGGGCCAAAAGATGCAGGCCGTCGGTCAGTTGGCCGGGGGTGTGGCGCATGATTTCAACAACCTGCTGACGGCGATTTCGGGGCATTGTGACCTGTTGCTGCTGAGGCATGATCAGAATGATCCTAACTATGGTGATCTGGTGCAGATTAACCAGAATGCCAACAGGGCGGCAGCTCTGGTCAGTCAGTTGCTGGCCTTTTCGCGCAAGCAGACCTTGCAGCCCGAGGTGTTGGACTTGCGGGACACGATCTCGGACCTGATCCATCTGTTGAACCGGCTGGTGGGTGAGAAAATCCGCCTGATCCTCAGCCATGATCCAGTGCTGAAGCCGGTGCGTGCCGACAAGCGGCAGTTGGAACAAGTGTTCATGAATCTAGTCGTGAATGCCCGCGACGCCATGCCCGAAGGTGGCGAGGTGCGGATCGAAACTGAAGTGGTGTCGCTGACTGAACCTCTGCGCCGCGATCGCGCTACAGTGCAGCCGGGCGAGTATGTCACCGTCAAAGTGATCGATAGTGGTACGGGTATTCCGGCGGACAAATTGCAAAAAGTGTTCGAGCCTTTCTACACAACTAAACGTACGGGCGAGGGGACGGGGCTAGGCCTGTCAACGGTCTACGGTATTGTGAAACAGACCGGCGGTTTCATCTTTGTTGACAGCGTTTTGGGCCGGGGAACCGAGTTTACGGTTTATCTGCCGGTCTCAGCCGCATCCGAACGTGTCGAAGAACCCGCCGTGCAGGCACCGCAAACACAAGCTGCGCGTCAGGGTGAAGGCGTAGTTCTGTTGGTCGAGGATGAAGCACCGGTGCGCGCCTTTGCAACCCGCGCGCTGCGCCTGAAGGGCTATACCGTTTTGGAAGCAGATTCGGCAGAAGAGGCGCTGCATCTGCTGGAAGACGGGGCCCTGAATGTCGATCTCTTCGTCACCGACGTGGTGATGCCGGGCATGGATGGCCCAACCTGGGTGCGTCAGGCGATGAAAGACCGTCCAGATGTCCGCGTCATTTTCATGTCGGGATATACCGAAGGGGCATTTGGCGACTCGGGTCCCGAGCTTGCGCATTCGGCTTTCCTGCCGAAGCCGTTTTCCTTGAACGAACTGACCGAAGCGGTGTTCCAGCAATTGAACTGAAACAGTCAGAGGGCTGCGTCGTGACACGCGAACTCGGCCGCATGTTTGCGCCGGAATTTGCGCTCGGTTTCGGCGCTTAGCGTCAAGTCACGGAGGGGAGAGACATTCTCGCGCGGTAGTGTGATCTCCATATTCAGACGGGATTGTAGGAAGCTCAGGATTTTGTCCTGATGTTCATATTTGAAGACGTGCGTCGCCCCGAATCCGTTGCTGCGGGTGCGGAAGAACTGGCTCTGGCTGCCGACATCCGCATATTCCGGACGCGGGGATTGCATATAGGCCTGAACATAGTCGTCAAAGCTGAGATCATGGGTTGAATGAGGGTGATTCAGCCGCTCGGGACGGCTGCGGAATCGATACCAACTGCCCAGCCAGTCGATTGGTTCGCGGACCACGGCCATGATCTCCATCTCAGTATCGTACATTTTTCGGAAAATGTTCTGAAAGAAACGGTCATAGCGCCGGACCGGAGCATGTTTAAGGTCGGGCGGTCCTGTGACAACGATATCCGCCCGGTCCCGCAAAGCGCTGTGGTAAGCGGTGCTGCCGGTTTTGGGGACGGACAGAAATGCAAGACGTTCCTCATAGAAAACAAGCATTTAATCGTCCCTGTCAGAGTTCATTCTTTTTTGCAGATTGGCGTAAACGACTCTTTAACACAATTGCCGAAAGGTAAGTTCTGTAAGTTTTAGTTGAAATGTTCTCTTTTTGGTCTCATAAGGAACAAGAGGCGAACAAAGCAGTGATTGCCGCCCGTTCAAGGGTGTGACACAAGAGAAGGCGACAGGACAATGGCGGATCTTCTGACGATGAGCGACAAGAAAAACGCAGACAAGCAAAAGGCGCTCGACAGCGCGCTGGCCCAGATTGAACGGCAGTTCGGCAAGGGCTCGATCATGAAGCTGGGCGAGGATTCCAAACAGGACATCGAGGCCAGCTCGACCGGATCGCTGGGTCTGGATATCGCGCTGGGGATCGGTGGCTTGCCGATGGGCCGGATTGTCGAGATTTACGGGCCAGAAAGCTCGGGCAAGACCACGCTGACGCTGCATTGTATTGCAGAACAGCAAAAGCGCGGCGGTGTCTGTGCGTTCGTCGACGCGGAACACGCGCTGGACCCGCAATATGCTCGCAAGCTGGGCGTCGATCTGGATGAGCTGCTGATCTCGCAGCCCGACACCGGCGAACAGGCTTTGGAGATTACCGATACGCTGGTGCGCTCGGGTGCTGTGAACATGGTCGTGGTCGACTCGGTGGCGGCGCTGACGCCGAAATCCGAGCTGGAGGGCGACATGGGCGACAGCAATGTCGGCGTGCAGGCCCGTTTGATGAGCCAGGCGATGCGCAAGCTGACCGGCTCGATCAGCCGTTCGAATTGTATGGTGATCTTCATTAACCAGATCCGGATGAAGATCGGTGTGATGTTTGGCAGCCCGGAGACGACCACTGGTGGCAACGCGCTGAAATTCTACAGCTCGGTGCGTCTGGACATTCGTCGTATTGGCGCGATCAAGGACCGCGATGAGGTGGTCGGCAACCAGACCCGCGTTAAGGTTGTCAAGAACAAGGTGGCGCCGCCGTTCAAACAGGTGGAATTCGACATCATGTATGGCGAAGGCATCAGCAAGATGGGCGAGTTGCTGGATCTGGGCGTTAAGGCCGGCGTGGTCGAGAAGTCGGGGTCGTGGTTCAGTTACGGAGATGAGCGTATCGGGCAGGGGCGTGAAAATGCCAAGCAATACTTGCGCGATAACAGCCGCTCGGCGCTGGAGATTGAGGACAAGATCCGCGCCGCGCATGGGTTGGATTTCGATATGCCGCCCGGTGCCACTGAGGATGACGATATTTTAGAAGCCTGACGGCATCCCGGAATTGTGAACGCAGGGCGGTCCATTGGGGCCGCCTTGTTTCGTTTGCGCAGCCTCACCTGTGGACTATCCGCAGGGACAGCGATAAACCCGTTTTCGAACAAGATGATTGCGCGCTGAGAGAGCCTTATGCCCACGCTGAACGATATCCGATCGACCTTTCTGAACTATTTCGCCAAACAGGGGCATGAGGTTGTCGCCTCCAGCCCGCTGGTGCCGCGCAATGACCCGACCCTGATGTTCGTGAACTCGGGCATGGTGCAGTTCAAGAACCTCTTCACCGGGCTTGAGACGCGCGACTACAGCCGGGCGACCACTGCGCAGAAATGTGTGCGTGCGGGTGGCAAACACAACGATCTGGACAATGTGGGCTATACCGCGCGCCACCACACATTCTTTGAGATGCTGGGGAATTTCTCGTTCGGTGACTATTTCAAGCATGAGGCGATCCCCTTCGCGTGGGAGCTGATCACCAAGGAATTCGGCATCGACAAGAACCGCCTGCTGACCACGGTCTATCACACCGACGATGAGGCATTCGAGATCTGGAAAAAGGTCGGCGTGCCCGAAGACCGGATCATCCGCATCGCCACCAGTGACAATTTCTGGCAGATGGGCCCGACCGGTCCCTGTGGTCCATGCACCGAGATTTTCTATGACCATGGCGACCACATCTGGGGCGGCCCTCCGGGTTCGGCCGAGGAAGACGGCGACCGCTTCATCGAAATCTGGAACATCGTGTTCATGCAGAATGAGCAGTTTGAGGACGGCTCGATGGTGGAACTGGACATGCAGTCCATCGACACTGGCATGGGACTGGAGCGGATCGGTGCTCTGCTACAGGGCAGCCATGACAACTATGACACGGACTTGTTCAAAACGCTGATCGAAGCGTCTGCCGATGCCACCGGTGTGGATCCTTATGGCGATCAGAACGTGCATCACCGCGTGATTGCGGATCACCTGCGGTCGACCTCGTTCTTGATTGCCGATGGCGTTATGCCTAGCAATGACGGCCGCGGTTACGTTCTGCGCCGGATCATGCGCCGTGCAATGCGCCATGCGCATTTGCTGGGTGCAAAAGACCCGGTGATGCATCGCCTTGTGCCCTCGCTGGTGCAGCTGATGGGCGCGCAATATACAGAACTGGGGCAGGCGCAGGCGCTGATCGAAGAAACGCTGCTGCTGGAGGAAACCCGGTTCAAGCAGACCCTCGATCGCGGTCTGAAACTGCTGGATGATGAGGTCGCGGGACTGCCCGAAGGTGAGGCTCTGCCCGGTGATGCGGCGTTCAAGCTCTATGACACCTATGGCTTCCCGCTGGATTTGACGCAGGATGCGCTGCGTGAAAAGGGCCGGACTGTGGATACCGGCGGGTTTGATGCAGCCATGGCCGAACAAAAGGCCAAAGCGCGCGCTGCTTGGGCCGGTTCGGGTGAAGCGGCAGATCAGGCTGTTTGGTTTGATTTGCTGGACAGTGCCGGGGCCACGGATTTCCTGGGCTATGATACCGAAAAGGCTGAAGGACAGGTTGCGGGTCTGGTCGTCGACGGTGTGCTGGTCGATGCTATTGAACAGGGTGGCACAGGCTGGGTCATCGTGAACCAGACTCCATTCTATGGTGAGGCCGGTGGTCAGGTCGGCGATGCCGGTGAAATCCGTCGTCTAGAGAACATGCAGGACGTTGCCAAAGTCGAAGACACGCGCAAATTTGCTGAAGGCAAGGTCTATGCGCATAAGGTAACGGTCAGCCAGGGTACACTGTCCAAGGGCGACGCGGTCGAGCTTGAAGTCGATCATACCCGCCGCAGCGCGATCCGGGCGAACCACTCGGCCACGCACCTGCTGCACGAGGCGTTGCGCGAAACGCTGGGCGATCATGTAGCCCAGCGGGGGTCTTTGAACGCAGCGGATCGTTTGCGGTTCGATTTCAGTCATTCTAAGGCGCTTGCTCTTGACGAAATCCAGAAAGTCGAGCGGGAGGTGAACGACTTCATCCGACAGAACTCGGCCGTTGAAACACGGATCATGACACCGGAGGATGCGCGCGCATTGGGCGCTCAGGCGCTGTTTGGCGAGAAATATGGTGACGAAGTGCGCGTCGTGTCGATGGGCAAAGCGGCAACTGGCAAAGGTCAGGACGGTGAAACCTGGTCCATCGAGCTGTGCGGCGGTACGCATGTGCGTCAGACCGGAGATATTGGCACTTTCGTTGTGCTGGGCGACAGTGCAAGCAGTGCCGGTGTGCGTCGGATCGAGGCCCTGACTGGGGATGCCGCCTTCCGCTATCTGTCGGCACAGGATCACCGTCTGGCGCAAGTTGCACTCGAGTTGAAAGCGCAGCCCGATGATGTTGTTGGCCGGGTGAAATCCCTGCTGGACGAGCGCAAGGCATTGCAGAACGAAGTGGCGCAACTGAGGCGTGATCTGGCGATGGCAGGCGGTTCAGGGCAAGGCGGTGCCGAGGCCAAGGACGTGAACGGTGTGCCGTTCCTGGCACAGGCCCTTACAGGCGTGTCTGGCAAAGACCTTCCTGCTTTGATCGACGAACACAAAAGCCGTCTCGGCACGGGCGCTGTTCTGCTGATCGCGGATGCGGGCGGCAAGGCGGCGGTGGCCGCCGGCGTGACCCCGGATCTTACCGATAAGGTCTCGGCCGTGGATCTGGTGCGCGCGGCGGTGGCCGAACTGGGTGGCAAAGGCGGCGGTGGTCGCCCCGACATGGCACAAGGTGGTGGTAAGGACGCTACAAATTCCGAGGCTGCGATCAAAGCGGCCGAACACGTTTTGGGAGGATAATATGGCAGCTCTCTGGATTGCACATGTGACGGTGACGGACACAGAAGCATATGGGAAATATGCAGAATTGGCCGGACCGGCGATTGCCAAGCATGGTGGAACATTTATCGCGCGCGCTGCACGCTATGTACAGCTTGAAGGAAAAGAACGCCCACGCAATGTGGTCGCGCGCTTTCCTTCGCTTGAGGCTGCGGTCGAGTGCTACAACTCGGATGAATACCAGGCTGCGCTGGATTTCGCACGTGATGCAAGCGAGCGAGAATTGGTGGTTGTTGAGATCACCGAATAGAATCGCACCTGCTGCCGTGTACCTGTGAAGGGTGACAGCGCTTTGATGCGCGGATTTTGGCCCAGTCGGACAAGTTTTAATATGTATCGACTGGGTCATCTATTTGATTTCAAAAAAACCTTATATATTTCAAATATTTGCCTTGTCATCCGTTGAGGTGGAACAAAGCGCGCGCCCCACAATTGTGACCGCAGCACCGCAATTCTTGCCTGAAATGGTCATATTGAGTGACGAATTTCCGCCTCTTTTCCCCGTCAATTTTCCCTTAGATTGCGTCGACGTGCCCGTTTACCGATAGTTTCCGAAATGGGGATACGGTCCGGTTTGTCGGCAATCGCTTGGATGAACCAGGATCGAGGGACAGGCATGATATCGTTTGGCAGTGAACTCGGAACCGTTGTTGGGCGCCTTGTACCTGCGACGGCTCGGGCTGTTGGCCTAGCTGCATTGGCATCCGGGGCACTTTTTGCACCCGCCCCGGCCCAAGCCCGAGAAAACAGCTTTATCCAGACAGCTGTTTCGTCTCCCCCACCTTCAGGTGCGCGACAATTGTGTCGACAATATACTTGGGCCTGTTCCAGCAAGCGCTCGGTTGTGCTGACCAGCCAGCAAGAGATGCAGATTGTGAACCGTGTGAACCGCCGCGTAAATGCGACGACGCGTGAAGTGACCGACCAATCGCAGTACCGCACGCGCGAACGCTGGGCGTTGCCGACTTCGCTTGGCGGTGATTGCGAAGATTTTGCCCTGCTGAAGAAACGTGATCTGATCCGAGCAGGTATTGATCCCAGCAAGCTTTTGATCGCCACAGTGCTTGACCGACAGAGAAACGCACATGCCGTTCTGGTCTATCGGTCCGCCTCGGGGGATCTTGTTTTGGACAATCTGACCAATCGGATCAAACGCTGGTCGGATACCCGCTATTTCTTCTTGCGGATGCAAGACCCCCGGAAACCCAGCAGTTGGGTGGGCGTTTACGGACGTTCTTAGCGTGACCCTACATTAGAGCTCAGGAAGAAAAGAGGCGACCGTTTGGTCGCCTCTCTGTCTTTGGGTAAACGGGCCCAGATCAACTTTCGTCGTCGTTGGCACCATGGCCTTGGCCGGGGCTTGCGTCTTCACCACCGTTGCCGCCACCGTTGTTGCCTTGGTTACCGTTGTTGCCGCCGTTTCCGTTCCCGTTTCCGTTCCCGTTTCCGTTTCCACCGCCGTTACCATTGCCGTTGTCGTCATCGTCTCCGTTGTCGCCATCGTCTCCGTTGTCGCCATCGTCTCCGTTGTCGCCATCGTCTCCGTTGTCGCCATCGTCTCCGTTGTCGCC
>NZ_JBQGAD010000021.1:0-31124 GCF_056542685.1 Ruegeria sp. AB6 | reverse complement strand
CCCAGCAAAATCAACCATCTTCCCGCCCAACTCAACATGCAAGTCATACAAAGGCGTGCGCCGCGGTAATGTCATATCTATAACCTTTCAAAACCTGGCATCCCGTACCGCCGCGTTATTTGCGCTGGTCGCTCAACATGATCCCACCACAAGCTTCCGAGGTCTCGGCCGCAAGTCAACAACCTTAAACACAAGACCCAACTCGGCAGGTGAAACCAGAGGTGTATACGGGCGCATACAGCAGTTTTGTAGCGTATAGGAAACTTTTTTCCGTTACGCAACACTTGAAATTGCCGATGCAACCCAGGTCATTTCTGCTTTCCCGCAAAGCGCGCGCCAAAGGGTGAAATTCCCTGGTTCAAGTCCGAAGCCTCTGGTCCCTCGGTTCAAGCTGGCCTAAGACTTCGCCTCGGAAGGGACGGACATGTCACATATAACTCTGATACGCCACGGTCAGGCCAACACCGCCGCGCGGGACGAAGCTGATTACGACAAGCTGAGCGAACTGGGCCATCAGCAAGCGCGTTGGCTGGGGGCGCATCTGCGCGACACACAAGCCAACTTTCCTCGGGTCTATTCAGGAACGCTGAAACGCCATTTGGAAACAGCGGCCAGCATGGGTTTTCCGAACCCGGTGCAAGATCCGCGTTTGAACGAGATCGAGTATTTCAACATCGCCAAGCTTTATGAAGCACAACACAACGTGGCCGTCCCCACCGACCGCGAAGGGTTTGTGGAACACCTGCCCCGCACATTCGCCGCGTGGGCGAGTGGTGAAATCGCCAACGCACCAGAAACGTTTGAGACCTTCGAAACCCGCGTGCGCGACGCTCTGCACGATATTGGAACCGCAGGGGGCCCTGCGATTGTGGTGACATCAGGCGGGCTGATCTCGATGGTCGTGCGGCAGGCGATGGGGCTGGATATCCCGGCGATGGCGCGTGTGGCGCTTGCCATCATGAATACGTCGATGCATCGTCTGCACCCAATTGGTGCGCAGCTGAGCCCGGTGCTGTTCAATGCAGTGCCACATCTGGAAGCACCCGATCGGCAATACGCCCAGACCCACCTGTAAGGAGGCCCTTCATGCAGCTTTACTATGCCCCCCGTACGATTTCAGTCGCCGTGGCCATCGCCTTGGAAGAGGCCGGGCTGGAATACGAGGCGATCAAGCTGGATTTCGCAGGCGGTGAGCAGACCAAACCCACCTACAAGCAAATCAACCCTAAGGGTCGTGTGCCAGCGCTGGTAGTAGACGGAGGTATCCTGACTGAAACGGGCGCACTGTTGGACTATATCGCAACCATAGCGCCCGAGGCCGGGCTTGTGCCCTCTGATCCGATCATGGCCGCGCGGATGCGCGAGGTGATGTACTACCTTGCCTCGACCATGCATGTGAACCACGCCCACAAGATGCGCGGGGCGCGGTGGGCTGACAAGCAATCCAGCTGGAAAGACATGCAGGGTAAGGTAGCGCAGACGATGACCGCGTCCTGCGACTATATCTCCTCGAACGGGCTGCGTGGGCCTTTTGTACTGGGGGATGAGTTCTCGCTGGCGGACGCTTATCTGTATGTGGTCTGCAGTTGGCTCGAGGGCGACGGCGTTGACGTTACAGCCTTTCCCAAGATTATCGCGTTCCGAGACGCGATGGAGGCGCGGGCATCGGTGCAGACCGTACGCGCTGCCGGAATGCTCTGAAAAAGGAACGACGATGACACATCTCTGGGTCCGGGCAGAACAGCGCCCGAACGAAGAACGGGTTGGGCTGACCCCCGAAGGCGCCGCAGCTTTGATCGCCGCAGGCATCCGCGTGACGGTTGAGGAAAGTTCCGTCCGCGCCATCCCGCTGGACGGATATAAGGCGGCCGGGTGTGAGGTCGCAGCCGAGAACTCCTGGCCCCAAGCCCCGCTGGACGCGATAATCTTTGGCCTTAAAGAACTGCCAGAGGACGGCACGCCCCTGCCCCATCGCCATATCATGTTCGGCCATGCTTATAAGGGCCAGCATTCCGGACGCGCCCTATTAGAGCGCTTCAAGACCGAGGGCGGAACGCTTTATGATCTGGAGTATCTGGTGGACGAAGACGGCCGCCGGGTCGCCGCCTTTGGCTATTGGGCGGGCTATGCGGGCGCAGCGGTGACGCTGAAAACATGGGCTGCGCAGCAGCGGGGGCAGGAATGCCCTCCGGTCGAGGTGTACCCTAACAAAGACGCGCTGAACGCCGAGTTGCTGGCCGAGCTGGACGCCACGGGCACCCGCCCCCGTGCTATCGTCATCGGCGCCTTGGGCCGCGTGGGCACGGGTGCTGCGGATTTGTGCGAGGCGATGGGAGTCACTGTTACAAAGTGGGACATGGCCGAGACCGCCAGCGGTGGACCCTTCCCCGAGATCCTCGACCATGATCTGTTCCTGAACTGCATCTTCGCTCGCCCCGGAACACCGGTCTTTGTCCCGCGCGAGGCGCTCAGCGCACAGCGCAACCTGACCGCCATCGGAGACGTGGCCTGCGATCCGGACAGCGACTATAACCCAGTGCCAGTCTATGACCGGGCAACCACATGGGACGCCCCCGCGCTGCGCGTGGCCACCGACCCGGTGATGGACGTGATGGCCATCGACAACCTGCCCTCGATGCTGCCGGTCGAAAGCTCGGAAGACTACGCCACGCAACTGCTGCCCACCCTGCTGACCCTGACCGATCTGGACAGCGGCGTCTGGGGCCGCGCACGGGCCGAATTCGTCAAACATTGTTAGGCAAGGCGAACCATGGAACACCTGATCGGGGCAACAGCGGCAATTTTGGGAACAGTATGCTGGTTGCCTCAAACTCTCAAAACTTGGCGCACCCGCGAAACAAAAGACCTGTCCCTTCCCGCCAACTTGCTGATTCTGACCACGCTGACACTGTGGCTGATCTATGGGCTGATGATCGCTGCGTGGCCGTTGATCCTTGGCAATGTGATATCGATCCTGCTTGTCGGTGCGATTGTAACTGCGAAACTTAAATTCGGCTGAAAGCCAAAAAGGAGCATACGAATGACCATCCATTGGTGTGGCACCGGCCTGTCGGCCATCCCCGGCCTGCGCCGCCTGATCGAGGGCGGTCACAAAGTCACCGTCTGGAACCGGACCATCGACAAGGCCAAGGCTGAGGTCGGCGACCTGACGGATGAAATTCGCGCATTTAACATAGACGCTTTGGGCGCGGTATTGGAAAAGGGCGATGTGATCGTATCCATGCTACCCGGCGACTGGCATGTACCGCTGGCCGAATTGGCGATCTCCAAAGGCGCGAACTTTGTGTCGTCATCCTATATCGCCCCCGAAATGCGCGCGCTGGATGACAAGGCGCGCGAAGCGGGTGTTACCATCGTCAACGAGGTCGGGCTGGATCCGGGCATCGATCACCTGATGGCGCACGCATTGGTCGCTGACTACCGCGCCTCGGATGCTTTTGACGCGCAAAACCACCTGAGCTTCATCTCCTATTGCGGCGGCATCCCCAAAAACCCCAACCCATTCCGCTATAAATTCAGCTGGTCGCCTCTGGGCGTTCTGAAAGCCCTGCGGTCGCCGTCAAAATCCATCCGCGACTACGCGCCGCTGGACGTTGCCCGCCCGTGGGATGCCATCACCAGCTATATTGCACCGCTACCCGCTCCCGAAAGCTTTGAGGTCTATCCCAACCGGGATTCTCTGCCGTTCATGGCCGAGTACCAATTCGAGGATCACTGGACCGTCAAGGAATTCGTCCGCGGCACTCTGCGCCTGAACGGCTGGGCCGATGCCTGGGCGGACGTATTTACCGAGATCGAGACCCTCTCGGGCCCCGAAGGTGACGCGCGTTTGAAAGAGATGTCGGATCAGTTCTGGGCCGAGAACGCCTATGACGCGGGCGAGCCTGACCGCGTGGTCCTGTGCGTGGGCCTGAAGGCCGAGAAGGACGGCATTCCTGTCTGGCACAAAACCTATGTCATGGACGCGTGGGGCGACGCGCGGGGCACGGCGATGGCGCGCCTCGTCTCAGTGCCGGTGTCACTAGCCGTCGAAGCGGTTCTAAACCGGGCCATTCCAGCCGGGGTTCACGCAGCACCCAGTGACCCGAAACTCGTGGAAACATGGATGGCCGAGATCGACAGGCTGGCACAGCACCTACAGATAGAGACCCACTGCAACTGACCGTTCAGCTTGAAAAGCCATTCCAAGGACCCCGGAATGGCTTTTTCGATAAGACGCTATCCAACCCTGCGTGATGCGGTCAGATATACCTGTCGATTGTTGTTTCGATATCGCTGCGATTGATCCCTAGCTCTGAGAGTTTGCGATCACTGAACCCGTCCAGATATTGTGCGGCACGAACGATATCGGCTCTGATTGCCTGGATCCTCATCGCTCTGTCGAACAGCAACAATGCGCTTTCGGCCGGGGTCAGCCTGCCATTCAATGAAACGTCATCAAACATATTCAGGGTCCTTCCTTCTTTGCTACTTTGAGCTGGGCGAGGGCCATGTCAGTTGTGGTAAGAAACGCCGCGATAGACACTTTGGTAAGCGCGCTGTTTGATCTCGGCGCGCGGGACGCCGATATCCGCCAACTGTGCATCATTCAGGCTTTCCAACTCCCGCACGGTCTTTGCGAAAATCCGCCGCCGAAAGAGCTCGGTCCGTGCCTCTGCATAGTCTGCTATCATCCCGGCAAAAACGTTTTTCGGCGCTGGGGCGGCATGAGTATTGGCCATGGTAATTCCTCCAATTCCTAGTGTCCTGTTGATGTCGTACAACAGATAAAGGAGGCGGAAGTTAAGGCTGCTATTCTGAACGATTAAGGAAAGTTTAGGCGAAACTGAAAGCGTGTTTTCGCTTTGTCTGACGGTGTCAATCTAAGCAGAACGAGATGCGTTCAGAAATTCTCTATCCCTTTTTTGGGACTATGAATTGATGTCATTGCGCTGTGCTTTTTGCAGTTTTTCTGAAATCTCTTCCTCGGTCGCCTCAGTCTTTGGGATTATGTTCGAGGGGAGATTGATGCGATCACGTGAGCCAGAAAACGTGGACTTTGGTTGTTTTCCGAACAGGTTACCCTAAGCTCGTTGGAAGCCCCGCAAATGGACCATTTGCTGTGTGGGGATCTCTATCACCATGGAAACAAGCCATTTTTTTCTCTCCAAAATTTAGTCGGAAGTTCTTCATTCTCTGAGTACGCGAAACCCAGTAAATCTTACCCGACCCGCGCCTATGACTCGTCCTCGAGAGCCCACACGCACATAGTCCATCGCAAGGCCGTAAGCTCCACCTCGAGCGACGTTGGAGTCGCACAAAGTCGAAACAGCATGTTGCAAGTAACGGCTAGATGTCGACCACCCTTCGTATCTCTTGGACCAACATGACATCGTCAATTCCGCAGCATTTCCTGACGTATGCCTCAGACCCCAAGCGTTCGCGGCATTGAGTAGATCAACTTGAACAGGTAGTCGACGTGAGACCAGATCAGGGCGATCTACTCCCAACGTCTTCTCGGTGGCGGAACCGCTAAAGTTTGCTTGATCAGCAGAAACCTCTTCGCCTTGAGCAAACTGCGTCTGAGTTCCTGCCCGCGCGGCGTATTCCCATTCGGCTTCGGTGGGCAGCCGATAGACCTCGGCCCCAACCTTCTGATTAAGCCAATTCGTATAACTAATTGCATCTTCAAACGAGACGTAGATAACCGGGAAATTTCCAGTCAATGACACAAAGGAACCGTCGAGCTGCGGAATACAGTTTTTCGGAACGAACCCACCACATCCCCTGTCTTGGACGCACGCCATCCATTGATCGTAGGTCACTTCGTTGCGCTCCATTGCAATCGGAATGTCGATTTCCACACGGTGAACCGGGCCCTCATGCTTTGCTATGTAAGGAGCTTCCGGTGTAGCTGTTCGCGTTTTTCCATCAGCAATATACTTGGTTCTCCGAGATTCCCCTGGAGCCCACTTATCATGAACTCACCCACGGGAAGCGCGATCATCTCGGGGCAGACATCGCATTCCTGGAACATCTTAAGCGGCGCGACGGTCGTGCCGTCCTCTAATTGATGTTCCGCAGAAAACACCGTCGCCGGAACAGTCAGAAGCCTAGCTATGAGGAGTGCTTGTTCCACTGCCCTAGAGCGTGTTCAGCCCTTTGGCCAAAGTCAAACGGAAGAGATGCCCAAATAGAAAACAATGGGGAATACATACTCGCCACCCAACACAATCAGTCTCTGTTGAAAATACTAATTCTGATTCAACTAGTTGATTAGTTAGTCATGAACCGATGAGCCTCACAAAACCGTTACTCATAGTGAAATTGTTAGTGAGGAGAAAACCGGACCTTAAGCGCCGGGATCCGTGTCTGCCATCCAACCGGCTTTTCGGACGTTCAAGGGGATGCAAAATAGCAACCCGTTTGAAGGTCGGGACCGAATTTGTTGTGACCCGCGTGCTTTCCAATTCGGGTTTGAAATTTGCAATGCAATTGATGCGCCGAGCGTGCCAAACTCGTGAAAGTTCTCGGCTAAAAAAGACAGATTGGGCATGGGCGAGTTCAGATGACCAGTGGAACCCGGTAAGCGGCAAAAAGTTAAAACCGGCATCGTTAGGTTTTGGTTTGGTGCCTAAAGTTTGATATCTGTTCCCTTCAGTCGGTTCAGAAAATCACATTGAGCATCACCAAGGAAACCAACAAAAACAGGACGGTCATGATGCCCCCGGAACGCACAAAGTCCATTACCTTGTAACCCGCGGGCCCCATAATCAGTGCGTTTACCTGATGGGTCGGAATGATGAAGCTGTTCGAGGTCGAGATTGCAACTGTTAGCGCAAAGGCCGCTGCGTTTCCGCCGGCAGCTACGGCAATTGAAACAGCAAGGGGCACGAGCAGCACGGTTGCCCCGACATTCGACATAACCAGGGAAAACGCGGTGGCCAATATTGCGACACCCGCTTGAAGCGCCCAAATCGGCCAACCGTTCAAAATGATCATGATTTGCTGGGCGATCCAAGCTGCGGTGCCGGTATTTTGCACCGCCTGCCCCAGCGGTATCAGGCATGCCAGCAGGAAAACCGTGTTCCATCCGACTGCCCTGTATGCCTCATCGACACTGAGTACCCGCGTGAGCATCATTCCAGCGGCGCCTGTCAGAAGGCAAAGGGACAAGCGAACGTCGGTGAACAGTATCAGCGACAGCGATATTGCAAAGAAGGCCAAAGCCCAACCGACCTTCTGAGGCCGTAGCTCATCTTGCGGAAAATCTGTTGTCACAACCACAAAGTCTGGATCCTTTTTGACCCGCATCAGGTTGTCCCACCTCGTATGCGCGACAAGCATGTCGCCCGCGTGAAACTCTTCAAGTCCGATCTGAGTGGACGCGTGCGTATCAGTCTCGACGTGACTGAGAGTTTCTTCTCCTCGATGAATAGCAAGCAATGACATGCCGTACGTCTTTCGGAACAAAAGCTCGCGGGGGCATTTCCCGATCAGCTTGCTATCAGGTGTCACGACGACTTCGGCTATTCCGGCATTGGTTGGCGCAAACTCTTCTACGAAGATATCCAGTTCAGGAAGAACAGTCAGATCAAATTTCTCTGCAAACTGTTCGACAACCGAGCGGTTTCCTATGATGGCAAGCCTGCACGGAGCGGCGATCTCGGCTGTAAGAACCTGAACCATGGAAGTTTTACCGCGATAAAATGTGGATATTATGTAGAGATGATTTTCATGGTTGATGTCAGCCAGTATCTGCCCGACCAACGGGCTTTTTTCTGGCACGATCACTTCGAAAATATCCGCCTGCAAGCCGTAAACCCGTTGTAGGTATTCCTGCGTACCCTGCCCTGTGCCGGTGTTGTCGGATCCGGTGTCTTCAGGCAGCACCCAACGCCCAAACAAAAGAAAATAACCGATCCCGGTCAGGATTAAGGCCGCGCCAATTGGCGCTACCGAGAACAGCCCGAAGGGTTGGATTTTTTGGCCTTCAGGTAGCCCCTCGTTTGCAGTCTGGACCAAGTCGTTCAGCAAAATCAGCGGAGAAGACCCGACCATAGTCATCGTGCCGCCAAGAATGGCGCAAAACCCCATGGGCATCAGCAGACGGGACAGGGGTATTCCCGACCTCGTAGAAATGCGGCTGACGACCGGCAAAAACAGCGCAGCCGCTCCGACATTCTGCATGAATGACGATATGATGCCGACCGTTCCTGAAACAATCGACAGGACCCGACTTTCAGCCGTGCCGCCATATTTTAGAATGACCGCCGCAACCTTGTTCATGATACCAGTTTTATCCAATCCGGCACCGACGATCATGACCGCGATAATAGAAATCACAGCGTTTGACGCAAACCCATCGAACAGATGCGAAACATCCGCCAGGTTCTCAAGCCCGGGTACGTAGCTGAGAAGTCCGACGAGAACCAGAACCAGTATGGCGGAGAGGTCAATTCTGACAATTTCTGACACAAACAAGAAGACGGTGAAGGCCAACAAAACGCAAACCACACCCATCTCAAACGTAAAGGTAACTTGTTCCAAGGAGCCCACCGAGACTTGGATATTCTGTTTAAAGTAAAAACCTAAACTATCGCGCCCACGCTGTCATGAAATTTCGCTTTTTGGCCAAGCTACGAAACAAAATTTCAGGGCAAAGTAAAAGGATTTCGCTTCATGGTGAATGCGGGGAACCACGTTCCACCGTCGCCTGTAACAGAAAACAGCCCGAACCGGACATTCAAAAAAAAGACTGTGCAGTCCCTGTTAGCGGACCCTACTGACATTGGGAAAGTGGATTTCGCTGATGCAGTTTGAACTTGAAATTTCCGTTAGCCTTTCGACGCAGGTATCGCATTTCACCATTGCCGAAACTGCCAATAGAGTAAAAACAGAACCGAATAGTCCCAAAGCGGTTGGGCGAACAGTCGGTTAAAATTTCCGCACGATACGCGCGGTGAGAGCGCACAAGATTTTCGGGCTAGTACGAAAAAATTCAAAAAATAGTATATATTTGTTTTTACCTTGATATTGTCGTTTTATGAATTCGATAGCCAGAATTACGCGAGGAATAGGCGTCGCCTTTAAAGATGGCAGGGTCAAAGGCCTTCTGGCCTTCACAACCGGTATGATCCTGTGGGCGTCTGTATTCTATCGCTATGTCGAAGGTTGGAGTTGGCTCGACTCCATCTACTTTTCTGTTGTGACAATATCGACTGTAGGGTTTGGCGACTTTTCTCCTGAAACCGCAGCAGGCAAAATCTTTACAATGTTCTACATCATCGTGGGGCTCGGCATTTTCGTGACTGCAGCGACCACGGTGGCGGATACAATCCTGTCCCAAGATGACACCAAAGGGGACGACTAATTTTTGCTCCAATGAGCCAACCCAATTTCATACGCAGGCTATACATCTACAGACCAGCCCTCTGAAATACGAATTTACAAGAGAATTCAGGTTGCTGCAGATCCCTCCAATTTAAAAATATACATATTTCGTTTTTTGAGTGTAACATTCAGAAAACAAATATTGGAGGGATGGTATGGAAAAGACCCAGGACGCGAAGATTGTCGATCTCGCGATAAGACTGCTGTTTCTCGGACTATTCCTTTACAGCGCTTTGGTAATGGTGGCACCGCTGGCAAGCGTGGTGATCTGGGCGACGATCCTATGCGTCGCACTCTATCCAGTTTTCGATTGGCTACAGTCCAAGTTGGGCGGGCGGAAGAAACTTGCTACGACGATTTTGGTTTTGTTAGGTCTTCTTCTGACTTTGGGGCCGGTCGCAACAGCGGTATCGGGGGCAGCCGAGCTTGGATCTGAGTTTGCAGAGCAAGCTGACAGCGGCGAGCTAAAAGTCCCACCGGCACCAGAAGGGCTAAAAGAGCTGCCCCTGGTCGGCAACAAGATTTCTGAAGTTTGGGGCTTATTTGAACGAAACCTTGATGGCGCGCTTGCCAAATACGGCGCGCAGATTCTTGAGATCACCAAATCGCTGTTCGGACGGGTGCTAAGCATCGGACTTGGCCTCTTGGCACTGGCTTTGTCCGTCTTGATTATGGGTGCCTTGTTCAGCCCTGGCCCAAGTCTTGTGCAAGGCCTTCAGCGTTTTGCCAACCGAGTCTTTGCGCCCCGGGGCGGCGAATTCGTTACACTGGCAGGCGCGACGATCCGCAATGTGACAAAGGGTGTGATTGGCGTAGCTGCGATTCAGGCGGTCGTAGTTTGGGTATTGTTGGCGCTGTTCGGGATTGGTTCGGCCGCGACGCTGGCGTTTATTTGCCTGATCCTTTCGATTATCCAAATTGGACCCGGTTTGGTTCTTCTGCCAGTAGTCATCTACGCCTGGAGCACCATGTCCGGTGGCACAGCGTTGATCTTCACCGTACTGGCCGTTCCCGTAGCGATTATGGACAGTTTCCTGAGACCTGTATTCATCTCAAAGGGCCTCGAAACTCCCATGCTAGTCATCCTCATCGGTGTTCTCGGCGGCATGATGGCGTATGGCTTGATCGGAATTTTTATGGGGCCTGTTCTGTTCGCTGTATTCTATGAACTGTTCAAGGTCTGGATCGATGCGCCTGCAGAAGCCGAAAGTGAAGCTGAAGGAGCGGCGAAATGAGAAAGACGATTTGGACCACTTTGGCCGTCATTCTTATTTTCCTCGTCTGGTACCTTGTCGCGGACCGCAAAACCCCGTTTACCGGGAATGCCAGAGTAAAGGCCGTCGCGACCCAAATTGTTCCACAGGTCACCGGTACAGTGACCGAAGTTCTTGTCGAAAATGGACAGGTTGTCTCGGCAGGTGATGTTCTGGTTCGGATTGACCCCAGGCCCTATGAAATTCAACGCGACAAGGCCGAAGCTGATCTAGAAGCGGCTACGCAGGAGGTGGGCGCCTCTTCGGCAGAGGTGAGGGCTGCGCAAGCCAAATTGGCCCGGGCCCAGAGCGATCTGGATACGATGCGGATTCAAACAGAGCGCGTGTTTGCGCTGGAAAGAAAGGGATTGATCGCCGTCTCAAAAGCCGATGATGCCCGAGGTCAATTGGCAGAGTCTGAGGCAAGTTATGAGAACGCTAAAGCGGATTTGGAAAAAGCAAAGCAGAGGTTGGGTGACGACGGGATCGAAAATCCAAAAATACAACGCGCATTGGCAGCCTTGGCAGATGCAGAGCTAAACCTCGAGTGGACGGAACTTCGCGCTCCGGCGACGGGTGTCATATCCAATTTGTTGATAGCCCCTGGTACATACGCACGATCTGGTCAGGACCTTTTGACGTTCCTGGATGCAACCGACGTTTGGATTGAGGCGTATTTTACTGAAAATAACTTAGGCCGAGCTGCAATAGGTTCTCCTGTCGATGTCGTGTTGGATATGCACCCCGGTAAAATCGTCCCGGGTGTTATTGAGAGCTTCAGCGCGGCTGTATCTTTGAGCGGAGGCGATGAACCCGGCCAGTTGGCGAGCCCGCCAAGTACCAAAGGGTTTCTACGCGAACCAGAACGGTTCCCTGTTCGGATCGTGCTGCCGGGGTATGAGGCCGGAAGCGCCGAAGACGACCTACGCTTCCAACTTAACGGGCAGGCCGACGTGATCATGTATCTGAGCGACAATTCCCTGCTGAACATGGTCGGCCAGACCTATATCCGTTTGGTTTCGATTCTTTCCTATGCCTATTGAGGGCCGGAAATCCATTTTCAGGCTCGCCTTGGGTGTGACCGGCGTCTTTACCTTGGGCCTGTTTTTAGGATGGCCCTTGGCGGTTGTAGGGGCAGTTTTCACTGCGCTCTTTCTGCAAGCACCCGCTGCGCTGCCGTTAGCAGCATTCACCAAATTGTTTGTTTTCTCGATAGGATTGATGTTCATCTCATTTCTATTGTCGTCAATCTTCGCACCCTACCCAGTGGTATTCCTTATTCTGGTGGCCATAGGGATCATACTATCCTTCATGTGGTCAGTTTCAGGGGCTGGTGTTCTACCTGGTGTCATCGCGCTTATGGGGGCATTGATGATCCCGAACCTCGCCCTGCAATCACAGGACCTGGCGCTTGTGCTCGTGTTCTGGATACCGATAAACTTGCTATTTGCAGGTTTCGTATCGACGCTGATGTTTGTGCTGATCCCAGCAGATCTTCAATCAGCCGCAGAGAAGAAAGCTGACGCGCCACCCGTATTTGATCCGCACCGGCGGATCGTCAGAATGTCACTTGTGACTGTGCCATTTGCCATGGTGTTTTTTCTATCTGGCGCATCTGCCCTATTGGTTCTGTTCTTCGTCGCCCTTTTGAGTCAGCAACTGGCAGCCATGCCTTCAATGGGTAAGACCGTCGCCAAAGCGATGTTGACAGCAAACCTGCTTGGAGCTGCGGTGTCGATCATCTGTTATGAAGTAAACGTGATCGCACCAGTTATTCTGACGCCAATTTTGTTATGTCTGTTCTTCTGCTTCACCCTCGGAGCGCTTGGAAAGTCTCAGGCCGCTCTCGCCGCGGCAGCCGGCTCGGCGTTGACGACTGTCCTGATCGTTTATGGTGGGTCGATTGCGCCATTTTCGGATGAGGCCGACGTCAAAAGTATTACGCGCGTTTTGCAAGTCGCAGGGGCCGCATTCTTCGTAATTGTCGCCTATGTCATAGTCGACGAGTTCTGGCCGGAGAGAGAAGTGCAGGTCGCTTGAGCTTAACTAGGTAAAGTGTTCAACCATCCAATAAAGCTACCAACTAGATAGCCCTTGGACATCAATGTCGCTTTTCAAGCGCGCATTGACAACTCGGGCAAATTTCTTTCGGATTCGAATTTACTATCAAGTTTTTGAACACAGCGACTTTCACGCTTTGCACTCTTGCGGCTCAAACGGACACTTTCTATTCTAAGCTCGTGTAGTTTGCATCTCTGGCCTTCATTGCAATGCGCACCAATGAGGGGTTTTTCCGCTGCCGCTCCAATGTTGCTAGTCTTGCACATGCGTTATCGGACCCGTCGATCCTCACAGGAGCTTTGGAGATCATCCGGGTCCTTATCGAACGGGTCACGGTCCTGCATGAGAGGGACGGCGTTCAGATCGAACTCCAGGGTGCCGTGGCAGCGATGATTGGGTTGGCCCAGAATGAACTAAAGTCGCCGTAAGGCGGCATGTTCGGCATTTTGTTAACCGTGTTGGTTTCTGGAGTATGCTTTGGCGCACTTGCTTTGAGGTTTTGAGCCTGACGCGGTGGCGACGTTAAGCACTTGATCTGGAGGATCAATTTTAGTCTGACCGGGCTGTGTAGGGGATTTCTGACACTGGTTGCGGGAGTAGGATTTGGCCTTTGCCGAACGTCCGCGAAGTTGACTTTCTAACGATACTTCTTTGCGCAGTTCTTAACTTCATGAGGGTAAGTTGAAGAGTTTGGTTCACTAAAAGAAAACGGACGAGTCGACCAATAAAGGGTCGCCCAAACCTCCACCAAAGCGTCGGTTTGCACTTTTGGGATGTTAAAATAACGTGCAAAATCAACAGGCACGACAAATAATTCACCCAATTGTGCACATGTTTTGACCTAGCCAAAGGTGCGACGGTACGAGAGGAGCAAGGTGTCGTGCGGCGTTCAGCATCGGATTGCCTAACCTTAAAGTAGTTTGGCGTCGTTACCCGAAGCAAACTAAACCCTGAGCAGCCTGTTAATCAAAGCGCTCAAGTTCCATTTGCTAACACTGCTAAAGTTTCGAGCAACTCTAGCAGTGAAAATTAGTTCAACTGTGACAGTGATGACGGTCAAAGCTGCCAAATAAACACCGGCACAGCGTGCAAAGAGACCAACACCCAACCGTAGAGTTCTTGGCACCTGAAACAAAGGTAGATCGCCGGCTACCAACATTCATTCGATATGAACGGTCACCTGAGAAGACCGTTTGAGCAATTAAATCAGAAGGGAAAACACATGAGGTTGACGAACTTGGGTGCAGCACAAGGTGTAATTTTGGCGAGCCTGCTGTCTTTGTGTGCAACGCCATCTATGTCGCAGAATGACTGGGACCGCTCGGTTTTGCCGATCCCTTTGACTAAATTCAACGGTCATATCGGCCTAAGAACTGGCGAATCCAGTCTGGACTTTCCGAGGCAAGTCGTCGCCCCGGAAGGTGCGCCCAACATTCTTCTAATTATGCCCGATGACGTTGGGTTCGGGGCACCCACAGCATTTGGCGGACCTGTCCCAACAGAAGCATATGATCGACTAGCCGAAGACGGACTACGTTTCATCCAGATGCATACAACCGCACTATGCTCGCCAACCCGGGCTGCGTTGATATCGGGGCGCAATCACCATTCGAACGCGACCGGTGTAATAATGGAAATCGGCACCGGCTTCCCAGGCTACAACTCCCTCATGCCTAAGGAAAACGGAACTATTGCAGAAATTCTCAAGGGAAACGGCTACAATACCGCATGGTACGGTAAGAACCACAATGTTCCCGATTGGCAGTCGAGCCAAGTCGGACCTTTTGATCTGTGGCCGACCGGCTTGGGCTTTGAACAATTCTTCGGTTTCATTGGTGGCGATACGAGCCAGTTCACCCCTGCTATTTTCGATGGAACCAAACCGATCGAACCGCCCAACACTGAAGACTATCACCTAGACGTAGACATGGCGGATCGGGCTATCAACTATATTCGCGAACAACATGCACTTGCGCCGGACAAACCGTTTTTCGTTTACTATGCGCCCGGCACTTCGCACGCACCACACCACGCTCCAAAGGAATGGATCGAAAAATTCAAAGGACAATTCGATCAAGGTTGGGACAAGGTCCGTGAAGAGTCGTTCGCCAGGCAGAAAGAACTGGGAATAATCCCTGAAGATACCATGCTAACTCCGAGACCTGAGCAACTGCGTGCTTGGGATTCACTGAACGACCAGCAAAAAGAACTCTACGCACGAATGATGGAGGTCTACGCTGGCGCTCTTGCCCATATGGACCATCAAATTAACCGGATCATCGACGCTGTTGAGGAGACCGGTGAGTTGGATAACACCCTCATTATCTACTTGATGGGCGACAACGGAGCGAGCGCCGAAGGCAGTCCGGATGGCCTGTTGAATGAAATGACTTTCTTCAACAACATCGCTGTACCTTTCGAAGATACATACGCGAGAATGGATGAGCTGGGAGGGCCAAATACCTTTGGTCACTTCCCTTCAGCTTGGGCGCACGCCATGAACACACCATTCCAATGGACCAAACAAGTTGCCAGCCATTTCGGAGGCACACGTAACGGAATGATCATTCGCTGGCCAGCGGGGATAGAAGCCAGAGGCGAAGTGCGAAGGCAGTTCCACCATGTAATCGACATCATGCCGACAATCCTTGAAGCGGTAGGGATCCCAGCGCCGACATCAATAAACGGCGTCGCGCAATCTGAAATTGAAGGCACCAGCATGGTTTACGCTTTCGATAATGCCGACGCCCCATCAACTCGTCGCACTCAGTATTTTGAGATGATGGGCAACCGCGCGATTTACAGCGACGGGTGGGTAGCCACCACTACCCCGCCGGAAGCTCCCTGGATTAGCGTCACCCAGAAAAGCGACGTGATCAATGATTGGATGTGGGAACTTTATAATGTCCAAGAGGACTTCTCGCAGGCCAACAACTTAGCTAACGAAAACCCCGAGAAATTGGCCGAGTTGCAGATCGTATTTTATGGTGAAGCCGCCAAATACAATGTCCTTCCAATCGACAACGACAAGGTCGACAGGCTGGACGTAGCGCTCCGTCCAAGCCTGACGCAAGGTCGTTCGAAGTTCACATATTTCGACAACATGCGACGTATCCCGGAAGGCACTGCACCCGACTTCAAGAACAAGTCACATACGATCACTGCGCATGTTGATATTGGCGAGGGTGAGACTGACGGAATGCTCGTCACACAAGGTGGACGATTTGGAGGATGGGCGCTCTATGTGTTGGGAGGAAAGCCAATCTACACCTACAATGTCGCCAACCTTGAGCGGTACAACATAGTGGGAGATGTCCTTACGCCGGGCGAGCATATTATTCGCTACGAGTTCGAATACGACGGTGGAGGTGTCGGCCTTGGCGGGACAGGAAAACTCTTTGTAGACGATACACTTGTGGGTGAGGGCCGGGTCGAACGGACAATGGGCTACCGGATATCTCTCGACGAGACCTTCGATATTGGCTCCGACGCAGGAGAACCAGTGAGCGAAGACTATCATGTGCCATTCGACTTCCCAGGAGTTTTGAAGAAAGTCGAAGTTGAATTGGACCCATAAGAGGAAACCATAACTTGCGAGCGACCAGCGTCCCTAAGGTCCTAACAAAACCTTCGCTCGAAAACGTGGAAATGGAGGCCCTAAATGAAGCTCAGTTTTGCCACCGCAATTTCAATCACAACGCTGGTCGCCGCGACGACCTCAGCCTCTGCGCAAGACCTCTTGCCACCCGCTGATTTAGTCGATGAGCCAAAGGCTGAATACTCACCTTATGTCGACGACCATTTTCCTAACCGTGTTCTTTTCGGTGATACGCACTTGCACTCCTCGTGGTCTGCAGACTCAGGTATGGCAGGCGGGGTGTTGGATCAGGATGCCGGGTATCGCGTATCACGTGGCGAAGAGGTGACAAGCGCGCTCGGTTGGAGGGTAAAACTGATCCGCCCTCTCGACTTTGTAGTGATGGCCGATCATGCCGAAAACCTCGGCCTGGCAGATTTTATTCGTCGCTCGGACCCGCTAATTCTGGCCAACGAGACCGGTAAACGCTGGCATGATATGGTTAAATCTGGGAACGGATATGAAGCGTTTCTAGAGTGGCTGCGCGCTAATGATACCGACTTGATCAACGAGCCAAAACTGCTCGCAACGGCATGGGATAGTGCAACAACCAACGCTGACGAATACTACCAGCCTGGAACATTCACCACATTTCATGGCTTCGAATGGACGTCTCACCCCGGCGGCAACAACATGCATCGCGTTGTGATCTTCCGTGATGGCAAAGATCGCACTTCCCAAGTGTTTCCATTTTCGCAATACGACTCAACCGATCCCGAAGATTTATGGGACTACATGGCGGCCTATGAAGAGAAAACCGGTGGTCAGGTCCTTGCGATCCCGCACAACGGTAATTTGTCGAATGGGCTTATGTTCGCATTAGAGACCATTGACGGGTCAAATCTGTCAGGGGAACCAATCGACGCGAACTACGCGGCCAAGCGCATTCGTTGGGAGCCTTTGGCGGAAGTTACCCAACAAAAAGGTGATGGTGAGGCCCACCCGCTTTTGTCCCCAGACGATGCGTTCGCCGACTTTGAGACGATCGACGCTGGCAATCTAAACGGTCAGGGCGCAAAGACGCCTGAGATGCTCCCTGCTGAATACGCTCGCGAGGCCTTGAAGACCGGCCTCATGGCAGAGGCAAACCTTGGCGTTAACCCCTTCAAATTCGGAATGATCGGTTCAACAGACAATCATACTGCCCTGCCCACTTCGCGCGAAGAGAACAATTTTTCAAAGGCTTCATTCGTAGAGCCCGCTCCTGACCGTGCTTTCCACCCGCTTGTTGCAGCCGACAACCCCGCACTGTCTATCATGGAAGCCGATGTCGGTGCTTCGGGTCTTGCAGCTGTTTGGGCAAGGGAAAATACCCGCGAGTCAATCTGGGACGCTATGGCTCGGAAGGAAACTTATGCAACTTCCGGAACGCGCCTTTCTGTTCGAGTTTTCGCGGGCTGGGACTTCAACACTGAAGAGGTGTCGCGTCCTGACTTTGCCCGTACCGGCTATGCCCGAGGGGTGCCGATGGGTGGCGACCTGACCGACGCGCCAGATGGCGGCTCTCCGACACTGATGATCCGTGCTCTGCGTGATCCCGACGGTGCTAATCTTGATCGCCTTCAGATCGTGAAGGGCTGGTTGAACGACGACGGCACGACTTCAGAGAAAATCTTTGACGTAGCCTGCGGTGATCGGGCCGTCGTCGATCACGCCTGTGATGGAGATGTCGGTAACACTGTCAATGTAGCGGATGCCTCTTACACCAATACGATAGGTGAGCCGTTACTAACCGGTTACTGGATTGACCCGGAATTTGATCCAGAAAAGCGCGCATTTTACTATGTTCGTGTGATAGAAATTCCGACGCCTCGGTGGACAGCTTACGACGCGAAGTTCTTCAATGTCCAAATGCCGGAAGGCACTCGGATGCAATTGCAGGACCGCGCTTACACTTCCCCCATTTGGTATACGCCAAAATAGGTGTTTTGCTAAAACTCAAAAAGGAATGCGGTTCACGCACGTTCATCCTGTGGTTTCTTTCGCACGGGATAGCGGCACATAGTGGAACAAAACTGTTTTAGCATCACAGAGGCTCGCTGAGACTAACGCGGTGACACCAAAATCTTCCCAACGATATAGTATGAAAGACCAACCGCGCCTCAATGACTGGGCCATAAACTGAAAAAGCATGCTTATGCAGCATAACTCTTACTTGTTGTTAGCTTCGTTGCTACTCATGATCGTGATGTCTCCGCTGCTGGAGAGTTTTGTCCTTGGGCAAAGAGTTCTGGATGTGATTTTTTGCCTAGTGCTAATGAGCGCTGTTCTTTCTTTGGCAGTTCGTCCCACAGTACAATTGGCAGCAATTGCGGCAGCTTTGGCAACTCTACTCGTTCGTTTAACCGGCGTATTAGATTTCGGAGACGCTTGGTTCGTAGTAGGGTATATTTTGTCCCTATTTTTGTTGGTACTTGCGTTCATCAGTTTGATGAAAGCCATTATTGCAGCCGATTATATTAACCTGAAAGTCATTACCGATGCTGTGTCCTGCTATCTATTGATCGGTATTGCTTGGGCACTGATTTTTTCAATAATACATACAGTTTTGCCACATGCTCTAGATTTTGGAGAGCCTAACGGATCTGAAAAGTGGAGTAGTTACATATATTTAAGCTTTATGACACTCACAACCCTAGGTTATGGAGACATAACCTCCAGCAACGCGGTTGTTCAAATCTGGTCAATCTTAGAAGCGGTTGTAGGAGTTCTTTTCCAAGCAATACTAATCGCGAGACTTGTTAGCCTATATGGGACTCACACCAAGTAGCTCGAACAACTATCAAAGCAGCATGATTAGTGTTCCAAGAGCCGTTAAAAGTACATTGGCAAGCGCGTAAGTTCCTGCATAGCCAAGGGATGGAACGGAACTCTTCGCCGCTTGTTGAACTATCCCGAGAGCTGGTGTGCTTGTCATTGCACCAGTGAGAGCCCCTAAAAGTAAGGCTGGATTCATGTTCAGAACAATCCGCCCAAATGCATATCCAGCCAATAGTGGGATGCACGTCACGACAACACCACAAAGAAATAGTTTCGGCCCGACTGCACCAAGAGCTTCGATTATGCCACCGCCGGCATTTAGGCCAACGCCAACCATAAAAAACAGCAACCCTAGCTCCATAAGAATAAAGCGCGCCGCAGCTGGCATACGACCAAACGTTGGGCGGTTGGCCCTGAGAAAGCCAACTGCGATCCCTGAAACAAGTAGACCGCCGGCATTACCTATTCCTACGTCAATTCCACCAATTCTTACTGTTATCTGACCAATAAACAGCCCTACGACTATTCCGGCTGCAAATGTCAACAAGTCGGTTTCCACCGCGGCCCGCTCTTCTACCCCCAATATCGAAACTAACTGCTGCAAAGCGGCACGCTCGCCGGTCAAATACATCACGTCGCCACGTTGGACCCTTGTCGAAGGTGACAGCGGCATTTCTATTTGCGAGCGTGTCAATCGCGTCAGTCGGCACCCATGCTCTTGTTGGATTGCAAGCTGCCCGATCGTTTGACCGACTGCGAAGCTGGAATTGACAACCACTTCAACAACGTCGACCACAGCGTCTACCAAGTCTTCGTCTAGCACTTCGCGGCCGAGCTTCATTTCCTCCCGAATTTTCTCATGTAGTTTCGGCGAGCAAAAAAATGCGAGTTTGTCACCAGGCTCAAGAGTTGTGTCTGGCGACACGTCGATTATGTCGTTGCCGCGCTTTAACTTATAGATGGCGCCATAGTCTTGATATTGAGACAAAAAATCGGATGATGCTTGAGCTACGGTTTTCTTTTCGTAATCGACAGATGGAACCTCGTAAGCCCGTAAAATTGGGCGCTCGGCCTCCTTTGCTGAATCCTCAGCAACGAAGCCGCGTTCCTTCGCAAAATCTTGCGCCTTTTCAACCAGATCAATTTTAAGCAGGCTTGGTAAAAGCTTAACAAGCAGCAAAAGACCCACGGTACCAAAGATATATGTAATCGCGTATCCTACACTGATGCTTTCGATTATCGCCTCAGAAGTTGAACCGGCCGGAATTGGAACCAACCCGGCTTCTACAGCGTTCTGCGCCCCTACAAGTGTAGGAGTACTCGTCAATGCCCCTGCCATCAAACCAGCGGCAAGCGCGTTTTCCAAGTCGACCACAAGCGCCAGTCCAACCACTAATGCAAAAGAGCCCAGTGACATAAATAGTGCGATGGTCAAATAGCTGAGGCCATCTTGGCGCAACACGTTTATAATTTGAGGACCCGCTTGCCATCCAACCGAGTAGATAAACAAAGTAAACCCGATTGATTGGACGATCGGATCAATTTGAAATCCAAAATGACCGAAAACCAAAGCGCACAACAAAACACCGCCGGTAATCCCTATCTCGAATTGACCAATTTTGACGTTGCCTATCACGTAACCGATGGCAATGATCGTAAAAACGACCAACACCGAGTTGGCTGAGAAAAGCTGAAAGAAATCGATAGTCATCTCTGCCCCGCTGTAGAGGGTATCGTTGTTCTCGCCTTTGGTTGCTTTACCGGCTGGAAAGATAACCCCAATTGGTTACGTTGCTGGCTCCTTCACACGATAGTAAATCGAGTAGAAGACCGGAATCATTATCATGGTGAACACCGTCCCAAAGGCCAATCCGACGGCCATCGTCGTTGCCATGGCGACCCAGAAGATATCCTGCATCAATGGAAGAACACCAAGAATCGTTGTACCTGCGCCAAGCAAAACGGGGCTTAGTCGAGAAACAGCAGCATTCATTACCGAGTCATACTGTTCCATACCTTGCGATTTATTCAGATTGATTTCGTCTAACAACACAATCGCATTTTTTATCATCAACCCGATGAGGCTCATGGCCCCAAGCAACGCCATGAAAGAAAAGGGTTGCAGGAATGTTAGCAAACCAACGGTAATACCGATTATCGCCAGCGGGACGACCGAGAAGATCACAAAAACTGGTCGAATAGCGTTGAAGAGCACCACAATCAAAAACACGATAATTATGATAGCGGGCGCCGCACCGGGCTGAAGCGAAGTTTGACTGTCCACTGTCCCGAAGTATTCTCCTCGCCATTCCAACTGATAACCGGGAGGCAAGGGTATAGCCTCGAACTCCTCACGGACACTTTCGAACAACGTTGGAAATGTAACTTCGTCAGGGCTGGCCTGAATAGTTACAGCGCGCTTGCGATTCCAGCGCACAATAATTGGGTCTTCCAGCTCAACTTTGATGTCTTCTGTTACCGCAGAGAGCGGCAAGTTCTTTACAGACAGGGCTGGAACGACCTGCAAAAGCTCAAAGTCTTCGGCAGTTCGTTGCCTTTCATCGTCGACACGTCGAACAATAATTGGCAAGAGATCTTCGTTTTGGCGATAGAGTCCGACGGGCAAACCGTCAAATGCCGCGCGAGACGCATTCGCGATATCAGCGCGAGAAGTTGCGGTCCAAACACCCGTAACCTGATCAAACTCAGGAACAATCTTTGGAACTCGATTGCGCATGTCGGTCCGGATGTCCTTTGCGTTGGGCGACTTTTGAAGTATCTCCACCCCCTGCCGCGCAAGATCCCTCAACACTTCCGGGTCTGCATTCGCCGGGCCCGAGAACCTTGCCTCGAACGGCCAAGTAAAACCGGGACCTGCTGTGAACTTTCGAACTCGGACCATTGCCTCAGGCAGGTTATCCACAACCCAAGGCTCTAGTTCTTCGACAAGGCTATAAACACTGTCTAGATCGGTCGTGTTAATAATGACTTGTGCGTAGCTTTCGTAAGGAAATTCTGGATCAACGGGAAGATAGAATCTGGGGCCTCCGGAACCTACAAACGTGGAAACTCCGGAAACACGCTCATCTCCCTCCAGGTGATCTTCCACCCTTTTTGCCAGAGCCGAAGTTTGTTGAATGCGCGTACCTTCAGGTGCCCAGATATCGACCATAAACTGCTGCCGCGTCGCATCAGTGAAGAATAGTCGATCTACGAACTGGAACCCGTAAAGCGCGGATCCGAACACTGCCAGCATAACAAGTACGGTAAGCCAGCGCACTCTGATGCACGTAGACAAGACCGCGCGGAACATCGTGAAAACAACGCCCGCATATGGATCTCGTGATGAGTCTTGGTCGGCTTCGGAGATCTTGATAAGATCAACGCACATCAATGGCGTGATTGTCATGGCAATAAGCCAACTTAGCAGCAGCGAAACCCCTACCACCACAAATAGTGAACCGGCATACTCGCCTGCATCTGCGGTTGCTGCGAAGATTGGGTAGAAAGCCATCATTGCGATAACTGTCGCTCCCAGAAGAGCCCAACTCGGTTGGGCAGCGGCTTCAATGGCAGCCGCCTTGCGATCCATTCCTTTCTTCAGACGGACAGCCATACCATCTGCAACTACAATGGCGTTATCGACCATCATTCCCAGAGCAATAACCAGCGCACCTAGAGAAACCCTTTGAAGATCAATTTGCAGTATAGACATTACAATGAAGGTGCCGAGGATCGTCAGGATAAGCGCACCGCCTATTACCAGCCCCATACGCCAACCCATGGCCAGAGCAACAACGACTAGGACGATAAGAACCGCTTCGCCCAAGTTTATCATGAAGGCGTTTATGGCTTCCGTCACGAGATCGCTCTGCCAAGCGATTTTGTGCATTTCAATTCCCAAGGGAAGGTTGGCCTCGACAATGGCCAAAGCCGCATCCAAATTTCGTCCCGTGTCTACAATATTGCCGCCAGTCACATTGGCTATTGATATCCCAATTGCGGATTGGCCATTGAATCGCATGACATTGATGGGTGGTTCCAGGTAACCTTGTCTGACATCTACAACGTCCTTGATTGCGATTGTTTCAGCACTGCGGTCTCTGGGGCGAGTTGCCTCATCAGCAAAATCCGCGGGAATATCCAGAGCTTTGTCCAGCAAGCTTGTACGGACTCGTAAGTTCCCGATATCTTCCGGGCTTTTAAATTCTCCAGTCGGCGCAATTCGAAGGCGCATATCGCCAAGCTCTAGTTGCCCCGCATTAACGACCTGGTTCTGCAGTGCCAGCGTTGCAACAAAGTCTTCCGTCGTTACCCCGAGATCCAGAAGCTTTTGTTCCGAAGCATCAAGGTAAATAACCTTTGGCTGCACTCCCCAAGTTTCGACACGTGCAACTCCTTGAACAAGCGCCAGCTCTTTGCGGATCGCCTTTACGTATTCTTCCAGTTGCGCGTAGGAGAAACCGTCGCCCGTTATCGCAAGAACGAACCCATACACAAAACTGAAGTCGTCGATAACGTTTGGGGTCATGGCTCCTGGCGGAAGCTGACCATGGACATCCCGAACCTTGCTACGCATCTTGTCCCAAACTTGGGGCAAGCGGTCCGCCCAATACTCCTGTTTGATTTCGACCTTTACAATTGAAAGTCCAGCTTTTGAGTAAGACGTAAGAAAACGAAGTTCCGGGAGTTCTTGAATCGCAGATTCTATGAGGTCAGTAACCTCTAGCTCAACTTCTTCAGGGCTTGCACCAGGATATTGAGTAATCACGATCGCGGTTTTGACTGTAAAATCGGGATCTTCGAGTTGGCCAAGACGGAAATAACTAAAAGTTCCGATGACCAAGATAAGGAACAGCGTAAAATACGTTACAACTCGGTTCTCAATGGATATCTGCGGAAGTGACATGGCTGCCTCCAGAATTTAAGGCGCTTCGACCCGGACCTTTTGGCCCTCGGTTATGACATTGACACCTGCAGTGACGATACGATCCCCCGCATCAAGCCCTTGAACAACTAATCCCCTCCCCCCGATAGAAATTACTTCAACAGATTTTGGAGAAACTGTGTTTGACGCTTCATCAATAAGCCAAACGAAAGTGTTTCCCGCGTTTTCCCCGTCAGGCGAAAACACAGCTGCGCTGGGAATCTCAACACCGGTCTTCGCCCAGTTCTCGGGCAGTCGTACACGAGCAGTCGCTTTACCGGCCATCCCGGGTTGGATTTTGGCTTCGTCAGGTTGATCCATTACAATTGTAACTGGATACGTACGAGTGCTGAGCGACGCCTCAGAACCTATCCTGGAAATTTCTGCAGGAACTTCTAAATTCGGTAGGCTTGAAAAAGTAACGCTGATTTCTTCCACGAAAGGAGCCAGCCCTATAAGAGCTTCTGGAACGCCGATTTCCATTTCGATCTGGGAAGTATCCAGGATGCGCATTACCGGTTGTTTCGCGACAACGTTCTGAAAGTTGTCCGCAAAAACCTCCGACACAATCCCATCGAAAGGTGCTTTCAGTTCCGTATAGTTTAGGTTGAGACGAGCAGCGTCCAGCAAACCTTCAGTCGCTTCAATTTTTGCCTTGGCTGCATCGACAACCATAATTTGGTCGTCGACGTTGGCCTGAGAAACAAAATCATTTTCGAGCAGTTTTTCTCTGCGCTCCAATTCTGTGGTTGCGTTGGACAATGCCGCTTGAAGAGAAGCTTGTTCCCCTTCAATTGTGCGAATCCGAGCTATATAAGGCTCCGGGTCCAAAGAACCGAGAATTTCCCCTGATCTGACAGTCGATCCCACATCGACCGGTCTGGTAATCATTCGCCCCGATACTTCGAAAGACAGGTTCACTTCCCGTACAGCTTCGGCTCGACCAGGATAGCTGTCAGTCCGAAACCTTTCTGTGTCACCCACGATCATCGACAAAACCGGTCGAGCAGGTTTTTCTGTCGCTTCGGCACTATCTTCTTCAAAGCACCCTGCAAGTGCACCTACAAAACAAATCGTCATCCAAAACTTGGCGTGTTGTTTAAAGCAAGTTTTTTCCATTTGTTTTACTCTCACTGAATTGGACAGGTTGGATGACCGCGCTGTTTGGCTTTCCGTTCGTTACTCAGACTTCATCGTAGGCGCTTAACTTTGCTACACAAAACACTAATTCAAACCTTAGAATAAAAAGTGCTTTTAGTGAACGCCCTACCGAATCGGTCATCTAACAGGCAGCTACGTGACTAGTGTCAGCAATCTCATTTTTTGGTCGGCGCAGAAGAACTTTCCTGAACACCCGACGGAACAGGGAGGCGGATTCTTAAGCTTTTCACTTGGGCCCTCTCTTTTTTGCGTTGTAGTAAGTCCTTTTTCAGACGCTCGTTTCAATCATTGGAACTGCATATTTAGTGCAAAAAACACTTGTCGTTTTGGTTGTCCCTGTCCGCTATCGGCAACTGACCATTGAGGTTCAACGAACACGTTGAATACAGTTTTTCCTTTTACCCAGACCTTTCCGACCCGGAGGCCTAACGGTACAGAATAATCACCGTTTTCCAGATTTGCTGTCCAAATTGGAGCCCCGCCTGTGTACCAGCCGTCGCCAAGTTGGCGGAACAGAATAGGTTGCAATGCGGCGGTGTTTACGCGTTCCCGGTCGTTCGTGCTACCCACGCCGCTTCGCCAAATTAGCAAGTACCCATACTGCCAAATTGCCGATTTTGCGTTGAAGTAGACATTAGCCAAACCCAACTGCCATTGGTCGCTGCCCAAACGGTCATCGGAGGCGGTTGGAGCCACAATAGAAGGGCCAATTGCAAAGCTTACTCCCGGTTTTTGTAAGTCGATCTGATAGGCGGCGAAGATGTCAAAATCCCCCACTCCATCCACCGTTGACCCACCATCGCCGACAGGAAAGCTGTTGAACGGCAAAGACGCGCGGATCAGCCAGTTTGATTCCCCTAGCTGGACCGGTTGGGCGTAGCGAAGAATGAACGAATTTGCATCGTTTTCGCTAGGGCCAGTCAACTCATCGACATAATAGTTCTGCAAGTTGAAAGCCGTGAAATTTGCCAGAGGGTTATTGGCCTGCGCCGCAGCGTCTGCGCTGTCTTGTGCATAAACTTGGCTACTGAAAAGAGTAACCTTAGCCGCCAATATTGCTAAGACAAAGAGCACACGCCGCAATCTTCCCTCGCCAATTTGCATTCGGTCCGCCTACCAAGCCCCGTGTTTAGGAAAACATGCTTGCATTGAAAGGCGATCGTTAGGGGGAATTTCGACATCCCAAAAGTGCAAAATACGTGTCACAGACCAAAGAATTTGCCTCAATAACTGACTGTTACGTGTCAAAGAAATATTGTTATGTCATATTTTCTGAATGTGTTATTCGGAATAGATGGGGGACAAAGAACTATACAAAAACTTGTCGGTTGAACGGACATTCACAACCACGTCTGACGTCGGGCAGTTGCAGGACGCCTCCGTCGGTTGGGATCAAGAGTACTACCAAATGACTGCTGGTCCTTTGGAGAGCAGTCTTGACTTACTTCAAGTTGGTCAAAAACAGATTGCTCGGGAGAAATGGAATCGAAAAATAGTGTATCGCGGCACAGGTATGCCCGATTGTTTTTCGGCAGCGCTGGTTTTGGAACAAGCTGAACCCGCAGTTTTTTTTGGAGAAAAAATCGAAACAGGTTCGATTGTTGTTCAGCCTCCCAATCGAGAAGCCGAGCTTATTGGCAGTACAAACTGGGATGGGGTAAATCTGGCCGTTCACTTTTCGGAAGCGCGGTCTCTGGCGCTCAATCTCACCGGGGATGAGCTCGACTTTGAAGACATACCTCCAGTCAGTAGTCTAGCTCAGCAGGCGAGTAAAAGACTGGGACTCGCGGCTCAAGATTTGCTGCACCGTTCGAAGCAAGCAAATGAATTTGAGATCGAACACCTGCTTGACCAATTTACGAAGTTATTCCTATGGGAATTGATTAGCTCGCGGGCTTCGAAATCTGCTTCTCTACAATCTTGCCGTTCCGCGGCAATCGTTAGTCGCGCGTGCGATATCGCATATTCGGACGATGTCTGCTCCGTGGGTCTGGTCGAGTTATGCAGTGAAATCGGAGTAAGCCTTCGGACTCTACACTACGCGTTTCGAGATTGCATCGGTATATCCCCCGCAACCTGGTTACGACGCATACGCCTTAACAAAGTCCACAAAACACTTAGTGCCGCCAGTGTTGGGGAAGTTCAAATCAAAGGTGTTGCGATTGAAAACGGTTTTTTTCATCAAGGTCATTTTGCTCAACAATACAAACGGGTGTTCGGACGTCTGCCGGAAGAAACACTTGGCCGACACTAACATGTTTTGTGGCACAATACTCGCAGCCCAAGAATAGAGATTGGTGGCTCTAGCCGGCCGAAAGCGCGTCATGTTCCCAAATTCAGTTGGATATCGCCTCGTCAACGACAGCGATGGTACCACTGGCGGTAATAACCACGGCTTCAGCGCGACCTGAAACCTTAGCGCCTTTATCGCCTGCTAGTATTCTGTCTCCTATCAGCCGAACAACCTCGGGAGCGTCAGCAAACTTTGAATGGTGAACAGAGGTCGTGTCTTGTACCTGGGACAGGTCGATCACGTTCAAACCTAGCTCGGAAATCAATGTTGCATCTAGCTGTCCCACACGCGGGTTTCTTGCAATCAAGCTTGAAACCGCAAGAGCTTGGTCATTTTCGGATGTCAGCACATAGAACCTCCGTTTGTCCTTGGGGATCGCTGATAACTGAGCAATGAATAAGTCTATGTCTATGTCGGGCGACGCAAGAATAACACTTCTGAGTTTACCGCTGACATTGAAAAGCCCGCGATTTGCTATGCCGCGAGCGGCCTCCATGGCAACAAGGTTACCCATCGAGTGGGCTACGATATCTATTGTTTCTACAGGACTGTCTTTGAGTAGCCCAGGAACCTCCTCAAGCTGATCCCGTGCAATGAGTGCACTGTTGATGTCGTAGACGTAGGCACCCAAACGAGCCTGAGAGGCCCAAGAGTATAAGATGGGCACTCCGCTATACCCGGTGTCTTCCAGAAACTGAGCAAACCGCAATACTGCATCAGTCAGATTTGTGTTGTAACCATGTATCCATAGCAGAGAGGCACGTTCTCCCTTTGGCAAAGCCAAAACACTGTTCTCTACCGTGCCTACAAACTTGCTATCGTTGTCAAATATCTGCGGGTTCGTGATAACGAAATGCTTATCGGGATCTGGCGAGCTGCCTCTCGGCCTTTCGATATTGCCCGTCTTGTGGTTTGGCGGGATTACAACATCTACAGCCGCAAAGTTAAGACGATTGGCGCGACGACCTGAAAAAAACTCGGTCGCCACCGTTGAGGGTTCGCGAACAGTAGCAATAAAGATCCTATGACCTCTTTCATCGATTTCTGCTTTGGATAAAGCTCTTGTTGGTTCGAGGCCGACTAAGTTCCTTTTGGAACTGCACCCAGTCGCGACAAAAACGCTCCCTGAAAATACGAAGTGCCTCCGCGACTGATCTATGGTCTTTTTGACGCTCAACTTCACAAACCCTTTTTCCACGAATATCGCCGTCAAAGGCATCGTAGCCAGAGCACATTACACATAAATGGAATATAAATATCGGACAAATAGGCGGGCCGCAATTTTCCCTGTGTCTCAAGGCTTCCACCCGAAAGACCGAAAAATCACTTCTGCTCTAGCAGCACCATCCAGCAACTGTCCCAAAGATAAAATGACTTTTCCAAGACCAAGAGCTAAGGAACCGGAACATCTTTGCGGATTGCTGCTGAGTAACCCTCGTCTAGCCCGTTTGCTAGCGCGTTAGCTGTGATATCTCCAAGACTATATAACTGCTGAATATCAATCTCAGTATTGGTCAGTCCTTGCTCGTACAGGTAGTCAGGAAAATAGCCATTAATTACAACGCGATAGTCGACAGGAATGCTAATGCCAACATGTCGCGCGATTAAAATTGCTGATCGGGAGCAATTGGTGAAAACTGAGTTGAACCAGCGGGGTCGCTCGGCGATTTCATTTGCAGCTTCTACATAGGCGCTGATCAGTTTGATACGCTCTTCTAATTCACCACGCAGCCTGAACAGATGTACTTTCTCTTTTCGAACATTAGAGCGAAGCCCGACGACATCACGCTCCTCCGCCGCTATCATTACAATAGGATGCGCTTTGAAAAAGTCGGCAACGGGAGAAAAAGACTCTCCGACCTGTCGGCGTACTTCGATCGACCACGTCAAATACCTGCCATCAGAAAAGCCAAAGCTTAGCATAAGGTGCGCCATTTCTGGCCCACCCCAATACGACATGAAGAGGTCCACACTTTCAATTTGAGACAGATCGTATTCTCTAGTAATCCACTTCTCTTCGAAAGTATCAGCCGACTGCCATTCAAATGCACGAACGTCATTCAGAGTTAGTGTGTTGCCGCTTATTTCACCTGTGACTGTCCGTACAACATCAGGCGACCAATTTCCGTCCGAAGGTGGGGTTAGTGAGTTCCACCATATTAGTATTGCTGCGAGATATACTGCGAATCCAGACAACCATCGCCATCTACTTCTTCGAAAAATTGAAACTAGCGTTCCGAGGCCAACGACGACAAAGGAAACGATCGCAATTAACCGGATCAATTCTGGGACTGAAAATTTGAACCATAGGGCCAAAGTGCCCCATACTGTTGAGTAAGCGACAACTAGCAACAATAAAAGAAAGCAAAGAGCATTCAGCACTGTGCGCATAGCGTATCCCACCATTCAATTGAGCCTGAAACAACCGTAAAAACGGCTAGAGTCGACTAGCGAGACCAAAAACCAGGGTGAGCATCAGAAAAAGGACCTATGCCTCATACCTCTGGGTCAGTTCGTTCGAACGGCAGACTGTCGTCAGCACCGCGCCTGTAAGAGCCGACCGCATTAAAGTGATTTCTCGCTGGACGTTATCAAACATCCGTTTAGTTGTTTTTTAGTTTCATATTTCGCCGCTTAGCGCAAATTGGCCCGTACTTGTCATAAGACAATATCCGGCCCCCGCTCCTTCCCTCCGGTCTTGCGGGAGAAGGCCCTTCGCTTTCAGGTTCGTATCTGCGCGATGCCTTTTATCGGAGGCCAGCCGCTTCCCCGCAGGCTTCTCACCTGCCCCGCTCTGACCGCGCACGGTCTCGGCGACCTTCCGGTACCTGCTGACAAAATCAGCTCTGAAACTATCCGCAGAATTATTTCACCTCTTTTTAGAGAGTTAAAAGAAGCCCAAAAACAATAAACTCAAGCGGGGTTTATTGGTATTTTTTATGGTTGGTGGGTAATCCAAGTCTAGAGCATCAGCAACTCAAACCGGAGTAAACAGATGCTCACCAATGAACCAGCAAACGACAACAACCGCCCCGCCACGGATTATCTGGACGGCTTTATTGACGAAAGCCAAGCCGCCGATTTCCTGTGCCAGAGTGTGCGCACCATCCAGAAATGGCGCGTAACGGGGTTTGGCCCGAAATTCTACAAGTCGGGTCGGTCTGTCCGTTATCGCCGCCGTGACCTTCTGGAATGGGCCGAGGCACGTCGCTACGGCAACACCGGCAGTTACACCGCAGCCTGAGTTTTGCCCGCGCGGGGTTGGCAGCGCCGTGCGGGATTTTGGGGCCGGAACGACTCTGTAGAGGCGCGGGCGAAACGGTCCCGCGCCCCTTTCCACATACATCAACAGAAAGACACTGAACCATGGCAAACCAGCCTGCACAGAAATTCAAGATAGGTCTGATCACCGCAACGATTTGGGACAATGTGCGAATAGCCTCTGTTGCGCGTTCACCACAGGGTGAATTCGCTCCGTTTGCTTCCACAGTGCTTCCAGTTGTGTTTGTCGCAAAGCAAAAAGCCTCGCGTGGTGCGAGGCTAAGTGTTTGATCCGGGGGATCAATTTTAGTCTGACCGGGCTGTGTAGGGGATTTCTGACACTGGTTGCGGGAGCAGGATTTGAACCTGCGACCTTCA
>NZ_JBQGAD010000020.1:0-31694 GCF_056542685.1 Ruegeria sp. AB6 | reverse complement strand
CGCTGCGCTCAGCTGTTTGAGCAAAACTGAACGCAGGCATAATCAAGAAAAATGCAGAAACAAGAAGTTTAGTTAGCATGTCTTCTCCTAATAAAATTCATGGTTGAAGCCTGCAAAGTAGCACACAGTTTTGCAGTATAGCAAAACGTTGTCACACCGCTTAGCAGTTTCAAAGATGTATGTCAGTCAGTGTCACCAAAGACCGAAGTTCTTGAGCATCAGAATTGCGCCATATATCGAACGATTAGTCTAGAGCACTTAGGCGGAGAACGCTTGTTCGGCTGAAGCGATGTCAGTTTCGTCCGCTTTTTAGTCATTCCGATGGGCTCAGGTCCCAGACACGCTCAGGCAACCCGAAGTTCTCAGTGACAGCATTTCTGTCCTTACGCTTCAGAGTAATGCCTAAGATACTTCTTATAGGACAACGTGTCGGATGACTTGCAATAAGGGGGATAGTACCCCCTCCCAATAAAGTACCTTACCTAGTGGACTACATAAGGTAGCCTCAAATAGCCCTTAGGCGGCCATGGCAAAACCACTGTCCAAGGTCATCTTCACTTGAGGGATGAAGCCCAACCGTTCTTTATACTCATCCTTCAGCACAGTTGACGCCAATTCATGATCCCGTTGCTTCACGATCAGACTGTCATGAACCGGAAGGGACGGTATGTCTTGCAACTCATAGAGGCACTGCATTGCTTTTAGAAAACACTCTGCTTCTTCAAACTGCAAAATAGCCCAATCCAGTTTTTCGGGTTCGAGACTGGACAAAACCGGGTGTCGGGCCAAGATCGACGAAACCACGTCCTTCAGCTTGTACCGATCCCTAGGGTGGTAGCCATGTTCGGAAATGAAGTCGTCGTTGAAAGACCTCGGCCAGCGGGATGGGGGTTTCCCCCGCCCGATAGAGGCGACAATGATCCGTTTTGTGACCTCTCTCGATATCCCGTCGATCTGATAAGGATCGGGATCATAGGCGAGGGTCTCACCTTGGATTGCGTACAGAATGGATAGCTGACTGGAAGAAACATCAATTTCACACGTTGGTTCACCATCAATCATAATGGCTTTCCGTTTTTCCTTCGGCATCTGCATCCAATCGTCGTCAGAGGCACAATAGAAACGGCCCCCGAGATTGAAGTCGAACCCTTTCCGGTCACCGCAATTGAAGATACGTCGCAACATTGGTTGATCTGATAGGTTAAACTTGTGACGGGCGAGATACCTGTTCAGGGTCTCTACTTCGGTTCTGCGCTCCTGAAATCTGGGGCCACTCTGCTTGATGAGCTTGCCACCTTTTGGGAAATTGTAGTCGCCGTCTTTGGTACTGCGTACCTGCAAGACACTGGCGTGACTGTGACAGCGTTCAAAGTGCTCGGTGACGTTGGCCGCTGTGAGTTGGTAGCTCTGGGCCAGTTCCAACAGAGCTGGTGTGGCTCTGAACCTCCGCGCTTTTTTGTACGTTGTGTTTTGGTCACTGTCGTCAATCGAAGCTCGGAAATGCACAAAGCCAGTTTCTTCCATCAGCCCCATTCCCATCCAGTAGGTTCGAAGCTTGATAAAGGCATCACTACTCACCAAGGTCTGTGCAAGTTCGTCTTTGTCGGATGGTCGATACATGTAGCCTTTGGCGGCCTCATTCGCGCTGTGCTTGATTAGATCGGCAGCCAACGCTCCAACTGCCAATTTGAAGTTGTCCAAGTCGTTCTGTCGTCTGGCACGTTTTCGGGGGTGGTATTGTGCTTCGTAAGCAATAGTTCGGTTTATCAACTCGGATACAAAGTTCTTCGATGCTTCGGTTACCGTAGACCGATCTAACGAAGCAAACCGGGCTTTGTTGAATGTGTGTCGAAGTAGACGTGTTACGTCGTTGTTTGTTTTGCGCATACATTTTCCGTATTGGGCGGTTTCAAAAAGAGAGGAAAGATTTAGGGAAACTTCCTCCTTTATAGGCTCAATATCCGAACACACACTTTTTCAGGCACCAAACGTCTGGAAAACTGAATGCCATAGCCGTTACTCGAGCAACGCCAATCAGACCACAATTGCTGTGTACACCCGACTAGCGTGCATGTCGTTGAGAGGGCGAGACTGTCCTAAATGTTGAAGGCTTACCAACTAACTTTGTTGAAGATCACGATAGAAGTGTGCGGACACCAGTTTCAGGCTGATCTTCATCAACCATCTTCGCAACCAAACGTCCGCTAGTCAGTGTCGGCTTTCCACAAAAAAAGAGGTGTTGAGTTTTGGTTTCGCTGACCTTTTTCCTTTTGACTCATCTCAAGGAAGGCAAATTGTCCTGTGTGGGTTTATGTACCACAACATCTAGTATTGGATGTATGGAGGGTCAAGTTGTGACAGACATAACCCTTTGATGTTATTGGGTATGGGCTTCCCTAACTACTAGGTCTTGATAGGCGATTACATATCGAAGATGTCAGGAGTTCAAATCTCTTATCACCCACCATTTTCCCCTAAAACTTGGTGGTTCCTTGCGTCCCAATTCTTTGGATAGTCGCATTAAAAAGGCGAGGTTGAAACCCCGCCCATTTTGATCATTCAATCCGAACTCAGTGCGTTCTGGCAGACGCTGCCGAACTTTCCGCGGCTTTCGCAGCCGCGGCTGCGGCCTCCTCGGCTGCTTCGTCCCATTCGATGGGTTCAGGCTCGCTAATCAGCGCCTGCTTCAGAACTTCGGACACATGCGTGACCGGGATGATCTCCAGCCCTTCCTTCACGTTATCCGGGATGTCGGCCAGATCCTTTTCATTTTCCTCGGGGATCAGGACAGTCTTGATGCCACCACGCAGGGCCGCCAGCAGTTTTTCCTTGAGCCCACCGATCGGCATCGCGTTGCCGCGTAGCGAAACTTCGCCCGTCATGGCGATATCCTTGCGAACCGGAATGCCGGTCAGCACCGACACGATCGAAGTCACCATCGCCAGACCGGCCGAGGGGCCATCCTTGGGCGTTGCGCCATCCGGAACGTGGACGTGAATGTCCAGCGTGTCGAATTTCGTCGGCTTCACCCCGATCTGAGGCGAGATTGACCGCACATAGGACGATGCCGCGTCGATGGATTCCTTCATCACATCGCCCAGCTTACCGGTGGTCTTCATCCGCCCCTTGCCGGGCAGTTTCAGCGCTTCGATATGCAGCAGATCGCCCCCGACCGAGGTATAAGCCAGACCAGTCACAACACCGACCTGATCGTCCTGTTCGGCCAGACCATAGCGGTATTTGGGCACGCCCAGGAAATCATCCAGATTGTCGGGCGTCACCGTGACCGACTCGGCCTCTTTCTTGATGATCTTGGTCAGCGATTTCCGGGCAACCTTGGCGATCTCTCGTTCCAAGTTCCGCACGCCCGCTTCCCGGGTATAGGTGCGGATGATGGATTGCAGCGCATCATCGGTCAGCTCAAATTCCTTGGCCTTGAGGCCATGGTTTTTAACCTGCTTGCCGATCAGGTGCTGCTTGGCGATCTCGGATTTCTCTTCCTCGGTATAGCCAGCCAGCGGGATGATCTCCATCCGATCCAGCAGAGGCCCGGGCATATTATAGCTGTTCGACGTGGTCAGGAACATCACGTTGGACAGGTCATATTCGACCTCCAAGTAGTGGTCCATGAACGTACTGTTCTGTTCAGGGTCCAGCACTTCAAGCATGGCCGAAGCCGGGTCGCCACGGAAATCCTGCCCCATCTTGTCGATCTCATCGAGCAAAATCAGCGGGTTCGTGGTTTTTGCCTTTTTCAGCGACTGGATGATCTTGCCGGGCATCGAACCGATATAGGTCCGACGGTGGCCGCGGATCTCGGATTCATCACGCACACCGCCCAGCGAGATGCGAATGAACTCGCGCCCCGTGGCTTTGGCAACCGACTTACCCAGCGAGGTTTTACCCACACCCGGAGGGCCGACAAGGCACAGGATCGGGCCTTTCAGCTTTTTCGAGCGCTGTTGAACCGCCAGATACTCGACGATCCGTTCCTTGACCTTCTCAAGCCCATAGTGATCGGCATCCAAAATGTCCTGGGCACGGCCCAGATCCTTTTTGACGCGGGATTTGGTGCCCCACGGCAGCGACAGAATCCAGTCCAGATAGTTGCGCACAACGGTGGCCTCGGCCGACATGGGTGACATATTCTTGAGCTTCTTCAGCTCACCCTCGGCCTTTTCGCGCGCTTCTTTCGACAGCTTGGTCTCGGCGATTTTCTCTTCCAGTTCAGCAACTTCGTTGCCGCCGTCCTCGCCATCGCCAAGTTCCTTCTGAATGGCCTTCATTTGCTCATTCAGGTAGTACTCGCGCTGCGTCTTCTCCATCTGGGATTTGACGCGGGTCTTGATCTTTTTCTCGACCTGCAGAACCGACATCTCGCCCTGCATGAGGCCATAGACCTTTTCGAGCCGCTCACTAACCGAGAGCGTCTCAAGCAGTTCCTGCTTTTGCTCAACCTCGATGCCAAGATGGCCCGAAACCAGGTCGGCCAGCTTGGCAGGTTCGGTGGTTTCACCAACGGCGGTCAGCGCTTCTTCGGGGATGTTCTTGCGGACTTTGGCGTAACGCTCGAACTCATCTGCGACGGTGCGCAGCAGCGCCTCGGTCGTCGTCACGTCGCCCGGAATTTCGGTCAGATATTCAGCGCGGGCCTCGAAAAAATCGTCATTTTCCAGAAAATCGGTGATCTGCACGCGCGCCTGACCTTCGACCAGCACTTTTACAGTGCCATCGGGCAGTTTCAGCAGTTGCAGCACATTTGCCAGTACGCCCGACCGGTAAATCCCGTCGATTGCGGGATCGTCCTCACCCGGATCAATCTGGCTGGACAGCAGAATCTGCTTGTCGTCCTGCATCACTTCTTCCAGCGCGCGGACGGATTTTTCCCGTCCCACGAACAGCGGCACGATCATATGTGGAAACACCACAATATCGCGCAACGGCAGTACGGGGTACGAGGAATTCAGAGGCTCTTGCATGCTCTATCCTTATCGTTGGCAAGACGGCTCCGGTCCCTGTGTCAGGCAACACTCGGCCATCTCCTGTGTAGGTGAAAAAATGGGTTTGAAATCTCACTTTTTCAACCACAGTATTTGTGTGATCTTAAGATGAACCCGTACAGAAGGAAGCGCAAGGTACCAAATTGCACCACCCGTGCCCCGCAAATCCAAAGAGGGAAATCTATACTCCCGTGTTAAACCGTTTCGAACCTATACTGAAAAGAAGAATTTCTAACTGTAGAGGTTACTCGTGACAGAACAGACACTTCAAAACGCAGCGGCAAAGGATCAGGCTGCATATGAGGAAATCCGCGAAAAAAAGTACCAAGACCAACTAATCTACGCATCTCATAAGTCCGGGCGCTCCATTCTGCAAATCCAAAAAGACTTTTCACGTCTCGCGCGCTCGATCACTAAACTGAATTTGACCGAATACCTTTTGCATGGGTTTCACTACGAGGGAAATTATTCTGACGAAGAGCGTTTACAGTTCATCGGGAACAAAATCCACTGGCCCATCGCCAACACTTGCAACGATCACACTTGGAACGCGACGACAGAAGATAAAGCCCTCGCCTGCACACTACTCACCGCTGGTGGCCTTCCTGTCCCAGAGAACTTGGGTGTGATTGACAAGTCTCAAAGAGTGTTTCCCGGAATTAATAAGGTCAACACACCAGATGCGCTAAGAGCGCTGTGCATTGAGCACGCGGACGCAGGATTGTTTGGAAAAGTCATTGGCGGCATGGTTGGATTTGGTGTTTTCCGCATTCAGTCAGCAACAAACCATTCTTTGGTTTGCAGTGGCATTGGCGAAGTATCCTACGAAGACTTCCTGGATCGCGTAGTCGGCGAAAATAGCTATCTAATTCAACGTCAATTGAGAAACCACTCGCGTATTGCCCCATTCGCGTCTGCTCTGGCCACGGTCAGAATGGTTAATTTAGTGAGCGACGAGGGCGTTTATGTGCCCATGGCAGCAATGGCGTTGGCTCAGGGGTCAAATATTGCAGACGCTTTCTGGCGCGACGGAAACATCGCATGTGCTGTCGATGTAGACACCGGAAGACTCACGACAGTTGCGCAACGAGATGATCAGGAAATTCGATACCTTGAAGATCACCCAAAACAAGTTGGTTTAAAAGGTCTCAGCTTACCTTATTGGAATGAGCTGAAAGAAATTAACGCGCGCGCCGCTCGCCTCTTCGCACCAATAAGATACCAGTCAACCGATATTGCGATAACCGACACAGGACCAGTTATAGTTGAAATCAACTACGGATGCGGCTTTGGACTCCCGCAACAAGCTTCAGGAAAAGGACTGCTTACACCAGAAGTTCGCGCATTCTTTGAAAGCTGTGGTTATGACTTCGAAGCCAAACCCCGTCGACGGTTTCGTTTTTTTGGGCGTTAGGATTACAACATCAAATCGGCTCGATATCCCCTTGTGCGCGTTGGGCATGGAATTGATTTTGCCATGCCTCAAAGGTTCCCGCCGCAATCGCGCCGCGCATACCCTGCATGATTTCCTGAAAATAGTGCAGGTTGTGCCAGGTCAGCAGCATCCCCGAGATCATCTCGTTCGCGCGGAATACATGGTGCAAATAGGCGCGGGAGTAGTTGGAACAGGCTGGACACGTACACTGCTCATCCAGCGGGCGCGGGTCATCCGCATGGCGGGCGTTTTTTATGTTGACCACGCCATAGCGGGTGAAAACCTGCCCTGTGCGCCCTGAACGCGAAGGCAAAACACAATCCATCATGTCGATGCCACGCGCAACGGCGCCAACGATGTCGTCGGGCTTGCCCACTCCCATCAGATAGCGTGGCTTGTCGGTGGGCAGCATATCAGGCGCGAAATCCAGAACGCTGAACATGGCCTCTTGGCCTTCGCCGACGGCCAATCCGCCGACCGCATAGCCTTCGAACCCGATCTCTTTTAAGGCTTCGGCGGATTCTTCGCGGAAATCCTGTTCTAGTCCACCTTGCTGAATGCCAAACAAAGCGTGGCCCGGACGGTCGCCGAACGCATCACGCGACCTGTGCGCCCATCGCATCGACAGTCGCATCGATTCAGCAATCCGGTCCCGGTCCGCAGGTAAGGCCGGGCATTCGTCGAAACACATAACGATATCCGAACCCAGCAGGCGCTGGATTTCCATTGACCGCTCTGGCGTCAGCTCATGCTTGGAACCGTCGATATGCGATTTGAAGGTCACGCCCTTTTCGGTCAGTTTTCGCAGCCCGGCCAAGGACATAACCTGAAACCCACCCGAGTCCGTCAGGATCGGGCGTTCCCAGTTCATGAATTTGTGCAACCCACCCAGACGGTCAATCCGCTCGGCCGTGGGGCGCAGCATCAGGTGGTAGGTGTTGCCCAACAGGATATCGGCCCCGGTTGCGCGCACGCTTTCGGGCATCATCGCCTTGACCGTCGCAGCCGTTCCGACAGGCATAAAAGCGGGCGTCCGAACCTCGCCGCGCGGTGTGCGGATCACGCCGGCTCTCGCCTTTCCGTCGGTGGCTTTCAGGTCAAGAGAAAAACGTTCGGTCATAGGGGGCCTCGGGGTCGCTGAACCGGGCAGGATTTGCCTGATCTGCCCGCCCTTTGCAACCCGTCAGGGCAATGAAGCGACCCGTTGGGTGAAGAGATCGACCACCCCTGCCCCGTCGACATCGCAGCACACGTGCACGACGGGACGCGATGGATCGGGGCGGGTCAGGCCAATCTCGGGGCCGTCCGCAACAACCTGCAACCCGGTTTCCACCATTGTGAACATGTCCGCATGGGTACAGGCGATCACAGCTGTCGAATCGTGCAGCCCGCAACCCTCAAGCCCACCAACATCCTTGTAGAACTTCAGATAAAACTTCGAGATATCGCGCAGGAACCCACCCATATCTGCGGATTGTTCCGCGAGGCCGTCAAAATCGGCCCCTTCGTAGAGGGTCCTGAGCGTCACATCCAAGCCAACAACCACCGTCGTAGGAGGGTTGGCAAAAACCTCATCGGCGGCAAGAGGGTCATGGTAGATATTCGCCTCGGCATGCGGGGTAATGTTACCAGGGCAATAAACAGCGCCGCCCATGATGACCAAGCGGGCGATGTTCTGGGCAAATTCCGGGTCCAGACGCAGAGCAGCGGCGATATTAGTTAAGGGACCGACGGCGCAGACCACCAGTTCGCCCTTATGCACGCGGGCCATTTCAACCAGGTATTCGGCAGCGGACAGGCTGTGATTGCTCCCGATCTGAGGGATGTCGGTGACATCTCCAAACCCCTCAGGCCCATGAACATGCTCAGACGGCGCATGTGTGTCCGCCCCCTGCGCCACGGGTGCGCCTTCTGCGACCGGGGCGTTTATGCCCAGTTTATCCAACAAAAACCGAGCGTTCCGGCTGGATTGATGCACATGGGTGTTGCCGAAAACCGTGGTCAGACCAATAAGCTCAATCTCGGGGGCGGCAGCCGCATAGGCGATGGCCATTGCGTCATCAATGCCTGGGTCAGTGTCTATAATCAGTTTCATGTCTGCCCGATAGCGCAATCGGCAAGGGATGCAAAGTGGTCACAGACAGGCCTCCGCCCCCCTTATCAGCTTATTCAATGATTTGATTCCGCGCCCCTTCTCGGGATAGCTGAGTTGAAATTGGGCGAGTCAATCCCCAAATGTATACTATAGTACACAATACCGAGAGGACAGTTATATGGAAGAACAGATTATTGGATTGATTTCATCCAACATCATTTTCCTGCTGGGCGCGGCGCTGATCGTCGTCGTCATTTTCAAGGGCATAAAGATTGTGCCTCAATCCGAGAAGTTCGTGATTGAACGGTTCGGGCGCCTGCATTCGGTCCTTGGGCCGGGGATCAACTTTATCGTTCCGTTTCTGGACGTTGCGCGCCACAAAATATCCATTCTGGAGCGTCAGTTGCCCAACGCGACTCAGGACGCGATCACTAAAGACAACGTGCTGGTGCAGATCGACACCTCGGTCTTTTACCGCATTCTTGAACCGGAAAAGACGGTCTATCGTATCCGTGACGTAGATGGCGCGATTGCCACCACCGTGGCCGGTATCGTCCGCGCCGAGATCGGCAAAATGGACCTGGATGAGGTACAGTCGAACCGTGCGCAGCTGATTACCCGTATTCAGGAAAGCGTGGAAACCGCCGTGGATGACTGGGGTATCGAGGTGACTCGGGCCGAAATTCTGGACGTTAACCTGGATCAGGCCACCCGCGACGCAATGTTGCAGCAGCTGAACGCCGAACGCGCCCGTCGCGCGCAGGTGACTGAGGCCGAGGGTCAGAAACGCGCCGTCGAACTGAACGCCGATGCCGAGCTTTACGCGGCTGAACAAACTGCCAAAGCCCGCCGTATTGAGGCCGAGGCCGAAGCGTACGCAACCGGTGTGGTCGCCAAGGCCATTCAGGACAATGGTATCGAGGCCGCTCAGTATCAGGTCGCATTGAAACAGGTCGAGGCCCTGAACGCACTTGGCGCAGGTAATGGCTCGCAAACCATCGTGGTACCTGCAAATGCACTCGAAGCGTTTGGCGATGCCTTTAAGATGTTGAAGGGAGGCAAGTAATGGCAGATCCGTTCTGGTTGACATGGTGGATATGGTTGGCAGGGGCTTTGGCCCTCGGCATCCTCGAGATTGTGCTGCCGGGATTCATCTTTCTGGGCTTCGCAATTGGCGCGGCGATCACTGGGCTGTTGCTGGTCATCCCCGGTGTTGCCCCGTCCCTGCCGGTTTTGCTGCTGATCTTTGCAGCTTTGTCACTGGCAGCGTGGCTGGTGTTGCGGCGCATGTTCGCCCTGCCACATGGTCAGGTGAAGACCTTCCGGCACGATATCAACGAATGAATCGCTCGGCGCCCGATCATGGCGCCACGGCACCACTGGACGCTGCCCGTGGCTTTCCCTATATAAAAGCTCAGGAAACAGACCCGAGGCACGAATGACCCACCCGAGTGAACAGTTCGAAGGCACCCCGTTGATTGCGCCTTCCACGATTGAGCACCCCCTGTATGAAGCGGTGGTCGAGGCGTGCCGTTCCGTCTATGACCCTGAGATTCCGGTCAATATTTATGATCTGGGCCTGATCTACACCATCGACATCACGCCCGAAAACGCCGTTAAGGTCATCATGACCCTGACCGCGCCAGGCTGCCCTGTCGCGGGCGAAATGCCGGGTTGGATTGTCGAAGCTGTCGAACCGGTGGCCGGCGTCAAGGAGGTGGACGTAGAACTGACATGGGAACCGCCCTGGGGCATGGAGATGATGTCCGACGAGGCCCGTCTGGAACTAGGCTTCATGTAAGCAAACCAGCTGTCGATGACTAAACCGCCCTCAATCACCGGGGCGGTTTTTTATTTGATACCGCAGGTGGATTTAATTTCTTCCGCCCGCGCGTCCAGCGCATTGACGTAATCACCGGACAACATCGACAGATGTTTCTTCTCAGTCCCGGTGATAAGGCCAAGCAGCGCACCGGCTGGAAGGATTGAAACAACGCTTTCAACCTGTTGATCTTGAGCGTGTTTTTTCTCAGCCGCGATGGCGCGCAAATCCCCTGGCGCGGTGGCGCAATTCACCGGATGCCGCTTTTCATCGGTTTGCGCCGCAGCACCACCAGCAAACGCCGCGAGGGCAATTAACGGTACCGCTTTTAGTCCGTTAAGTTTTAGTGAAAAATTCATCCTGTTGCCCTACCTGCAATGTTCACTGCTCAACTGCACACAAGGCTAGGACGAAGGCGCGGCGTTAGGCAAGCGTAGGTTGCATGTGTGCCTACCTAAGTGGAAAACTTAGGTAAGCACGTCTGCTATGTCTTGAGACTGCCCCACCAGAGGACTAAGTTATAGACAACGCGCGACGACGGAGACGAAAATGTTTGGCATTCCCGGCAAACAGGCCGTGACCATGACCCCAAAGGCTGCGGCCCAGATTGTACGCCTGATGGAATCGGGTGGGCACGCGGGACTGCGCATTGGCGTCAAGAAAGGTGGCTGCGCAGGCATGGAATACACCATGGATTACGTGGATGAGGCCGACACCAATGATGAGGTGGTCGAACAGGATGGCGCACGGGTGATGATCGCCCCAATGGCGCAAATGTTCCTGTTCGGGACCGAAATCGACTATGAAGTCTCGTTACTGGAATCCGGTTTCAAATTCCGCAACCCGAACGTGGTCGATGCCTGCGGCTGCGGCGAATCGATCAAGTTCGACGAAACCCTGTCAGCGCAGAATTAGGACGCCGTTTTCAGGTGGACGTACGTCTCGTTGAACCGCCGGGTCAGGTGTTCTCCGGCTGAAATCACTTGGTCCGACTCAGGCGGCGCAACGCTGGTGTCATAGGACGGGTTAAAAAACAGCGGCACTGAAATCCGTTCATCCGCTCCTCCGACGACCCTGTGCATGGTCGCCTTGACCTGCCCTGCGGTCCAGAACTCCAGCATTTCCCCGAAGTTGATCACGAAGGTGCCGGGGTCGGCTTGGACCTCGGCCCAACTTCCATCCGGCAATTGCGCCTCAAGCCCCGGAGTGCCGTCGGTCGCCAGCAAGGTCAGGCAGCCATAATCCGTATGCGCGCCGATCCCGAAATCACGCGCGCCCGCCCAAACGGGACGTTGAGGGTAGAAGTTGCCGCGCAGCAAAGCCATCGGCGTGTCAAACGCCGCATCAAAGCTGCCCGCGTCGCGGCCCAAAGCAACGGCAATCGCACGCAAGATACGCATCGCAACGGCACAAGCGTCACCATAGTAGCCTTGAATCATGTGCTGAAAACCAGACGGCGCGTCGGGCCATTGGTTAGGGGCGTAAACGCTCAGGCCCCGGTCGGCATAGGCACTGTCCTCGGGCAGATCGAAACCGCAATCGAACACCTCTTTGTAGTCCGGGTTTGCATCGGGATCGACTTGTTCGGATTGCGGCGCACCCCAGCCTCGATTTGCCCCGGTCTTTGCCATGTCGACGCGGCTTTTTTGCGCCTCGGGCAGGTGGAAAAACGCTTTGTAAGCGGCCAGGACGGCTTCGATCCTCGCCTTGTCTAATCCAGTGTTGGAGACGCGCAGAAACCCAACGTCGCTAACGGCGCGCCGCAATCTGGCCAGTTCCGCCACATCACGGGCGTCCAATTTCGCAAGATCCAGTGTGTCGATCATCTCTGCCTCATTCGCTCGCGCGAGTTCTGTCGATTTCTGCGATCGTCTGCAACCGGAATTGTCACGATCCCCGGCGGGTGTTATCCGAAACACAAACAACAATTCTTGTGGGAGTGTGTGCGATGCGGCGCAAGCTGGCGGCTGGTAACTGGAAAATGAATGGGATGTCGGCTGAGCTAGAGGAGTTGAGCACCCTCGCCCGCATGTATCCGTCCCCCACGGTCGATGTGCTGATCTGCCCGCCCGCAACCTTGCTGTACCGCGCGGCCAGCACCGTGCAGGCCACAGATATTCAGGTTGGCGGTCAGGATTGCCATGCAAACTCCTTTGGCGCCCATACCGGAGATATCAGCGCCGGAATGCTGCTGGATGCCGGGGCGTCTGCTGTCATTCTGGGCCACTCTGAACGGCGCGAGGATCACGGCGAGCAAAATGAAGACATCCGTGCTAAGGCCCGTGCTACCATGGACGCTGGGTTGAAAGCCATCATCTGTGTCGGTGAAAGCCTGGAACAGCGCGAAGCAGCCAACACGCTGGATATCATCGGTGGTCAGATGTCGGGCTCGATCCCTGATCAGTCAACCGGTGAGAACTTGATCGTAGCCTATGAACCCATCTGGGCCATCGGCACGGGCAAGGTCCCCACCCTCGACGAAATCGGAGAGGTCCACGACTTTATCCGCACCCGTCTGGAACGTCGCTTTGGCGAGGGCGTGGGCCGCTCGGTCAGGCTACTTTATGGCGGGTCGGTCAAACCCGGCAATGCCGCAGACATCTTTGCCGTGTCCAACGTGGACGGGGCATTAGTCGGCGGGGCCAGCCTGAAAGCGCAGGATTTCGCGGGCATCATCGACGCGCTGCAAAACGCCTGAGCGTCACGCCAGTTTCATAGTTACCAAACCGGCCACAATCAGGGCCGCTGCAATCAAGCGCGGGGCTGTCAGGGCCTCGCCTAGAAACATGACGCCGATCATGAACGCTCCAACCGCACCGACCCCGGTCCAGATCGTATAGGCCGTGCCGAGTGGCAAATCCCGCATAGCCAGCGCCAGCAAGCCAAAAGACCCGATCATCGACACGCCCATCAGGGCGGTCGGCCAAAGCCGGGTGAAGCCAACCGATTGCTTCATCGCAACGGCCCAGACGATTTCCAACAAACCGGCGAATAGCAGAAAAATCCAGGGCATAGAGGCACCTCATATCCGTTCGGGTCGTCCCGAATGATCAACCAAAGTGGTGAGGTCGTCCTCTGCCCTCCAGATGGGCATGACCCACAATTCGTCAAGAGGGGCGCAAAGGAAAAAGCCGGGCCTCTGGGGCCCGGCTTTCACGTGGTTCACAGCTAGTTCGTTATGATCTCTGGCCCCATGAAAGTGTTGGGCAAGAAGGTCGATATCCATGGGATATACGTGACCATGATCAGGAAGGCGAACAGAACCGCCAGGAAGGGCAGCGCCGCCTTCACGACGCTCATCATCGGCATTCCGGCCACGCCCGAGGTCACGAACAGGTTCAGCCCGACCGGAGGTGTAATCATCCCAATCTCCATGTTGACCACCATGATGATGCCCAGATGGATCGGGTCGATGCCCAGTTCAATCGCAATCGGGAACACCAGAGGTGCCACGATGACCAGCAGGCCCGAAGGCTCCATGAACTGACCGCCGATCAGCAGGATCACGTTCACCACGATCAAGAAGGTCACAGGTCCCAGACCCGCCGACAGCATGGCACTGGCGATGTGTTGCGGCACCTGCTCGTCGGTCAGCACATGTTTCAGGATCAGCGCGTTGGCGATCACGAACAGCAGCGTGACGGTCAGCTTGCCTGCCTCGAACAGCGTATGCTTGGTATCGGGGTGGAAAAAGGCCGTCACCAGCGCATAGGGCTTTTTGATCAGCGGCAGATTGGGTTGCCCTTCTTCCGTGCTGAGCGGGCCCATGTCCTTGTAGACAAAGCTGGCAATCAGGAAGGCATAGACGGCGGCCACGGCCGCGGCTTCGGTCGGTGTAAAGATACCGCCATAAATACCACCCAGAATGATGACGATCAGGAAAAGGCCCCATCCGGCCTCGCGCGCCGAGGCAAAGATCTCGCCCCATCCTTTCCAGTCACCCTTGGGCAGGTTTTTGACCTTGGCCATGACATAGATGGTGATCATCAGCATCAGACCCGCCATCAGGCCCGGAATAACGCCGGCCAGGAACATGCGCCCGACCGAGACCTCAACGGCGGCAGCATAGACCACCATCACGATAGAGGGCGGGATCAGGATGCCAAGCGTACCGGCGTTACAGATCACACCGGCGGCGAATTCCTTGGAATACCCCACCTGACGCATCCCTGCGATCACGATGGAACCGATGGCCACAACGGTCGCCGGAGATGATCCCGACAAAGCGGCAAACAGCATACAGGCAAACACGCCCGCAATCGCCAGACCGCCCGGCAGGTGGCCGACGCAAGCAATCGAGAACCGAATGATCCGACGCGCCACACCGCCCGTCGTCATGAATGACGAGGCGAGGATAAAGAACGGGATCGCCAGCAGGGTAAAGTGGCCCTCGAATGCCTCGAACAGGGTGCCTGCCACCGAGGCCAGCGAGCTGTCGGAATAGATCAGCAGGAACAGAGTCGAGCTGAGGCCAAGCGCCACCGCAATCGGAACACCGATCAGCAGCAGGCCAATGACCATTGAGAAAAGAAGAACGACGTCCATCAGTCATGCACCCCTTGTTGTGCGCGGACTTCTTCGATCTCGTCCTCGACTTCGTGGCTGGCGACAAGGCGGTCGGTTTCGCCGCGCCAGATTTGTACTGCAACCTGAGAAAAGCGGATCACCAGCAGGATCATCGACACCGGCAACACCAGATACGGGATCACCTTGGGCAGCTTTTCATAGCCCTCGCCATAGTTGATCATGTCTTCCAAAAACCGCAGCGGCGCGACCATTGGGATGTCGTCAACCTCGTAAAAGCTCTGGCTGCGCGCACCGGTATCGAACCCGGTCGGGAACCACCGGCCTGAGGTCGGCGGCAGATCCGCGAAGACGGCCCAATAGTCATAGGACCCCTTCAGCAGCAGCAACGAGAAGACCAGACAGCACGCCACCGCAATTAGCGCCAGGATGCGTCGCGGCGCCGGGGCCAGCATGTTCAGGATCGCATCCACGCCCAGATGCGCGTGTTTCTTCACTGCATAGGACGCCCCCAACAGCACCAACCAGCCAAAGGTGAACACTGTCAGTTCCAGCGCCCACAGGATGTTAGAATTAAAGACGAACCGCGCGATGACGTTGGCGAAGGTGACGACGGTCATCACCCCCAACAACAGCGCGATCATCGTCTCTTCGATATGGTCGATCAGCCCGCCAGAGCCGGGTTTCGCACCAGACATCTCATTGTCCCCGCATCTTGTGTGATGAGAATAATTGGGGCGGGCCTGTTTCAGCCCGCCCGGCCCGCGCGTCGATAACTCCCCAGTCCCCCGGCGCGCGGACTGCTCGGATTAAAATCCGGCGTTGATCGCCTGTGCAGCGTCGATCTTGTCCTGACCCACATCGCCAGCGAACTTGTCCCAGACAGGCTTCATCGCATCGACCCAAGCCTGACGCTGGTCGGCGTTCAGCTCACGAATGGTGCCGCCGGCGTCGATCACCGACTGCTTGGCCGCTTCGTTCACGGCAAAGGCTTCTTTGTTCCGCGTCTCGGTGACTTCACTCAGGATCGTCAGGAACTGATCGCGCACTTCGGGGTCCAAGCTGTCCAGCCAGTCAACCGAAGTCACAACCAAGTAGTCGATGATGCCGTGGTTGGTCTCGGTAATACCGTCCTGCACTTCGAAGAACTTCTTGCCGTAGATGTTCGACCAGGTGTTCTCCTGCCCGTCCACAACGCCCTGCTGCAACGCGCCATAGACTTCCGAGAACGCCATTTTCTGCGGGCTGCCACCAATGGCTTCCATCTGCGCCACCAGCACGTCCGAAGACTGAACACGGAACTTCAGACCATCCGCATCGGAAGGATCAACCAAAGGTTTGTTCGCCGACATTTGCTTCATGCCGTTGTGCCAAAATGCCAGCCCCTGCAGGCCACGGCGCTGCATGCTGTCCTTCATCGCTTGACCGTCAGCCGAGGCTTGGAATGCGTCCACCGCATCAATGTTCTTGAACATGAACGGCAGGTCGAACAGACGGAACTGCTTGGTGAACTTTTCAAACTTCGACAGCGAAGGCGCGGCCAGTTGGACGTCGCCCTGCAGCATCGCCTCCAGCACCTTGTCGTCATTATAGAGGGTCGAGTTCGGGAACACCTCCATGCACATAACGCCGTTCATCTCGTCATTGACGCGCTGCTCCAGCAACGATGCGGCAATCCCCTTGGGGTGCTTGTCGGTGTTGGTCACATGCGCAAACTTCACCACGATCTCGCCGTCGTCACACGCCGCCATCCCAGCGGTCGCGGTCACGGTCAGCGCCAGTGCGGTTGCGGCTGTTGTCAGGAATTTCATCTGTCCTATCCTCCCAGACTTCACAAAACTTCTCCCAGACGCTCGACGAGCGCCTCATGCCGGGCAGTGAACCGAATCGCCTCTTACCGCTCAACTTTTTGTTCTGAATGCCGGGTGATTGTATTTTTTTGTTAACTAACAGTGCATTACAAGTCGCGCGAACAGATCTTTGGCTGCTATCCTTGAGCGACGTGCGAAATTTCGCACAAGCCCAAACCCCTTCTGTGCGGTTTTCCGCACAACTTGATTCGCCCATCGAGAATCACCACCCAATCAAGCGCAACCACAGTTCGCGTCAGCGAACTGCCCGGCCCAACCGCCTGACCTGCATGAATTGCAGAGAAAGCGGGCGGGAGCACCTACCTGCGATAATCCTCGGGCCGAATGCCATAGCGAGCCAGCTTGTCGTAAAATGTCTTGCGCGGCAGTTTCAGCGCCTTGGCCGCGTCCGATGCTTTGCCGTTATGGCGCCCCAGCGCCGCGATCAAAAGTGACCGCTCAACTTGGGCCATCTGCTCGCTCAGACCCAACTCAGTGGCGGCGCCCACCTCATCCGGCATTCCAAGCACAAAGCGCATGGCCGCTGACATCAAGGATCGGGCATTCCCTGGCCAATCTTGCGACATCAAAGCCGCCAAATGTTCGGAAGAGATGTCAGGTACTGCAATGCCAGCCTGTTCCGCAGCTTGCGCGACGTAGTGGCGAAAGATCACCGGGATATCCTCGGGCCGCTCGGACAGGGACGGGATGCGCACGCGCATCACATCCAACCGATAGAACAGATCCGCATGAAACTGCCCAGTTTCGGACAAATCCGCCAGATCCGCAGTGGTGCCGGCGATGATCCGGGCCCCAACCCCCTGCTCGACGATTTCAAGCGCCGCATATTGGGTGTCTTTCGGCATCACCGAAACCTCGTCAAGGAACAGTGACCCACCAGCCGCGTCCTCACACACCTGCTGCAAAGACTGAACCGACATGCCCGAAGCGGGCCGCTTGACGAATGGGCCCTGCGATTGCGGTGACATCAAATGAACCACCTCAGCAACCTTTGATATCCCACTGCCCGCAGGTCCTGTCACCAGAACCTCGGCCCCAGTCGGCGCAACTGAACGCACCCGGTCCCGCAACGCCTCCGACCGCGCAGACAGACCAAACAGAAGCCGCGCTGCCGGGTCGCCCTTTTCCAACTCCTGTTTCAGAGCGCGCTGCTCCAGCACTTGCCGCCGCGCCAGATGTGCTCGTTCCAGCACCTCAAGCAGATCAGAGGCCGCACAGGGCTTTTCCAGAAAATCGAACGCACCCTTGCCCATCGCCCGAACGGCCATTGGAATATCGCCTTCGCCTGTCAGCAGGATCACCGGCAACTCGGGATCAATCTCCAACGCGTAGTTCAAAAGGTAAAACCCGTCCCGTCCGGGCATGCGGATATCCGAGACGATGACCCCCGCAAAGTCTGCGCGAATATGATCCTTGGCTGCTACAAAAGAGCCTGCCGTGACCGGCGCGTAATCCGCCAGTTCCAGCGTTTGCGCCAATGCCTCGCGGACCGCCGCGTCATCATCGACCAGAAGAACCTTGCGTGTCATACCACTTCATCTTCCCGAAAATACTCCAGTTCAACCGTAAAGGTCGCCCCTGGATTCGAGTTCACACCGCGAATATTGCCGCCAAAGCTTTGCACCAGCCCGTACGAGATCGAAAGACCCAGCCCCATCCCCTCTGAGGAGCCGACCTCTTTGGTCGTATAAAACGGTTCGAACAGTTTTTCCGTATTTTCAATCCCCGGACCGATATCGCGGACTGTCACCGACAGCTTTTCGTCATCATGTATTTCAATGTCGATCCGCCGCTCGGGTTGCTGGCTCATGGCGTCGGCGGCATTGTTGATCAGGTTGACGAAAACCTGCCCCAGACGCACCTCTCCGCCCCACGCGAACACAGGCCGCACCGGAGGGGTCCAGTCCAGAACCACCCCATCCGCGCGCAAACGCGCCTCGGTCAGTTCGATCGCGGTTTCGATGACCTGCACCAGATCAACCTTGCTCATCGGCTCGCTTTCATTGCGCGCAAACGCCCGCAGGTTCTTGATGATGCGGGCCATACGTGCGGCCATATCGGAAATGCGGGTTAGGTTCTCAGCGGCCTTTTCCTCGCGTCCACGGGTCAGGAAAGCGGTTCCATTATCGGCGAATTGCCGGATCGCCATGAGTGGCTGGTTCAACTCGTGACTGATCCCAGCAGACATCTGCCCCAATGCGCTGAGTTTTCCAGCCTGCACCAATTCTTCCTGCGCGTGTTTCAGGGCGGTTTCCGCCTCCTGTCGCTCATGCACTTCGCGGCGCAGGGCGGTGTTGGCATCCGTCAGTTCATGGGTGCGTTGCGCCACGCGGCTTTCCAACTCGACATTGGCCAAGGCCAAAGTGCGCCTGCGCTCGGTGGCCAGATACAACAAGGCCCCAAAGGCCAGACAGATTGCCGCCACCGTCGCCGCCTGCAACCCGGCCAAGCGCAGGGCCGGAGCAACATCGACCAGCACTTCGGCCGTCATGTCGATCACTGGCAAATCCAGCGTCAGATGCAAGGCACGTTGCGGTAAATACCGACCCCAATCGACCTCCCACAACTCATGCGGTCCCACTTGGACCGAGGCGAAGGCCACGGACTCACCGGTTGGCGGAGATAGCCCCAGTTGGCCGTCGTCACGGCGCCAGAACAACAGGTCCGAGCGATTGGAGATGAACACGACCCCCTCGGCATCGACAAAGAAAACAGCCTCGGTACTGCCGCGCCATGTCTGCTCGACATCCTGCACGTCGGCGATGACCATCAATGCCCCGTCCACCTGCCCTTCGGGGCCAAACGCGGGGGCGGCGTAAGAATAGATCCGGTCCCCGGTCGCGTCTAACACCCCATGCGCACTGCCCATCGCGCCCTGCAAGGCACGCTCAAAGGCAGGGTGATCGGCCATATTGGTCTGTGCCGCCGGTTGTGCCGAGGCCAGAACCTGACCGTCGCGGTCCAGATAGATCATATCGACCGCCGCTGTCTTGTCGGCAACATCCAACAGCACGAAGCGCGCATCGCGCCGTTGTGCTTCGGTCTCCAGCGTGTCGAAAGCAGGATGTGTGGCCATCAGTACGGCAAGTTCCTGATAGACCTGCATCTGAGTGCTCAGCCGGTCGGCAGCGAGTTCCAGATCAGCCTCGGCCTTGTCACTAAGTTGCAGCAGCGCCTGCCGGTAGCCGTATGACCACACCCCTGTCGCCAACAGCGCGACAGACAAGATAAATCCCAAAACAACCCAAACCCTTTGCATGAAATAGGGTCTTGCATTCACCGGGCCTCATGGCAAGTGTCCTTGGAATGAAGACGCTTACCCAATCCCCGGTTGCACCGGACTTCGTCCAAAACCCCTACCCTTTCTATCACCATGCCCGCGCATCCGGCGATCTGATTTATTGGGACGACTATCAGATTGTGGCCGCCGTTTCGCACAAGGCCGTGCAAACGTTGCTGAAAGACCGCCGCTTTGGCCGTGAAACCCCAGCCGAGATGCAAAAGCCGGGTCCAAGGCACCTCGCCCCATGGTTGGCGATCGAGGCGCATTCCCTGCTTGAGCTGGAACCACCCCGCCATACCAGATTGCGGGCCTTGGTGATGCGCGCCTTCACCTCGCGCGCGATTACTGCGCTGGAGCCCGCAATACGGGACCTGACCCACGCATTGATCGACGATTTCCCTGATACCCCGTTCGATCTGCTGGACCGGTTTTGCACCCAAGTGCCCGTGATCACCATCTGCCGCCTGCTGGGCGTACCCGAGGAGATGTCGCCGGACCTGCTGCGTTGGTCCCATGCCATGGTCGCCATGTATCAGGCCAGCCGAACGGCACAGACCGAACAAGATGCCGCCGCAGCCTCGCAAGAATTCACTGATTTCCTGAACAGCTATTTCGACCGCCGTCGCACGGATTCGCGTGATGACCTGATCACCCGGCTGATTGCAGCCGAGGAAGATGGCGAGAAGCTGACGCGCGATGAATTGGTCGCCACTTGCGTCCTGCTGCTGAACGCCGGACATGAGGCAACCGTGCATTCGCTGGGCAACGGCGTGAAGACAGCGTTAGAACTAGGCCTTGATCGCAGCGTCTTTCAGCCGGGTGTCATAGACGGAACGGTCGAGGAAATCCTGCGCTACGATCCGCCGCTGCACATGTTCACGCGCTATGCTTACGAAGACGTCACCCTGTTCGACCACAGTTTCAAACGCGGCGACGAGGTGGCCTTGCTTTTGGGGGCGGCGAACCGCGACCCGGCAGTATGGACAAACCCAGATCAGTTTGACCCAACCCGCCCGGTTGTTACCAACACCAGTTTTGGCGGCGGCTTGCATTTCTGTGTCGGGGCGCCGTTGGCACGGCTGGAAATGCGAGTCGCGCTGTCAATCCTGTTCAATCGGTGCCCCTCTCTATGCCTGAGCGAAGCACCGGCCTATGACAACACCTATCACTTCCACGGTTTGCAGCGCTTGATGGTGGAAACCTGAAATTATCCGTCGACCAAAGCACCCAAAGGCAACATCGTGGTGGACTTGATCTCCTCCATCGATAGCAGCGCGGTCACGTTGTGGACCCGCACTTCCGAGATCAGGGTCTGGTAGAACTCATCATAGGCGCGCGCGTTCTTGACCCGCACTTTCAGGATGTAATCGATATCGCCCGCCAGCCTGTGCGCCTCTTGCACTTCGGGCCGATCCCGCAGGGCCTTGAGGAACTTGCGTTGCCAATCGGCCTCGTGCTCTGAGGTGCGGATCAACACAAAAAACGTAGCCTCGAACCCCAGCGCCTCGGCGTCCAGCAAAACGGTCTGCTGACCGATTACTCCGGCCCCTTTCAGCTTGCGGATCCGATTCCAGACCGGGGTCTTGGAGCTGCCGACCCGCGCTGCTATTTCGTCCAGCGATTGACTGGCATCGCGCTGAAGCTCAACCAGAATTTTCCGATCCGTGTCGTCTATTCGCACCGACATTCCAATTTATCCCTCGTTTCGAAACCCACGTTCCACATTCCAATTTTACAGGAACGTATGTTCTTATTTAAGCGCCCATATGGCGCAATACTGGGAATATTTCCTATATTGCAGGTCAAGTCAAACCAACCGGAATCAACTATGCAAGACGCACGTTCATATGATGGCACAGGGCATGTCGACTTTGTCGGCGCGGGCCCCGGCGATCCTGAATTGCTGACGCTCAAGGCGCTGCGTGCGTTCGAGCGCGCTGACGTCGTGCTGCATGATCGCCTGATTAGTGCCGAGGTTTTGGCGATGGCGGGAAAAACGGCTGCTCTGGTTGATGTGGGTAAAGCCGGTTTTGGCCCTTCGTGGAAACAGGCGGATATCGACGCCCTATTGGTGGAACACGCGTTAAAAGGTCAGCGGATCGTACGCCTGAAATCCGGTGATCCTACCGTGTTTGGCCGTCTGGACGAAGAGATCGAGGCCGTTGAAGCCTCAGGCATATCTTGGACCATCATCCCCGGTATTACGGCTGCCTCGGGCGCTGTGGCGGGTATCGGCCAAAGCCTTACCCGCCGCGGCCGCAATTCCTCGGTCCGGTTCTTGACCGGCCACGACATGAAGGGCTTTGCCGATCACGACTGGGCAGCACTGGCGCGTCCGGGCTCTGTCGCGGCAATCTATATGGGCAAAAAATCGGCTCGGTTCATCCAGGGCCGCCTGATCATGCACGGCGCCGACCGCGCCACGCCCATCACATTGGTGGAAAACGCCTCGCGCCCTGATCAGCGCATCGTGTCAACCAATCTGGACCAGTTGCCCGCCGATCTGAACGCCGCCGAAATGGACGGCCCCACCCTGACTTTTTACGGCCTTGCCCCGCGCCAAGCGGCCAAGGCCCTGACCGAATTCAAGAAGGAGCACGCCTGATGGCCCGCGCTTTTACCCCCAAAGTCGTCACTGCGAATGACCTGCTGGAAGGCGACGTGATCTACCTGACCGCCGATGACCGTTGGTCGCGCGACCTGGCCGAGGCCGAGCTGATCACCGACGAGGCCCACGCTCAGGTCCGCCTGCTGGATGCCGCGCGTCAAGCCAATAAGATCGTCGGCGCATATCTGGCCGATGCAGTGGCCGGTGAAAACGGCCCCGAACCCACCCATTTCCGCGAGGACTTCCGCCGCACTGGCCCGTCCAACTATGCCCACGGCAAGCAGGAAACAACAACGCAGCCCCGGGCCTGATCTCTGGCCCTCTCTCTCCCCAAAAAGGCCCCTAGGTATCGGGGCTGCAACTAAGGACAGCTAATCATGTATCGCTACTCCGAGTTCGACACAGCATTTTTGGCAGAACGTAACAAGCAGTTCCGCGCCCAGGTTGAGCGTCGCATCGACGGCTCGCTGACCGAGGATGAGTTCAAACCCTTCCGTCTGATGAACGGCCTGTATCTGCAACTGCACGCGTACATGCTGCGCGTCGCCATTCCTTATGGCACCCTGTCCAGCGCGCAGATGCGCCAACTGGCCCTGCTGGCCGAGAAGTGGGACAAGGGTTACGGCCATTTCACCACCCGCCAGAATATCCAGTATAACTGGCCTAAGCTGAACGACGTTCCGGATATGCTGGACGCGCTGGCCGAGGTTGGCATGCACGCCATCCAGACCTCGGGCAACACGATCCGCAACGTGACTGCCGACCATTTCGCCGGTGCCGCCGCGGACGAGATCGCCGATCCTCGCCCCTATGCCGAACTGCTGCGCCAGTGGTCCACCGATCACCCGGAATTCCAGTTCATGCCGCGTAAGTTCAAGATCGCCATCACCGGTTCGGAAAACGACCGCGCTGTAATCAAAGCGCACGACATCGGCCTGCAACTGGTTGAACGCGACGGCGTTCTGGGCGCCCGCGTGATCGTGGGCGGTGGTCTGGGCCGTACGCCGATGATCGGCAAGGAACTGTCAGACTTCGTCGCCTTTGACGATCTGCTGGCATACTTGGAGGCCACCGTTTCGGTGTGGAACCAGATTGGTCGCCGCGACAACAAATACAAAGCGCGTATCAAGATCACCGTTCATGAAAACGGCATCGACACCATCCGCGCCAAGGTCAACGAGCGCTTCCTTCAGGTCCGCCCCCAATTCAAAGGCGCCGATATGGCGTTGTTGGAAGAGATCAAGGGCCACTTTGCAGCGCCTGATTTCCGTCAGGGCTCGGTCGCGTCCTTTGAGAGCGCCTATACCAACGATCCGGTCTTCCGCTCGTGGGTCGATACCAACATCGCGCCGCATAAGAACGCGGACCACGCGATTGTCACGATCTCGATCAAAAAGCACGGCGCGACACCGGGTGATGCTACCGCAGAACAGATGCGCGTGATGGCCGATTTGGCTGAAGATTTCGCTTATGATGAGCTGCGCATCAGCCACGAGCAGAACGTGATCCTGCCGCATGTCCACAAATCGGACCTGCCCGCGATCCACGCCAAGCTGAAGGAATACGAGCTGGCCACCGCAAATATCGGCCTGATCAGCGACATCATCGCCTGCCCCGGCATGGATTACTGCGCGCTGGCCACGGCACGTTCGATCCCGGTGGCACAGGAAATCGCAACCCGCTTTGACGATCTTAAGCTGGAGCATGATATCGGCCACCTGAAGATCAAGATCTCGGGCTGCATCAACGCTTGTGGTCACCACCATGTGGGTCACATCGGCATTCTGGGTCTGGATCGTGCAGGCGTCGAGAACTACCAGATCACTCTGGGCGGCGACGGCACTGAAACGGCAGCCATCGGCGACCGTACCGGTCCAGGCTTTGCTTATGATGAGATCGTCCCGGCGGTCGAGCGGATCGTGAACACCTATTTGGAACAGCGCGACAGCCCCGAAGAAGAGTTCCTGCAGACCTATCGCCGTGTCGGCATGGCTCCGTTCAAGGCAGCTCTGTACCCCGAGGCTCGGGCGAATGCCGCTTGATCTGATCCAGACGGAACTGGGCAAAGACCGCAGCGAACTGACCGAAAAAGTCGAGGCGCTGAACGCCCGGTTCCGGCACCACAGCGCGCATGACGTGATGCACGGTGCCATTGACCAGATTGAAGATCTTGCCCTGGTGTCCAGCTTTGGGGCCGAGTCGGTGGTGTTGCTGCACATGGCGGCGGTGGTCGACAAGATGACCCCGGTGCTGTTTGTGGACACTCAGATGCTGTTTACCGAAACGCTGGAATACCAGCAGGAGGTCAGCGAACGTCTGGGGCTTAAAAACGTGCAGATCATCCGCGCCGAGGATGAGGATGTGAAGCGCGACGACCCCTATGGTGCCCTGCGTCTGCGGGATACGGATGCGTGCTGCAACCTGCGCAAGACCTTCCCGCTGCAAAAGGCCCTTACGGGCTACTGCGGCTGGATCACCGGGCGCAAACGGTTTCAGTCCGGCACCCGCGCCGCGCTGGAGTTCTTCGAGGTCGAAGACGGCACTGGCCGGATCAAGGTCAACCCGTTGGCCCATTGGGCGCCCGAGGATGTGCGCGCCTATATGGAAGAAAACAACCTGCCCCGGCATCCACTGGTGGCCAAAGGATACCCCTCGATCGGTTGTGCGCCCTGCACCTCGCCGGTCAAAGAAGGCGAAGACCCTCGCGCCGGACGTTGGCGCGATCAGAACAAGGAAGAATGCGGCATCCATTTTGTCGATGGCAAGATGGTGCGCGCCGGAGAGACAACATGAACGTAATCGTAAATGATGAGGGCTTTGCCCCCGACGACTGGACCGATGGGTTTGTTACGCTGGAAGACGCCGCCAATGACGTGGTTGCGTTGGATGTGGCCTCGGACACCGATCCGGATGAGCTGTTTGAACGTCTGGGCAGCGCCAAAATGGTGCGCGTGGACTTTCCGTCGTCGGCTGATGGGCGCGGCTTTACCATTGCCCGCATTTTGCGCCTGAAAGGCTATACCGGCCGTCTGCGCGCCCGCGGCCATGTGCTGGCGGATCAATTCGCCATGGCTCGCCGTAGCGGCTTTGACGAGGTCGAGATCGACCAGGCACTGGCCCAGCGTCAGCCCGAGGATCAGTGGCTGGCCCGGTCGAACTGGGAAGACAACAACTATCAGGCCCGCCTGCGCGGTTAAGACCGCCATCGGTCAGCTTGAGGACAGGACGTGGGGGCAACTGTACCCTTTTCCTGACGTGGATCAAAGATTAAACGGAGATGCCGGTTTACCCAACTGGCGGATATAACGATGACAGAGATGAAACCAGTGAGTGAAGCAACCGCCGTGAAGGCCCCCGTTCTGCCCGACGCCCAGACCGTCACCGACGTCAAGCATTGGACCGACAGCCTGTTTTCCTTCAAAGTGTCGCGCCCGGCCTCGCTGCGGTTCCGCTCGGGCGAGTTTGTGATGATCGGTTTGATGGGCGATCCCGACCCCAAGACCGGCCGCCAAAAACCGCTTCTGCGCGCTTATTCGATCGCGTCGCCCTCCTGGGACGAAGAGCTGGAGTTCTACTCGATCAAGGTGCAGGACGGTCCGCTGACGTCAAAGTTGCAACATATCAAACCCGGCGATCAGATTATCCTGCGGCCCAAGCCCGTTGGCACGCTGGTACATGACGCCCTGCTGCCCGGCAAACGCCTGTGGTTCTTCGCCACCGGCACCGGCTTTGCGCCCTTCGCCTCGCTGCTGCGCGAACCGCAGACCTATGAAGATTATGATGAGGTCATCATCACGCATACCTGCCGCGAAGTGGCCGAACTGGAATACGGTCGTCAGTTGATCGAAGACATCCGTAAGGACGAGATGCTGGCCGAGCTGATGGGCGAAGGTTTCGCCGACAAGATCCGCTACTACCCGACCACCACGCGGGAAGAGAGCCCCAAGATGGGCCGCATCACCAACCTGCTGCAAGACGGCACTGTCTTTGCCGATCTGGGTATCGAAGGTGGCATAAAGCCGGAAACCGACCGTGCTATGGTCTGTGGCTCACTGGCCTTTAACCTCGATATCAAAGCCATTCTGGAAGAGTTCGGCCTGCGTGAAGGCGCGAATTCCGAACCCAAGGAATTCGTCATCGAAAAGGCCTTTGTAGGCTAATCAGGCCGCGCCGGTCACCGGGTTACCCCTGACCGGCGCATAAACCTGCTGTGAAACCACCGAAATTCCATCGTTTTGGCGTGGATCACGCTTGAATCAGGCACCGGAGCGGTCTAAATTTCGGGCTCGAATTTCTGCAATCATCAAAGGAATGAACCCATAGCCCGCAGACCTCACAACGCGCCGCCTCAGAGAGATACCGGCCCGCGCGTCAATGAAAGAATCCGTGCCCCCGAAATCCGCCTGATCGGCGCTGATGGAGATAACGTCGGGGTGGTTCATCCCGCCAAAGCCATGCAACTTGCCGCAGATGCGGGCCTAGACCTGGTCGAGATTTCGCCAAACGCGAACCCGCCGGTCTGCAAGATCATGGACTTTGGCAAGTTCAAGTACGAACAGCAGAAACGCGAAAGCGAAGCGCGTAAGAAGCAAAAAGTCATCGAGGTGAAAGAGGTCAAGTTCCGACCCAACACCGACACGCATGACTATGACGTCAAGATGAAGAACGTCTTCAAGTTTCTGGAAAAGGGCGACAAGGTCAAAGTCACTCTGCGCTTCCGAGGCCGTGAGATGGCACACCAGAATCTTGGGCGTGAACTGCTGGAGCGCGTGGCAGAGGACATCAAGGATCTGGGCAAGGTCGAAAACATGCCCAAAATGGAAGGCCGTCAGATGATCATGATGATCGGGCCGCTTCCTCAGAAGTAATCAGAATTACCGGATGTTATTCAAAGCCCCCCGCCGTGGGGGCTTTTTTCTGTTCATCCTGCCGTTCACGCAGCCACACGATTGAGTCGTTCAAGTCAAATCCCAATGAGATCAGATCGACGATCAAAAGCAGAACCAGAAACCGAACAAATCCGGTGGTCAGCGGAGTTCCATCCGTTAGCAGGATTATGATGATCGCCACCATCGGCACCCAGCAGATCAGATGAGGCAGAGCCATGGCCTTGGACATGCCGCGTGCGGCCCTCATGATCGGAATATTCAACGCCATTCCTGTCACGGCCAAGGCCGCAATCAGTGCACCCTGCGGTTGATCAACAAAAGCCAGAGTGCCGAGATTCACAGGCACAAGGATGAACGTCATCCATAACTGTACCCATAGTGGCAGTGCCCGAAAACTTGACCAAATGTCTGCGATCATTACTCACACCCATTCACAATAAAATAATGAATAAGTGTATTAATTACACAGGAGTTGTCAGTACACAAACACGTTATACGACTGCGGCCAAAGAATTACTCAACTTTGTGACCATTTCGCCAACCTGAGTCTCCTTTAGAATGAAAGGAGGAGCCAAAAGAACGTGGTCTCCGAATCGCCCATCGCGTGTGCCTGACATCGGGTAGCAGATCAAACCTTCCGCTAAAGCGGCCTTTTTGATCTTGGCAGCTACGCCCTGAGACGGATCGAAGGGTGCTTTGGTTGCACGGTTCGCGACCAGCTCGATTCCACGAAAAAGCCCCCGCCCCCGAATATCCCCGACATTGGGGTGCTGACCGAACTCGGCAAGCAAAGCGTCCTGAACCGTCGAACCCATCTGCATCACGCGATGCGGCAGATCCCGCTCGATCATCTGTGTCACAACGGCAAGTGCCGCTGCTGTTGCAACGGGGTGGCCAATATAGGTGTGACCGTGCTGAAAAAAGCCGGAGCCGTCTCGGACTGCGTCATAAATCTTCCCGGTGCACATCATGGCCCCGATCGGCTGATATCCCGCCCCCAGACCTTTGGCAATGCACAGGATATCGGGGGCGACACCCTCATGATCGCAAGCGAACAGATGCCCTGTGCGCCCCATACCGCACATTACTTCGTCCAGGATCAGTAACACACCGTACTGGTCACAAATCTCGCGGATTCGTCTGAAATACCCCTCGACCGCCGGTACCGCACCCAATGTTGCCCCAACTACGGGTTCGGCCATGAACGCCATCACGCTGTCCGGTCCCAACCGCAGGATTTCTGCCTCAAGCGCGTTTGCGACCCTCTGGCCATAATCAAAGCTACTCTCATCCTCGGGTTTCTCGCCGTATTCGTAGCAGGCCGGGATATGAGACATCTCGATAAGCATCGGCGCAAACTGCGCACGCCGCCATGCGTTCCCGCCGGCCGATAAGGCCCCTAAGGTGTTCCCGTGATAGCTTTGACGACGTGCAATCACATGACGCCGGTCTGGTTGCCCGATCTCAAGAAAATATTGCCGCGCCAGTTTTATCGCGGCCTCGGTCGCCTCGGATCCGCCCGATACAAAATAAACGCGGTCCAGATCACCCGGTGCGTGTTTGATCAGCAGATCCGCCAACGCCTCGGCCGGTTCCGAGGTCATGAACCCGGAATGGGCAAACGCGATCTTTCCAACCTGCTCTTGAACAGCGGCAATCACCGCATGATCCGAGTGGCCAAGGCAAGACACAGCCGCATCGCCACAATCCAAATACCGACGCCCCTGAGAGTCGATCAGATAGCATCCGTCGCCTCCAACAGCAGTTGGCAGATCAGCCTTGGTATGGCGTGGAAAAACGTGGCTCATGATCTGATACCTTTCAAAGTTTCTACCAAAGCGGCAACAGATGCCGCGTTGTCGGCCCAAGGGGTTCCGGCGTGGTCCGTCAGACTGTTTTCAAACCCGACACGCACGTCTCCACCCTTTTTCGCAGCCATCGCAAGGCACGCATGTTCCCGCGGCCCAAAAGCACAGACCATCCAGGGCCCATCGACCGGCGGCAACCTGTCCAAATCCTCGGGCGATGAATTCATCCCTGCCGAATACCGCCCCAGAACCAACAGATGCTCCGACTGTTCCATTCGCACTATGCCCGACGCGCGCCATTGCGCCAACAAAGCAACGTCTGCTGCATTATAAAGGATATGCTGAACCCGCGTCCCCTGTTCGGCACATAGCCCATAAACCCGATCTGCGAGGTCCGGCGCGCGCGCAATCTCGCGCACAGAAACCGAGGCCCAACCCGGCCTCACCCCGGCCAGACAGTCGTACTGTGCTTGCACGTCATACAGACCGACCGCTTCGGTTGTGATCTGGATGTCCAGCGTCGGGACTTGTCTACGCAGCTCGGCAATCGTTTCCAGATATTGCCCCGCGTCCAAACTATGCCGTCCCTGCGTATCGCGTATATGTAGGTGAAGACCCTGCGCCCCGGCCCCATGACATGCCTGCGCCGTCGCCGTGATCTCATCCAGCGTCACTGGTAGATGGGCATGATCCTTAAGCCCGCGCCGCGCCCCGTTTGGCGCAACCAGAACATAGGGTTTGTTGGGCGTCTTCTGGGCAGACATTGGCACATCCTTTTGAACACCTCGGACATGACGGTTCGCTTCAATGTTTTCAATTTGCCTTTTTCAAAACATTTGTTTTTATGGGGAACATGACACTCAATTCCCTAACCCGACGCTTGCGCAGTACAATCGATCAGTTGCCCCCAGCCCTGCAAGCGGCCGCAAAATATGTACTCGACCATCCCGGCAATATCGCGCTGGACCCAATCCGAGTGTCTGCCGACAAGATCGGCGTAAGCACCAATGTGTTGGTCCGGCTGTCCGAAAGACTTGGGTATGACAGCTACGAGGCCTTCCGCGCACCCTTTCGCCATGCTCTGCTAACTGATCGGGAGCGACACCTGAACCAAAGCTGGCTAGCGGAAATGCACGAAGGCACGCCCGCCGATCAGGCACAGGCCAAATTCGCCGAAACCACATTGAATGTAACAACCCGATCCCTTCGGTTGATGACGCCCGAAAAAACGGCGCAGGCGCTGGATGTCATCACGTCTTCTCGGCGGTGCTTTGTCACCGCCACCCGCGCCAGTTATGCGCTGTCCTACTATTTCTCGTATGTGGGCCGAATGGCACATCCCGGAATACAGTTGATCCCACGACATGTTGGCGCAGCCAGCGATGACCTCGTGGACGCGACCCAACAAGACTGCCTGTTGGCCATCACCGTTCAACCCTATTCCGCAGATACAATCCAATCGATGCGCTCTGCGCTGGCCCGCCGGATGCGCCTCATCCTGATCACCGACAGCGAGGTGGTCGCACCAGGCATTCAACCCGACGTCCTGTTCCTGGTCAGCACAAGATCCCTGCATCACTTTTCTGCATATTCCGGCGCAATGGCTGTCCTTGAATGCCTTCTTGGGCAGTTGTTCGACGCAGGCGGTGCAGACGCACTGAACCAAGTTCAGGCCTACGAAAAAGCCAGGGAACAAAACGGCGCGTATTGGGCTCCCTCCAAAACGCCACGTATCCGGCGATAAAAAAGCCCCGCTTTTGTCGCGGGGCTTTTGGGTTCGTTTGTCTAGGCGGTTACGCGCAGGTTTGTACGGCGCGTTTGGTCATGACGCTGACCAGATGTGCGCGATAGTCTTTGCTGCCATGCAGATCGCCGATCATGTTCATTGGGTTCACCTTCAGGCCCATCAGCGCGTCGGCGCGGAACTCTTTTGTCAGGGCTTCCTCGGCCTCAGACCAGCGGAACACGCCGCCCTCGCTGGCACCGGTCACGGCCACGCGGACACTATCCGCAAACCGCGCCAGATAGACACCCACCAACGCAAAGCGCGAGGCCGGCTGCAGGAACTTCTGATAGCTCGCCGCCTGCGGCACCGGGAAGCGGATGGATGTGATGATCTCACCCTCGTCCAGCGCCGTGGTGAACATGCCCTGAAAGAAATCATCCGCCGCAATCTGCCGCGTATTGGTCACAACGGTCGCGCCCGAACCCAACACCCCTGCCGGATAACAGGCCGCCGGATCATTGTTGGCCACCGACCCACCAATTGTGCCGCGATTGCGCACTGCCGGATCCCCGATTTGCCCCGCCAATGCTGCCAGCGCCGGATAGCTTGCCGCCGCCTCGCGCGCCACCGTGG
>NZ_JBQGAD010000019.1:0-34527 GCF_056542685.1 Ruegeria sp. AB6 | reverse complement strand
TGATCTCGACCGGGACGCCTCCGGGTGTTGGGATGGGACAGAACCCGCAAACCTATCTGAAGCCCGGCGACAAGATGGAGTTGGGGATCGAGGGGCTGGGCGTGCAACGGCAGGATGTAAAGGCCAGCGCATGACCAGCATCACCGGCATTCGAACCGAAGACTTGCGCTTTCCGACCTCGGACAGTCTGGACGGATCGGATGCGATGAACCCCGATCCCGACTATTCCGCCGCGTATGTGGTGCTGGAAACCGATGGTGCGCATGAGGGCCACGGCCTCACGTTCACCATTGGGCGCGGCAATGAGATCTGCGTGGCCGCGATCAAAGCGCTTGGCGCTTTGGTCAAGGGGTTGGAATTAGAATGGATCACCGAAGATATGGGCCGCTTCTGGCGTTATATCACCGGAGACAGCCAGTTGCGCTGGATCGGGCCGGACAAGGGTGCGATCCATCTGGCTACGGGCGCGGTGGTGAATGCGGCGTGGGATTTGTGGGCGAAAGAGGCGGGGAAACCCGTCTGGCAATTGGTGGGTGACATGTCCCCCGAAGATATCGTGCGCCTGATCGACTTTCGCTATCTGACCGATGCGATCACCCCGGACGAAGCGCTGGCTATGCTGCGCGCCGCCGCGCCGGGCAAAGACGACCGCATCACCAAGCTGAAAGCCGAAGGCTACCCGTGTTACACAACCTCGGCCGGGTGGCTGGGCTATCCCGACGACAAGCTGCGCCGCCTGTGTCAGGAGGCCAAGGACGCAGGCTTTACCCACACCAAATTCAAGGTGGGCCGCGACCTTGACGATGACATCCGTCGTCTGACCATCGCCCGCGAGGTTCTAGGCGAAGACATGAACATCATGATCGACGCCAATCAGGTATGGGAAGTGGATCAGGCCATCGACTGGGTCAAGGCCCTGTCCTTTGCGAGCCCGTACTTCATCGAAGAACCCACCAGCCCCGATGACGTGTTTGGCCACAAGGAAATCCGCGAAGGGGTTGCGCCGGTCAAAGTGGCGACGGGTGAGATGTGCCAGAACCGGATCATGTTCAAACAATTCATCAAAGAAGGCGCGATCGACATCGTTCAGATCGACAGCTGTCGGATGGGAGGATTGAACGAGGTTCTGGCCGTCATGCTGATGGCCGCGAAATACAACTTGCCCGTCTGGCCTCATGCCGGGGGCGTGGGTCTGTGCGAATATGTCCAACATATGTCGATGATCGATTACATCGCGATCTCGGGCGAGAAAGACAGCAAGCGGATCGAATATGTCGATCACCTGCACGAGCACTTCGTCGATCCCTGTGTGGTGAGAAACGGGGCCTATATGGCGCCGGAAAAGCCAGGGTTCTCGATCGAAATAAAACCCGAAACCATCGAAGATTTCCGTTTTTCAGCGGAACTGGCGGCGGAATAAATGCAAAGGTCTGAACAAGTTCGGTAGACCGGCGAAGGTCTTCAAGCAACCCGAAGGAAATGCTCCTAAGGATGAAATTTTGAAAAACGGCCTTTGGGATCGCCCGTGTTCTTGCACTCGGAGAAAAGGCTGGTCTGGTAAAGAAGACTCTGCGTTTTGGCCGTGTCCACGGGGCTTCAACACCATATCTTACAGCGGCTGTGCGTGTCGCCGAGCTTTTGTAAGAAAAGACCATCGACCGTTTCATGTTGAAGGTCTGCCCGCCCTCGCAATTGAGCGAAGAGGCTGCGCTGAATGAGGCGCTGTCGCTGGGTACGGTTGACACGCCATTTGCCGGTGCTGCGTTCCTGGGTCAGTCTTTAGGCCCGGTTAGCATCTCGGGTTACCTGTTTACTCTGCGGCCTTATGGTCGCTGGAAAGCCCATGTGAACTTGGATCTGTTCAACAAGATGGCGGCTGAATACAAAAATATATCGGGCGATTCCGTATCAACGATCTCTGAGGACGCACCCTAAACACCCGTAACCACTGTGGCATAAACCGGGGCATTTCTCGGAAGGTTCAACCCCAAGAGCCGAGTGTCATTCCATGTTCCGATGAACTGGTTGGGGTGGTAGGATTCCTTGCCGACCAATGATTAGACTCAGCTTTTCAGCTAAGCCCGAGAAATTGGGGCGAATTCGGGGCACTATAACCGCTAGAGAGGTGGTTAACGGGCGCGACCTAGACCGCTAGATCAACAGCCCACTGGTGCTGAAACGAATGCTGACGCGTCGTTCCAGAGGGCTGACGTGGGTCGCTGATGCTGGCGGGTTGGGGGCGCGTTTGGGCAAGTGTAGCGAAGGACTGGTTAGAGCCCGACGCGGTCAATCGAAAGAACGGTCCAGGACTATGGGGAGCTCAAGCGTAATGCTCGCTCCTCTTTCGACTAGGTTGATTTCGACCATTCCTCCGTGGCGCCGCGCCACTGCAGAGACGATTGACAACCCCAACCCGCTGCCCTCGGAGTACTCCAACTGAGAAAACCGATTGAATGCCGCTTCGCTTTGGTCTGGTGAAAGGCCAGCACCATCGTCGGTCACAGTTAGGTTGACGCATTTGCCGTCACACCGCAGCACAACTGAGATTTGGCTCAACTTTGGGCCACCATGTTTGACCGCGTTATCCAGCAGGTTCTTTAGAGCCTCAATCAGAAAGACACGGTCGCCGAACACCGTGACCGCGGTCTCAGGCATCGTGACATCAAACTCGATGCCCTTTGCAAGGATATTAACTCCCATCTCAGCGCAGGCTTCTTCCACGACCGAGCGAAAGTCAATTTCAACCATTTGATTTTCGTGCGTCGGCTGCCTGAGCCTTTCAAGCGATAACAGTTGTTCCGCCACCGTCGCTGAGTTTTTTGCAGCCGCGACAAGCTCGGAGATGCGTTTTTCTCGGTCGCCATCCGTTTTCGCGTCCTGCAGCGCTTCGGCCATCGACTGCACGGCGGCCGCTGGGTTCCGCAGCTGATGTGCAGCTTCGGAAATAAACACTTGATGGGCGTTGATACTGTTTTCCACCTGTCCAAAAAGCCGGTTCAAGGTTTTGACAACTCCTTGAACTTCGACTGGGACAGCGCGCTTGATCTCACTGAGGTCATCTGGTGAACGCAGGTCTATTGCGTCCTGCAAATCCAACAACGGCCTAAGGCCACGAGCGACACCGAACCACACCACAATAGCGAGGGTGGCCAGCAGAACGCCCATCAGAATTCCTGCGCGGATAGACAATTCATTCGCAAACGCATTGCGATCCGCCATGCGTTGCCAAACTGTAACTGTCGCATCTCCGATTAGATTGTCTATGGTCACGCGTTCCGTCATCTTAAGAACGCGCACTGGTTCTTGGCGGTAGAGCGCTTCGAAAAACTGCGGTTTGTACACCTCTTGAGCAGATGGGTTTGTGGCGGCCGGAGGGTACGCATAGCCAGTCACATAGATGCCGCCGGGGCCTGTTACGTGGTAAAAAATCTCTCCGCCGGACGCGTCGCGGATCATGCTGCGTGTCGTTGGTGACAGCGCATCACCCCCCGAAATCGCAACATCTCGCGATATGGCTAGGCCAGCAGATAACAGGCTGTCGTCGAACAATTCCTGCGCCGTATTCTGTGCAATCATAAAGCGCCAAAGACCAAGCAAGGCTGCAATTAGTACCAAAGGGGTTAGGATAAGAATGAAAAGTCTTAACCTGAGCGAGCCGTGATTGATCACTTCTGCACCTCAAGCAGATATCCCAGACCTCGGGCTGTCTTTATTCTAATACCGAGATCCTGAAGACGTTTTCTCAGCCGAGATACATGAGGTTCAACGGCCGAGGCCTCGACATCGGCACCCACGCCATAGACGTAATCTGTAAGTTGGCTTTTGGGCACAATTCTGCCCCTGCGCTCTAACAGGCATTCAAGCACGGCTATTTCCCGCCGCGGGATATCCATAACAGTGCCCTGCACACTTACCTGACGTGCAGCGCGGTCGAATTCCAGGCCGCCGATGCTCTCTTTTGCTCCGTAGTCGAGGTCTTTGCGTCGAGAAAGCGCCCGGATGCGTGCTTCCAACTCGTCCATTTCGAATGGCTTAACCAGATAATCATCTGCCCCCATATCCAACCCGGAAACCCGGTCGCTTGTTTCGGCACGTGCCGTCAGCAAGATCACCGGTACGCTGTCACCACGATTACGAAGAGATTTCAGGATCTCTAGCCCTGACTGTCCGGGCAAATTGATGTCCAAAACAACTAAGTCGGCGCCCTCTTGCGCAAGATACAAGTCAGCCTCGTCGCCATCCGAAAGCACTTCTGCCGCATGACCGCGGTCACGCAGACGATAAGCAATAGCGTTGGCGAGGGTCTCGTTGTCTTCGACGATGACGATCCGCATCAGGGCTCCTGCAAGTTTCGCGCAAGGTTGGCGCTCCATGATTGCCAGATGGGATGGGGAATCAACCCCACAGTTCTATTTGCGATCACGGTGGTGCAGAGGGCGCTGGCGTGGTTGTCTGGTCAACAGGGAGGAACCAATGACCATTTCCAACTTCACCCGTCGGGCCGTCGTGGGGCTGATCGCCGCCGCCGGTATCGCCGCACCTGCCGCTGCCGAGGTCGATTTCTCCGGCAAGACCGTTGAATGGGTTATCCCGTTCTCGGAAACGGGCGGGTCTGCCAAATGGGCCAACTTCTTTGCGCCGCTTCTGTCGGAAGCTCTACCGGGTCAACCGACAGTTGTCGTGAAATTCATGCCGGGCGCTGGTTCGACCAAAGGCGCAAACTGGTTTCAGGAGCAGAGCCATGACGACGGGACGCTGCTGTTTGGCACCTCTGGTTCAACTCAATTCCCATATCTGCTGAGCGATCCTCGCGTGCGCTACGAGTACAACGATTGGATCCCGGTTATGGCGTCAGGAACCGGTGGTGTTGCCTATCTGAACGCCGAAGACGGAGCAAAGTTTGATGGCTCTGCGAACGCGCTGAAAGACACAAACTTTATTTACGGTTCGCAGGGCGCGACACGCCTTGACCTTGTACCGCTGCTGGCGTGGCAAATGCTGGGCATGAATGTTGAGCCTGTTTTTGGCATCAAAGGCCGTGGCGATGGTCGCCTGATGTTCGAGCGAGGTGAAGCCAACATCGATTATCAGACCTCGTCCGGCTATCTGGGTGGATCGGCACCTCTGGTTGAATCCGGTCAGGCTGTGCCGATGATGACTTGGGGTGCTCTTGATGCGGACGGCAACATCGTGCGCGACCCGACCTTCCCGGACATCCCGACATTCAAAGAAGTATGCGAAGCGACCGATGGCTGTGAAACCAGCGGTGAGGCATGGGATGCGTGGAAAGCGTTCTTTGTGGCCGGTTTCCCGGTTCAGAAGCTGGCCTTCCTGCCGGGTGACACGCCTCAGGAAGTGGTCGACGCCTACACCGCAGCGTTTCAAGCTGTGACCGAGCGAGGCGACTTTGCCGACATCTCCTCGAAGCGCGTGGGCAAATATCCTGTGTTTGTTGGTGACGGCTCCAAGTCGGCGCTGCAAACTGCGACAAACGTCGACGACAACGCCAAGGCCTATGTCCTGAACTGGCTCAAAGAAGCCTATGGTGTCGAGCTGAACTAAGCCCAAACACCACTGCGCGTGCCCCAATGTCGGGCGCGCGCTTTTCCAAACACAAGACAATTTATGAAAGGCGGCCGCTATGGAGGTTTTCGCCACCGCTCTTCCTGCGCTCAGTGATGCGTGGGGTCTGATCCTGCAACCTATTGTTCTGGGGTACCTTGTTCTCGGTGTCGTTATGGGACTGGCAGTAGGTGTTTTCCCGGGGCTTGGCGGTATTGCTGGTCTGTCCCTATTGCTTCCTTTCATGTTCGGCATGGACCCTATTCTTGGGTTAGCGCTGATGATCGGGATGGTCGCCGTTGTTCCGACCTCTGACACCTTTGCCTCGGTTCTTATGGGCATCCCCGGCAGTTCCGCCTCACAGGCGACTGTGTTGGACGGTTTCCCGATGGCGAAAAAGGGCGAGGCCGCGCGGGCATTGTCAGCGGCCTTTGCGTCATCGCTGTTTGGCGGTTTGGTCGGCGCAACATTTCTGACCATGTTTATCCTGATCGCGCGGCCCATCGTTCTGGCATTCGGTCTGCCCGAGATGCTGATGATCACCATTCTTGGCTTGTCGATGGTCGCTATCCTCGCCGGGCGTGTCCCGCTGAAGGGTGTCGCCGCCGCAGGGTTGGGCCTGATGGTCGGTACGATTGGCGAGGCGGACGCAGGCGGTTCGCTGCGCATGGCGACGTATGACATTCCTTACCTGACCGATGGTCTGAAGTTGGTCATCGTTGGCTTGGGTATCTTTGCGGTGCCCGAAATCGTCTCGCTGCTGCGACAAGACCGATCCATTGCCAAGGGCGCTTCGCTAGGGGCCGGTTGGCTGGATGGCGTCAAAGACTGGGCCGCGAACATTTGGTTGTCGGTCCGCTGTTCGATCATTGGCGTGGTCGTTGGTGTTATTCCCGGCCTCGGAGGCTCGGTTGTTGACTGGATCGCTTATGGCCATTCGGTTCAATCGACAAAAGACAAAAGCAACTTCGGAAAGGGCGAAGTGCGAGGCGTCATCGGGCCGGAAAGCTCGAACAACGCCAAGGAGGGCGGGGGGCTGGTTCCAACGCTGCTGTTTGGTATCCCTGGCTCGGGTTCAATGGCGATCTTTATCGGCGCTGTCGCACTGTTGGGATCTGGCGATATCGAGGTCGGGCCTAGCATGCTCAAGGACAATCTCGACATCACTTATTCGATTGTCTGGTTGCTGGCTCTTGCCAACGTGGTGGGCACCATCCTGTGTATCGCTGCCTCGGGCGGGATCGCCAAGCTGACCACGATCCGTTTCACCTATCTGGCGCCGTTCCTGTTCATGCTGATCAGCTTTGCGGCGTTCCAGTCCGGCCAAAACTTCGAAGACTTGCTGGCCCTTTTCGTGATCGGCCTGATCGGCATTTTCCTGCGCCGTTTCGACTGGTCGCGCCCGGCCTTTCTGATTGGGTTCGTGTTGTCCAACCCGGTTGAGAAGTTCACCAACCAGGCGTTCCAGATCGCCTCTTTCCGCTTCCGCAAAAGCTTTGGTGAGGGGATGGAGTATGTCTTCAGCCCGATCGTTATCGTACTGATCGTGGTCACCGTGGTTTCGGTTATTCTGGGCATTCGTCAAGCCAAGATGATCATGGCCGAAGGTGAGGTTAAATCCGGCAGCAAGCGCGCGCCGCTGATCTTCCTGTTGGTAATCATGGCCTATCTGATCGTGGCATTGGTCAATGCAAACATGATCCCTGACTACAACATGACCGATAAGATCATCCCGCTGGTGATCGGCAGCGTGTCGCTGTTTTGCTGCGTCATCCTGTTGATCCAAATGATGCGGCGTCCCGAGGGCGATGCGATCTTTGCTGACAAAGAACTCGCCGGTGAGGATGCGAGCGCGCCGCATGGACTTTGGTCGACCCTCGCATGGTTTGCAGGTCTGATCGCGGCCACATGGGTTGTAGGATTCATCCTCGCCCTGATCGGTTTTCTGATCGCATTCTTCCGCATTCGCGCCGGGTCCAGCTGGCAGATGACGCTGCTCCTGACGGCCTGCGGCATCGGTTTCATGTGCTTCATGGCTGGAGCTTTGAACCGGGATTTCCCGCCGGGTCTACTGCAAGACATGGTGAACCTGCCATGGCCGCTCAAGTAGGCACTCCACGGCTGTCCGGCCTGCCAATTTGGCTGTCCAGGCGGGGCTGAAATCAGAAATTTCAACGGTTTGTAAAGGAGGGTTCGCAATGACCCAGACAGCAATCCCATATGTTTTCATGCGCGGTGGCACGTCCCGAGGACCATATTTTCGGCGCTCTGATCTGCCCGAAAATTTGGACACTTTGGCTGATGTTCTTGTCGCTGCCCTCGGGGCTGGACAAGCACTCAATATCGATGGGATCGGTGGTGGAAACGCAGTGACGACCAAAGTGGCGATGTTATCCGTCAGCGAAGACGACTGGGCGGATATCGACTATTTCTTCGCGCAGGTTTCTGTTGATAAGAAGCTGGTTGATTTCAAACCTACTTGCGGAAACATCCTCTCAGGAGTCGGTCCAGCTGCGATCGAAATGGGTTTGTTTCAGCCCACCGGCGACGTGACCGAGATCCGCATTCGCGCAGTTAATACAGGCGCCCGTGTCGTTGTCAAAGTGCAAACCCCGGACGGTGAGTTGGTCTACGAGGGCGATGCGGAAATCGCCGGAGTTCCCGGTCACTCTGCACCGGTACAACTGAGTTTCATGGGCGTTGTGGGTTCGGCAACAGGTGCATTTCTGCCCACTGGAAATTTGCGCGACACAGTGCAGGGGATCGAGCTGACGTGCATGGATGTCGCTATGCCGATGGCGATAGCCCGGGCGGCCGATTTCGGACTGACAGGATATGAAAGCGCCGAAGAGCTGGATGCCAACCGTGCTTTCTTTGATCGGATGGAGGCCGTGCGGATCGAAGCCGGGGAACGGATGGGTATGGGGGACGTATCGAAATCGGTTACTCCCAAATTCGGCCTGATGGCACCCGCCAGAGAAGGTGGAACCCTTGCGGTTCGGTATTTCATGCCATGGAAAACTCACCCGACAATGGCCGTCACGGGCGCGCAATGCATGGCATCTTGCGCTTTGACGCCCGGAACCGTCGCCGACGGGTTGCTTGATCGCCTGGATTCAAGCCCAGCAGACGTTGTTTTGGAACACGCGTCAGGCAAGATCGACGTTCTGGTGGACTTCTCGAATGACGGGGAGTTCAAAGTAATTTCTGCCGGTTTGGTGAGGACTGCGCGTAAATTGGCGGATGGGCATGTTTATGTTCCGGAATCCGCGTGGAACGGTAGTTGAAGTGGGAACTCTCATTTGGTATACAGTGGTATACATAATGAGGATATCACGATGTACGACTATTCGGAATGCCTTGATATCGCGCGTCAGGAACTCAGGCTGGCGCAGTCGGCTCTGCGAAAGGATATCGCGGAATACCCAACGCCAATTGCCGGGTGCGATGAGCAATTCAACCATCTGCTGGATCAACGCGAACGGGTTCGCAATGCGCTTGAAGCACTCGACAAACTTCATTTTGTACCGACGCCAAGAAAACTGAACAAAAGGCAGGTTATAGAAAGTCGATGAAAGTTCACATTCTGGACGATTGGTTCGATACACTGCAGGGCCTTCCCTGTTTCGGAAAACTGTCCGACCATCACGTGAAGGTCTGGACAGATCATGTCGAGGAAACCGGCGAATTGGCCGCACGCTTGCAGCAGGCTGAGGCGCTGGTTTTGTTTCGCGAGCGCACCAAGGTAACCCGCGATCTGATTGAAAAACTTCCAAACCTGAAATTGATCAGCCAGCGCAGCGTGTATCCGCACGTCGATGTGCAGGCATGCTCGGATAACGGAGTGCTGCTGTGTTCGAACATGCATGGCGGGACGCCCTCATATGCCGCAGCCGAACTGACATGGGCACTAATCATGGCCGGGATGCGCGACTTGCCTGCGCAGATGGTATCAGTCAAAGCGGGGCATTGGCAGGCCGGGGTTGGCAAGACCCTGAGAGGGCGGAAGTTGGGGCTGTATGGATATGGCCGTATCGCCCGCGCTGTTGCTGGCTATGCCGAGGCATTCGGGATGAATGTTGTCTGGTGGTCTTCGGATGAAGGCCGGGCACGCGCGCTGGCCGACGGCGTGCAGATTGCCACAAGCCGCGAAGCGTTCTTTGCCAACAGCGATGTTGTCTCAGTCCACGTCCGCCTGAAGCCCGACACGAACGGTATCATCACAGCGTCAGATTTTTCGCAGATGCAACCGGGCGCGATGTTTGTGAACACCTCCCGGGCCGGGCTGATCGCTCCGGGTGCTTTGTTGGATGCGCTGAACGCCGGTCGCCCGGGGAAGGCCGCAATTGATGTCTTCGATACCGAGCCGCTCACTGACCCGAATGACCCTTTGCTATCGCACCCGAACCTTATTGCGACACCGCATATAGGTTTTGTGACCAAGGACGAATTCGACCTGCAATTCGCAGATATTTTCGATCAGGTGAATGCCTATGCTGAAGGTGCCCCTATTCACATGATCAACCCCGAGGTTTGGACCAGCGCAGGATAAGATTGGCCGCTATGGGCGCGCCGATGATAACCAGCACGATCCTTGTCAGATGGTGGGTGATCACAAAGCCCAGATCCGCGCCCGAAACGATGGCCAGTACCGTCATCTCGGCCTGTCCACCGGGGGCAAAGGCCAAGAAAGCCTCAACCGGTTGACCCAGTCCCAGCGTGGTGACAACGGCGGTGAAAACGGCTGCAAGGATGGCAAGGACAATGACATAGGCGAAGCCTGCTGCAACCACCCGACGGAGTTCGACCCATGTGACGCCAACGAATTTCACGCCTATCCCGCAACCGATAAAGAACTGCGCCGCAAGGATGGCCTCGCGGGGTGGTCGGGTATGAATGAAATCCGCCAGTGACAGGGCTGCCGTCAGGATCATTGGCCCGAGGATGGATGCCCCGAACAGGCCGATCCGCTCACCGCCTTTCCAGCCTATAAGGGCGGCCAGTACCATCAGCGCCAACTCATGCATCGGCAGGTCGCGCGCAGGCTCTCCGATTGGGTTGGTGAGTTGAGCATCGTAGAACACCGTCAGAAATAGCGGGGCCAGGGTTACGATGATCAGCACGCGCGTACCGTGGATCAGGGATAGCGTACGCGGGTTGGCGCCAGCTTCGGTTCCAAAAATGATCATGTCCTGCAGTCCGCCTGGCATGGCAGCGTAAAACGCCGTCGTGGAGTCAAACCCCCAGAACTTGCGAAAGAAAGGCACTCCGACCAACGCGATCAGCAGGATGAAGAACGGGACCAGTGCGATAGACGCTGCCATCTTCGGCAATTCAACAAAAAGCGCAGGGGTTATCGAAGCCCCAACTGCAACGCCGAGTATGGTGCGCGCTGCAACCGAGACCTGACCAAAACCTTCCATTGGGGCATGCGCCAGGGCGGCTATGAGACACGCGCTCATTGGGCCGAACAGAAAGGGCAGCGGCAGATTCAACGCCCAAAATACTCCGGTGCCCAGCAGTGCAAGGACCAGTGTTACGGCCCGCTTTGTCAGGAGAGAAGGTGTTTTGTCTTGGGTGGGCAAGGCGCGGCTTCCAACAATATTGACTCGCTATGTATCCAAATGTATACAATTGGACGCAAGAAGACAAGTGAGCGCTCGATGACCATTCAAGACGACCCCTTACAGCCTGGCCCACAAGGCAATTCTGCGTATCAGCGCTTACTGGACGAGATTCGCGAGGGCACACTGCTGCCTGGCGAGCGCTTGCGTGAGATTGAGCTGTCAGAACGATTAGGGGTCAGCCGCACACCGGTGCGGGAGGCTATCCGTCAGTTGGAGGCCGACGGGCTAGTCACTCATGTGCCACGGCAGGGCGCAACCGTACGCAGCCTCGACTACGCCGAAGTAATGGAACTCTATGAGATGCGCGCGGTGCTCGAAGGAACTGCGGCCCGTTTAGCTGCGCGTGCTGCGTCGGATGTCGAGTTGGACGAGTTGGGCGTTTTGAATGATCGCTTGGCCGAGGCTGGTACCGGCTCGGAAGCGGCTCGGATCAACCGGATTTTTCACGCCACACTTTTGGATGCGGCAAAGAATCGGTTTCTTGCCAAGTCTATGTTGTCTTTGCAAAAAGCGTTGTTGATCCTTGGGCCATCGCAATTGCTGGACGGTGATCGGGCCGAGACAGCAGTGGCAGAGCATAAGCGCGTCATGGCTGCCTTAAAGGCCCGCGATGGTGCAGCGGCTGAAACAGAAATGCGCTCGCATATTCAGGCCGCACAACGGATGCGTATTCGGGCGTTGCAAGAACGCGACCGGACAACCGACGAAAATCAATAGGTAGACAGGATATGGCCACCCAAAAGGAAGCTTATGATATCGTTGTGATCGGCGGTGGGAATGCTGCCCTTTGCGCGGCGATGACTGCTGCCGAGGCAGGCGCCCGTGTTCTGATCCTCGAAACGGCACCAAAACCCTATCGTGGGGGGAACTCACGCCATACGCGCAATTTTCGTTGTATGCATGGTGCTCCTCTGGGCCCTCTGATCGAAGAATATAGTGAAGATGAGTATCTTGAAGATCTGCTCAAGGTCACTGGCGGCAAAACCGACGAACATCTTGCTCGCCTCGCGATCCGAACCTCCGAGGAATGCCTGCCGTGGATGGAAGAACACGGCGTGCGGTTCCAACCCTCTCTGTCCGGGACATTGTCGCTGGCGCGGACCAACGCGTTTTTTATGGGGGGCGGGAAGTCTCTGGTGAACGCCTACTACCGCACAGCGGCAGCTTTGGGCGTGGATGTTCTTTACGAAGCTGCCGTGACGCATCTTGAGCTGAACGGCGACCAGATTGAATGGGTCGACTACACCTATGAAGGCCAATCTCATCGCATCACGCCCAAGGCCGTCATCGTTGCCTCGGGCGGGTTTCAGGCCGACACGGATTGGCTCACCCGTGCATGGGGCGAGCCAGCAAAGAACTTCCTGATCCGGGGGACGCCCTATAATCGGGGGGTTGTGCTGGCTGATCTGTTGGATCAAGGCGTCGAGAGCGTTGGCGATCCAACCCAATGCCACGCCGTCGCCATTGACGGGCGGGCGCCGAAGTTCGACGGCGGCATCGTCACCCGTTTGGACTGCGTGCCGTTTTCAATCGTCGTGAACAAGAATGCCGAGCGGTTCTATGACGAGGGCGAAGACGTCTGGCCCAAACGCTATGCGATTTGGGGGCGTCTGGTTGCCGCGCAACCGGATCAGGTAGGCTATGTGATCATCGATGCGAAGTCTCTGAACCTGTTCATGCCCTCGGTGTTCCCTCCGCTAAAGGCGGACACCTTGGAAGAGCTGGCTGGAATGATGGACCTGCCCGCCGACAAGCTGAAGGCGACCGTTGCTGAATTCAACGATGCATGCGGCGACACCAGTGGATTTCACCCAACTGAGTTGGACGGGGTCACAACCTCGGGTCTGACGCCACCCAAGACCAACTGGGCCCGCCCGATCTCCGAACCGCCATTCTATGGCTACTCGCTGCGTACTGGCGTGACTTTCACCTATCTGGGGCTGAAGGTCGACGATACGGCCCAGTGTTCGACCCCCAGCGGGAAGATCAAAAACCTTTGGGCAGCGGGCGAGACGATGGCAGGTTCGATCCTGGGGCAGGGGTATCTGGCCGGCTTCGGCATGACCATCGGAACCGTTTTTGGACGCATCGCAGGACGTGAGGCCGCAGCCTATGCAAACTGATCTTATTCAAGAAGCCCGCCGTCAGGCCGAGATTTGCAACGCCTGCCGTTACTGCGAGGGCTATTGTTCGGTCTTCCCGTCGCTGCACGCGGAACGCGCGTTCTCGGATGGGGACATCACTCAACTGGCCAACCTGTGCCACAACTGCAGGGGGTGCTACTACGCCTGTCAGTACACAGCTCCGCACGAGTTTGACCTGAACCTGCCGAAAGCTCTGGCCGAAGTGCGGCGGGACAGCTGGGAAAGCTTCGCTTGGCCGCAGCCTCTGGCGCGCCGGTTTCACACACACGGCGGGGCCATAGCCTTGGCGCTTGTGATCGGATTTGCCCTGTTGTTCTGGGCAATTCGTGCCATCGGGTCAAGCGGAGGAGAGGGGTTCTATACCGTCCTGTCCCACAATGCGATGGTCGCAATCTTTGCGCCCGCATTCCTTTTGCCACTCTTTAGCTTGGCTATCAGCCTGAGGCGCTATTGGACGGAGGTTGGTGGCAAACCTATCCAAATGTCTGATCTGATAGCTGCGTTCAGACGCGCCGGCAAGATGCAGGACTTGGCCGCAGGCCACGGCGAGGGTTGCAATTTCGAGGACGAAGACCGGTTCAGTCAGGCCCGACGCCACATTCACCAAGCCATCATGTACGGCTTCTTGCTGTGCTTTGCGTCGACCTCGGTGGCGACGATTATGCACTACGGGTTTGGGTTGCACGCGCCCTACGGGTTTTGGTCGTTGCCAAAACTGTTCGGGATTTCGGGCGGTGTGTTGCTGACAGTGGGTTGTGGAGCGATGGCTCTGCTTAAGCAAAAGTCGGATCGCGAGCTTGGCGACCCGTCCGCATGGGGTGGGGACATCGGTTTTATCCTGTTACTCGGTTTTGTCGGCCTCAGCGGGTTGGTCCTCTACGCCCTTGGTTCGACTACTCTGATGCCCGCGCTGCTTGCCATCCACCTTGGATCGGTTCTGACATTCTTCTTGCTGACGCCCTACACTAAGATGGCTCATGGCTTCTATCGGCTCGCGGCTTTGGTCAGAGACGCGCAGCGGAAGAGAGAGTTGTCAGTTGTTTGCTAGTAAATTTCCAGCGCTAAAGGAGAAAAAGAAGTCGCAATTGAAGCGCATTTCGATGCGATCGCAGGTTGGCTCAACCCGTTTGGGCGATCAATGCTCTGATGGTGCTAAGGACATCGGCAACGTGATCTATGTCCAGTGCTGCGGCATGCGGGTTTACGAAAGCGCCACTGTCATTGTCGAAATAGGCCCCTGATGCGTCAGCAAACCGCGCGCCCAGGGCGGCCTCGATCAGGATATCCGCACCGAAGTTCATGTCATTCCCGGCAACGCCAAAGCCTTCTTGCACCATTTTCGAGGCCAAAAGTGATCCTGGATTTACCGCGACCATCACAGGCGCATCAGCTTGGGATTTGGCTCATTCCCGGGTCCAGATGGTGATCGCCAGCTTGCTCTGAGAATAGACTTCCATATCCGCCAGCGTCACATTGCCCTGCATGGCTCTGATGTTCACCGGGGCTTGTGCGGCAGATGAGAGGTTCACGACACGCCTGTTTGCCGGAATAATCGGCTGCAGCAAATCGGTCAGCAGGTACGGTGCAAGAGTGTTTACGACAAAGCGGATGTGCAGTTCGACTTGGTCGAGGGAAGCTATGATCTGGCACTCAGGAAGCCTCCTTGGGAAACATAAGCTAAATTAGGGCTGGGGGAATTTAGATATCCCAAAGCCAAGGTCGAAGACAGGCGCTAAGCAGTCACGCCTTGTGCAGTCGCGAAAGTCTAATGTGTCCCGCAACTTGATCTTTGGTCTCCAAATTTCTCAGCACCGCCCACGAACGGCGGATATCTTCGTCGCGTTGCAGTACCGAAGACAGCGCACTTGCAGCGATTTTCGTGCTGCGAACGCGCGCAGCGAGAAATTGGCAAGTCGGCTGAGGGCTCAGGGCGGTCGTTCGTCGAAACTTCGTGAGCGGCCACTTTGCGAACGAAGTTGACGTTCAACAAATCTAAGTGAAGGTCCGCATACTGTTCAAAGCCGCACAACATACTCATACTAGTGGTCAGAGAAAAAACTCTGCCCGTTCCACTACCCAAACCATTGCGACCAGACTTGCGCACGCAGCAACAACAGTGCGAGAACCAACCCAGATACGCCCTGGTTGTTTGCGCAGCAACAAAACCAACGGCCAGACCAATAAAACGATCATGATTTGTCCAACCTCTACTCCAACGTTGAAAGCTAGCAAGCTGTGCCAAACGTTTGGTGCATCGACACGTAGAATTTGGTGCAACATGAAGGAGAAGCCGAACCCGTGCAGCAAACCAATCCCGGACGTGATTGCAAAGACCTTCAGGTCGCCATGTCCTTTCTCAGGTGGCCAAACCGCCATTGCAGCTGCGTAGATTATCGAAAGCGCTATTGCCAATTCGACGGTTGGGATGAACCATGCTCCGCTCGGCGCGAAGCCAAAAAAACCCAAAATCAGTGTCACCGTGTGGCCCAAGGTAAAGCCCGTGACGCGGGCGAGAAGGCTGTGCAAGTTTAGCGCACCGATGATCATGCAAAGCACAAACAGAACATGATCGGGACCTTCCAAAATGTGCCGAATTCCCTCAGCAAAAAAGGTCGAAACGGCTGCGGTCGCTGATCCGGAAATTTCGACCGGGGTATGCATCAAACCCCGCGCACGATATGTTCGAACATCCTGCCCGTTATAGTCGAGGATGAGGTTCGCCGTGTCATCTTGTCTAGGAAGCCCCGGATATGACGTATAGGACAAACTGTATGCTCCTACCTCTCCCGTCACAAAGCGCAGGTGCACGTCAACCATCACCTCGCCAACATAAATCTCCTCATTGATTGGAAAAACGTCCCTAGGCGCAAGTGCCGAGCGTGCCTCATTGAGCGTAGCAAATCCAGGTTCCTGCCCCAAAGGATGCAGTCTTATCGAGACGATTTCGGGGGTTTGTCGATGACCGTCGATAGACAGCACAAGGCCGTTTTCAGCAATACGAGCCAAGCCGGTTGGATCTTTGTGCAACGCGGCCTGATCCAAATAGTGCATGAGCACGCCATCTTCGATCTGATTGTATGTGTATGGAGCTGGTTTGGGCAAACCGTCCGGGCCCTCGGTACCGACGAGTTCCGCCACCAAATAAGGCATCGGAAGGCGTAAATAGACATCAAGGCCATCTTCCGAGTGGGACACATGGTGAATGCGAACATTCTGGTTTAGATTGAAATGCGCTTCTGCTCTACCTGCACACAAAAAGATCACGGAAAACAGGAACGTGGCAAAAAACAACCTTACCACAACCACAGAATTACCCTCCTGTCTTGGCGCTGATAATCGTCAGGTCGTCAAGCATCCAATGGTCGCCATGCCGCGAAACGTCGAGCAAACCTCGATAAGAAACCGCTTGCCTATGCAGGTGCCCCCAATGACCTCCGCTTACGCGAGCTGTCCAACTGGCCAGGGCCTTATGCCGATTTCTTTCTTCGCCGGGCGTGAAACTCTCGACATTCAGGTCTGAAATCGCTTCGACGCGAGCCATGGCGCCAGAGGGTAACGTAACTGACAAACCACGACGCATTTCTGCTTGAACCTTGACGCGATTAGTTGCTTCGACAAATGGCTCCATCGCCGCTAAGGCACTATCATCCCGCGTCTCAAGCATCGTGGTTCCGATATTGGCCACCAGCCCTTCCACGATTTGACGCGATGCGATTTCATCCGACTCAGGCGCTGACGACGGGTTGTTCAGCGAGTATGTGACAATCGCGGCGGCACCGAATGCCCCGGTTAGGCCAAGCAAGATCAGACGCTGGCCGTTTGTGCGCTGCAACGAGAAATAGGCGCATATCAAACACAGAAAACCTAAGCCGAACGCAAGCGAGGGCACCTGTGTTGCAGCCGCGACTTTGACGACGACTGGGCTTGTCTTTGGGTTGGTCCAACTTGTCAGGTAATTGTTCCAACTTACAACGGGATCGGATGCATAAATCTGCGAGGGGACCGCCCCTGCCGGATCTGAAAGGGTGATCGGAATAACATCCAAACCAACTGGGAAAAGCTCCCATGCCAGATCAACTCGGTTCGGCAAAGTCGAAACCGGATAGGAAAGGACGACGCCCAGTAACATCGTCTTTCGGTTTGCCTCGGCTTGATCCGGAAGAACACGCAAACCTTCGGCACCAACTTTGATACGCGAGACCTGCACCGTTTCCGGTTTCATCGGCTTGCCATCAACGGCGAGAGGGTTTCTCGTCTCAAAAAAGTCTGAGACGTCAGACTTGATCTTGATGACATCATCTCTGGTCAGTCGGTCAGCATCTCCAAAGTCCAACTCCGCCCAAGTCTCATAGTCTTTCAAGCGCAATATGACCTCGTGCCGGACGACACGCGGTTCCATGGCCAGAAACGACATCATCGGAGATTTGTGGTGACGGGTAAGGTTTGGATTCTCAAACTTGCTGAACCAAGGGTCTTCCCAATCTGGCAGCATCGTCTCAGCCGGAGAAAGGTAACGATAGTCTGTCACTGGAACGCCCATATGCTCGGCCACGACGCCAAGTGAAGCCAAGGGAATCCCGTCTGGACTTAGGGGGGGAATGAACGTGATCTGTTCCGGCTTGCCATTGAACGGAAACTCCATGTCCACGTAGACGACATTTTCGCTACGCGGTCGCGGTCGATACAGAGCGCTCGCTGCCGTTTGCCGAGAAATTCTGGGGCGCACATCAATCGTATTCGTTGTGTTGGACAGTTCCACATCGTCTGCCCAAACCTGAATGTTCTGACCTGTACGCTCAGCCAGCGACGTACCCGAACCATCATCTGGAATGACGAATATGGGATAGTCGTTCAAATCGACCTCAAGGAGAACCCGCACATGATCAGGCTGCACCGAAAGCTCAACAAAGTTCGGCGCCGTTTCCCCGCCATAGGGGGACACGAGGTCCGCAAACGATTGGCTTGCCCCAAACGCAAGACTCGCAAGTACTGAGCCCAACCGAACCCATGTTTTGCTGTATTCGCCAATCTTAGAAATGAAACGCGACGGCAGCATAGATACCATTCTGGTCCACATCATAGGCAAACTCCCCATCCGAACGGTCGGTGGAAAAGTCGATTCCATAGAACTGATAGCCAAACCGCAGAGACGTGTTTTCCCAGCCTTTCCAGTCAAACCCAGCCACAACCAGGTACTGCAGGTCATCGCCATTCACTCCGAAACCACTCAGTTCAGCCCGGCTGGCGAAACTCCATTTCTCGTTGATTTCCATCGCATAGCGGAGCGCGATCATTGGCTCGAGCCATTCTTCTGTGCCACCCAACGTCATACCTGGGCCGGGGCCTGCAAAGTCGATTTCCTGTTTGATCCGGTTCCACTGAACCCCAATTGCGGCATCCGCTGCATAGCGTTGGCCCGAGGCATTTACTCCGTTCGCAAACCGGTAAGCGCCCTGCACGTTGGCAAAGGTCTGCCGGACATCAACATCAACGTCCACCCTGCCACCGGGTAGAGTTCCATCTCCGCCAAGCTTTACGTAGTAAACTTCGGAAATGATCCCGAAGTCGCCGTTCCAGCCCTCGTAACGTACTGAAGCTGCACCTTGCAGCACGTCCAGCACCTCGCTCAGGTTCAAGTCTAAATCGACGCTGGTTCCATCTATAGTTGATGTGCCCGTCGTGCTGAGCGGAAGGAACAAATAGGGCGTGATTGAGTGTCGCCAACCGCGGTCATCATCTTCAGAACGTGCAAGTGACTGGGCGTTTGCTGCGTTGGATATAGCGACAAGCGACCATCCAACGCAGACCAAATAGCGAGTAATCAATGAGGTATGTTGCATAGAGATTTCCGATCTGTCTGTCATCAAATGATTTGGAACACGAGCGGTTGATTGGCTTTGGAGGCTCAGGCTCGCTGTAGTTTCAATTTACGCCGCGTTTTGATGATGCAGCAAGCGGCGTTTCTGGATTGTCTGGTGTTTGATTTCCTTTCTGCGTCTGAGGATAGTTTCGGCCCGACCGAAGTAGACATCGTCGAAGAAGATCTCGCTGGTCGGGGAGATCAAATTCGCAGCAAGACTATCGCCCAAGATGTTTATGACCGCGATACCTCAGAGGGGACCGACCCGGAAAATATCGTTCGCGTCGATGCACGTCGACTTCGTCAGTTCTTGGAACTGCATTACGAGGGTATTGGTAGGGATGATCCGGTAAGACTGTGTGTAGACAGCGGCGGATATAGGCCGCGGTTCGAAACTGTCTCAGAAACCAGTTCAGTATCAATCTCAACAAAAACCAAACGCATTGGACTACCCTTAGGGGCGTTCGCCATAGGGGCCGTCGTTGGCGCGTTGGTCGCAGTTGGTCTTGCCCAAGATGGACAGGAAACTGCATTTGCTGAAGTGAGTGGTTCATCAGAAACTGACACGGACGCATACTTGCAGCGCGCGGCAATTTACGAGAAATCCCCAGCCGCGTTACAAGCATTCAATTTGGCGCAACAAGCGCGGACAATGATATTTCCGATCTTCGACCGACAGCGGCAGCTACTTGTTCTGTCTGTGTTTGAGGGCGTGATCGAGATCGACCCAGAATATTTCGCTGGATATGCCGGTGCAGCGCAGGCACTCGCGTCACTTGCGGTGATAACTCCGCCATCCGATGCCAAGACCGAATACGCTGAAGCCGCTATGAAGCTGGCGAACCAGGCGGTAAGCCTTGCCCCAGATCAAGCCTGGAGCCAGTCTGCTAAAAGCTGGGCCAGTTTTGCCAATCGCGATTATGAGGCTGCGCTGCAACTCAGTAGACGCGCATCAAAACTTGATCCGAATGATGGAGCAGTCCTCGACTTTCTTGGCGCGGTGGCCATGTTTTCAGGCGAATTCGAAGAAGCTATTGAAACAGCAGACAGGCTATCTCTGCTGGATTCCAGCAACCAAAGATTTGCAAATCGAAACATTTCCGGCGCGACGTATTTTCATCTGGGTGAATATCAAACAACGGTAGAGCGCTTTGAAGAGGCAAAGCAACTTGGGGATCCACTCAGCGCTCCTTCACTAGCTTATGTAACGGCAGCGTTGTCAGCTATGGGGCAAGACTATGCGGCTAAAGCCAAACTGGCTGAACTTGAGCGCGCATGGCCGGAAGCACCGATAGATGCGATGCTCAAAAGTATCCACAAAGATGTCGAGAACGCAGAGGCCGTGCTACGCGAGTTACGAAAACAAGGCTGGGTTAGCCCAATGCGATAGAATCGCGCACAACAGCGGGGCGGAATACGAAGGTCGAAAAAATCTCCGCTGGCGCAGGTCCTCCGGTCAAAATTCCTAAAACCAGCGCGAAGTTGAGATCGATAGTGGGAAGCAAGGTAAGCGACGTCTTCTCAGATTGCGTAAAATTTGCTTTCTTGCGCAATGCCGTCGCCAGTGCGGACTGCAGAAACCGGTATCTTTGGGCTCTCAACAGCCATTCGCTGCACTAGGAATGAAAGATCGCTCCGCCTTAGCCTTTAAACAGCACCCCCGCCAGTACCAGCGACCACCCGTCAGAGCCCGGAACGACTAGTCGGTGACCGAGCCAGAGCCTGTGAACGGGTCTCTAGTGGTCTCGAAAGGTGTCCTACAACCCCAGCCAGTTCAATCATACATGGAACGGCGGCATGCCACAGGGGCTCAACTCTCCGAGAAATGCCCGTTTATGCCTCGGCTGTTCTGGCACCCTCTGACCTCTCGTCTTTCATGAATTTTTTAACAGGGGTCCTATGGGGGCGGGGAATAGGTATATGTAGTGAACAGAAACCGCAGAATAGAGAAGCCCGAGTATCCTCGTTTCTGATCCACAATATATAGAGGGAGGAGGAGGTTGTAGGGGAGATTGAGGACCCATAGCACTCGCAGCCAACCGACGTTCACTGCTGGTTAAATCTCGTAGCGGTGAATTCATGATTGGGTTTTCAATTGATCAAGACCTGAAGTCATTCACCGTTCAGCCACGAGACCGTCGACAATCAAAAGTTTGCGACAGAATCGAAGCTGAATTCCGAAGCGAAAAAGCTGGTCAATTATGACGGCGGTGCGCTTGTCCCGATGATTGCCAACCACATCATGAGTGTCAGCAGCACTCTGACGCAGGGCAGTATCGCCGCAAATAGGGAAATGGATGTTGCCAAAGCTCACGAGCGTTGTTGGTTTGCCTAATAGCGTATTTCCCGTCCGACGGTCTGACACCGGTAGCTTTCTTGGCCTGCAGCGATAATTCTTGTCGCTTGCAGGCCTTTTTGTCGCGAACGCGCTTGTCTCTTGTCGAAAGCTGGGCAAGCTCGAAAAATGAACCGGAATCGTACTACAAAACGTCTGGACCGCCGTGCCACCGGCTGTAACCTTGTTCCGCAACGGATGTGATCACCCGAAAGGGCGCTCTATCTGCACGAACTCAGGCGAATTTGGAATACCACGTGACCGCTCAACGCTTGCGCTTAGCCATTGATACTGGTGGCACATTTACGGATACGGTGCTTGTATCCGGCGACGAGACCATTGTTGCCTCGACCAAGACTTTGACCACCCACCAAAACCCCGCAGATGGGGCGATGGAAGGCGCGCAGCGCGTCATCGCCCAGTCCGGGCGCGCGTTGAGCGATGTGACAGGCTTCATCCACGGCACAACACTGGCAACCAATGCGTTGATTGAACGACGCGGCGCGGTTGTGGCGACAGTGACGACTGAAGGCTTCCGGGACATCCTGGAGATCGCGTACGAGCGGCGCTATTCGCAGTATGACATCAACTTGGAAAAGCCCGATTTGCTAGTACCACGTGAACGGGCGCTGACCGTTCGGGAACGTATGGCGGCAGACGGCAGCGTCCTGATCCCTCTCGACGACGACGCGATTGATGCGCTGATGGCTGATCTATACGTCAGCGGTGCCGAGGCGGTCGCGATCTGCCTGATGCATGCCTATGCCAATCCCGAGCACGAGCGCCGCCTGCGTGACATTCTGGCCGAAAGACGCCCGGACCTGACGGTCTCAATCTCGTCCGAAGTAAGTCCCGAGGCGCGCGAGTTCGACCGACTCTGCACCACTGTTGCCAATGCCTATATTCAGCCGCTGATGGAAAGCTATATTAACCGGTTCGTCACCCGGTTCGAAGCCGAGGGCGTGACATGCCCGATCCTGATGATGACCGCCGGAGGCGGCATGTGCACCGAGCGGACTGCCACCCGATTCCCGATCCGGCTGGTGGAAAGCGGTCCTGCAGGGGGTGCTATCCTTGCCGCGCGCATCGCGGCGCGGGCCGGGATTGGCGATGTGCTGTCCTTTGACATGGGCGGCACGACCGCCAAGCTGTGCCTGATCGACAATGCCCGGCCCCAGACCTCGCGCCAGTTCGAGATCGCGCGGGCGGAACGTTTCATCAAGGGATCAGGCATGCCGGTGCGCATCCCGGTGGTCGAGATGATCGAGATCGGCGCGGGCGGCGGATCCATCGCCGGTGTCGACCGTCTGGGCCGTCTGACTGTCGGCCCGAAATCCGCCGGATCGGAACCCGGCCCGGTCGCCTTTGGCCGGGGCGGCACTGAGCCGACCGTGACTGACAGCGACATTACGTTAGGCTATATCGCGCCAGATACATTCGCCGAAGGGCAAATCCAGCTTGATCCGGATGCCTCCAAGGCTGCCCTGACCCGAGTGATCGGTGAAAGATTGGAGTTGGATGCCGTAGGCTCGGCAGATGGGGTCAGTCGCATCGTAGACGAAAGCATGGCTAGCGCCGGGCGCATGCATGCGGTGGAATCGGGCAAGGATCTGGGCCCGCGTACTATGATCGCATTCGGTGGCAACGGTCCGCTGCATGCCAGTCGCGTTGCACGCTCTGCCGGTGTGTCGCGCATCGTGATCCCGCCTAACCCGGGCGTTGGGTCCGCAGTTGGTTTCCTGTTCGCACCTGTGTCGTTTGAGATCGTCCGCTCACGCTACTCCCTGCTCAACAGCATGGATATAGATGGCGTGAACGACCTTTTCGAAACAATGATTGCCGAGGCAAAGGAGGTCGTGGCCCAAGGTGCCAGCGGCACGGCGACCGAAACCCGGCGGACCGCCTTCATGCGCTATAGTGGTCAGGGGCACGAGATAGAAATCACGCTCCCAGACCGTGCATTGGGGGCCGATGATATCGTCCGCCTAACTGCCGCGTTTGAGGATGAATATCGCAAACAATTCTCGCGCCCTGTGCCGGGAATGGCGATCGAGATTCTCAACTGGGCCGTTCGGGTCGCAACCCCAAACAATGATGTTCCGCCGATGCCGGAAACACCTGATCGCCGTGCCTTTAACGTGGCCGAATGGCGACCCATTACCTGCGACGTTGACGGTGTTTTGAAAGACGCAGCCTTTGTTGCGCGCACGGATCTGAAACCTGGTGATTTCGTTCCCGGCCCCGCGCTGATCTACGAACCGCAAACCACGACGCTGGTCTCGGCTGATTTCTCGGCGCATGTGGACGCAATTGGGAATCTTGTCCTGATCCATGACCTGACAGGAGACGCTTGATGACTGCCGATCTTTCTCCGGCCCACCTGCAAGTAATGTGGAACCGACTGCTGGCGGTGGTCGAGGAACAGGGCCAGACCCTGATCCGAGCGGCGTTTTCGCCAATCGTACGCGAGTGCGGCGACATTTCTGCGGGGATTTTCGACGAGCAGGGCCGGATGCTGGCGCAGGCCGTCACCGGCACACCGGGACATATCAACACCATGGCTGAGGCGGTTTTGCATCTGCGTGAGCATTTCCCGGTGCAGACCATGAGGCCCGGCGACATATACATGACCAATGATCCCTGGCTTGCCTCGGGGCATCTGAACGACTTTCTGCTGATGATGCCCGCGTTCAAGAACGGCAAGGTCGTGGGCTATACCTCGTGCACCTCGCATCTGGTCGATCTGGGCGGTCTTGGCATGGGGCCCGAAGGGTCGGATATCTATGACGAGGGGCTTCTGATCCCCCCTTGCAAACTGGTCGAAGAAGGCACCCCAAACGCCCTACTGCTGAATATCATTCGCGCCAACAGCCGCGAGCCGATTGCAAACGAAGGCGACATCTATGCGCTGATCGCTTGTTGCGAGACCGGCGTGACCCGGCTGGTCGAGATGATGGACGAGTTTGGCATCGACGATCTGGACCGCTTGGGCAGCTATATCATCGACACGTCGCGCCATGGCACGCTTGAGGCAATCGCCGAGGTGCCGGAAGGCGTCTATAAGAACGTCCTGAAGATGGACGGCTACGAAAATGAGCTGGTGATGCAAGCGACTCTCACCGTCAGCAAGTCGGGCATGCATGTGGATTTCACCGGCACTTCGGGCTGTTCGCGCAAAGGCATAAACGTGCCGCTCAACTATGCCACCGCCTATACCGTATTCGCGCTGCGCTGCATCGTTGGGCCGGATATCCCCAACAATGCCGGGTCGCTGGAACCGTTTACCGTGGACGGCCCTAAGGGTTGCATTCTGAACGCCCAACGTCCGGTTCCAGTGGCGATGCGGCACACGCTGGGTCAGGTCACCCCCGATCTTGTGCTGGGTTGTCTGCATCAGGCCTTACCTGACGCGGTCCCGGCTGAGGGTGCAAGCTGCATGTTTGACCTGCCCATGCGTCACGCTCCCGAAGTTGCCTGTGACGGTGGCCGCGAGTTTGCGATTGAGCCGGTTCATAATGGCGGCACCGGCGCGCGGCCTCATGCGGATGGGCTGTCAGCCACCGCCTACCCCTCGGGGGTGTTTGGCAGTCAAGTCGAGATTACCGAGAGTGTAGCACCGGTGACCATCTGGCGACGTGAACTGCGCCCCGATTCTGGCGGCGCGGGCAAGTATCGCGGCGGCCTCGGGCAGCGGATCGAGATGACCTCGTCCAATGACGCGCCGTTCATCGTATTCCTATCGGTTGAACGGCTGAAGTTTCCCGCCCTTGGCCGCATGGGCGGGCAGCCCGGCGCGCCAGGACGCATCCGTTTCCGCGACGGCGACAACGACCTCCCGGGCAAGGGAGAGCTACGCGTCGAAGGCGGCGATTACCTGATCTTCGACACCCCCGGCGGTGGCGGGTTCGGCGCCCCTACTGACCGTGACCCCGACGCGCTGGCGCTGGACCTCAAACGCGGTCTGGTCACCGCTGAGGGTGCCAAAGCCTATGGAGGTGACGCATGATCCGCCCGGTTCCCCATGTGGATGCGATGGCGGCCTATGCGCTGGCTGATCTGGGTGGCGCGGGCGTCATCTCACTGGCCCAGAACGAAAGCGCCTTTGCCGCAAGCCCTAACGCAATCGCAGCTGGGCAAGCGGCAATGACCGATCTGCCGCTATATCCCGACCCGGAATGGCCCGATCTGCGTGCTGCAATTGCAGATGTGCACGGGCTGGACCCGGCACGGATACTGTGCGGCGCAGGCTCGATGGAGTTAATCGGTTGCCTGATCCGGGCCTATGCAGGCCTCGGTGACCAGGTACTGGGCACAGATTTCGGATACGCGTTTGTGTCCACGGCAGCGGCGCAGGTGCAGGCTGATTACGTCAAGGCCCGCGAGCTCGACCTGACCGTCTCCGTCGACGGCATCCTGGCCACGGTGATGCCCGAGACCCGGATCGTCTTTATTTGCAACCCCGGCAACCCGACCGGCACTTTGATCCCCAATTCCGAGGTTCTGCGACTGCGGGACGGATTGCCTAAAGATATTCTGCTGGTCGTGGATCATGCCTATGCCGAGTTTTCCGATGATGCCCATGACCCCACCGAAATATTCGCCCTGACAAACCGCGGCGATACCGTGGTCATGCGTACATTCTCCAAGGCCTACGGTATGGCAGGCGCGCGCGTTGGATGGGGCTACTTCCCAACCGAAATCTCGGGTGTGATGCGCAAGCTTCTAAATCCCAACAACATCTCGATTGCCTCACAGACCGCCGCCGCCGCCGCCATGCGGGATCAGGCGCATATGCAAAATGTGGTCAAACGGACCGCCGAAATCCGCGACAAGTTTACTGAAGACTGCCGCGCAATGGGCCTGAACGTCCCAGAAAGTTACACCAACTTTGTTCTGCTGCGCTTTGCCTCGGATGAAGAGGCGCAACGTGCGGATGCGGCCCTGCGGGCCGAAAATCTGATGATGCGCGGCATGGGTGGCTATGGCCTCAACGACTGCCTACGCGCCACTATCTGTGAGGTATCGGTCATGGATCGCTGCCTGAAGGTGCTGAAAGGGGTGTTATCATGAGCTACGAAACCCGCCGGCGGGCCAAAATCGGCGTCCTGGTGCCTTTTACCAACACCAATCTGGAACCGGATATGGAGTTGATGCGGTCGCCGGATACTACCATCCATTTTCAACGCATTGGCGGCTATGACGTGGATGAGATCCCCGGCTCAGACCAAATGGCAGGGCTGGGTGCTTCGGATATCAGCCATGATCTGCGAATGATCTCAGGCGTGCGCCCCGATGTTGTGCTTTATGGCTGCACCTCGGCCACTTTGACTCATGGACCATCCTTTGACGCCGACTTGGCACGCGAAATCAAAGAGGTATCGGGTGCCTTGTCCTTCACGGCGGCAGGGGCGCTTGTGGCCGCGATTCAGGCGCTTGGTGTGACCAAGATCGGTTTCTCTTCGCCCTATCTGGGCGAGATCAACTTGCAGGCAGTTGAGTTTCTAGCGCAAAACCAGATCGCAACCGTCAAATGTGCCGATGTAGGTCGCGAGCTGGGCAACTATGGGCAAGGCGAGCTGACCCCGGACGAAGTGTTCGATCTGGCCTGTCAGGCCGATCACCCCGATGCGCGGGCGATCGTTCTCAGTTGCACCGACATGCGATCAGTCGAAGCTGTTGAACGCATCGAGGTTGCGCTGGATAAACCAGTAGTCACCTCAAATCAGGCGATGATATTTTCAGTGATGCGTGCGTTGAAACTGCCGCGTCGAGGCAACGAGCGGGGCCGGTTGTTCGATCTGCTGTAGGTTGGCATGGACACAGAGTTACGCGCGCTAGGTGGAGGCGCCACTTTGGCTCTGTTACAAGCCTTAGGCCATTGACCATTGCGGCGTCAGCGCCGGTGCGGCGAACGGAAAAATCCAGTTGCAAATTGGTTCGTGACTTCTTCCCGATCAAGATAAGACACGCCGTAAATCAATTTCCTACCTCCATAGAACCTCCGCTAGAGGAGAGATCGGAGTGCGTCAGAATACCCGAAACCACTGGGGCATTTCTTGGAGGGTTTAGTCCTAAGTGCCTAGTCTCGTTCCATGTCCTGATGAACTGGCTGGGGTGTTAGGAATCCTTGCCACCCGATGATTTCTATCGGCTTTTCTCACTAACCCGAGAAACTGGGGCGGTTTCGGGGGCATTTTGCCCGATAGAGAGGTCGTTCGCGGGTGTCAGCAAGTGCCGACGAAACCGCCAGATCAACCGTCCACCGGCGTGAGACAACCGCTGACGACTGGTTCCGGGTGCTGACGGGTGGTTGCTGGTGCTGGCGGTTCGGGGGGGAGCGGATGTTAGTGCGTGACGCAGCGAAGGACTGGTTTGAGCCCAAAATGCCGAATGCTGCAGTCCGGGCCAAAGACGTTATGCGTAGAAAGTAGACTTTGCATCGGCAACGATGTGACGCGTTTCATCAGTAGCTGATCAGAGTATCCAGTATCGCTTGTCGCGTTGCGTCATCATTTTGGAAAACCCTGCTGGCGAGAAACTCAGATGGAAATTCCGGCCACGTTTTGCGCATTTCGGAAATAAGTCGCTGAGCTTCTTCGGTATGTCCCAACTGATCCTGCGCAACGGCTTGGAACAGGAGAGAAGGAGCACTTACAGGCGCACCGGCTGCGGGCGCTCCTTTAAAGGCGTCCACAACGCCTTCGTAATTTCCGAGCATCAGTTGCGATACGCCCCAAATATTTCGTGCGCCAAAGCGGCCCGATCCTGACCTGAGTCTTTCTGGATCGCTAACCTCAGCCGCAAGATCTGGGGTGCCCGCCATGATGGCAGTGATGCCAACAAGATCCAGAATATGACCATCATTCGGCGCAAGCTCGACCGATAGCCTTGCGTATTTCATAGCCTCGACTGGATGGTTTTGGGTAGCCAATACCCAACCATGTGCACCGTTTGCCCACGCATCAGTGGGAGATAGATCAAGCGCTCTTTCCGACATCTCGGAAGCTTGGCTAAAGAGGTCGTCTCTTTGCGCTTTATCAGGAGACAGCATGGCCAAAGTCGCCAGGACCTGTGCCGATCCGGCATAACCGTCCGAAAGTGCGGGGTCGAGTTCCGCGGCGTGCTGAAACATTCCCAGTGCTATTTGCTGGCGCTTGACGTCGAAAACAGGAAAAAACATGCCTCGGGCCTGATCCGCAAGATTAGCCGCTTGAAGCCTTGTCAAAGACTGCTCGCCAAGAGCAGTTCGCTCAGCCTGTTCGATGGATGGAGTCGTGGGCAAAACCGCCTTGTTATCCCGCGTGAACCACAAGCCTGTCACCGCAATCAACACTAGGCAACCCAGCCCAATTGGCACCAGTTGTACCAGACGTCGATTCTCGCCAATCAGATCGCTGTCCTTAGCGGTTGAGTCGTTGCTTCCTGTGTTTCTTCCTTGCGAAAACCGCGGCTTATATCCGCCGGGATCAACAAAAATGCGAACACCCTCGCCGTCCCATTGATCTTCGTAAAACTCGCGCAACAGCCGACGCAGTCGCCTTGCTTCGACGCGAACGAGGTTTTGGCCGCCACTGCCATCAATACGCCGCCCATAGACCTCTACGGCAATAGCTTTGCCTCGGATCTGGGGACCACGACCCGCGATAGCTTCCTCGACTACGTATGTAAGAAATTGTTGGAGACGGGGCGAAGCTTGAAACTCGTCGCTCGATACAACGCGCTCGAGAGCTTCCCGGACAAGATCCGGCGATGGCTGCTCAACATGTTGATCTATCGGCAATTCATTAGCTTTGTTCAAGGCAAACTCACCCCCAACTCACGGTGACTCACTTGGCGTGCGCGGTCAACCACACTCATCTCGATGTGAGAATAGATAGTGGGAGCCGGGATTTATCCAGTGGCGGTGGACCTGAAAGAAGAGATTCCAGAACTGTCCGATGCGCTGTCAGGGCGTATCGAAACGGATGCGTTGCTCAAAGAGGTTGTCGAAGACCTGAAGAAAGCTTCCGAGTTGCTAGATGATGTATCGATCACAGCCTCAGAGCGCGCGGAATGGGCCCACATCAGATCCGAACTCGTGAACGAGCTTCGCCGGATGGTGAAGCGCAACCTTCGTAGCATTTCCAACTAAGGGCACAGTCATGACAAAAGAAGACAACGGCAAAGAACTTAAGAACGAACAGATCCAGAAATCTGACGAAATTGAAAACCCTTCCCGGCGACACGTTATGCAGGGACTGGCAGCAGGTGCGGTCGCAACCGGTGCCGTTAGTTACGGTTCAGGAACTGCACAGGCGCACCCCGGTGATGGGCCATTAGGCGAAAGTCTAAAGAACCCTTACGGCGGTCGGCCTGCCGGGGGCATCACTCTGCCAGAGTATTTCCGTCCTACCAAATACATGACGGGTTCGAACGCGAATTATTTCCCGCTATCCGAGGACCTCGGGCCCGACGAAATGCGGATATCGTTCTGTGGTTCCACCCCATTTCCGCCCCGCGAAGATCAGGCTGGCACCTGTATCATGGTCGAACTGGGTAACGGAAAGCGTTTCTTCTTCGACTTCGGCTCGGGCTGCGTCCGCAACATTATCGGGATGCAGGTTCCGGGTCAGTTGATCAACGACATCTTCATTACGCACCTGCATGTCGATCACTATGCCGACATTCCTTACATCTACCCGTTTCGGGCTTGGTCCGGCGGGTACACACCGCTGCGCATTCACGGTCCATCTGGTCGGACACCCGAGCTTGGTACAGCCGGAATGGTGAAAGGTATGCAGCAGATGCTCAAATGGCATCTCGAAGCTTTCGATGTTTTCCCAATCGGCGATGGCTACGAGATCGAAGTCAATGAATTCGATTTCCGCCAAGAAGGTGGCATCGTCTATGATGAAGATGGCGTGACTATACGTTCCTGGCCGCGCAGCCATGCCAAGGACGGCGCTGTCGGATATCGGTTGGATTGGAACGGGCTTAGCTTTGTTTGGACCGGCGATGGACGTCCCGATGAACTGAGCCTTGAATACGGAAAAGGCGTCGATGTGTTTGTGACCGAAATGTCGGGACAGGACATCGGGCAATTGATGACCTACAAATACGGTCTGCCTCAAGAGCTGTTTAACTACACAATCGATACGCACCATACTTCTCACTACGCTGTTGGTAAGATGATGGCTGAGGCGCGCCCACGGCTTGCAATGGTGACCCACTATACGCAAGACGAGGATATCGATGCCGAAATGCTCGCGGGAATCCGAGCCCATTATGATGGGTTGTTCGCCTGGGGGTTGGATGTCGCCGTCGTCAACGTAACCAAGGATGCAATCTGGTATCGGAAGGCGACGCTTCCCGGAAAATCTGGCTCGGTCGCGCCATTCCGCGAATTGGGCAAGATGGAAGCAGAAGGCAAGATCACGTTGCCGGATGAAATCAAACCGCCAGCACCGCGATCATCACGTGCCGAACAGCAGGACCAGAAATACCGCGATATGGAGATTGATCCCAAGGAATACTATCCAGCTGACGTATTCCGAGCCCCCGATCCAGAGTGGCCCAGTGATTTCGTAATCAAGGTCGATGACGTCATCCCAAACCGCAAGAAGAAGGCGGAGTAACGACATGATCGAGTTTGGGTCGTCATCTGCAATCCCCGTAACGATTCTTACCGGCTTTCTCGGAGCCGGTAAGACAACACTTTTGAACCGCATCCTGACAAGCAATCACGGGTTGCGGGTTGCGGTTCTGGTGAATGACTTTGGATCAATAAATGTTGACGCAGACTTGGTGGTCGGTCTCGAGGATGATGTGATGAGTTTGGCAAATGGCTGCGTTTGCTGCTCGATCCGAGATGACCTGATCGAAACGGTAGAAGCCGTTCTCGCCCGGCCCGAGAAACCGGAATACATCGTCCTTGAAGCAAGCGGAGTGTCGGACCCGTCATCAATTGCAATGACATTCACCGATCAGAAGTTTCGGGACATGATCCGCTTGGACAGCCTTATGTGCCTGGTCGATGCTGAACAGCTCTTTTCTGCGCCGGAACAAATGGAACTGAAGCTCCGTCAAATCGCGTTCTCGGACATGGTTATTTTGAACAAGGTCGACCTCGTCGACAGGGCGGCTGTTCAAAGGGTGCACGATTGGCTCGGGTCTCGCTTCCGTCGGTATCGTCTTGTCGAAGCTGTCAATGCGGATGTCCCACTGGATATTCTTCTTTCTGTTGGCCGCTTTGCCGCCGAACAGCTCGAAACAGAAATACCCGATCATCACGAGCATGGACCGGATTGTGGTTGCCACCATTCTGATCACTCGGAAAGCTTCTCAACAACTATGATGAAAGCTGAAAGCCCGATAAGCTTGTCTTCTCTTCGGAGTGCAATTCGAAAGCTTCCTGGCGACGTTTATCGCCTCAAGGGCTTTGTTTTTAGCGAGGAGGATCCAGATCATCGCATTCTTGTACAGGTCGTCGGAAAACGCATGGACATCGCAAGGGATGGCGCATGGGGCCACCGAAAACCCGAAACAAGGCTTGTTGCAATAGGTGCACCCGGAGCTCTTTCGGAATACGAGCTTTCCGATACGTTGTTAGCAAGCGCATAGAGGCAAGTTCGACAAAATTTGTTTGCGTGTGTTTCTTGAATTCCAACACGTAACAGCTCGAAAGCCCGCAACGCCGAGGACCAAATGTGGAGAAATACCCTATTGCTTAAGCAGTTTAGGAAATGGAGCCAAGCGATCAGATTGCTTGCACTTGCCACTGCGATTGCCTTGTCGGGAACGGCTGTGCGCGCGCAGGACGTCTCAAGTCGAGAACTTGAAGATACAACCTCAAACCTCGGACTACCGAGCTCAGCTGGAGGACAAGATGCCGAGTTGCTTTCCGCGTTCCACGGGCTTGAGGCGTTGCCCCGCGTAGCAAATCTCATTTGCAGAGGTTCCAGGGGCAAAGACGGGATGCCTGTCATCTTTTCAACCGAGGTAGATCTGGAAACTTTGCAGGCTGGTGACTTCAGAGTCGCAACAAAGTCAGGCCAGATCGGAACAATGCATTGCGCGTCAGTGTTGCCTGCTACTGATCCCGGTGAATTGCGCACGGTGCTTCTCATCGGGGATTTTGGGAACGCCTCCGAGGATGCACCGGTTGCAGTCGAAGTTATTGGACACCTTCATTCCATCGATGGAACACTTGATTTTCGCGGTGCCACTGTCGCCGTGACTCCGCTGGAAGACGGCCCCTCAATGATCTTTGCCGAGGTTGTCGAGGATTGGACTTTGGTCGGAAATTTGGGGCCACATCGAACCAGAGGAAGCCTTTGTCCAAGTGACAACATCGTACAGGCCATTAGGGTAACCTGGGCGGGTGGCGTTACGCTGGCGAACGGCAAGGAACCTGGCGATGTGGAACGTGATCTGTACAGTATCATCGTGGAGGCCGAAGATGGATCTCAACGCACAGTGACACCCGCGGCGCTTGCCGATCTGGGTGACGGGGACAATAATCACATGCTCTGCCTTGATACAAAGCATCGACCGATCTCGGTTTCCTTTCCAGCTGGCATTTTGACGGATCCGAATGATGATCTGAACCCTGAAACCAGCGTATTTGTTTCAAAACCCAATTAACAAACTGCTTTAAGGTTTGTTCAAATGCACTTTTGGCTGAAAATGCCCGGCCGGGCCGGTTGCGAGTATTGCAGCGATAAATGCGATTGAACGGACTTGTTCGCCTCTCGGACATTGCAAACTCGGTTTTGAAGGTCCGCTTTGGGCTGACTGCGGTCCTTTGGAGCAATACTGCGGATGTCTGCAAAGTTCGCAAACCCGCCATCCGCGTAAAAAACCTGAACGTCCGCTCCCGTCAAAACCGAGCAACCTCCTGCATCTAAATAAAGAAGCAACTGCAGGAGATTGATCCATGAAGTACCTGTCTGCCCTCGGCGTTTTCATCGGGGGTTTTCTTTTGCACACCCCGCCCAAGGCCGTCCTGACGACGATGCTCTGGGTGGGCCCTCGGTCTCACCCCGCTGTCTCGGAGCTGGTTTTTCTGGCGGTTCTCTGGACGTGGAGGCTTGACGATGACTGAGCTGGAGCTGAACCCCGGTGACGTCGTGGTCATCCATGCCTTCGATGACGTCCCAGAGCATCTGTTCCGCGTGGAAGAGGTGTTCGAAGACTACGTGACCGGCTTTGCTGTCACCGGCCCTCTGGCTGGTTCCTACGGCGAACCAGCACTCGAGATGATCCGACGGGTAGTCACTAGCGCCTAACGGCAATCCCCAAAATTCAAACAGAAAAGGGGGAGATTGATGTCTGCTCACATTCGATACGCCTATCTGAAGGGCCATACGTGGCTGTTCTGACGCAACTATCCCGTTGACGTGGCTCTCGCGCTGGGCTCTCATCTACTCGGCTGGCATCAGTGACGAGCAACGTCGGTCGATCGTCGATCAGATACGGCTCCCGGTATGAGGTTCCCGGACATTGATGCGTTCGAGGAACGGGCAGCTATCGCTGAATACGATGGCGGTTGCACTCGTAGGGCAGCTGAGGACCTAGCGGCCAGAGCCCAAGGGTTCCGTGACGCTGAAGCGTACTGGCAGTGGTTGGCTGACTATGTCGTCAACCGAAGACCACCCTAAAAACTATCCCTCGGCGGCCCTTTGCGGGTTGCCGGGGGGATCTCGGCTTTTTTTCTCTTTGCCTAACGGGGCATATTTCGGGGCTGGCGGAACAACCAAGTTTGATGCCAGAAAAAAATGCTGAAATAAAAATTAGTTAAGTAGGCGCTTAGGGGGCTAAATTGGGTGTTCGGTATTGTCTCTGCTTGCAGAACCTCCCAAGAAACCCAAAATTTTTTGACTTAGCTCAGCAAATCCCCCTCACTAGAATTCGTTGGTCAGCCCTACTTCTGTCTGCCATCAGCACTCATGGAACAGAATAGGTTGATTGCGTAACGGAGGATTTCAGGCTCATCGTAACCATCAGAGAGTGGAGATGAGA
>NZ_JBQGAD010000018.1:0-34932 GCF_056542685.1 Ruegeria sp. AB6 | reverse complement strand
GACCGATGATGGCGGATGTGGCTTTGAAGAAGATGACTGGTTCGGCGGGCAGCTCCATGCCGCTTTCGGCGGCGTGGTCGGCATAGTTCAGGCCGATGCAGATGAACTTACCCACCTGGCCCACACAGGCCCCGATGCGGGTATTGGCATCGACGGCGGGCAGGCTGGCAAGATCCAGCGCGTTTAGGCGCGCCAGGCTTTCATCGTCAAGCGTTGCACCTGCGATATCATCAACCACCCCAGATAGGTCGCGGATCGTACCGTCCTGATCCAGAATACCGGGCTTTTCCTGTCCGGCAGGGCCGTGGCGTAGCAACTTCATCGTAAAATCCTCACTATCTTCAGATCGTCCAGCCGCCATCGATGGCGAATGGCTGGCCGGTGGTGTATTTGCTGGCGTCGCTTGCGAGATAAAGCGCGAGCTCTGCGATTTCGTCCGCCGAGCCGATGCGCCCCATCGGTTGGCGGGCTATAAAGCCGGACATTGCCGTTTCATAGTCACCGGTCGCCCGCAAACGGTCGTGCAGGCTGGGGCTGTCCACGGTACCGGGGCAGATTGCGTTGCACCGGATGCCTTGCTGGACAAAATCCGCGGCAACGGCCTTAGTCAATCCGATCACCGCAGCCTTCGAGGCGCAATATGCAAATCGGTTTGGCACGCCTTTTATTGACGATGCAACCGAAGACATGTTGATGATCGATCCGCCGTCCTTGCCTAGCATTCCGGGCAAGGTCACACGAATAAGTCGATACATGGCTTTGACATTCAGATTGAAACTGAAGTCCCAGTCACTCTCATTGCAATCAAGGATGGTTCCGCCGGCAACATATCCGGCACAGTTGAACAACACATCCAATGCAGGCAGGTCTGCTACGGCCGCCTTGACCGCAGCGGCATCCGTGACATCCAGCTTCAGGGTCGTGATCCCTGCAACTTCGGCCAGTTCAGCCAGCGACACATCATTGATGTCGCTGGCAATGACTTGCGCGCCCTCTGCCGCGAACAGCTCGGCCGTAGCGCGGCCGATGCCCTGACCCGCCGCTGTGATCAGGGCCGTTTTACCTGCCAATCGGTCCGAGGGGTTATGCATCCCAGTCTTTACTCTCACACGTCTTCGGGCAAAAGGCCGGTTGGGATGTCCTGGTAACAGACCGGGCGCAGAAAGCGACGGATCGACAGGGTGCCAACCGACGTGGCACCGAAATTGGTCGAGGCGGGGTAGGGGCCGCCATGGACCATGCTGTCGCAGACCTCAACCCCGGTGGGGAAGCTGTTGGCCAGCAATCGGCCCGCTTTGCGTTCCAGCAGCGGCAGCAGGGCCTTTGCGTCAGCAGTGTCGCTGTCGTCAAGATGCAAGGTACAGGTCAACTGACCCTCTATTGCGCGGGCGACCTGCAGCATCTGAGCGGAGTCGCGAACGCGAACCACTATACCGAGCGGGCCGAACACCTCTTCTTGCAGTTTGTGATCAGATAGCCAGTCGTCGCCTGACACAGCGAACAGATATGGGGCCGCGTCGCGGGCGGCGCAGCTTGTGCCCATGACCTGCGTCACACCGGTGCCAGCGGCCACCCGTGCCACGCCATCGCGATACGCGTCGGCGATGCCATCGGTCAGCATGGTCTGGTTGGCGGTTGCGTTCAGCCCTGCCTCGGCAGCGGCTTGGAAGGCGTCGGCCTCGGGCCCGTCGACTACAACGGCGATGCCGGGATTGGTGCAGAACTGCCCCGCGCCCATGGTCAGCGATCCGGCCCAGCCGGTCCCGATCCCAGCCCCGCGTGCGGCAGCGGCCTGAGGCAGGATGAACATCGGATTGACCGAGCCCAGCTCTCCAAAGAACGGGATGGGTTCATCGCGTTGAGCGCATAGATCGAACAGGGCGCGACCGCCACCCAGACTGCCGGTAAAGCCCACGGCCCGGATCAGCGGATGCTGCACCAGACGAGTGCCCACGTCACGCTTGCCCCCCTGCACCAGCGAAAAGACACCGGGGTGCACCCCAGTAGCCTTGATCGCGGCGTCGATGGCCTGAGCCACAATCTCACCAGTGCCGGGATGGGCCGAGTGGCCTTTAACCACAACCGGGCACCCTGCGGCCAAGGCCGCGGCTGTATCGCCGCCCGCGACCGAGAATGCCAGTGGGAAGTTTGACGCGCCGAACACGGCCACGGGGCCAAGCGGGCGTTGGATCATCCGCAGGTCGGGGCGGGGCAGGGGCGCGCGGTCCGGCATGGCCTGGTCGTGGCGCATGTCCAGATAGTCACCCTTTTCGATATGATCAGCGAACAGGCGCAGCTGTCCCACGGTGCGGCCACGCTCGCCCTGCAGACGGGCTTCGGGCAGGCCGGTTTCCTGTGTGCCGATTTCGGTGATGGCGTCGCCGCGCGCGTCGATCTCATCGGCAATTTTGCGCAGCAGGGCGGCACGTTCGGCGCGGGTGGACCAGCCGAAACTGGCGAAGGCCTCCTCCGCGGCTTCAACCGCAGCGTCTACCAGAGCGGGCGTTCCAACCGGGAAGTCATGGCTTGGGCCGTGAGCAGGCTCCGAGCTAAAGGTGGCGTCTGATCCAAGCCATTCGCCGGCAATCAGGTGTTTTCCGATCAACATGTTTCTAAATTCCTACAACAGGCCGCGTTCGGCCAGGTTTCGCATCAGATGAGACGCCCCGAACCGCCATTCGGGACATTCGGTCGACAGGCGCACCGTATTGGTTAATGCGCCGAGTTGGTCATTGGCAATTGTGACGACATCACCCAGCTTGTGGGTGAAACCACCGCCGGTTGTGTCCCGGTCCTGCGTGGGCGCAAAGAGCGTTCCCAGAAACAGCATAAACCCGTCGGGATACTGGTGGTGCCGCCCGATAGTCTGTTTCACCAGATCCGCCGGGTCGCGGCTGATCTGAGACATCGAAGACGCGCCGTTCAGGACAAACCCATCCGGCCCGTTTACGGTCAGGGTCAGTTCGGCCTGCCGCACATCGTCCAGTGTATAGCTGTCATCAAACAGGCGGATCATTGGTCCGATCGAGCAGGATGCGTTGTTGTCCTTGGCCTTGCTGAGCAGCAGGGCCGAGCGGCCTTCGACATCGCGCAAGTTGACGTCATTGCCCAGTGTCGCGCCCTTGATCTCACCTTGCGAATTCACCGCCAGGACCACCTCGGGTTCAGGGTTGTTCCAGGTTGAGATCGGGTGCAGGCCTATCTCGGCACCGAAGCCCACGGATGACAACACCTGCGCTTTCGAGAACACCTCAGCATCCGGTCCAATACCGACCTCAAGATACGGGCTCCAGAGGCCTTCGTCGATTAGCGCCTGCTTGACTTGTGCGGCTTCGTCGGAGCCGGGGGTGATGTTGGAAAGGCTGTCGCCGATACGCGCGCCGATGCGGGCGCGGATGGCTTCGGCCTTGGCCGGATCGCCAGCGGCCTGTTCTTCGATCACGCGTTCGACCATGGAACCGGCAAAGGTGACACCGCAGGCCTTGACCGATTGCAGATCGCAGGGGGCCAGCCATTCATGCTCGCTTTCGACCGGGCCGATCGCCTCGCCGGGGGCCGATCGTACGTAATCCGCGGCGTCGTCGCGTTCCAGAATGTCGCGAACGGTAGGAGCCTTCTTGGCGGTGATATCCACCACCTGACCCTCGCGCAATGTTACCACGCACGGGCCGATACCCGGCCGTTCCACACGGCCAAGCCAAAGCCCGGCAGAATCCAGATTGAGTGTTGTCATGTCAGGTCCTGAGATTGTAAGCGCGCGCGGCGTTCCCACCGAGGATCGCATCGCGTTCGGATTGAGTCAGCGCGCTGAGAAGCGCGTCGGTGGTTTCCAGCCAGCGTTCATAAGAGCTGGCCAACGTGCAGACTGGCCAGTCGCTGCCCCAAATCAGGCGCGATGGGCCAAACGTATCCAGAAGGTGCTGAACATAAGGGCGCAAATCGTCGATCTGCCAATCTTGTGCTGCTTCGGTCACCAGTCCGGATAGCTTGCAGAACGCATCGGTGTCGCGGGACAGCGCTGCCATATCCTCGGCCCAACCCTCGATCACCCCGTCGCGGATTAAGGGTTTGGAGCCGTGGTCGATCACCACACGCATGTTCTTATGCCGAGCCAGCAACTGCCGCAAAGGTCCAAGATGCTGTGGCAAGGTCAGCGCATCGAATGTCAGATCATGGGATTGCAGTGCTGCGAAGGCAGGTGTCAGTGCGTCGCCCAGCATCCAGTCGGGATCTTCAATGTCTTGGATCATCGGGCGCAAACCGACCAAAGCGGGGTGTTGTGCCAGAGCAGCGATCTGTGCTGGTGAAGCCGACGCTTCGAAGTCAACCCAACCTACGACGCCCTTGATAAAGGCAGCCTGATCAGCCAGCGACAACATATATTCTGTCTCAGCTACAGTCGGAGCTGCTTGTACCAGCACCGTGCCACCGATGCCTGCCTGCTCCAACATGGGGGACAGATCATGCGGCAGAAAATCCCTATAGATCGCTGCCAATTCGGGGGTAAGCCAGCCATAGTCGTCACGCGCGACTGACCAGAAATGCTGATGCGCGTCGATTTTCAACCGATCACCCCTTTTTTCAGGATGATATTGCCATAGAGCCTGCGCTCACCCGTCTGTACGACGGCATAGGCCGTCGCTGCGCGGTCATAGAATGCAAATCGCTCTAGCCCCTGTACGTCAGCCGGGTTGTCAGCGGTTTCGTTGATGATGCGCTGAAAATCCGCCACGGCATCAGGCACCGCATCCGGATTGCCAACTACCTGCATGGTCAAAGCGGGGTCGGAGACGAAATTGTCCAGCGGCATAACCGACAGGACAGCGCGCAGGACATCGCTGGCGGATGACCCGTCGGCGCGGATACAGTCTGGTCCGGTGCTTGTGCCTGGGAAATTTGCGTCGGCGATAACGATCTCGTCGCCGTGGCCCATTGCCCGCAAAGTGTGCAGCAAGTCCGGGGACAGGATTGGATCAATATTACGTAGCATCGGCAAGCTCCGCTGGCAGGGGTGCATCGGGCCGGATCAAGCCTTCACCGCGCAGATCCGACCAGAGACCGGCTGGAATTTCGCGATCCAACAACGCAACATTTGCCTGAACTTCCCTGGCACTGACCGCGCCGGGGACGACAGTCTTGACGCAGGGATGTCCCAGAACGAATTGAAGTGCTGCGGCGATCAGCGGTGTGTTATGCGCGGCGCAGACTGCCTCGATCTTGCGCACGCGGTCCAAAATGTCTTCGGACGCGTCGGCGTAGTTGTATTTAGCACCCGGAACCGCGCCCGTGGCCAGAATGCCCGAATTGTAGGGGCCGCCCAGAATGATCCCGACATCGCGTTTTTCGCAAAGCGGCAGGAAACTGTCCAAAGCCTCTTGCTCCAGCAAAGTGTAGCGACCGGCCAGCAGGAACCCGTCGAAATCGCCAAGTCCTAACAGTTTTTCACAAACCTGCCATTCGTTCACGCCTGCGCCGATTGCCGCGATTTCACCCGCTTCACGCAATTCAACCAGCGCCTTGTACCCGCCACCGTCAAACAGCTCGCGCACTTTGGCGTCGGACATCTCTTGGCTGCCCTGACTGAAAACGCAGACGTCATGGACCAGAAGGATATCGGCGTTAGCCACACCAATCCGTTCACGGCTGGCCTCGTATGACCGCATTACACCGTCATAGGTGTAGTCGAACACGATCCGTTTCTGTGGGACATCGACAAAGGCTTCGGGTGTCACTTCGTGGGGTTCGCAATCCAGCAGAAGCCGCCCGATCTTGGTCGACAGCTGGATGTTCTCGCGCCCAAATCGGGCGATTGCTTCGCCAAAACGTTGCTCGGATCGACCAAGGCCATATTGCGGTGCGGTATCAAAAAAGCGGATGCCTGAATCATAAGCCGCCTGCAGAGCCGCTTGCGCGTCAGCATCCGAAACCTTGCGGTATAGATTCCCCAGCGGCGCACCACCAAAGCCCATGCGGGTTAAAGGGACAGGGCGTGCTGTGCGATTGTTCAGTAGTTCTGTCTGGGAAACGGTCATTCGGTCTCGCAATTCGACTTTTGTGTGAGGTTGAACAAATGGGGCTTTTGCCGTTCGAGTTCTTCTAGGCGTGGCATCAACTGCCCCAAATGGATATGCATCGCGTCTTGTGCGGCGCGTTCGTCCCGATTGGCGATTGCATCGAAGATGGCCCGGTGTTCGGCCAAAGTTTCGACCACCCGGCCAGGTGTCGGCAACAGAAGCATACGGGCTCGGCTGACCTGAAGCGACACCGTCTGCGCCACATCCGCAAGGCGATGAAACCCGGTGAAATCCATCAGCATGCTGTGGAACTCTTCATCTGCCTGATAGAATCCGGGGATGTCCTCGTCCTCGATCAAAAGCTCTTGCAAGCGCATGTTGCGGCTCAGCCGTTTACGCTGATCCTCGGTCAGATCCCGCGCGACCTTGGCGACAGTGGCCAGCTCCAGCGCTTCGCGCAGAAAAACACCTTCGCGGATTTCGTCCATCGAGAAATAGGACACACGGGTGCCCGATTGCGGGACCACATCCACCAGTCCCTCGGACGCTAGCCGCGCGATTGCGTCAGCGACGGGTGCGCGTGACACACCCAGACGCTCGCACACCGGAGCTTTTCGCAGGTTTGCGCCGGGTGGAAAATCCAGCGCCAGAATCGCTTGCTTCAAAGATTGATGAACCCGTTGGGTCAGCGACCCTTCCGTTGACGAGATCACAGGCAGCAAAGCGGCGTCAATGTCCTGAGGTTTGTTCATGGTTTGTGATTTAGCATTCTAACATGTTAGTTGACAAGTACAGATTTTCCACTTAGCAACATGACCAAGCAAGCGGGGAAGTGATGCAAGCAAACGGCGGCATAGATGTTCTGGAGAAGGCGGCGCGAGACGTCGTGAAGTTGAACCCGGATGACAATATTGTGATCGCTCTGCGCGACTTGCAGGGGGGGGAGCAGCTGGCGGATGTTTCGGCTCCGCTGACGTCACAGATTGCGCGGGGCCACAAAATCGCAGTGGAGCCGATTCGGGCTGGTGAAAATGTCATCCGCTACGGTCAGATCATCGGGCAGGCAAAATCCGACATCGCGCCAGGTGAGCATATTCATGTACACAATCTGGGCATGGGGGCGCATCAGCAGGACTATGCATATGCGTCGGCCAATGACCCGTTGCCGAAGATCGCAGAAGAACGAACTTTTCAGGGCTATCACCGTGCCGACGGCAAGGTGGGGACGCGGAATTATATCGGCATTCTGACCACAGTGAACTGTTCGGGTTCAGTCGCGCGATTCATTGCGGAAGCAGCCGAGAAATCAGGGCTGTTGGAAGCTTATCCGAACGTGGACGGCGTGGTGCCGATTGTGCATGGCACCGGCTGCGGCATGTCCGGCAAGGATGAGGGCTATGCCACTTTGTTCCGCACCCTTGCGGGCTATGCGCAGCATCCCAATTTTGCCGGTATTCTGTTGATCGGACTGGGTTGTGAGGTGATGCAGGTAGCCGACCTGGTGGGGGGTCGTCCGATCCGCCCCGATGGTGCGCTGCGCTACATGACCATTCAGAACGAGGGCGGCACGCGGCGTACGATTGAACGAGGTTTGGCCGAGATCAAGGGAATCGCCGAACTTGCCAACCAAGTGACGCGCGAACCCGCGCCGATCAGCGAGATTACGGTTGGAATGCAATGCGGCGGCTCGGACGGGTATTCGGGCATCACTGCAAACCCTGCACTGGGATATGCATCCGACCTTCTGGTGCGCCACGGTGGTACGACAATCCTGTCGGAAACCTCGGAAGTATACGGGGCCGAGCACCTACTGACCCGCCGCGCTGAAACGCCTGAAGTGGGCGCCAAGTTGATTGAGCGCATTCATTGGTGGGAGGACTATACCGAACGCAATGGCGGCGAGATGGACAACAACCCAAGCCCGGGTAACAAGCGTGGCGGGTTGACGACCATTCTGGAAAAATCGCTTGGCGCTGTTGCCAAGGGCGGCACAGCGCCGATGCGGGATGTCTACAAGTTCGGCGAGATTGTCGACAAAAAGGGCTTTGTTTTCATGGACAGCCCCGGTTTCGATCCATGCTCGGTCACGGGGCAGGTAGCCTCAGGGGCGAACCTGATCGTTTTCACTACCGGGCGGGGCTCGGTCTCGGGCTATCAGCCGACCCCTTGCGTCAAGCTGGCAACGAACTCTGAAATGTACGCGCGGATGGCCGACGATATGGACCTGAATTGCGGTGACATCGTCACCGATGGGGTCAGCATCGAGGCGAAGGGAGAGGAATTGTTCGAAATTCTGATCCGCGTTGCCTCGGGCGAGAAAACCAAAAGCGAAGAGCTGGGATTTGGGGGGGTCGAATTCGTCCCCTGGCAGATCGGCGCCGTAATGTAATCACACACCCTAGGGGATGAGGGTACAATGGGAGGGAACATGACAAAACTGGTCGACATGACGGGGATCGAAAAGTATTTCCCCGGCGTGCACGCGCTGAAAACAGTGCAGTTCGATCTGTTTTCGGGCGAGGTTCACGCACTTATGGGCGAGAACGGTGCCGGGAAAAGCACGCTGATGAAGATCCTGTCGGGGATTTATCAGCGCGACGGTGGTGATCTGGTGATCGAAGGCAAGTCGGTCAGCCCGAGCACGCCCGGCGAAGCGCAGGATCTGGGCATCGGTATCATCCATCAGGAACTGAGCCTGATGAATGATCTGACCGTAGCGCAGAACATCTTTATCGGTCGAGAGCCCCGCAAGAGCTTTGGTAGACTGGACGAGGCCGCGCTGAACGCACAGACGGCCGAGATTTTCGCCTCGATGAACCTGTCGCTGGATCCAAAGACATTGGTAGGCAGCCTGACCATTGCGAAACAGCAGATGGTCGAGATTGCCAAGGCGCTTTCTTTCCGGTCCAAGGTTCTTATCATGGACGAACCCACAGCGGCCCTGAACGATGCCGAGATAGCCGAGCTGTTCGTGATCATTCGCCGCCTCAAGGCCGAGGGCGTGGGCATCGTCTATATCAGTCACAAAATGGACGAGCTTAAGCAGATCGCCGACCGCGTCACCGTGATGCGCGATGGCGAATATGTGGGCACCGTAGGCGCGGCTGAGACACCAATTAGCCAGATCATCGCCATGATGGTTGGGCGTGAAGTGAACGAGAAACCTCTGGACGTGCCCGATCTTGGCGACGCCGAAGTTTCGCTTGAGGTGTCCGGTCTAAATCGCGGCAAAGAGATCAAGGATGTCAGCTTCTCGGTCCAGAAGGGCGAGATTCTTGGGTTCGCGGGCCTTATGGGGGCCGGTCGGACCGAGGTTGCGCGCGCGATCTTCGGCGCGGATGTGAAGGACAGCGGAACAATCCGCGTTCATGGCCAAGAGGTTTCGATCAAGTCGCCCAAGGATGCCGTGACTGCGGGCATCGGCTATCTGTCCGAGGACCGCAAACATTTCGGGCTGGCCACCGGCATGAACGTGCGCGACAATATCGCGTTGGCTTCGATGGATCTGTTCACCGGCACCGGAGGAGTGTTGAATGACGGTGAAATCAGCACCACGGCCAAGGGATATATCGCGCAGCTGGGCATTCGCACGCCCTCGGACGTGCAAGAGGTCCGACTGCTGTCAGGAGGCAATCAGCAAAAGGTTGTGATTGCAAAATGGCTGCTGCGCGATTGCGATATCCTGATCTTTGACGAACCCACGCGGGGCATCGACATCGGTGCGAAGTCCGAGATTTACAAGCTGCTCGAAGAACTCGCCGAGCAGGGCAAGACTATCATCGTGATCTCGTCGGAATTGCCCGAGATCATGCGCCTGAGCCATCGCATCGCAGTGATGTGCGAAGGCCGACTGACCGGCATTCTGCCCGGCGGAAAAGACACTACTCAGGAAGACATCATGCATCTGGCCACCCAACGCGCGGCGGCGATGCAGGTAACGGGGGCACCACAATGACCACGGCAACAGACGTTGAAAAGAAAAAACCACTCGCGGGACTGTCCGACAGCGGCGCGTATCAAAAGCTGCTGGCTTTTGCCAGTTTGATCGCGCTGCTGATAGGCTTCTCGATTGCGTCGCCGAACTTTATGCAGACCTCGAACATGATCGCCATTTTGCAGGCGACCTCGGTGAACGGGGTGCTGGCGGTGGCGGCAACGCTGGTGATCATCACAGGTGGGATCGACCTTTCGGTGGGCACTTTGATGACCTTCTGCGCCGTGATCGCGGGCGTGGTGCTAACTTATCTGGGGATGCCCCTGCTGTTGGGCGTGGCGGCGGCCATCGCGGCAGGCGCGTTCTGTGGGCTTTGCTCGGGCACTTTCGTTGCCAAGATGAAGATTCCGCCTTTCATCGCCACGCTTGGCATGATGCTGATCCTAAAAGGCCTGTCGCTGGTCATCTCGGGCACGCGGCCGATCTATTTCAACGACACGCCGGGGTTTGACCAGATCTCGCGCGGGTCGCTGATCGGAGAGATTTTCCCGGCGCTGCCCATCCCGAACGGCGTGCTGATCCTGTTCCTGGTGGCGATTGCAGCGTCGTACATCCTGAGCCGTACGGTTCTGGGCCGCTACACTTTCGCCTTGGGTTCGAACGAAGAGGCCGTGCGCCTGTCGGGTGTGAACACCGACGCCTGGAAGATGCGCATCTACGCTCTGGCGGGTGCAATCTGCGGCATCGGCGGCATCCTGATCGCTTCGCGCCTGAACTCGGCGCAACCTGCGCTGGGTCTGGGATACGAGCTTGAGGCGATCGCAGCCGTGGTAATCGGTGGCACGTCGCTTTCGGGCGGACGCGGTACCATTCTGGGCACGCTGATCGGCGCGCTGATCATGGCGGTCCTGACCAACGGGCTGCGCGTGCTGTCCGTGGCGCAGGAATGGCAAACCGTTGTCACCGGCGCAATCATCATTCTGGCGGTCTATGCCGACATGGCACGGCGCAAAAAGTCCGGCTGAAGAAACCAACTATAAAACGACCAACTGTGGAGGAGAAAAACATGTTTTCACGTCGTTTCATTCTGGGTGCGCTGAGCGCAGCCACGATTGCAGGTCCGGCCTCGATGGCCGCAGCGGAAGAAATCTATATTCCGCTGGTATCGAAGGGCTTCCAACACCAGTTCTGGCAGGCGGTGAAATCCGGCGCCGAGCAGGCAGCTGACGAGTACAACGTAACCATCACCTTTGAAGGCCCCGACAACGAAACAATGGTCGACCGCCAAATCGACATGCTGGCCGCTGCACTTGCCAACAACCCCAAAGCCATCGGCTTTGCTGCGCTGGACAGCCAGGCGGCTATCCCGCTGCTGCGTCAGGCGAATGATAAGGGTATCCCGATCATCGCGTTCGACAGTGGTGTCGACAGCGACATCCCTGTTTCGACCGCAACCACCGACAACCTGGCCGCTGCGGGTCTGGCTGCCGACAAGATGGCCGAGAAGCTGGGCGGTAAAGGTAAGGTTGCTGTTGTGGCCCACGACCAGACCAGCCGCACCGGTATCGACCGCCGCGATGGCTTTGTGAACCGTATCGAAGAAAAATATCCTGACATCGAAGTTGTCACAGTTCAGTACGGCCAGGGCGACCACTTGAAATCGACCGAAGTTACCAAGGCGATCCTGACGGCTAACCCTGATCTGGACGGCATCTTCGGCACCAACGAAGGCTCGGCCATCGGTGTTGTGAACGGTGTTCAGGAACTGGGCACCGAAGGTCTGGTGATCATCGGCTATGACAGCGGCAAAGCGCAGAAGGACGCAATCAAAAGCGGACTGATGGCTGGTGCGATCACTCAGAACCCAGTTGGGATCGGTTACGAGACCGTCAAGGCCGCCGTTTCCGCACTGAAAGGTGAAGAGGTTCCGGCACTGATCGACACCGGTTTCTACTACTATGACGCCTCGAACATGGACGATCCAAAAATCGCGGCGGTTCTGTACGATTAAGATCAAGCCCACTCACGGTTTACCGGCCCGTCGTTCTGCGGCGGGCCGGTTTTGTTTGCGCTACTCGATCAGGAAGTATTAAGATGAAACTTTAAGGCGAGGGCAACTATGCGCCGAATTGAGGTTTCTGAATTCGTATTTCCACATCTAGTGTGCTAGTGTCTTTCGGTGGATCGTTAAGATTTTGTTTAAAGGTTGATTTAAGTGTCAGACAACTTGAGTAATAAGTTTAGATTGCGCCCGATGGAGAAAGCGGATCTTGAGGTCATCTCCCATTGGTTCCAAGACCCTGAAGACGTTGCGCTTTTTGATCGGACATCGCGGGTTCCGTTGAACCAGTTTCAGACAGAAGAAAGTTGGAAGGCTGTGTTTACCGCCGAAGGAGCGGGGTGCAAATGTTGGTTCGTGGTGGAAAACAGCTCTGGCGAAGCGGTTGGCCTGGCCGGGATCGAAAGCGTATCGCTGGTAAACCGGGATGCGGTGGTCGCAATGTTTGTCGACAAATCCGCGCGACGCGCCGGCGTTGGGATACGAGCGACGGCTTTGGTGGTAGATTTTGCCTTTCGGCAACTAGGGTTGAACCGTTTGACCTCTTATTATCGGGCGGACAACACCAGCAGCCGCGATCTGGTTGCAAGGATAGGATGTCAGGTCGAAGGGACCATGCGTGAAGCCTGGTTTGCGGACGGGCAGTTTCACGACATGGTTGTTGTGGGTGTTCTCAAAGGCGATTGGGCGAAACGACGCGACGCTTTGGCGGCCGAACTGTCTGACGATACACAGGTCTCGTTGGGGCCGAATGCGTCTGCGGCTTGGACATGGCCGCCGAAGTGCAAGAGTGGTTGAGTGAAAGTCGTTAATACCGCAAGTAGTCGTTAAATTTCAAAATTTGCTTTATGCTGATCCACGGACCTGCTCGGTGCCAAATAAACGAGAATAAACAGTGAATACGACCAATCCGAATTTTACGATGACTCAAAAGCTTGGCGCTGTTCTGTTCGCCGATGTCGTCGGGTATTCGCGATTGATGAGTCAAAATGAGTTAGATACTTATAACGCGCTGAAATCATTGATTTCTGATCTTGAATCTTCCTGCGCAAAACATCAGGGCAGGGTGGTCGAGGTGCGCGGCGACGGCATCTTGGCATTGTTTGAAACAGCAACAAGCGCGGTCGAGTTTGGTGTCGAATTGCATCGTATCGCCAGCGCGCATAACAGTGCCGGTCCCGAAGACCAGCGAATCAAATTCCGTGCGGGTGTTCATCTTGGGGAAATCCTGATCGACGATCGCGGCATTCATGGCGATAACGTCAACATCGCCGCACGGCTGCAAGAGATCGCCGAGCCCGAGCGTGTCTATGTTAGTTCGGCTGTCTATGATCAGGTCTGCAACCGCCTGCGCTATGGCTATGAGTTTTTGGGGCCCAAGCAGCTCAAGAATATCATGAACCCGGTGTCGACCTATTGCGTCCGCAGCGAGGTTGCAGGCGCAACCATGGCGGGAACGATGCGACCCGAAGTGTTGGGGGATATTCTCGAACGTCCTGATACACCATCGGTTGCCGTGCTGCCTTTTGCCAGCCACGGGGACGAGTCCGATAATTGGGTGGCCGAAGGTCTGACAGACGACATCATCATGAACCTGTCCAAGTTCAGGAACCTGTTCATCATCGCGCGCAACTCGTCCTTTTTCTTCAAAGCGCAATCCATGCCGCCGAAAGACGCCGCACAGCGGTTAAACGTGCGCTATATCGCGCGGGGCAGCGTACGCCGATCAGCCAGTCGGATCCGGATCTCGGCCGAGTTGGTGGATGCCAGTAGTGAACGCACGATCTGGGCGGAACGGTTCGACCGCAATATCGACGATATTTTCGACATTCTGGACGAAGTCACCGAATGTATCGTCGCTGCGACTGCCGTCATGATCGAGTCACATGAAAAGCAGCGGATGATCCAGGCGATCCCCTCTGATCTTGAGGCTTATGGGTCGGTTCTTCAGGGCCAACACCATATCTTCAAATACACGCGCAACGACAATCGTAAAGCGCAGAACTTTTACCAATCCGCGCTGGAACGCGACGGCGGCTATGCACGAGCAGCGGCGGCGTTGTCACGGACGCTGAACATCGACTGGCGCTATTCCTGGAGTGATGACCCGTCCAAGGCGTTTGAACAGGCGCTGACCTTTGCCCAACAGGCGATTGAGTTGGACCCGACGGATGCGCGCGGCTTTGGTGAATTGGGGTATGTGCATCTGTATCGCAAGGAACATGACGCCGCTATTCAGTCCTATCAACGTGCATTGGCCCTGAACCCCAATGACGCCGATATGCATTCGGATTACGCGGACGCTCTGGCCCATTCGGGTGATAACGAAACGGCGATCACGCATCTGCAACAGGCCATGCGGCTGAACCCTTATTTCCCCGATCAGTACCTGTGGCATCTGGGCGGCGCCTATTACAATCTCAGACGCTATGAGGACGTGATAGAGACGGTCAACAAGATGAACAACCCAACCGAGGGGCAACGGATGCTGGCCGCGAGCCATGCGCAATTGGGGAACACGGATATGGCGCGTCTGATCGCGGACAAGCACCGCGAAGCGCATCCCAACTTCTCTCTGTCACGGTGGGCCAAAGTTCTGCCCGACCGGCTGGAGGATGACACCCAACACTTTGTAGAAGGTCTGAAAAAGGCCGGGTTCTGAGCATAAAAAAAGGGCGCGACCCTACGCGCCCTGTTTGAACCGGGAAAGGGAAGGGGGCTTAGTCGCCGCCCCGCACTTTCGCACCGCTGACTTTCGCGCCACTGACTTTGGCACCGGAAACCTTGGCGCCCGAGACTTTCGCACCGCTAACCTTGGCACCCGACACCTTTGCCCCACTGATCGCCGGGCTGTCGAAGCCGAAATAAATGTCCAGTAGAACCTGTTCGAACTGACCGGTTGTGACATCCATACGCATGGTCTGATCGGCCTTTTCGTAGCGCCAAACCATGATGTCGTTTGCTACTTGGTAATCAGCCGCCGCGACGCCGCCGATCGAAGGATCCCTTGGAGCGCGTGATGCATTATTTGGAGGTTCATTCGGGTTACCATTCACGGGGTCTCCGTCGCCATGAACCAGAAAAATTGCCGGTTCTGGCAGGTCGTAATAAGTGCCTTCATAGGCAAAACCATAAATCTTGGCGAACTGCGCTTTTAAGTCGTTTCCGCCCTGAACTTTCTCATCTTCAAGCTGGTCGGAAAGATGCTTGTTGTTGCCTTTACCGCCCTTTTTCTTGTTTTCCAGCTTAATGTCAGTCAGGACTCTTCCGTAAATTAGCACTTCCGAAAAACTGAGCAATGTTTCACCCATAAACTCATCTCCCAATTGTGGGGTCGCGGGTTTGACCGTTCACCCTTTTCACCACGGCCCGAGATGCCCCGTGCCAGAAAATCCAAAAAAATCACCCCTCTATTCCATGCCATAAATCGGCTTCAAAAAAAAGAATTTTGCTATTGGTCAATCCGGGACCATCGTACGGACTGAATTTGAATGGCTGTCTTCTTCCGGGTCAGGCAAGCGGGGACCGGCCGTTGTCAGCCCGATATCGCGCATTCTGAAGTTGCCCTCGATGATCTGGTGGAACGCGCCGCCGGTGATCTCCTGATCCACGGCAAGCAGTGCTTTTTCCACGCCGAAATAGCTGAGCATGTCCGCATCCAGGCGCGACCAGGTATCGGCCAGATAGGTACCCAGATAGTCTCGCGCTTCAAGCAAGGCGATACGGAACCCATCGGGATTTTCGGCGTAGCGTTTGTCGAAAATCTCCTGCATGACAGTGCTGTAGTCTGGAGAGCCTTCCAGTTGGTCCGACAGGTCTTCTTCCTCGGGCGAGATCAGCCCGTGCAGCAGCAGCCGTTCGTGATAGATATCGACAAAGATATCGAACATCGCGCCGGTCAGCGGTTCAGACAGTGCATGTTCACTGGACCAACCATGGGAAAACTCGGACAGCGTTTTGTTGTTGGCGGCAATTCGGATCTGAGCGTTCTCGGACAGTTCGGCAAACCGGTTCAGGCGGTTGTAGGTATAAAGATTTCCACGCGTGTTTTGCAGCAGGCTCTCGACAACTGATCCGAAATGGAGCGAGGCCAATAGCGCCACCATATCCGCGGCAGACTCGTGAAAGCCGTAGTATTCGCCGGAGGCGTCCCCGTTCGAGGGCATCCCGATCACGCTGTAAATGATTGCGTGGCCGATCTCATGGGCGACGACATCAAAGTTCAGACTATAGGGGCGGTATTCGTCGCCATGGTCATGGGTGCCGCCGGTTTCCAGAAACCCCCACCCGATATGCGCATTGTCGAGGCTGGGCAGCAGCGACAGTTCCAGCCGGTCGAAATCACGGGCAAAGTGCCAAGGGATTGGGTGATCAAAATAGCCTTGCCACACATCCATGGTGAAATGTGCAGACCCAAACAGATGTGCGGCTTCAAAAGAAGGGTCTGTGGGGTCGATATGGATGAAATTTCCGAACTCGTCTGGCATGGCCGGAGGCTGGATATAGCCGTTCCAAGGTGGCAGATACATGCCAGGACCGTCGGGGCCGGGAACTATCGCCCCATAGGGCGTGGTTTTGCCAACCGGGTTGACCGTATACATGCGCGGCCCCGAGGGGCCCGGCCCAATGCTGCCCTGCGGGGCCGAGATTTCGACCAGCTCCAGTTCCGCGTCAGGTTCTAGGAAAGGCGATTGCGGGAACAACAGGAACCGGGTTCCGGGTTCCTCATCAGGTGTCTGTTCGGGTAAAGTCATCCGGTGCCCTCCCGTGCCCGTCCGGTGCCCCTATTCGTGATTGGAGTCGTCCGTTGTGACGGCTTTTTGGCAATACAAATACTCTATTTCTATAAGCTCATAAAACGCATCCCGCCCAGACAACCCAAGCGACCTTGCATAGGATTCAAGATCATCGGGCACCTCTTGGTCAAGATGTGTTTCAAAATACCACAGCACCATGCGCAAACGGTCCGATCCAGTCTTGAGGGGCGCGGTCGCTTGCAGCTCTGCTTTCGCAGTAGCCCGGTCCCGAAGTTGGGTATAGATCCCCGCTCGGCGCAACTCGTTCAAGAGCGGGGCTTCAATATCCGCGCCTCGGTCTTGCGATACGGCTGACAGACGGGCCGCGTCGGCCAGCATGTCTTCATAGGTGTTTGGGCTCAGGTCGTTCGCGTCCAGCCAGCGCATCAGGTCTGCGTGGCGGGTTAGGTTGGCACGATCCCGGTGCGCTGTCATTTGTTGAACCAGCGCGTCGCGGTCTGGCGTTTGGTCGCGCCTGTGCGCCTCATCCCGTGCCAACACAAGCAGCAGGGCGCGATCTCTCACTTCGGCAAAAAGCGCGGGTTGCAGACGCAATTCGTTTATTACGGCGGGGTCGGAGGGTGTTTCGGCCTCTACGCGGCGGCGCAGAGATTTCCACATCAAGGTCCGTTCTGTTCTGTGTGAATGACTTGTGTCATCCCCAATACCCTGGGCCATTTGGACGAGCATGGCGAGGGCATCCTCTGCTTTGGCATCTACATAACCGTTGGGCAACCAAGCCATGAAGCTGGTGATCTTAGAGCCGCCCGTTAACGCCTTTGCGATACCCTCCCACTGGCGGTTCTTGTACTGGGTCTCCTTGGACACGCGCAAAAGAGTTTGGGCATCTTCGTCTGACAAAACACCCTCAGCCCGCGCGCGTTCCACAGTGGCCCGGATCGAAACCATTGGCACGCTGAGAGACGGATAGCCCAGTTCGGCAGGTCCATGCAGAACCGCCACTTCATCATCATCCTGCAATACGCCTGAATGGTAGTCGTCAAAGATGCGCCCGACGCCAATCATTCCGAAATCGGCCAGTTCGGCGGCGCGTAGCGCGCCCATGCTGGCGCTGCCATAGACGGGAATACCCTGTTCCATCGCCCACAGGATTTCTTTGTGCCAAACCGAGGGCACCCCTTCGAAATACCCGTCAATTATCCCGATCGCACTGGGTTTATCGCGGGTGACACGATAGACGTCACCCTGCCGGACGGGCGGCAGAACCGTGGCGTCCAAATGCGCTGCGACGGCCTTGGCCGACAGGGTCGGACCTGCAAAGACCACGGCAGTCATGTGTGCTGCTCCTGCACTCGGGCGACCCGTACGCCTGGGATGAAATCCGGGTCGTCATGCGGTGCCTCCAAACCGGGTATGACCGCGCGCACCACGCCGATGTCTATGTGCGGTTGTGACAGGTCAACGATTACCACTTGTGACATGCCTTGCCGGTCCAAACACTCCAAAAGCAGATCGCGGTCCTGTTCGAAAGATGCGCTGGCGTGGGTGGGGCAATCGGTGAAACTCTGGATCGGTTGGGCCGCGTCAATCAGGTCGCGGACGTACTGGCACCGGTCGGACTGCGCTTGATCGGTGAATTCGGCAGGATCAAGATCGTCACGCGCGCCCGAGATATAGGTCAGACGGGTCTGAGCGGCCTCGGTCAAAGCGCGCAACAAGGCGATGGAGCGGTCCACATGGCAGCCATCCCCGATCCCGATATGGCCGGGCTGACCCCCGACCTCGGCAATCACGCAACGAAAACAGGCGATGCCGATATCGGAGGTGGTCTGCCAGATCCCGCAATCCAGACCTGCGGCGTCAATCATCGCAATCGCGCTGCGACATCTGGGATCATCGACCGTGTCCGGATCGACCCGAACCTGCGGCGTTTGATGATGCCACAGGGTTGTGGCATCCCGCTCGATCAACTCGCAGATCGCGTGGCAACTGGCCTCGGTGACATTGTTGCCGGAGGCCAGCCCGTTGGTTGTTCGGGGGAACGCCCCCTGGCTGGCGCTTGGGGCGGCGGTGTAGTCTGTGTCCACCATCTCAAGCGGGACCCAGCAGGGTTGGCTAGCATTCAGATCACATCCCTGAACCCACAGCATCGTCGCATGAGGATCAAATTGCCCGCCGGTCACACAGGGCAGGCGGGTCACATCGACAACTGCGTCATCGGCCACAAGATCGGAATACCGCGCCAGCCGCTGGGGCAGGAGGACACGTTCGGCGTGCCAGGACTCGATTGCCTCCATCACGCCCGAGGCTTGTGCCGCACTCAGCGACAGACCTTTGCCCAAAGACACCGCCACCGAACGAGAGTTCGGGCGCGCCACCATCACGGTTGGCAATCCGATCCGATCCAGCCCGGTCAGGTTTGCAACGCGCGTGATGCCCATGTCTTTGAGATGGGGTTTGACGATCTCCAGCGTTTGTTCGGGGTCTCGCAAACGATGCGTATCAAGAACATATTGTTTTTGTGAAACACCGGGCATCAGGGGACCTTAACCAATTCAATTCGAAACAGACAACGAAGCGGAAACCAATTTCGGATCAGGATGATAGAGGATCGTCGTTGGGTCAACTGTGACGGTCGGACAGGCGGCTAAACATATACTGAGATTGGTGGTGATATTCTTGCCCGTCCATGAAGACGACGCTGGGGAAGGAAGGGTTGTTGATCGCGTCCGGCCAGCCTTGCGGCTCTAGTGCTAGGCCGCTGCGTGTAGAATAGGGCGCGCAGAAAACGGTTGGCAGATCCGCGCTGTCTAGAAAGTCACCGGAATAGATCTGAAGCCCCGGTTCGGTTGAATGCAGGTCCAAAGCGACACCAGACCGAAGCCCGTGCAGTTGGGCGATATGTTTTAGTCTAATACGTTCGCGCGCTATGCAAAAATTATGGTCTAAGGGAGCGTCTCCGACGGGCCGGAGTGTTTGAAAGTCGTAAGGCGTGTTGCGGACAGGTTCGACCGAACCCAAGGGGATCAGTTCGTCATCGACCGGCAAATAGTCTTGTGCCCGGACACGCAACAGATGGTCCCCGATATCCCCGTCGCCATTCAGGTTGAAATACCAATGCGGCGTGAAATTGCAGATCGTGTCGCCCGTCGCTATGGCCCGGATGTCCAAGTTCAACGTCGCGGGTGACGAAATGGAATAGTGAGCTTTGACGGACAAAGCGCCCCCAAAACCCATGTCTCCCTCAGGTATTTCCAGTTCGAAAGACACAGCATTCTCTGTCTGGTTGGTCCGCCGCCAGTTCTGCCGGGCAGCGCCATTGCTTCCGCCATGAAGACAGTGTTTACCCAGGAAATTGCGTTCTACCGAATAGGTTTTTCCATTCAGAGCGTATTGCCCGTTGGATATCCGGTTTGCACAGCGCCCAACAATGCAACCTAGATATGGATCATTGCGCAGATATTCGCTCGGCTCTTTCCAACCTAAAACCAACGGGTGGTCGATGCCGTTCAGACGCAAATCAATTAGCGAGGCACCAATCGAACCGAGGGTCGCTGTCAGTGTCCCGTTGGAGATTTGAGCAACGGCTTGCTTGTTGGTTTTACGGGGATTCATAAATTTAACATAAGATGTATTACAAGAAATCTATTCCGGTTCCATTTTCTTCAACAAGGTCTCTAAAACAGATTTCAACCGTTGGACGTCGATCGGTTTATGCAACAAGGGGACGCCTGCGCGTTTGCAATATCCGGTCAGTTCAGAAGATCTGTTGGCCGAAATGATACAGGCTGGCAGGTTACCGAATTCGTGCCGTAAAGCTACGACCGCATCCGTTCCCTTTTTCCCGTGGTCCAGTTGATAGTCGGCAATGATGATATCGGGCACAATTTCAATCTCGCGCAGCAGGCCAACTGCTTGTTCCTCGCTGCTGCACTCCAGAACTTGGATGCCCCAGGTTTCCATCGTCATGGTCAGTGCAGAGCGCAGGTTCTCGTCGTTTTCGATCAACAGAGCCACAGTGCTGGTTAGTGTCACCGAGTCATCGACCTGTTGCAGTACACGGCCATGCGGTTTTAGAGGTGCGGTATCCGCCAAAGGAACCTCAACCGAGAACATCGTTCCCTGCCCCAGCTCGGATCGTAACTGAATGGGGTGGTTCAACAGTCCGCAGGCGCGCTCGACTATGGCGAGACCCAGGCCCATCCCCTCGGCCGCGCTGGCATCGGAATGGAGCCGTTGGAACTCCTGAAAGACGATCTCTTGCTGGTCGGATGCGATTCCGACGCCTGTGTCCCAGACCTCGATCCGAACCGAGCCCTGCTGTTTACGCAATCCAACTAGAACCTTGCCTGCATCTGTGTAGCGGATCGCGTTGGACAGCAGGTTTTGCAGGATGCGCCGCAGGTAGCTTGCGTCACTGCGGATCAAAGCGTTGCTATGTACGAACCGCAATTCAAGCCCTTTGGCTTGGGCGACAGGACGAAACGAGTCTTCGAGCTGAGACAGCAGATTGCTAATTGAAAAGGTGGTCTGGTGCACCGTGGCACGACCGGAATCCAGTTTCGAGATATCCAGAAGCGCCTCGAGGATATGCTCGACACTGTTGAGCGCGCTTTCGGCTTTTCCGGCCACGTTACGTGCGTCGTTTTCGTTTAACCCGCTGCCCAATGTGGCGACATAGAGTTTGGCAGCTGAAAGCGGTTGCAGCAGATCGTGGCTCGCTGCAGCAACAAAACGTGATTTTGAAGAATTAGCGCGCTCAGCCGCTTTCAAGGCGTGGGCCAATTCCCCGGTTCGCGCGGCGACTCGGTGCTCTAGCAGGGTCTTGGCTTCGTGCAGGGCTTGCGCCGACTGGTGCTCGGCCGTGACATCGGTAAAGGAAATCACGAACCCCCGATCCGGCATTTCTTGCGCGAACACGGAAAGGATCTTGAACCGCCCGCTGCGCATCTGAAACTTCAGCGGTGCCCGTTCCGCAGTTCGATTGACCCAATCCAGCAGATCGGCATCGCTGACGCCGCCTTCAAACCGGATGGTCGCGCTAAGGCGGTCGAATACGGTTTTGAACTGGACGCCCATCTGAAACTGCGCATTTGGGATGGCCAGCAGTTCACTGGCGCGATTGTTCCATCCGATCAGGCGCAATTTGCTGTCGAAGATGCAAACGCCTTGGTCGATATGTTCCAGCGTGGCGCGGATCAGGCGGGCCTTGTCGTCAAGGATACGGTCCCTCTCTTGCCGTTCGATGCGCATGATATCGGTGACGTCAGTTTGCAGGATGACCGTGCCGCCATCGGGGGTCCGATGTTCCGAAACCTGCGTCCACCGATTGCCGTTAAGCCGGACGTTAAACACCACATGATCGTCCGTATGACGGGACATACGCCGTTTGGCCCAATCTTGTGGCGTAAGCGTTTCGGGCAGGGACAGGAACCTGGATTGACTGACAAGCTCGACATATTCGGTAAAGCTGAGACCCGGCACCAATTGCGCCTGAATATCGGGCATGTGCATCCCGAAGCGGCTGTTGCATAGCACCAGCTCTTCTTCGAGGTTGAACAGTGCAAACCCTTCTTGAACCGTCTCAATTGCGTTGGCGAGGTCGGCGCGCGCGGCCTCGGTTTCCTGATTGGCCTGTGCAAGCTGCGCGTTCGACTCGTTGAGCAATTGCAGCGCGCGTTCCAGATCCAGCGTGCGGGCGCGAACTTCTTGTTCCAGCACGGCGGCGCGCTGGAATTGCGCATAGGCCGCCCCGCTGGCATCGGTCGATTCCTCGACCCGGCGCATCAGGGCTTCGGCAATCTTCAGCAGTTTCTGGTTTTGGCGTTCCAGAGGGTCAAGCGGGTCGATCAGCGATTCAATCATGGCCGTCATCCTCGGGCGGATAGATCGCGACCCCGGTCAGGGTCTGGTTGACATGGATCGAGTTAAATTGTTCGCCATAGGTTGAAAAGCCGACCACGTTGTTGTCTGACAGGATTTCCGACAACGCGCCGGTCATCTGTTTCTGCTGTGCTTCCAGCCTGCGCAAGATGCAGTCGCAGCCCAAAATCGCATCGGGCTGGGCGGATTGGGTCAGGGCGCCAATTTCCTGTCCAAGATGGCTGATCATGTCCATCGGTTCTGCAAGGGTCAGAACCAGTCCTTCGTCGATGGCCGAGAAAAAGACCAGATCGCCATTTTCGTCCACACGTTGGATGGCGCGCACGTGATGTTGGCCGCCGATTTGAACAACGACCGGATGGGCTGCAAAGGTAAAGGTATCAAGCTGTTCAGGGTCCTTCCCCAGCACTCTGGCATACTCGCGGGCGGCAGGTTCGGCGTTGATTTCTCGTACAATCCTCTTGGAAGGGTCGGCATCAGTCACAACCATGCGTTGGGATGTGGGCACAAGATGGTCGGTCTTGAACACTTTGATCGGACAGCGCGTGCGTACCTGGGTCAGAATCGCGGCATTTTCATGCGCCCTGCCCTGATGCAGAACGTACGTATGACCGAACCGAGTTCCATCCCCTGCGGATCCGCCAAACAGGGGGACAGGCCCCAAACCAAGGGCCAGTTCCGAGGTCAGCGCGTCCTCTTTGGTTGATAGCCCGTCGATCAGAAGGAAAGTGAACTCGTGCGGCCACTCTGGCCGGGCCTCACCCATTTCCGTGCGGTTTCGAATCATCTCGTGAATGATATCGGGGGCCGAAAAATCATTCAGATCGGGCACCAGAATAGTGCGCGTCTCGAAATGCGTTGCGGGCAGGCCGATGGCAACGATCTGATCTTCGGTATAGCCGTCCCCTACCAATTCGCCCGCGGTTGTGCAGCCTACGACCGGTGCCGGTGCAAATCTGTCCGTTGCCCGCGCAATGATCTGCGTCGCATTCGCGTTGCCGCTGACAAACAGGACAACAAGCGACAGGGTGTCCGGCCCTAACGCAGCCGCAAGCTGCGCAACAGCGTCTTGCGTGTCACGGTGTACAAATGCGGTTTTGACGATGCCCGGCGCACGGGTTCGGGCCGGTGCCCACCCGACTGCTTTGTCCATCGGGCCTCCTCCCTAAAGCGCGACGAGAGTCGAACGTAGTACGGTTAGCCTTGTTCTTGCAAGACGCTGGCGAACGAGGCTTTATTGGCGATCAGAACGGCCTGTGTCCGGCTTTGAACCCCCAGTTTCCGCATGATTGCAGTCACATGGGCTTTTACGGTCGTCTCTGCGATGGACAGGTCATACGCAATCTGCTTGTTCAGTTTGCCCTCGCAGATCAATTGCAGGATACGGGATTGCTGATTGGTCAAGGTAGCCAGCCGCCCAACTGCATCGCTTTGTTCGTCATCTTGTTCTTCGTCGATCAGCACGCATCCTTCGGGCAGGAATACACCACCGGAATGGACCGTTTCAAAGGCCGTACGGAACACATCGCGCTGGCTGTGCTTTGGGACGTAGCCTGAGGCTCCCCCGTGGATGACTTGGCTGATGACCCGATTGTCCGTCATAGAGGACACAACGATCACAGGTGCTTTGGCCGCCGCTTTCAAGCGCACCAGACCGTCCAAGCCATCCACGTCGGGCAGGTTCAGGTCCAGCATGACCGCGTCCGGTTTCAGGCCTTCGGCAATCATGGTCAGAGCGTCTTCCAGCCGGTCGGCGGTGTGGATCTCGCCAATATGCGCAACGCTTTGCAGCGTCATCGAAAGCGCATCGCAAAACAACGGGTGATCATCGACGATCAGGACGTTTTCGAAATCATTTTGCCCTTGAGGGTTTGCAAGCATGGGTCTTGGCCTTTGCAATGGGTTGCCCAACTTAACCAAGCGTAGCAAGGGAATGGAATGCCGCAAACTGGCGAAAAGTCGTATAAGAAAACGCGCGCCCGTTTGGGGCGCGCGCTTGGATCGAAAGACCCTTGTATCAGTTTGCCGAGGCCAGCTCTTTCGGCAAGCGGAAGGTCCACAATGTGCCACCCTGGTTCAGGTAGTTGACCTTTTTGGCCACTTCACCACCCCAAAGCGGAACCGCGCCGCCCCAACCCGAGATAACCGAGACATATTGCTCGCCATCCTGTTCCCAAGTTACAGGCTGACCGACGATGCCCGAACCGGTCTGGAACGACCATAGCTTTTCGCCGGTTTCATCATCCAAAGCAATGAACTCGCCCTCGGGTGTGCCGAAGAACACCAGACCACCAGCAGTGGTCATCACGCCGGACCAAAGCGGCGCGTCGTTCTTGTATTCCCACTTCCATTCGCCGGTATCCGGGTCAATGGCCTTGAGCGAGCCGATATGGTCTTCGTAGTTCGGCTTGATGGTAAAGCCCGCGCCCAGATAGGCGGCACCTTTCTTGTAGGTGATCGGCTCGTTCCAGATATCCATGCCCCATTCGTTGGAAGGCACATAGAAATTGCCGGTTTTCTGCGAAAACGCCATCGGCATCCAGTTCTTGCCACCCAGGAACGAGGGCGAAGCAAAGATCACTTCACCTTTCTTTCCATCGGCTGCCGCTGCAGGATCACCGGGGCGGTTATCTTCGACAAAGATCGGACGACCGGTTTCATCCACCCCGGAGGACCATGTGATATCCTTGACGAAGGGCGTGGCAGATACGAACCCGCCATCTTCACGGTTCAGCACATAGAAGTACCCGTTGCGGTCGGCGGTTGCATAGCGCTGATTGCCCTCGCGGTCGGTATAGGCGACGACTTCGTTTACGCCGTCATAATCCCAGCCTTCGCGCGGCGTGGTCTGGAAGTGCCACTTGATGTCGCCAGTTTTGGGGTCGATCCCGATGCGGCTGGCGGCATAGAGGTTGTCGCCCTTGTTGCCTTCGGTCGGGGTCCCTGCATTGCGCAACCAGCTGTTCCAGGGGGCCGGGTTGCCCGCGCCGAAGACCAACGTGTCGGTGTCGGCATCGTACGAGCCGCCCAGCCACGTCGCGCCGCCGCCGGTTTTCCACATGTCGCCAGGCCAGGTTGCGTTCAGCTCACCTGTCATGGTGCTTTCTTCGCCGTTCAGCGTGCCCATATGGCCTTCGATCACCGGCCGTTCCCAGACTAGGTCGCCGGTATTGACGTCCCGCGCCTGAACCGCGCCAACGATGCCGAACTCACCACCCGAATTGCCGGTGATCACCAGCCCGTCGACGATCAGTGGAGCCGCTGTATAGGAATAGCCCGCTTTGTAGTCGGCGATCTTGTCGCGCCAGACAACATCGCCCGTGTCCTTGTTCAGCGCCACGATCCGTGCGTCCAGCGTGCCAAAGATGACCATGTCGCCGTAGATGGCCGCACCACGGTTGACCACGTCACAGCAGGGCAGAATGCCTTCGGGCAGACGCGCGTCGTATTGCCAGACTTCTTTACCGGTCTTCAGATCAATCGCATAGAGGCGCGAGTAGGATCCGGTGATATACATCATACCGTCATAGATCAGCGGCTGGGTTTCCTGACCGCGCTGCTTTTCACCGCCAAGACTGAAGGCCCAGGCGGGCAGCAGGTTGTCGACGTTGTCCTTGTTCAGCATGTCCAGCGGGCTATAGCGCTGCAAGTGCCGCCCCATGCCATTGGTCACGATCTGCGTGGTGATCGTTTGGTCGTTCGCCAGATCGTCTTCGGTAACTTCTGCATAGGCCGCGCCCGTTGCAATCACACTTGCAACTGCCGCCATGATAAACCGGCTCATCGGTGTCCTCCCTAGACTTATGTCTTTCCTCCATGCCGAATCTCCGACACGTCGGGATTGTTGGCGAGAGTATTATTCGCGGGAGAGTCCTTCGGTGAAATTGCACAATGGTCGTAGGGCTTGAGCAGACGATTTCAACTAGTGTGACCCAACTTTTTCTGAAGGGAGGATACAATGCGACGGCTTTTTTCAAGCATTTTGCTGCTTGGCCTTGCTTCGGCCCTACCTTCGGTGGCCAAACCGTTAACCGGGCAGAAAGAGATTTTTCTCGTTGATGATGCTGGGCATAGAATACTGATAGGGTACGTAAAATTCTCGCAAAATGGCGAGACAACGATCTACGATCTCGAATTCAATGACGAGGTGTTTTCCGAACATTTCTTGTCAATGCGCCCGTTTAAGTGCTTGGAAGGTCCGGACAAACACTGGTGCCATGTCCCCTACCCCTACGAGTTGCAGCGTTATGTTTCCGCAGAGGATCTGACCGATCTGGAATATGATCTTTTGTTCATCCATAAGGGGGCGACCGAATACGGTATCAACATGTGGAACGGCATTTACTACCGCTTGAACGCGGACGGCGACCATCTTGTTGGGCAATTGCACGAAATGGACATGGACGTGTTGTCGGCACCGCCCGAGGCCGGGAACCTCAGACCGATAAAGCATGATGACATCCACGAATCCGACCCTGACAGCCACTGGTTGCCAGGTATCGTGATTGAATAGGGTTATTGCGCGGAAAGGCTGCTCAGGTAAGCCAGAATAAAATCCTGAATCGTTCGGTCTTCGATACCCACATGGCGCATCTTGGTGCCGGGCATGAAACCGTCATTGTCCTCCATCCATGCGCGCAGTGCTGCGGGCGTCCAGACGATACCGGAACCTGCAAGCACGTCTGAATAGTCATAGCCGTCAACGGTTCCTGCCTTGCGCCCTACGATCCCGTCCAACTGAGGCCCATAGCTTGGATCCGTGGCATCCGGCGCGTGACAACGTCGACATTCCGAGAAAAACAGATCTTCACCGGCGTCAACCTTGATGCGGTCGAAGGTGGATTGAGCCAGCGCGGGTGGGGCCGAGATGGCGTAAGCGACGAGGCCAAGTGACAAGGCGAGGTGTTTCATAGGGTCCTCCAAACGTTTTTCGAATGATACGAATTCCGCTGGGGGCAAGGGCTTGACGTACATCAAGAAACTGAAGGCGCACCCTCATCCTTTGGTCGTAGAAATGTGGGGATATTGCGCTTTTCAGAACAGGGGCGCGTATTTCCATTCATCCGCGTCGGGTGTGACCTCGTTCGGATCATAGCCCGATTCTTGCAGCCGTTTGGCGATTTTAAGCCCTTCCCGCGCGGCTTCATCGACATAGGCGCGTCCCAGTTCCTGATTCTGCGCCACACCGTGCCCGCGCAGCAGGTTGAGGCCATAGTTGAACTTTCCAACCGGATCGCCCAGATCGGCGGCGCGTTTGTCCCATGCGGCGGCTGCGTCCGGGTCATAGGGACCCGCTAGACCGTTATTGTCCAACTGACCCATCCATGTCATGGCTCCGGTATAGCCCGCCTCGGCGCAGGTTCTGAACAAAGTACGCGCCAGATCATGCCGCCCTGACTTGGTCATGTAGTAGCCCGACGCGCAGGTGGTCATGTCGGTGATACCGTTGTCGATATTGCTCATGACCTTGCCCCATCCTGTGTCCTGCGGGTTGAGCGTGCCGAACTCATCCTCGACAGTTTGGGCCGAGGCGGCGGACGCTATGAACAGGGACAGTGCAGCGATACGGATCATGGTCGAGCCCTCTGGTTTTGGGGTAGTCTACCTCAACACTCGCGCGATTTCACGTCTGCCATGGTCGTAGAGGCTCTACCCGCGGGGTTTCTTCACTCCCCGCGCCGGATCATATCCCCAAAGCGCAAGTCCCAGGAAAATAAACCCGGCCAGAATCGTCCATCCGAGGGCTGCGGCGTTGAATTGCCCGTAGAGCGCAAAACGGATCAACTCGACCGCGTGGGTGAAAGGGTTGAACGCGCAGATATCGCGCAACAGGGCCGAGCTTTCGGCCATCTTCCACAGCGGGTAAAGCGCCGAGGACAGGAAGAACAACGGGAAGATGACAAAGTTCATAACCCCCGCGAAATTTTCAAGCTGCTTGATGGCCGAGGACAGCGCCAACCCCAACGCGCCGAGCATCAGCCCCGCCACGATCAGTGCCGGGAACACCAGCAGATAACCAATGATTGGCATATCGATGCCGTAAACCGCGGCGACCGCAAGAAAGGTATAGACCTGCAGGATCGAGATCGTCGTGCTGGCCAGTAAGCGGCAAAACAAAAGCCACCAGCGGGGCAAAGGGCTGGTCAGCAGCAAGCGCATGGAGCCCATCTCGCGGTCATAGACAAGACTGAGAGAGCTTTGCATCCCGTTGAACAGCATGATCATACCGCACAGGCCGGGAACGATGTAAATCTCATATGTGATATAGGTCTGATAGGGTGGCGTGATAGACAGGCCCAATGCCGCGCGAAATCCGGCGGCAAAGACAATCAGCCAGACCAGAGGGCGCACCAGCGCGGCGACAAATCGGCTGCGCTGACGAACAAAGCGTAGTGCCTCGCGTATCAGAATGGCGCGCAGGGCAATCAGCGCGCCGGTCATGCCGTGGCCCCTGTCATGGACAGAAAGACGTGTTGCAAAGGTTGTCCGCTGGTCAGGTCGCTGCACAGTTCCTGTTTCAGCAGCTTGCCACGGTGAAGGATGGCGACGTGGTCATCCGGCTCGATCTCGTCGGTCAAATGCGTCGCCCAGAGCACGGTCAGCCCGTCCTGCTGCGACAGCGCATGGACATGCTGCGTGATGGCTTTTCGGGCGGCCGCATCCAGTCCAACCGTTGGCTCGTCCAGCAGAAGAACCGAGGGGGAATGGATTAGGCTGCGTGCGATTTCCAGCCTTCGACGATGCCCGCCATTCAGGTCGCGGGTGCGTTCGGCCGCGCGTTCGGCCATGTCCAGCCGGTCAAGCGCGGCTGAGATCCGCATTTCGGCATCGCGCCCCGCCAACCCGTGCAAAGCGGCGAAATAACTGAGGTTGCGGTGCACCGTCAGATCCAGGTCCAACGTAGGTTGTTGAAACACCACGCCAATCTGAGCCAGCGCCTGACGGGGCTGTTTTGAGATGTCGAACCCTGCAACCTCGATCACGCCCTGCGCCGTGGTAAACAACCGTGTCAGAAGAGAAAACAGGGTCGACTTCCCTGCTCCGTTCGGTCCCAGCAACGCACAAAACGCGCCCTGGGGGACATGAAAGCTCACATCATCAAGCGCGCGTTTCTCGCCATAGGCGTAGCTGACATTTCGGACTGAAAGCCCTGTCACTGAATGGTAATCTCCAGCCGCTGTGTTTCGCCGGTGCTGCCCGGCACTTTCAGATAGTAGCTGCCCGGCTTGATCGCGACAAAGCCTATTTCCATCTCACCAGCTTCATCGAATTCGACCGAGTCCAGCCCCAGAGGGCGGATTTCCAGTCCTTCGACGACGATTTCATCAACCCAGATCGCGCGGAAGAATTCAGGACCCACCAAAGCCAGTTCCTGACTGCCATCGCCCTGAATCTCGAACTCGTAATACATGCCGGATTTCAGCACCCACGGGGCCTCGGCCAGAGGCACACCGGCGGACAGAGTGATCGGCGGCAGGTCTTCTTTGTTCTTCGCCGACAAAATTCCGGCCAGACCAAATCCGTCATCGTCATCATCGGCCAAAGCCGCAGCTGGCAAAGCCATAGCCATCATCGCGGCCACGCATATCAATTGCTTCATCTCTTAAGTCTCCTCGAAATTCTTTCAGTTGGTCGGACGGAAGGCCGCGCCCCAGGGGAAGCGTCCGACCTTGATTGTCTTGATGGGTTCACGTTTCGCCACGTCGATCACGGTCACATCGCCGGATACGCCGTTTGTGGTGAACAGCAGCGATTTGTCGGCGTTGAAATCCATGTGCCAGACGCGACGCCCCACAAGGATGTAGTCTTCAACCTCATAGGTTTCGGCATTCACGGCCGCCACATGGTTCGACGGTCCCAGCGCGACAAAGGCGGTTTCATCCCCGTTGGACAGTTCAAACCCCACGGGTTGCACCCGGTCGGGGTGGACACCTTCGACCTCGAACTCGATCTTGGCCTTTTCGGTCTGTGTTTCCACGTCGAACACCGTGATGGTACCGCCGATTTCCGAGCTGACCCACAGCTCGGTCCCATCCTTCAGGAATTCCGCGTGGCGCGGGCGGGAATCGACCAGAGTGTTGGCGAACAGCTCTTGCGTTTCGGTGTCGATCCAATGGGCCATGTTGGTGGTCTCGGACGTGGTGATGGCGATCTTGCCATCGGGGGACACAGCCATCCCTTCGGGCTCAATCCCAACGTCGATCTGAGCAATTACGGTGCGCGATTCCGTATCGACAACGGTGGTGATCGCGTCGTCTTCGTTGGCGATGTAAAGATGGCGGTCATTTGGATGCAGCACGAATTGCTCCGGGTCCTCGCCTGAAGGCAGGTCATGCAGGATCTCGCCCGTTTCCGGGTCCATCACCTGCACCGCGTCGCTGTCCGAGGCGCAGATATACAGCACCGAGAAATCCTTGGAAAAGGTGATCCCGCGCGGGCGTTCGCCGGTTTCTATCGTGCGGATCACCTCGAGCGTCTCGATGTCGATCACGCTTAGCGTGTCGTCCTTTTCATTGCTGATCCACATCTCGTCCGCGGCCGCCGGAGCGCAGAGGGCGGTCGCCGCCAGAAGTGTTGTCAATCTCATCCCTGTTACTCCCTGAATGCCTGGCACTGGCTTTCGCCTTCGTCTAATCCCAGCGTGTCGAGTTCCGTGCGTTGGTGCAAGAACCCCTCCAGCGGTGCCATCGCGACGACGGCGCGGTCGGTGACCAATGGGATCGGTTGCCGCAACTGGCCGTTCCACGACCGGAAATTCATCGCCCTGCCCTTGAACCCGGCCAGTTCGAAATCGTCCGACAGGATATAGTCGCGCAAAACGGTCGGGTCACTGGATTGCGTGCGCGTCACTGCCTCTCCCAAAGTCCGGTAGGCAGCCCATGCGGCATAATCTTTTGGCATCATGCTGCGGCTGGTTTGTTCGGTGAACCGGTTTTGCATCTGGACCGCGCCCCATTGTTCGACCACACGCGACCACGTGACAGGTTGCAGCCCGTCGGACCCTGCCACGGGGCGGGCCTGCCATGTGTTGAATTCGATATACCGGCTGAAGTCGTCCAATTCATCTGCGATCAGCAGGACGTCATAGTCACCGAATTCCTGTGTAAACAGCGGCACCTCTTGAGCGGCATTGCGGCGTAAGTCGGCGTCGAATTCCCATGTCTTTTCGGCGCTTAGCTCCAGACGGAATTTTTCCAGCGATCGTTTGAGCGACTGTGCAAAGGCCTGATCACCGGGATGGACGCCGGTGATCATCACCAACTCGTCCCAGCGGCGTTTTACCAGAAATTGAACCAGCGCATCGGTGCGCATCATGTTCGACGGCAAAGTATGCAGCAGATTGGCGCGGCAATTTTGGTCTCGCACATCCAGATCAGACGCGGATGCGTTGAACAGAATAGCGTTCGCCGCCTCAGGCAGGTCAGCAACGTCCAGTTGCGCTTGTGCAGGCGCATCGAGGATTAGAAAAGGGCTATCCGCCAAAGCCTGACGGGCAGCGGTCAGCCAATCGCCACCCTCGGGAACGGACATGACGGACAAGTTGTATTTATGCCCAAGGAATTTTGCGGTTGTCAGGTTGTCGGCCAAGGCCAGCTCGCCCCCTGCCACACCCAAATCGTCCGGTATCGGATCAAGGTTGGATAAAACCGGAGGCCGCGGTACCTGCATCTGCAAATATGTGACCGCAATCTCAACCTCGGCCCATGCTGCGGCCGGCAGCAGAACCGAAGCGATCAAGGCGCGCAAATAGGTTTTCATGTCGACGCCTCCTCCCTGGCAATTTGATAAAATCTGCTCATCCCTGTCGGGACCATTAGACCTTAGTCGCAGCTACCCCCCAATCTGCAACCAAGGTCTAATTCCATGCTGAATTCTGCTAAGCTATGACCGGGGAAAGCGTCGTAGAGGAGGATAAGATGCGTCCAGGTTTTTATAGCGTAATGCTAAGCGCCGTCATGGCTGGCGGCATGGCGCTGGCCCATGGCGATGTCGCCCCGCAGCCCGTGAATACTGACGCTCTGCCCGATGTGGGCGATGAGTGGCTGATCGAGAACCCTTACCGCGACAAGGGAGAAGAGGTCTGGCAGGCGGCGATTGAAATCGGTGATTCCGGCTATAACCAGAACTGCGCACGATGCCATGGTTTGGGTGTTGTCTCGGGCGGGTTGGCCCCTGATCTGAGGTATCTTGAAGCCGAAGAATATGGCGATGAATGGTATGTTGAGCGATTCCGCGAAGGTTACACTCAGAACGGGATCACCAAGATGCCCGCCTTTGGCGAGCTTCTGGGCCAGAAGGCCGCGTGGGCCATCCGCACCTATATTGAAACCCGTCCCGATGACGGAGCATTGGATGATCATTCCGACCGGCTGAAGGAAATACGTGATCTGCTGGCCGCGATGGCCGACGGCGGCGACGGAGACGCAGCCGCGCTACAATCTGAACTCAGCGAGATTGCGGGAACTATTGAGACCGGCTCGGGCGCGCCCGTGGCCGATAGCGTCGCCCTACGCGCCGCTGTTTTGATTTCGGGGGACAGCCCGAACTTTGCCGAGGCAGCGGAACAGCTGACCATCGGCTTGTCTGCCGCGCAATAGATCGGCAGAGTGGGGCACATGATCGGACGCTTTTTCGTTTTCTCCCTGTTGGCTGCGGCCCTGACCACTGGGCAAGCAATGGCCAGGTGTGAAGATCATGTGCCCCAACCCAAACCGCAAAACGCCAGCCGTGACATCGTGGGAGCCGACCTCGATACCATTATCGAGCGCGGTTATATTGAGTTCGCAGCCTATGAGGATTTCGCCCCGTGGTCGTTCGAGGAAGACGGCAGAATTCAGGGCGTCGATATAGAAATCGGCAAGTTGATTGCCGAAGATCTGGGTGTCGAAGCTCGGTTCAATCTGGTCGCCGCAGGAGAAAATCTTGAAGCCGACCTGCGCAACTGGGTCTGGAAAGGCCCTTTGATCAACGGACGTGTCGCCAATGTGATGCTACACGTCCCCTATGACAGTGAATTCGCCTGTCGGGTAGAACAAGTGGTTTTCACCGGTCAGTATCACGATGAAGAAATCGCGATTGCCTATCGCAAGGATGAATACCCCGAAGACCCGCCCGTTCCGGCCTATTTCCGCTTTGATACGGTCGCGGTGGAAAATGACTCGATTGCTGATTTCTACCTGTCGGCCTTTCCGGGCGGCCAGCTTGCGCAGAATGTGCACCGCTTTCCCACAGCGGGTCTTGCGATGGAGGCCTTGGCGGCAGGTGATACCATGGCGGCCATGGGCCCACGCGCTCAGCTCGAAGCCGGTTTGACGCCCGAATTGGATCTGCACACGCCGCCCTTGCCCGGTTTTGCCGTCAGCAGCTGGACCAGTGGCGTTGCGGTTCATTTCGCCTACCGCGGCCTCAGCTATGCGGTGGACGATGCGATTTATGCAGCGCTTCAGGATGGCCGGATCGAACAGATATTCGCCGCGCACGGCCTGACGCATGCACCGCCGAAACTGCGGTGACTACACCCAAGGTCTTATAGGCACCGGGTAGATCACCGCGTAGCTTAACCGAAAATACTGGAGGGAGTGACATGGAACTACATGACAGCCGCGTCATTGCGGCCCCACGTTCCAAAGTCTGGGAGGCACTGCTATCGGCCGACATTCTGAAAGAATGTGTCCCCGGCTGCAAAGAAATGTCGGGAACAGCAGAAAATGGGTTTGCCGCGACAGTGGTGCAGAAGGTCGGACCCGTAAAGGCCACGTTCAAAGGTGAAGTGACCCTGTCGGACATGGTGGATCAGGAAAGCGTCAAGCTATCTGGGGAAGGCAAAGGCGGGGCCGCCGGATTTGCCAAGGGTGCAGCAGATGTCACCTTGTCGGATGCGCCCGAGGGGACGTTGCTGGCCTATAATGTCGATGCGCGCGTGGGCGGCAAGCTGGCTCAGCTAGGGGGGCGAGTCATTGATGGCGTGGCCAAGAAAATGGCCGACCAGTTCTTTGAGAATTTCCAGAATGCGGTCGAGGAAGAGCCTCAGCCCGCGCCTGCCGAGGCTGCGCCCGAACCGGCAGCGGCCCCTGCTGTGTCAGAAACGTCGGCTGAGCCAGCTCAGGCAGCGCCGCCGGAAGAGAAAAAAGGATGGTTCAAGCGCCTGTTCGGCGGTTGATCCGAAAATTTAAGGGAGGAAAATCTGATGAAGATTTCGATGACTGTGAACGGCGTAGCTGTGAGCGGTGATGTTGAGGGTCGGACGTTATTGTCTGGATTTTTGCGTGAACATTTGGGGATGAC
>NZ_JBQGAD010000017.1:0-41565 GCF_056542685.1 Ruegeria sp. AB6 | reverse complement strand
ATCAAAACGCGGCGTAAATTGAAACTACAGCGAGCCTGAGCCTCCAAAGCCAATCAACCGCTCGTGTTCCAAATCATTTGATGACAGACAGTTTTGACCGTCAGAGATTCAGGATCAAAAACGAATATTCGGCGCCCTTCATCGCTGAGTATCCATAAAGTTCTGGTCTTGCCGGACCAGGCGATCCCGCTGATGTCTAATTCGTCATCGTCGGCGCGGGATGAAACGAAACCAGCCTCAGCCGGTAATGGAACTACTCCAATAATTTCATCAATTTCCGAGGAAATGACGAGCAGAAGCCTTGGCTGGCCCTCAATGACTACGAATACTTGCCCAGAGTCTTGATCTACAGTGATCCCTTCCGGTCCCTTGTTCAAAGGGTTCTCAGCAAGCATTTCCGCAACTTTGCCGTAGCCCCTGAGTGAAGAAAGTGGAGTAGAATTGACTTTGATTGGGTCCGTAGGTTGGACCGTTACAATAGATCGGTCAGTTTCTTGTAACAGCAATACAGACCCATCATTTCTTCCAGCGACACCTTCCAAGTCTGCACCTAGAGTTTCTGGAAGTTTGAACGAATTCTTTAGCTCTCCATCTACTCCCAGAAGGTGCAGCTTCGATGCTTCATCGCTTACTGCCCACAAGAATCCATGAACACTGGAAAGCGACAATCCGGATGGCTCAGAAAAGCCCTCTGATTTGTCTGCCACTTTGTAAGACTCAATAAGTTCCAACATATCAGTCTGCGCTCTCACTGGGCTGGTTAACGCCAAAGTGTTGGCGACCACAGCAAGGCTCGCGCAAATTACCTTCGCTACTCTTCGTTTGTGCCGGTCATTTGACTGGTTCATTCGAGATAAATCTGCGCTTGTGTGGATCTGGTTCATATTCGATCAAAAATCGATGTTGTCCAACCTAACACAGTATTTTGCGGAAGTATGATGTTTGATCCCGCAAGGCTTTACCGAATGTAAATTCATAGGGTTGAATTAGTTTATGGGCGTGCGACTTGGTCGAGAGGTGTGGAGTGATTGCATCAAGTTACGCACTTTGGAGCGACTATTCGACGGTACAGCGGGAGGGAAAGACTTTTGAGTAAGCTGTTTTCAATAGCATCGGTCCTTTCGGCCGTGCTTTTGCCTAGTATTGGCTATTCTCAAATTGATCCTGCTTCCTTGCTCGCAGGAACGTCCGAATCAGAGATAGTGATTGAAAGAGGCTGGACTCAGTTCCGCGGAAAGCAGGAACTCTACTTCTTCACGCTAGACGTCATTGTAACGATCATTTTGACCGCTTTGATTGTTTATCATCCCGTACGACGTAAAGCACGCCGAAGTGTCAGCGATCTAGTTATGCCCAGACTGTTCTTCCTTTACGCGCTAATTGGAATGGCTGTGGGATTCCTGGTAGTCCAGCACGGGTCAATGATTGGGTTCGTTATTTTTGGCATCGGCGCGTTGCTCAGGTTCCGCTCCAATCTGGATGATCCGGTCGATACAGTCGAAATGATAATCGTAACGGTTCTTGGTCTTGCCGTCGGTTTGGGCTTACCGCTGATGGCCACTCTGGTGGCGATTGTGTGTTGGTGCTTCATTTGGCTCGGAGGGCGAAACAAGGGCGTGGAAGTTTCGCTCAAGGCTTCGGATGAAGAACACTCATTGAAAGTCAGCCGAGACATTGAAGCCATGGCCGCAGACGCTGGCTGGAAGCTTGTCAGAAAACACCACGTCCCAGGAAAATCTCGCGTTTCGTTGCTTTTCATCACCTCAGGAGGACTTTCAGAAGCCCGGATCGAAGAGATGATTAACGATCTGGTCCCAGAAAAAGTTGAACTGAAACTCAACCTCTAGTCATTTGACAAGGTCTAAGCGTTTCAACACCGCATTCGGAGATCTGATCTCTTTCGGGAGCGACTTGAAATTTACCGACCTTTCGAAATCAGGCCCTCGATATACTGCTATCCCAAACTCTCCGTTTGGCTGGAACGTAACATGAGTGAAGCTGTGAGGTGATCTGGCTTTTGAGCCAATAAGCCGTCGCGGGCCACCTCCCAAACAAGCTTGAGAGACGTAAGCTACCCCGTCTTTCCAACCGGGATAGAAGGCATGGTGGTGGCCTGAAAGATGCAGAACGACACCGCTTTCCAAATAGATTTTTTCAAGTGTTGGGTCACCGATGATTTCGCGTTCGCGCTGGATCGCGAACGGCCAAAGTGGGAGGTGACTGAAAGTGACAATCGGGTCTCCGTCTGCACCCAGTTCCTGTAGGCGGTCCTGCTGGTCACCGGACAGGGGTCCTAGGGTTGTTGCATCCAGAGACGCAAACGTAATGCCCTGCATCTCAAATGCGTAGAAGAACGGGTAGTCATTTGAAACCAAGAAATCGACGTCTGGTTTTCTCGGAGTCCATTCCGCTGCGTATATTTTTCTTTCACGCTCGAACCCACTGTAGGCGGAAGCATCATGGTTTCCAGGCGTGACCGCAAATGGAATTCCGGCAGCCGCTAGAGGATCTGATACGGCCACGTGAAACGCCTTCCACATCTCCCTGACCTGTTTGTCGGACAAGTTGGGAATGCGCTGTCCCGCAACCATGTCTCCGGTCGAAATCACCAAATCGGGATCAATCTCGACTATCCGCTTAATCGCCTTGTGGACGCGGGCATCGTATTTCACCGAACCATAGCTGCCGTTCAGATCCGATATGACGATAACATCCAATGCCGCCGCTTTGCAGGCGAGCAGAGTGGTCCAAATGAACGCCGCAAAAAGGGTGGAAAGCTTACGGGGCATTACAGTCCACAGCCTCTACCTCGGTGTCGTTTCTCAAAAAGAATGCGACAGGATCCAAGTCGAACATCAAATCACCATTAGAACAATTGTCCTGGAGAATGGACGTTGCCAGCTCGGTGTTTTTCACAACTTGGGCAATCTGCCTATCTGACAACCCAAAGCTTTGCGATAGCCAGTCATAGACCGAGCCTTGGGTTTGAAGGTCACTATTCAATGCAACCAAGCTCCGATATGTGCTTGGAGAGAAGTGGCGAATTTTCTCCAGCATTTGTGTAGATTTCGCGAAGTTGGCATACTCGACACGCCCACCAGCATCGTTGTCGTTTAGATTGCTGCGACGGATCAATAACGCGTCGGCGGGAACGTCTCCATCGTTTGGCTCATGGTGCTTGGCTTTCTTATGCTTCAGCTTTCCGTCTTCGACCCAATACCAATAGGGTGTGAAGTCTATGTTTCCTACGCGGTCCTGCTGGCTAAAGATGAAATCGAGGAGAACAATCTCGGTAAGTTCTTGCATCCAAAATGCCATCTGTTGTTCGCTGACATCGGGACCGAGATCCTTGTTGATCATCCGGTCTCTTCGACCTTCTCTGACGCCCTCTGCGATTGCCTCTGACAATGGTTTTGAAGAACGCAAAGCCAAGAAAGCGGGGGTTTCCTGAAAATCACGGTTTTGTCCTTTTCCCCAACCAGATTTGCGGGTGCCGTTGATTTCCGAGCCGTATCGATGTCCAGGGCTCTCAAGCAGAACACCATATATTTGCGTTCGATCTGCGGTGAATAGATCATCGGTCGGTTGGTATGAGTCCGGGTCCGCATCCGCAGCTGCGAAGACCCGCCAGCCTTCGTGGTTCATGCGCCCGCCATGAGAGCCACCGGAAATCGCAAGGCCGGGCTCTGCGACCTCGGAAAAATGCGCCCGGGCGTCCATGCTGCGCCAAACGGCGACTGGGACTTTGACAGTCGCGTCGAAATATCTGGAGAAATGATAGTAAAGCAACGACGAGGTGGAAAAGGTTCCACTGGTGCCTTTTTGGTTCATGGTGGACTTGAATTTAGCCACCCTATCCTTGGCCAGATCTTTCGCGGCCTTCCCCTCTTTGCAAGCGTTTCTCTCGAACTCAGAACGGTTCCCCGTGTAGGGTCCTTCCGAAATATCGTAGACTGCCGTTCCTGGGCTGGTGCTCCAGGTTTTTGGGCAAATAGCAATTTCAGAGGCATAGAAATCGATCTCGCAATAGGCCGTTTCTTCCTCAAGATCGCTTTTTCGATACTCGCCCGTTGGAACTTTTTCGATCCGAATGCAGCGTTCCGTAACACCATTGGGACTATCAAATGTCGTGGCTTCACCGAGAACATCGTCGCTCGCCCACAAGACAGTGGGTGTAATGAAAGCAAGTGACCCCAGAAGATTGAACTTCATTTGGATAGTCCTCCTGGTATCATTTAGGGCAAATCGCTGCCTGTTGTTCGGCGGAGATTTTCAACTTTGGGTCGACACTGAAATTGGAGAATTTTGAATCAATCCACTGGTCACACCCGCCCGAACAAGGCGCCCCGTTTCGGGCATCATTCCAATATTCCTTGGCCCTTTCTTCCGTCCAACCGCAAAACTGAACGAGCGCCATTGCCGACAATGCCCCCGAGGAATGAACGCCCCACATGCAGTGCACCAGGACAGGGCCTTTTCCAGGGTTTTCAATCACTTCGTGTATGGAAGCCATAACAGCACCGGGTCGGGAGGATCTGGCGCTTTGATAGTCAAGTGATCCGTTTCCACAACTGGTGCGACCGTATTCAGTGTTTTTGCCAAAGTCAGCATAAAACCCGGTTGAAAACCCTTCATTGCACAAAATTTCGCGTTGTTTTTCACTCAGGCCCGTTCGGTCCTTGTCGCCGCCTTTGAAACCAGAGCGATACAATACTCCGCTTAAGACTGGGCGAAAGAAAGCGACACCATCAACGCCTCCGTCACCCCCCCTTGAAAGCATTTGACTGTTGGTTGGACCGCCATTTCGACTGGTCACGTCAGAGTTCGCAGCGGTTGCGAGAATACCAATGAATATGAGGGACGCAAAAAACCGCATGCCAACTCCTTTCTATTCTTGAACCACTGATGCCCAAACCTTTGCGACCTGATAGTCTCTCGGAAAGGCTAATTCACGACGACCATATCAAGTGGGCAGTTAGCTTTCCGCTGTGAAACTTTAAATAGGCCACACCAGATTGATGATAACGACGACCACGAAGTAGGCTAGAAAAACTTTCCAATTCCATTGGTGCTTGTTTTCTTCGTTGATCACGCCAGCCGATTTCAATGCCAGGTTAGTGATGATTAAGGCGACTACGATGACCGCCGCGTGTGCCAGGTCGAAATGCAAGTTTGAGCTCCTTTTTCAAGATTTGGGATTGATGGAAATTTGTCAGCAGTCACCTGATGGCAGCATAGCTACTTCTGAGTACCTTCCCTCAGACGTCGTAATCCGAGCACATGCACCAGTATCCTTGTTAAACCAGTACGAGGTCAGACCTTCGCTTCGGATGAGTTCAAATCCGAGACTTTGGATGCCCATTTCAGCTTGGCCCGCTCTTGCCCCTTCAAATGACGAAAGATCGCTAGCGCTGCCCACAGTTGGTGCACTTGCATCCACCGATCCGTCACTTTCGCCGCATGCTGCAAGCGCAGCAGTACACGCCGTGCCGATCACCAACAGGAACTTGGATTTCATCTGTTTTTCCTAGCTTCTTTGGGAATACATTTCCGGGTTTCTGGTTGATCACTTATTCAATTCCGAAAATTACGTTGTAGTCGACGGAAGAGTTGCTGCGATTGATAACCTCCACAACATGATCACCAGATTGCCAAAGCTGCCCTCGATACTCCTTGTCCGCCGACATCAATCCCAACAGTTCAGAACCATCGGGGTTGCGAATAACGTAGTCCAAGGAGCCATTTCGCGGAGCAACGCGGACGTAAAGAAACTGTTCGTTTTTGGCACCCAGAACGTATTGCTGCGACGCTCCGGGCGCGAGTTCACCGACGAGTTCTGCGCCAGTTGAACCAGAATCAAATTTGACACGTTGGCTACCAGTAGACCCGGCTGCGCCTGCCATGGCTCCTCCTCCATCATCCATCGCCTCGACAACCGACATCTCGCCGATGCTTCCATCCTTGTACGCGATGCAGCGCCAAAGTGTTCCGCCTGCGTCTCGCAGCATGACGAGCGTACCAGCTTCCGAGAACTGAGAGCTTTCAATCGTTCCGGATTGACCGTCTGGTCCACCAACCTGCCGCAAATGGTCGATACAAGCGTCGTCTGCTTCAGACATTGCAAAAGCAGCTGTGCCCGCGATTGCGAACATGGGTGTGAAGAGTTTGATTAATAAGGGTTTCATCAGATGGTTCCCTGTTAGTTTGTTCTTACAGTTTTGTTCCGTACAAAGCGGAACTTCACTTCGCTTCTTGTAACTTTGACAGAAACTCATCGCATGCCTGTGCGCTGCCGACGATCTCGCCCGTCGTTTCAATTCCTTGCAGTGATGCCATTTCGGAATTTACGCGGTTGAGGATCTGATCCGCTTGCTCGGCGGTGATCAGGTTCTCGGCTTGTGCTCCTTTCAATGTGGAGCAGACACCGGCGGACAAACCTGTCGCAACGCCGACACCCATCGCGGCCCCGCCACCCAAGGTCATCGCCCCAACCACGCCTAAGACGAGCCCGATCACAATACCCAAGATCACTTTTCCCATGTTTTCCTCCTTTTTGGTGAGACAGAGCTCCGCCTTTACTTCTGGCGCAAACTGCGTGCCCATTTGCAAATTAAGACCAAGGCCAACAGGTTGAGCACGGGTGCAATCGCTGCGAACCACGGTTTGACTGGCTCTGAAACCAAGTCCGATACAAGTATCCAAGGCAATCCCAACGGCAAAAGGAACACCCCAGACAAAGGGTCTCTTTCTTGTTCAAACCAGCCAAATGTACCCGTCAAGAACACAAACAAAGCCAGCAGGTAAAAGATCGCGAATACGATGGTGGTTATTCTACAAACCAAGTCGAACTTTCCGAAGAGTGAGCCAGGGCTGCGCGGCCGTGTTCAGCTACGCAACAGACTGGTCATAGTGCGCCTTCGTCGCCCAAGAACTCGATACCAGCTGTCGCGCCATCACTGTAAGCAATGCAATTCCAAGGAGCACGATCCTCGCCAACCCCGACAGTGACTTGTGTTCCCGCTTCGCTGAACGCAGACGAGAGCACCACGACTTGCGTATTGTTCGTTGTGTTGGCTACATCCCGCAAACATGCTTGCTGTGCTGGTGTCAGGTCTGATGACGCAGTTGAGCTGCCAGTGTCTTCACATGCTGCAACAGTCAGGGCCCCTAAAAGTAAAGCGGTGGGCGTCAATATCTTCTTCATTGTCGTTACCTCTATGGTTCCAACTAATACTTGGCCAAAGATGCAAAACAAAATCAACTATTTGATTGTGTCGGGATTTTTACATGATAGCGGATGTCAGGCTGTGACAACTTGTTTTGATACCTAAGGTCTTTCGAGCAATAGATCCATTTTAACTTCCGCTTTGGGCTCGATGCGGCCATTCTTTGCGGCAAGCATGGTTGGCTGGTCGCAGCCCAAACCAGACATTCAACAGCGATGTTTGTTGATCCCGAGGAGCGGATTGGTCCGTTCATGCAACGATGCTACCAAAAGTGGAAACCGCGCATACAGCCAGTATCCGGGATATGAAAACCTTTCTATTCGGGCAATCCACCAGCAACCATCGCACCAAAATACCGGTCCTGGTCCTCAGTATGCATAAAGGGTGTGTTTCTGTGTGTAGAAACACGGAAGTCCGGCCGGATTTCGAGTAATTTCTTTGCTTCAACCTGTGCATCTTCCAGACGTCCCATTTCAGCAAGAGTTGCGACCAAGATACGGCGCGGAGGAAGCGACTTTGGATAAGTTGAGATACCGGTTTTTGCCAGCAGAATTGCCTGTTTGTAATCTCTGATTAAGAAATGAGAAAGGGCCGCGTTAAAATTGTACCAGCCGGGATAACGCGGGTTGACCTTTTTTGCCTTGTTGTTCCACTCAATCGCTTCGGCTGGCTCACCCATAAGCGACCGTAGAAAGCCCATACCATATAGAACCTCAGGATCATTGGGGTTCTCCCGTATTGCCCGCTGAAATGCCTGGTATGCGAGTTGATGATCGTGGTCAGCAAACAAATGTAGCTGGCCCAAGCGGTGTTGAACGCGATAGTCCGATTGATCCAGTTCTAACGCACGCTGTGCGTGCCTGCGGGCTTTGTTCAGCGCGGTTTCTGGATCGTCCGACCCACCAAAGCGCCAAAGACTAAGGTAGCGACCGCTCAATTCAATATGTGCAGAAAGGTAGTCTGGATCGAGCACTATGGCTCGTTCCAGTAGTTCAATTGCCTCTTGCCGACTCGCAGTATTCAGCAGCTTGCTTTTGGCGACAGCCCTCAGAAAAAGTTCATACGCTTCTAGATCATCGGTTGGCCGTTTCCTAAGCGAAGCGATTTCTTCTTCCTCAACTACAATTTTTAGGGTGGATGCGATTTCCCGAATAAGGTCGGCCTGAGCGGAAAACAATTCTTCGACGCCAACGTCATATTGTTCCGACCATAGAGCGTGCCCCGACTCTGTCTCTATCAGTGTTGAGTTAATCGAAATATTCTCGCCAACGCTCTGAACGCTACCTGACAGAACATATCGCACACCGAGCTCTCGACCTATTTCTCGCGGTTTGGCCAAGCTGTCCGCAAAGGTAATCGAAGTAGAACCAGCAATCACAAATAGCTGTGGAAACTTCGAAAGCTGCGTCGTGATTGCTGCTCCAAAACCTTCTGCCAGATAGCCGACCTCTTCAATTTTTGAGCGGTTCTCAAAGGGCAAAACGACGATGGACGGTTCGTCTGGGATGGCAAGCGCAAACTCCTCTTGTTCGGTCAGGGGTGCCACATCTCTGGATCGCCACCATACGACCGAAACCAGCACCAAACAGATGCATGCTGCACCGATTAGAGTTGGCACCCACTTGGATATCGTTGGTTTCGTATGCGCAATTGGTTTTGATAAAGCCAAAGCCTTGGCCTTGTCATCCAGAACGATTTCGAAGGCTCGGACTGGTCTCTCTATGTTTTTGACTTCGGTCTCACCCAGATCCTCGAAATTCAGATCCAGCTTGTCCTGTACCTGGTCCCTTACGCTGCGGTGAATGCAAATACCTCCAGGCTCAGCCAAGCCTTCAAGTCGAGCGGCGACATTGACGCCATCACCATAAATGTCTCCATCCTCGGCAATTACATCTCCGATATTGATGCCGATCCGAAACACAATTCGTTCGCTTTCTGGAACGTCCGAATTTCGAGAGAGCATTTCGTTTTGAACAGAAACGGCAAATTTCATTGCCTGTACGGTGCTTTCGAACTCCAGTAGAGCACCATCACCTATCAATTTGATCGTCTTGCCACCATAACTCGCCGCAAAGGGGTCAATGAGTTCAGACCGATGCGACTTTAGTGCTGCCAGCGTCGCTGCCTCATCGCGTTCCATCAGTCGCGAGTAGCCCACGACGTCAATACTCAAGATAGTGGTAAGGCGGCGTTCCACTCCCGTTCTCCCCTAGACCCAAGATTATCCATCCTGATCTATTGAATCCATAGTTCTGCTATTCGCCCTATACCAAATCGCATATTTGAGGCGCCGGTCAGGCTTCGACAAAGTCAGATTTTTCATGACGGAGACCAAGCATGGTAACCAATAGACGCTGACACTGTGTGGGCGATGAGGTGGTGCGTGGCGGTGTGGAGTATTCGTCATGCAAGCTTTAAATCTACCCGTCATTCGAGTTGGCCGATCTGCGTGGAACAAAGGTCGGGTTATTGGCCAGAAGCGCCCGCTTTTGCCAAGGCATGTCTGGGCAATACGCGTTCGCTTAGAAATTTCAGAAGATCATAGGAACTTAGCACTCTTCAATTTAGCAATAGATAGTAAGCTCCGTGGTTGCGATCTTGTTCGCCTTAATGTTGCAGACGTATTTGCCGCTGGACAAGTAAAGGAACGCGCGTCTGTCAACCAAAGCAAGACAAAGATACCCGTTCGTTTTGAAATTAGTAGTGGTACGCGAAACTCGCTTTTGAATTGGCTGAAACAACCTGCGATGAAAAGATCCGAGTACTTGTGGCCAGGGCGTTTTCAGCATCGGCTGCATATTTCTACTCGTCAGTACGCGAGGTTGGTTCAGTCATGGGTCGCTTCGATTGGGCTTGATCCCAGCCAATATGGGACCCATTCAATGCGACGCACAAAAGTGGCGCAGATTTATCGTAGAACAGGTAACTTGCGAGCCGTGCAGCTATTGTTTGGTCACACCAAGATGGACAGTACAGTGCGTTACCTGGGTGTAGACATCGAAGACGCACTCGCCATCGCGGAAGCCACCGAGGTGTGATCCATCAGGCCGCTTTCGAGCGGCCTTTTTTGCACGAACCCCGAGAGTAGAACTATCAGCCCAAAGCGGACACCGAAACAAGCTATGCAGATTCCGAGTTGCGGACAATCCAAACGTCCCGGCAAACCTACAGGCCAATCAAAATGGTTTCAAAAGAAATGCCATCGCCGGCTTGAATAGTCGCCTCGCTGATTTTCACTGCCTAACGCGAATAGACAAGCAAAACCGAGGTCAATCTAATCAAAGTTGAGATTTTTCGGTCAGAGTCTTTTTTAATGTCTCAGACGGTAGCTCTCCGAACATTGATTGGTATTCTTTCGCAAAGTGGCCACCAGAAAAGAAGCCATGCATGAGTGCTGTGTCCTTGACCGACCTTGGTGTTGATACAACGTCTAGGAGATGCTCTCGGACAGAAGTCAAACGTCGCTTCAATATGTATTGCCAAGGCGATTCACCAAAAATCTCGACAAAGTTCTCGTGAAGTTGGCTTCGCCCCACACCAGCAACTCGACACAGAGTTGAGATCGTTAGTTGGTCCGCAGGGATACGTGTGATCGCGCCCCGCGCCAACCTAACATTCTTGAAAGCTGCCTTGTCTAGAACATGTGTACAATCGGAAAGTAGGTTCAACGACAATATCCATTGCGCGATCTGAGCAAATAATTCGCTTTCTACTCCGCGGCTCATTCCAAATCGCCGCCCCCCTTGATCAAGAGGTGAAGCGTTTTTGAAAGTTCGGCCAGTGATCTTTGATAGATTCTCAGCCGCCGCTAGACCAATTTGAAACTTGTTGTGCCCTTGGGGTAGCTCATCGTAGGTGCGCCTACTTAAGGAAGCGACTTCTCTCGTCATTCGACGGCGCTCGAAAGCAATGAACAGCACTTTCCGATCCTGACCCACGTTGCAGTACTCGTGCTCCCCGTCGAGCAGATAGACATCACCTGGATCGGAGTACCAACCATTTACGCGGTAATCCCCGTCCCAAGAAAGTGGCAACATTAGTGCCATCAAATCCTGCCTTCCGAGCACTGTCCAAGAAGACCGGGCTTTACTGGACGCAGTATTTACAAAACTGTTTTCTCCGTAGATCCAACAGTCCTTTAAATTGATGTCACCTGGACCCAGCTGTACAAGCTCTGTTTCTCGAACCGGCGCATTCGTGAAGTGTTGTGCAAAACTCTTTAACGGTCGCAACTGCATAAGAACTCTCCAAGATGCGTGAAACCCATAGGACCAAACTTAATGCGCGGTCTGAAAAAATTAGTACACCGGATAAATTGAATACTATTTCATCGCGAGAATTTCGCCTAACCAAATAAGCTGTTCCCGAAATATTGTCGAAAGCGAAGCGGATTGAGGCTGCCGAACAAAGGATTTCGGAGCCAGATTTTTTTTGCAATCCGTTAGGTGAAAAATGCCGCGATCTCGCGGATTAGAGGTGTCTTCGTCACTTCAAACTCCAAGCACATTGGGTCGATTGCGCACCAAGAACATCGAAATGTTATTGAAATATAAGGAGAAATAGTATGAAAGCCCCATTGCTTCCTTACAAATCCGCTTTCCGGCCGGACAGGCGTGATGTATTGAAAACCGGGTCGCTTGCTGCTGTGGGGGCTCTTTTGCTTCCCTATCGAACAGCTATTGCCCAATCTGATGCAGCAGACGTGATTTTCAGTGGCGGCAGTATCCTTACGATGGACACCTCCAACCCGAAGGCAGAAGCGCTGGCAGTCCGTGATGGGCGGATCATCGCTGTTGGTAGCCAAGATGAAATCGACGCGCTGACTTCCAGCACGACACGCATCATTGATCTTGACGGCAGAACGCTAATGCCTGGCATGATCGACAGCCACGCGCATTCATATTCGGTGGTCAAGGACGACTTCATTATTATAAGTCCGACCGAAGTAGCCAGTTTCGACGAGGTAATGCAAAAACTGAACGAAGGTGCCGCCAAGTTGAAAGAAGGCGACTGGCTTCTGGCCGCTGATTATGACGGCGTCGTGACCCCCGGCGGAAGACAGTTCACTCTTGAAGATATGGACCGCATCGCCCCCAACAACCCGTTCTTGTTGCTGGAAGGAAGTGGTCATGCAGCTTATGCTAATTCACTTGCCTTCAAAATCGTTGGAATCGACGAGAACACTCCGGACCCAGTTGCGGCTCGCTACGTTAAAAACGACAAAGGGGAACTCACTGGTCGCTTGGAAGAGCTCCCGACTTTTGGCCCGTTTCTGAACGCTGCCCAACAACTGACCGATGAGGATATGGAGGCGCGAACAATCCGTTTTTTCAACTCGGGTGCCAAGGTCGGAATTACCACCTTTGGTGATCCAAGCGTCGGTCAAAACAAAGGCATAGAAGACCTCAGATTATTTGAACGCATCAAGGATCGCGCGCCGGTGCGGACGCGCGCCTTTCTAGTTTCAACCCTGATGGACGAATGGGCCGAAAACGGAATCGGTATGGGCTACGGCGACGACAAGATGCGCGTTGCCAAGATGAAGGCGTGGTCAGATGGCGCAACGCAGGCCTACAGCTCTTACTTGCGCGAGCCCTACCTTGGCACGGACAGCCGTGGAGCACTCAACTACACGGAAGACCAACTATACGAGGTGGTCAAACGGGCACATGGGGATGGTTTTTCTCTTGCCGTTCATGGCAACGGTGATGCGGCTATAGATCTAGTACTACGCGTGTACGAGCAGGTATTGGCGGAGAACCCGCGCGACGATCATCGGCACCGGATTGAACATTGCAGCGTCGGCCATCCTGAGCAGTACGACAAGATGAAGGAACTCGGTGTTTCGCCAACTTACCTGTCCGGCCATATTCGATGGTGGGGCAAGGCATTCCGAGATAATCTACTTGGTCCAGAAAGGGTCGAGTACTACGATGCCGCCGCCACAGCCGTTGAAAAAGGCATCCCGTTCTCAATGCACAGCGATTACTCGGTATCGCCGTTAGGTCCTCTGCGTTGCGTCCAAGACATGGTGACCAGAGTCATGGCAGACGGTGGGGAAGTCTTCGCGCCCGACCAGCGTATTCCAGTAGAAGAAGCACTTAAAGGTGTTACGACGCATGCGGCCTGGCAACTGCATATGGATGACATTGCGGGGAGTTTGGAAGTCGGGAAATACGCTGATCTCACGGTTCTTGAAGACGACCCGACTTCTGTTGACCCAATGCAAATAGAAAACATCAAAGTAAGTGGAACCTGGCTGGAAGGCAAAGAGACCAACGAGGCGTGATTGGATCGCCTCATGACAAACAAAATCATTCTTGGGAGGTCAAGATGATAAAACGTCTGTTTATTGCGGCCCTATCAGGCGCAGTATTGTCCGTCGTCATGGCCGCTACGACTGTGTACGCCTGTGCATTTCATAATTACATCCCGCAAGACACGGTGGTGGACAAGTTACTACGCAGTCAGGAAATTGCACTGGCAGTTCCTGTTATCGAAGATCCAAATGATCCGTTGCGGTATGATCCGATTGCAGCAATTGGCGCAACGCCCGAAGATATTGATATCCCTCAGCGCGTGGACGCAACCGCAATTCAGAGGCTTGGAAAAAATCCGAACGCTTACGCAATTTTCGGTCGAGAGAAGTACGGTGCTTGGACAAGAATTGCACTTGTCGACGGAGAATTGATCGCAGTCTTTGATCAAATCATCGCTCGAATTGAGGACTGGCGTGGAGGGGATGAGAATGATCGGTTAGTTTTTTTTGGCGCCTTGTTGGGCCACACCGACATTCGCATTCACCAGTTGGCGCTCCGTGAACTTGACCGCGTGGAATATGGGACGTTGAAAAATCTAGGATTGAGCATCCCAGCGGAAGCAATCACCTCTGGATTGTATGTCGTCTCTGATCCGACACTCTTACCGATACAGGTTCTTCTACTTGGTCTTTCTAAAGACAGTGACGTCCAACGGCCCTTGCAAGCAGGGCTTAAAGTCTATTCAGCAAGGCCTGGTCCTGCCTTCGGTGCCTTCGCTACCGCTTTTGTCGAGCATGGTGGGCCAAGCGCCGCTACTGAGTTGTCGATGCGCTACTTGGCAGATGTGACACTTCCGCTTGAAAACCGGGAACTGATTGTTGAGGCATTCGCGATTCACAGTCTTTCCGGGGATGAAGAAACGCAAAATGTTGTTCGAGGCGCTGTTGCGACGGTGTTGCGGAATGAACCATCGATTGCCCCGGTTGTTGCTCGTCAATTCGGAGGCCGTGAAGAATGGAGCCAAGCCAAGCTGCTTGCCGACCTCCTAAAGGCTGGGCACTTAACCTCGCCAGAAGATATCATTGCGGTGCGCGAATACGTGTCTCTGGCGGGTGAAGCACGGGCCTTGAAGATACAATAAGAAATTCGCGCGCAGAAAGCCGCCAGAGCGACAGAGTCCTTTACCGCAAACGACGCTGACACTGTGCATCATTTGACCCGAAACGGGTTCGGGATGACTCAAGCGCCCAGATATCGTTTTCTGGAAGATTTGGAAGATGGTCGTCTTGTTGAAGTCCTGCCGGATACGCCGCCATCCCCAACCCAGCTGGCTGCGTTTTACCCACAAAACCGACAACTCTCACCGCGCGTCCGGGTTTTCCTCGATTGGATCGTTCGCGTTTTCGATAAGGCCGCACGTCGACCAAATGTCTAGGGCCGTCAGCTCGACTTTGCAAAGTCAGCTTTCTGCGCATCGCTGACATTGGTGCTTTCAGCAACATCGGTTGGTTTGGGCTCGAAGCGGCCATTCTCCGCAGCTTGCATGTTTGGCAGGTCCAGCCCGAAGCAGGCATTCACAGTCAAGCTTTTCAGTTTTGCACCAAACCGTTCACTAGGACATGCGCGACGTTCAGGAAATCATGTTGTCTTTTCCAAGCAGCGTAATTTGCGTTACCAATAGACATGAATGGAGACCGCAGACTTTCCGCAGTACTCTCGGCAGATGTAGTAAACTACTCAGGCCAGATTAAGGCAGATGAAAATAGGACTCTCAGCGAACTTCGTGTTCTACGTCGAGAGTTATTTGATCCTTTGGTTAGCGATCATCGAGGTAATGTCGTTAAGAGGATGGGTGATGGATGGATAGTCGAGTTTAACTCGGTATCTGATGCAGTACGATGCGCCCTTGATCTTCAAAGCCAGGTGTCGACTCAGTCCTCATTGAAACTACGAGTGGGTGTGCATCTTGGAGATGTCGTATTCGACGAAGATGACATTTTCGGCGATGGCATCAATCTATCTGCACGTCTACAAGAGGCTTCCAACGAAGGGGCTGTGTTAATTTCAGATGTCGTCCATCGCAGCCTTGACGAGCGCCTCGCTGAGCAATTTTATCGCGCTGGAGAGCGACAGTTTAAGAACGCGCCGTCACCAATAGAAGTTTTCCAATGGTCGCCGCCAGGTTCTGCCCCACCGCGAGTAACTCCGGCTAGCCATACAAAGTCTCTGCTAATCGGCGTCTTACCTTTCGATAATCTTTCTTCTGACCCGGATCAGGAGTTTTTTGCAGATGGAATTACCGAAGAGATCATCACCACTTTATCAAAACTCCCGAATTTACTAGTCGTCGCGCGTAACTCTACATTCGTCTACAAAGGTCGCTCCGTTGACGTGAAACAGGTCGGTCTGGAGCAGGGTGTCGATCTTGTTCTTGAGGGAAGTGTCCGTCAAAGCGGTAACCGGGTGAGGATCACAGCACAGCTAATCGATGCAAAGTCCGGCATGCATATTTGGGCAGACCGCTATGATCGCCTCATTGAAGATGTATTCGAAGTTCAGGATGAAATCGCACTTAGGATTGCAACCGAGCTTCAAGTCGAACTGTTGGCGGGAGAAATGGCTCGTTTCAGAGGATCCGGCACAAATAACCTAGGCGCGTGGACTGCTCAACTAAAGGCCGTTGAGGCTTCGCGCAGAATTACCAGGGAAGCTCAGGCCGACGCTCGCCGATTTGCACAACAGGCAATTGCACTCGATCCGGGTTACTCGGCTCCGTATTGTACTTTGGGATTCATTTGCACTGTCGAAGCACGACATGGATTTGTTGCTGACCGGCGTGCCGCGCTAGCGGAGGCTCGTGACTGCGCTCAGCGGGCTCTGGAAATAGACAGCTACAACCCAGAGGCTCACGCTATTGCGGGTTTTGCGGATGCAATCGATGGCAAGCTGGTTTCGGCTATCGAGAAGTTCAACGAGGCACTAGCGCTGAATCCAAACCACGCTGACGTGGCTGCCAGACTGTCAATCACCCTAGCTTTCAATGGCCAGGCAAATGAAGCGATCCAAGTCGCACAACAAGCCATTACCCTGAACCCTCACTATCCAGGTTGGTATGCAGGCGTTCTGGGTTTAGCCCTTCGACTCGACGGTCAATACGAGGAAGCCAAGAAAGCATTCACCGAATATGGTCAAAGGGTTGAAGGCTTTGGTCACCTCGACCTCGTAATCGTCCATGTAGAGACGGAGAACCTTGAGGCCGCTCGCGATGAAGCACGGAATGTGATGAAATACCGCCCTCAGTTTTCCATATCGGACTGGGCGAATACTCAACTTTTCTCTGACAGAAAAAGGCTGGAGAAAGACTGTGCGTCTTTGCGACTAGCCGGTTTGCCTGAATAGAAGCAGGGTTTCGCTGTAGCAGGATGGTTTGTGATGGAAACCAATCTCACACGTTTCCGATTTGGGTTCGTGATGGCCTTGCGCTTCTAGGCGCCTTGGCGGTAGGCCGCAGCCCAAACCGGATACTCACAAATGGGCCTAGCAATTTCCCAGTAGCAGACTAAAGCTGCCCTTCGCGGTTAAACAACCAAGTTGATAATTTGGGCCGATTATCCGTAGGAACTTGAAGCTTAATTTATTTGATCACGCGGGCTTTATTAGTGTTTCCAGATATGCCCGGGTGTCGGCATCCCACGAGCTGGGGTCCTCTCCATGAGCGACCACCGCGTGGAGCTCCATGAGTTTCCATACTTCATCTTTGGTCGCTGCGATCACTTTCCCTGGGCAGGCCTCCATGCCTTCGCAATCCTTGCAGGCATATGAATAAGCAGCGTTCATCGCTTTCTCCTCTGTTCGCTCGGAAAGTTATCTAGAACTCAGGAAACGTCGGCAGCCCGTCGTCAAGTTTTATCCATGGCTGCTGATGTGAAACAAAAATATGGGCTTTGGGTTGTGCAATCGATGGGTCGTCCAACGTCACAGCAGAAAACCACGCATCAGCGCTCCAGTCTTGGCCCTCGACTTCATTTAAGGCGGCATAGGTCAACGTCGTTCCACAGTCCCGACAAAACCCGCGGCGAATACCCGGAGTTTTCTCAATGTGTTGGATTTCGCCTTTGATAACTGCGAAGTCTTCCGCTGCTACTTTAGCCCAAGTTACAAAGGCACCGCCAAGGGCCATTTGGCATGAACGGCAATGGCAATGACCCGACCAAGCTGGTGGGGTTGCTAACTGGTATCGAACAGCACCACAGTAACATCCACCTTGAAGTTTTTTCATCGTATCAAGCCCTCATGACTTGCGGCTAGGTTTACATCGATAATGAGGCATCTGCTCTAATACCCCATGATTTAAGAACAGATTTCACTGTGAATAATGTCAAGAATCCCGATATCATGCGACTCAAATAGTCTAACGAAACTTTAGAAAAACTATAGTATGGATTGGTTGCACCTTCCCCCGATGAATGCTTTGCGCGCCTTCTCAGCGGTTGCGAAGGCTGGGAGTTACACCGTGGCGGCTGAACGCTTGAACGTGACCCAAGCGGCTGTCAGCCAGCAGGTGAAATCGTTGGAAAGGCATTTGGGTGTAGCTCTTGTTGCTAAACGTGGGCGCAGCATTGAATTGACAGAGCCTGGCATCATTCTTGCGCGTGAACTGGGTATCGGCTTTGAAATCATTGGAAGGGGTGTCGAACGACTGGCAGAACACACAGCGCAGCGTCCCGTTCAAGTAACAATGTCACCAGCATTCGCGGTGGAGTGGCTGTTGCCGAGAATGGCAGAGTTTCAACGTGAACATCCAGAGATCACTTTGATGCTGAACCCAACTTCGGAACTGGTTCAGATAGGACCAGGTGGTATCGATGTCGCCATTCGGTATCACGACAGACGCATGCCGAGAAAAGAAGAGGATACTGTCCTTGTTTCCGACATGGTCGTGATCGGGGCACCTTCACTGGTGGAAGGCCAAGATCTGCGTGACCCAGCCTCTTTAACGAAGCTGCCCTGGTTGCAGGAACTGGGCACCAACGAGGCGGCTGACTGGTTCACCTATCACGGGGTTATTCCTGCCGAACCATTGACCATAAATCACATGCCGGGGAACCTGATCATGACTGCGGTTCGCCGGGGTGACGGTATCACGTATACCGCCAGAGCTTTTTTCGAGGACGATCTATCATCTGGTCGGATGATTGAATTGTTCTCTGAGCCTCTCTTCGGCGTCTATTACATCCAGACGCAGGCAGAATTTCAGCGCCCCGAGGCTAAGGTTTTCGTCAATTGGCTAAAATCTCAGTCGCAAGTCGTATCGAGACACAACTCTGCAAGCTGAGAAGCTTCTATTGACCCCGGCGTGTTTGCTCAACACCGTTGGTTTCGCCTTTTTTAAGGCTGCTTTGTAGAGGAGCCCGCTGCGATCAGAGCCGCCATCCCTCCATCGATGAACTGCACGTTTTGAAAACCCATCGCAGTCAATACATTTGCCGCTGCCGCGCCTCGATAGCTCGGAGCTCCGCCACAAGTGGTGAAAATTCGCCTTCCACGATCCTGTAACTCTTGAGATCTGTATTCACTTTCAAGGTCTGCCATCCAAGCGACGGCGCGACCAGGAGCCGGAATTGCTCTCGGGCTGATACCTGTGGCCGCCATTTCAGCGCTATCCCTTACGTCCACCACAAGTGCGTTGGGGTCTTCGATCAGTACTGCCAGCGCGTCAGTTGCTGAAATTGGATTTGCTTTGGATATTTCCTGAGTTTCCATTTGTGCGAATGTTAAGACCATGTTGCCCCCCGACTGCAAATCCTACGCGATGCTACCATGCGGCTGATTTACCGCAAAACGGCATCCAAGCGATGATTGCCGGTCTTGTGGTCGCCCAGACGGTTGCCATCAACGAAGTTAAACAAGTCCCGATCAACGGCAGAAGCGGGCCTCGCAATTGCCCCAGCCATTGCTGTTGATCCGAGATTACTCGGCGGCCAACGCCTTCTGCCTGCAATAACACGACGCCTTTATCGGCACCTCGGCGCGGGCAGCGGCCTTGTCCAGTTGTAGCTTAATGTGGGCGGCTTCGACCGTTTCACCGCGCCGGGCGAGACATTCGTGCAAGCCATGCAGGCTCCAGACGTTGCCCGGATGCTGACAGGCCCGGCTAAGCGTTGCATCCAGGCCAAGGTCTGCACGGTAAACAGCTTCGGCTTCCTCCATCTGGCCCTGCTCAAGAAGAAGAGCACCCAGCGCATGACGGGTGGGTTGCATCCAGCCCCAGGGCTCGTCGTACGGCAAGTTGTCGTCGATCTCGACTGACTTTCGCAGGTGGTCAAAGGCCGTTTCGTGCTCTCCTGCGTGATAGGCCAACTCACCCAGCATCATTTGCTCAGCGACCTTCAGAATGTCCCGGCATGTGTTGTTGAACAGCATTCGGGTCTCAGGAACTCTGGCCAGAGCATCATAGAACTTGGCTTTTTCACTCTCGGCTTCGGCGACCCTGTGTAGGTTGGCCAAGGCAACCGTCCTTGCATACCGCATCATGGCGATAGTGACGCTGTAGAGCTCCGCATCTTCAGGTAACTCCTGATCAAGGATAGCCTGCCAGCGTCCAAACCTGATCAATACATGTTGTTTCATAGGAATGAACGCCTCGAACCAATCAGCCATTGGCCGAAGTGTCTCTGAAGGTAAAGTTTCGACAAGCTCATCAGCAGCTTCCAGTGCTGCCGATGGTTGCCCTAAAAACATCGCTCCGTAGATTTTGAAGTGGTAGTTGTGACACCTGTAAACGGAATAGAAGTTGTCAGGGCCTTCGCGTTCCATGAACTTTCGATCTGCCAATATGGCTTTGTGATTGCGCAGTACCACGTTCATGTAGTCTCCGCACAACACGTCGATATGGGTCGGCATGTGCAACAAATGCCCGGCCTCGGGCACCAGCGTGCTGAGCACATCGCCGTGACGCAGTGCCCGTTCGGGGTGGGGCGACATTTCCATCAGGTGAATGTACATGTGCAGGAGTCCTGCGTGTTCCCATGCTCCGGGGAGTGTATCAAATGCAGTTTCGAGGACTGCTATGGCTTCAAGTGTATCGGCTCCATCCGCTGGTTTCCCAGTCGGCAAATCCCAAAGCTGCCAAGGTGTCCGGTTCATGAGCGACTCGGCCAGAATCGCAGACACGTCCAGATCCTGATCGAATTCAGCCTGCACCTTTCGCATCGCATCAGCGAATGCATCATTCCATGGGCTGAAATCCTCGATATCCGATGAGGATGGATAACGCGCTGGAATGGCTTCGATGAGCGCGCGTTCAACAGGCGTCAGTTTGTCCTTTAACGATGCAGCAGCCTCGATTGACGCTTTTGCCAAGGCGATACAGTCAGGCTTCTCGTCTTCTTCGAATGTTTCCCAGGGCTTGTTGTAGTTCGGCCCAATGCAATACGCGATGCCCCAGTGCGCCATTGCGCAATTTGGATCCGCAGCCACGGCATTCTGAAAGCATACAATCGCTTCTTCGTGGTTGTACGCGTAAGTCCAAGCCAAACCACGATCAAACCAAAGCTGGGCTTCGTCCGACGAGGTTGTGATCTTTCGGCTGTAGCTACCGAGATCATAGTATTCCATCACAATAACCCCCTAATTAAAGGTAGGAGGTTACCACAATGGGCTGTTTCTCGATACTGGCGACATCAAAGCCGACCCAAGGCATAGACCCGACTTATATGAGCCCCATTTGATCGAAGCACTCTTCTTGGCGACTGACCAACTTATCGGCTACGTGAGTGACGCGTCGTCCAATCCATCCACAGTAGCCCACCGACAAGACCACAAACACCGCTCGCACACCTAAGACGGGCTTTTGACAAAGCTGATGTCGGCAGTCAGGTTGGTCTTTTCCGCCAACTAACACTTTTGGGGCCTGGTAACGTCGTGCGACAGCTTCTGTTCTAACTGGCGTTGAAAACGTGTAATTTGCGCTCATTGCGGGCGTCAAAAATACGGGCACACTATTCTTCTAGCGTGGCAACTGCATGGTCGTGAGAGGTATGCGGTCGATGCATGTTGAGGATACGTCGAGCTTCATTCGATTTTCCCGATATTGCCAGCGCATGCGCCAATGAAAACTCAATAATATCGCGTTGCGCCCGGCTACCACCAAGGCGTTCGTGCTCAGACATGACACTTACGAATTTCTCAATCGCTTCGTCCGCGTTTCCATCCGCCACAGCACGGAATGCGCCTGCTACCGAAGCAACGGTGGGGCCTGCGGGTCCCTTTGCGCCGTCAATGGTTGCTTCCAGACGCTCTCTGTTTCCAGCCATCGCATGCGCAAGAGCAGCGTGAACATCCGCAAAAGCCAAGCCTGGTGAAGGAAAGAACTGAACAGCATAGTCGCTGAGTTGTTGCCAACGCTCCTGAGGAATTTGCTCGCCAGCCAAAAAGGCGCGGTGAACAATTGCCACACTATCAGTCAAAACGTTCAGTGGTGGCGCAGGAGGTCGGTCGGGGGAAACATAATCATCGAACAGCTTCCACATACCTGCCACATCGCCGCTCTCAAGCGCCCACAGAGCGACGTGCCAGCTGAGATGGCAGTGCAGATACGCTGTGAAGGGATAGTCTTGCCAGAATTCGCGCAGATAAGCGTAGCCAGCGTCCGTCTCCCCGTTCTCATAGTAGAGATGGGCCCTGACATGTGCACTGTGTGCGCTGTCTGGCTTCAACTCAAGCGCGCGCTCGATGTTTTCCGCGGCCGGGCCGATCTGTCCGGCCTCCATCTGGGCAAATGCATGCTGGCAGAGAAACCACCAGTCGTCGCCATAGTGCGGCTTCAACATGGTTGTGTACGCAAGCTGCTCCGCCTCGCGTCCAGCCTGACCTGAAAACCCTATTAAGCCAAATACGCTGGTACATGTCTGAGCAAGCAAAATATCTCGCGGATGGTCTGTGACGTGATCCCGGATGCGCCTGTAGGCCTGCGGTGCACGCCCCTCAATGAGATCGCTGATAATGTCGATCTGGGCGGCTTCGCGCGGGCTGACACCATGCGACAGTTCCTTTGCGACGGCTATTTGACGCTTTGCATCTTGTCCACGCCCGACGGTAACAAGGTAGCGCGCAAGCCCGACATGGGGCATGGCAAAGCTATCATCTGCCTGCATTGCAGAACGGTAAGCTCCTTCAACATCATCAAAAGCACCCAGAAATCGGTCGATGCCTTCAACGTAGGCGTCTCGCGCAGTTTGTGATGTGGTCGTTAGCGGGCTTCCGTACCGATCTTCAAGCATCCAAACCTTCCACTTTCTGTACCAAACCTGTCCGTCAGTGAGCTATATGAGCATGCCTACCCATAAACGAGTCAAAGGAAATCGACGTTACGAGGCGCCATGATTTCAGCATCCGTTTCTTTCAGAAGTCTCATGAAATCATCAACATGCCGTTGAAATCATATTTGCTCTATCAAATCCCGATTTTCCAAAATTGGACTCCGAAAGCAATTTTGGGGATTATTCCATACGGCTCGACCCGCGTCCGGTTAGAGGAGAAAGTAGGTATGACAACCCAAACTCGCCCGCTCATTGATACGGCTTGGTTGGCAGATAACCTGACTAACCCGAAACTACGCATCATTGATGTTCGCTGGAAGTTTAGGGAGGAAAACGGCAAGGGCGTAGCCTATGACGATAGGAGCGAGTTCCAGGCCGAGCACATTCCTGGCGCCGTGTATGTTGGCATGTCGACGGAGCTTGCAGACAGCACTCAGAACACTCCCGACATGATGCTCGGCCCAGAGGACTTCGGGGAAAGGATGCGCGAGTTGGGTGTTTCCAACGACACTAATGACGTGGTCTACGATGACTCCGGGCTTCCATTGGCGTCTGCGCGTCTTTGGTGGGCACTTTCGCACTATGGCCATAAAAACGTGCAGGTCTTGGACGGCGGCTTGCAGCAATGGAAACTCGAAGGGCGACCCACTGAAACTGGCGATCTAACCGTTGAGCATGGTGACTTTGAACCAACAGTGCAGAGCAATTGGATTGCCCGCAAAGCTGATGTCTTGGATGCGATGGGTAAGCCCGGAGTCAGAATTGTGGACTTTCTACCAAACAACCTCTTCCGAGGCGACGGAGTTCACACATGGGGAGGTCGCTCGGGACATATTCCCAGCGCCGTCAACATACCGGCGATATCGAACATCGATCCGGATTTGGCACACATACCCATTGCCGAACGTGCAGCTAAACTAAAGGAACGTGGTTCATTCAAGTTGGCGGATCATTCCAAGCTCCTCAAGCACTATCAGGACAAGGGAATTCAAACTGACGATGAGGTCATCGCCTATTGCGGCCGTGGCATAGCTGCTTCTTGTGGGCTCCTTGCGTTGCGCCAAATGGGGTTCGAAAAGTCCCGCCTGTACGATGGTTCATGGGCTGAGTGGAGCGCCGATGAGAGCCTTCCGGTTGAAACCTCGTGAGACTACGATTTTGGGTCACTTTGGGCGGTCCAATTATTGACGCGTTGCTAGGAGGATATTTTTGATGACGGACAATTTCCGGCTGACCAAAGAGGCTGCGCAGAAGTACAACAACCATAGTGTGCCTGCGATGTTCGGCCCATTGGCTGAAGCAACAATGCAGAAGGTTCAGCTTCGAAGCGGCACTTGTGTTATCGACATCGCATGCGGCACCGGGGCTTTGACGCGAGAGATTGCAAGGAAACTGACGGGCGAAGGCCGGGTTGTTGGCGTAGATCTGAACGAAACCATGATTGAGGTCGCGCAGTCCAATCAGCCGGATTGTCGTCATGTGCTCGAGTGGTATGCAGCAGATGTAACCGAGTTACCTTTCGGAAATGCTACGTTTGACTATGCCTTCATACAACAGGGGCTTCAGTTCTTCCCCGACAAATCCGCCGCTTTGCAAGAGGTTCATAGGATCTTGCGCAATGACGGTCAGCTATTTTTGACATGTTGGCGCGCAGTGTCGCCCTTCAATGGAGCGCTTGCAGAAGCTCTCGAACGGCATGTTGGAACAGATGCCGCAGTCAAAGCCAGAGCGCCTTTTTCGTTTCGAGATGGGGACCTCATTTCGAACTTGTTGGTCGATGCAGGCTTCAAGATAGCTCGTCACGAGCCACTGGTACTTGAGCGAAGATTTGTTGATCTTCGCGCGCAAATCATGGCGCTGCCAATCGAAACCGATCTTAGGGATGCAGGTGCTGACGTCACCAACAAGGTCGTGGAAGAGGTTGCAGACGCTTTGTCTAGATATGACAAAGAAGGCGTATTGCACGTACCGCAAGAAGCGCACCTATTTGTCGCCGCGGCATAGGTCAACGACCACTGACTTAGTTCTCCATTACGATCTTTGCCATGGCCGAAAGATAATGCGGCATTAGTGGCGGCCGAGCCTGGCTCCGCGTTGACGGTTGAGTCTGCATCAAACTATACTTTTGCCATGGCTAGCGGAAAATACATCGACGATTTGTCGGTTGGCGAAACCTTCGAAACCGGAGGCGTTACGCTGACCGAGGGAGCGATTATTGACTTCGCACTGGTTCATGACCCGCAGCCCTTCCACGTTAACAAAGTGGCTGCCGCAGAGTCGATGTTCGGCGGTCTCATCGCCAGTGGATTTCAAACAATAGCGCTTACTTTCAGGTTGTTCCGCGACACTGGTGTACTTACCGGCACCAATCTGGGTGGACATGGTATGGACGAGGTACGGTGGCTGGCTCCGGTGTATTCCGGTGACACGATCAGCGTGCGCGTCACGGTTGAGGTAATTACACCGTCACGTTCGAAGCCAGACCGGGGAACGGTCAAATTCCGATACCAGACATTTAACCAGAACGATGTTGAAGTTCTTAACCTGGTCATGCACCACGTGATGGCATGTCGGAGTTAAGGCGGTTTGCAGCGACTGGGGCGCGGCGATCAATTTGATCTCCCATTGTCATCTTCAAGAGTATCCTTGGGCTCGCCACATAAGGCTTCTATTGCTGCGGTCGTGGCATACATGCAAACTAGTTTGTTCGCGTGTTCTCAATCCTTTTTGCATAAATAACTACTTGTAGATTGCCGCATAGCGAGGTGCGAAGAACTTAACGAAGGCTCTAACCTCTGGCCGACGATAGGCTTCCGGCGAAATGAGCATTAGGTGCGGCACCGCAAGTTCAGGGATTTCGTCGAAACATCGGATGAAAGACATGTCTGTTTCCACCAGCTTGACATTGCTGATCCCAAGGCCTTGCCCTGACCTGATCGCCGCATGCATTAGCTCCAGTTCAGTGAAAGACATGACGATCTGGCCCGGCTCCACGTGATTGGTCAACCATTCGTGGAATACATTCGGTACATCGTCCCGCTGAAAGGTAACAAACTGATGCCCGGCCAGATCATTCGTTGACCCCGGTAAGCCAAATTTGTCCGCGTAATTTCTGCTGCCGAACAAAGACCAGCGGGCCGTGCTGATCTTACGACAGATCAGGTCAGGATCGGGATCGGTTCTTGCAAGGCGCAAAGCAATGTCGGCCTCGCCCGCCATCAGGTCCAGCGCCCGAACGCTGGACAAAAACTCGAATGCGACATCCTGATTGTCGGCGGAAAACTCGTTTACGATTTCAATCATGCGTGCGGAGAAGTTTGCCGAATAAGCGGTGATACGGATGGGTTGTGTCGACGTCAATTCCTTCGCGCAATCGGTAAATTCGAGGACTGAAGCCTCGATTGCTTCGGCGAGGGGAACGAGGCGAAGGGCTTCTGGGGTCGGTTTGAACCCGTGCGTACCGCGCTCAAACAGCGTCAAGCCTGTTTCTCTTTCGAGAACATCAATGCGTCGGGCGACCGTTGGTTGGGAGACCTTTAACTTTCCAGAGGCCGCAAGCGTCGAACCTTCTCTGAAGACAGAGAGGAACACACGAATATCCGACCAATTTCGGAACCCGTTCTTCATTTTTGTAGAACAGCACAATTTTGTGCCGGATACCAGAAAAACAGGTGAACAGTTACTGTTGTTGCGACAGCACAAGTAACTCGGAAAGGACCATGAGATGGCTTCCCATACAATGTCGCCCAGCATCTGGACCGTATTTGGTGGACTGTTCGGTTGGACCAAAAGAGCCTTCCACGAAACCCGGAAACCGCGGCTTTCGGACAATGATCTTCACTCGGAACGCGACTATATAAAAGAGGTGATCTGGAATAATCCGGACGCGTTTTCGAGTGAGCTGGACGTTCAGAACATGATGAGTCTGTATCCAAAAAGGTTCTGAAAACACTTGGTGACAATCGGCCGAACAGGGCGATTAGATCACGCCAAATACAGCTGCAAGCTGGAATTGACAGCCACGCACCTGTGTTGTCGCCATTGAGTAAGTACCAATACGAGACTTTCATGAGGCCCGCGAAAGAACCCAGGCCGATTTACTTAGCTCAATCACCCCTTTTTGCGCACCACGACAACAAATTGGGTCATCGAAAAGAAGAAGCGTCCAGTCCTTGCAAGGCTGAGCTGCTCATCAAACCACGATTGCGCAACTGCGGGATCAACATGGTCATTTGCGACAGTGTATTGCTTCATGAGGTGCATCATCATGATTGCGAGGCCATCTGGCTTTAGCTGGTGATCTGTCATTGTGAACGACAAGACATCTTCCACACGGTCGCCGCGAGCCTTTATCAGCGCGGGCAGTCTTTCCGGGACGGAACCACTCACAAAGTGCTGGTTCCAGGATGTCAGCATCTTTTGCATTCTGTCGGGCTCATCGCTGAACCAGATCAAGCTGCCAAAGTGTAGATCGCTGATGACGAGGCGCCCGCCGGGTTTGACGCACCGCAGCGTGTCAGCCAACGCGCCGTCTACGTCTTCGATGTACTCAAAGACCTGTACCGAGACGGCCTTGTCAGCACTCTCATCCTCAATGGGCAAGCTATTTGCGGCACCAGCACGAAACTCCACGTTTGCGTAGTCGCTGCACCGTTCTCTAGCAGCTGCCGTCATGTCAGCGCTTGGGTCGATCCCGATGACATAGCCATCCGAGCCAACTGCCCGGGCCAACTCAACTGTTAACATCCCGTTGCCACAACCGATGTCCAAAATAGTTTCACCAGGAGCCGGGCACAGCGCATCAAATGAAGCCTGTCTTCGCCGCGTCAGTTCTGCGCCTTGATAGGCGATTTCAAGTAATGTCGTTGTTTCAGCGTCAAATTTAAGCAACTCTCCACCCTTACAAAGCCCACATGCCCCCAAAACTTATCAGAAATTGAGTTATCTACGAAAAGCAGGACGGATCGTTGAGGCTTGAACATGGGTCCACCAACAATAAATGAATGCGCCGACTTGATCCGACGAATGATTTAACCCCGAGAGCGAAGGACGCATCTGCCGCTCTATCGGACCAGCTTTTCGTGGCGTTTCGAACGTTAGAACAACATTAATTCAAGGGATGTCGAGGCCGTTCTCTCGTCCGAAATCGGTATAGAAGCTGTCACTGCGGCATCGGTTTAAAGTGGCTTCGTCCGCTTCTCTTGGGTCGGTGCCAGGGCTTTGGACACCTGTTCCTTCTATGAAGCGGTTCACGAGATTAAAGACACCGCAAACTTGGATAGCATCGAACAGCGCACTCTCCGACCAGCCTGCCGCGTAGACTGCTCTAGCGTCGGCTTCTGTCATTCGGGATGGTGAGACAGTGAGCTTTTCAATGTATGCCAGCAACGGTTTGAGGTGATCCTCGACGGGCGCCGTATCGCGGTCTTCCATCAGTGCCTCGATTGTCTCGACTTCAATACCGTAGGCTTTGGCGAAAACGATGTGCGCCCCATGGCAATACGCACAAGCATTCAATCCCGAGACATAGGCCGCAATGAGTTCACGTTCAGCAACCGAGAGGTCGCTCTCGCCCCTCATCACAAGGCTTTCGTACGCACAAAGCGGAGAAAGTTTATCTGGAAAGGCTTGATAGACACTTCCAAGTGTCGCGTTCTCCGGCAGAGACAGAAACAGGCGTTTCATTTAATTCTCTTTCAATCTTGCTATGGATTACGTTTTCTCAAAGTGAGGAACCAACGTTGTTTACGCAACCTTAAAGCAATTTCGGGTTCCGCTCAGAGATTCTGTTGGGATACTGCGAACGGTAAGTTTGCCAGACGACACCCCCAACTTGTTGCTGCTTGGTTAAAGGCAATTTCATTTGAGCCGTTCTCGTAAATTTGCAAAGTCAGCATTCTGCGCATCGCTGACTTGGTACAGTCGGGATGCTGCGCGGCAGAGATTTGAAGCTTTGCCCGAAAAGCGGAAGTTGACCCGAGCCATATCAACATCCGATTTCGGTGAAGTGGGTAGCTCTCAAAAAAGTCTTCGAGGTGCGATGCTCGCCGAAGCCCGTCAAATCTGCGATGGACTAGTGTTGTTTCAATATTTACGGCAACCGTCCACTGGCGCTGAGACGACCGCTGACGAGTCGTTCCGGGTGCTGACGGGTGGTTGCTGGTGCTGGTGGGTGGCGGGGTGGAGCGGACGTTAAGGCGTGATGCAGCGAATGGCTGGTTGAAGTCCCGATTCTTCACTGGCTCGCACTGCCATAGTCTTCACTGAAGGAAGGCCATCGAACCCTACCGTATTCAGCAGCACGGGTCTGCATCCAAGGAGAACTGAACCACAGTCACTTGGTCACGGACGACGTAAAAGATCTTTTAATTTCAAGCGTTATGACAAACCATCCTTTAGCCTATTGAAACTGATCATTCGGAACAATCTGGAGAACCAGCCGACGCTCGAGTTTTTGTCAGAACGCATAAGTCTTGATAGGTTCCTGATGCTAAGTAGATGAAATTTTTCCGGTGCGATGGATTTTCGAAAGTATATTCGTCAGTGTATTGAACCATAGTCAGTCTCGGAAGAGTTAAGCGAGGTTAGAATGGAACTTGAGCGCAAACATTTCGCCGGCATTGATATGGTTTACATCAAGGGGCGGATGGTCAGCACAACATCTTGGCAAGTTGGTGAGCTTTTGAATGACCTCATTGAAAACGGTTCGACCAAAATGCTGCTAAACTTGCAGGACGTTGAATATGTCAGCAGTGCCGGATTGCGATCCATTCTGGTGGCCGCAAAACTCATTCAATCGAATGATGGCGAGCTCCGGATATGCTCAGCCCGCGAGGATGTTGCCAAGATCATTGAAATGTCGGGGTTTGACAGTCTCATTAATCTACACGCCGACGAGTCCGAGGCAGTTGCTGCTTTTGATTAGAACTGACAAAGAAAACGCGCTATTCGCGTCAGATAAGTCTGATACCAAAGTATTCCGACACTGCTAAGAAATGTGTCAGCAACTCAGATTGGATAGTAGCGATATCACCTGCGCCGGTTTTCTTAGAGAAGGCCACAACTTCAACCGGATATCCGTCAACCGTAGGTGGCAACGCCTTTATACCAATTGGATGCCTGCGTTGGTGAACATTCTTTTGGGTTTGTATGAAGCGTTTCATATACACTTGAAACAGTTCGAAGTTCGTGATCCCTGATTTGCTGAAATCAGTCCAAGGGGTGTGTATAGAAGGGTTGTCCAGGTCGGCCAAAAGCGCGGATATGTCATCACTTATAAGAGGGATATCTCGCAGTTTTTCCAGTTCCTCTAAGGAACAGAAATGCACAGAGTCCGCTTTGACCACAAATGTGAACAACACAAGTCTCGCCCGCATTGTGTCAGTCATGTGCCTGTAATTCATGTTCGCGCTGTCGAAGAATTTGTGCGTCGGAATTAGTGTGGTGCTGTAATCTCCGTTCTCAACAGTGATGTCATAGAGCCCTATACGCTTGACCGTTCCGTCCGCCTTGAATCCAGGCACCTTAACCTTGTCACCTTCGCGTAGAAGATCCCACGAGGCAATTCTCAGGCTCGCCTGAATAGCCATCAGGGTGTCCCGGAAAATGAACATTAATACTGCTGTTAACGCACCGAGACCACTCAGCAGAGTAACGATGTCGGTTTCAACTGTTATCGAGATCGCAAAGGCGACCCCTAAGAGGAAAACAACGACCTTTGCCAAATCGACATATCCGGTCGAGCTGGCCCCCTTGTCACCGGCATTATGACGAATGATACCACCGATCCCGGCCAGTATCTTGATGATCGTTTCAATGGCTATTGCGATCAGTAGCAAGCCACTTATCAGGCGAATTTCATACGCGTAAGGTTCGCCAAGATTGGCAAGGAAGAAAGCCACCCCAACAGGGAAGGCATAGACAAAGTGGAACGGACGCAGCGCGTCGACGATAAGATCGACTTGGATCGATCCCACACGCATTGCGAAGCGCATTGCGATGCTTCCAATCAACGTTTTCAGAAATGGAGAGGCTATCAGCGCTATTATGACGAGGACGACAAGGGTTGGTCCCGGATAGGACTGCACGAGAGTAGTCAGTTGCTCCATTTAATACCCCAGCCCAGTGAAAATTAGTCGACTATAGCGCTGACCTGGCTTCGTCTTCGGTGTCAAAGACCGGAAAGATCCTGGAGAATCCGGACATATTAAACACGGACTTAGTGGTCTCGTTCATTGCACAAACGCCTAGTTTCTTTCCCTGCCCATTTAGCCGTTTGCCCAGAGCGAGAATAACACGCAATCCAGTAGATGCGATGAAATCGACCTTTTCGACGTTGATCACCACATTCTTGTTTGGCTCGTCTTCGAGAATCCGGTTGATATCGGTTTCAGCATCAGGACTTGATGTCGTGGTTAGATCGCCGTCGATATAGACAAAGACGGTTTTGTCGTCAGACTTCGATGTGATTTCCAGATACATTTATCGCCTCTTGTTCCACTTCCGCCCACAGGGTTCAGTCACCCATTCGTTTCATCATGACCGTGATATTGCGGCCGTTTTTCCTCCGATACGAGTAGTCATCCATCAAGTTTTTCATCAAGTGGATTCCCAATCCGCCAATTTTGCGATCCTCTAAAGAGCTTTCTGTATCTGGGTCATCCTGCATGAATGGGTCGAATTCGATGCCGTCGTCTTCGACCGATACAATAAGTCTTTGCTTGTCAGTTTCGAGGCTCACATCAATGATGTGTTCCTCTTCGTCCTGGAAGGCGTAGCTAATTATGTTGTTCAGGAAATCATCGAGCACTATCGACAAGGCATTCTGAACTTCGGCCTCCAACCCAAATTTTTCCCCAAATTCCTCAAGCGCTCTTTGACACCTGTCAATTTCTGAAAGCTCATTTTTCAAATGCAGCTCGATCACCGCACGTTCCTCTCGACTTTCCCAATCCACGTAACGCAAACCAAAGACCGTGATATCGTCCGACTGTTCTGCCTCTCCTGCAAATTCATCAACTGAGTCCACAATCTCATGCATCAAATATTTCACACCGTGTTTGTTTGACACGGACAACAAATGTTCTAGCCGCTTCTCACCATAAGCCTCACCTTCGCTATTGAAGGCTTCGGTGATGCCATCAGTGAATACGATGATCTTGTCATCCATTCCCAACTTGATTGTGGCTTCCTCATATTGAATGTTCTCCATGACACCTATCATGGGTCCATGGATTTCATCCAAAGTTTTAAGCTCGCCAGTCGGGGAAAGAATGTATGGCGGGTTATGGCCAGCATTGGTGTAGATCATCTCGCCAGTCTCGGTATCAATGATGCCGAAAAAGACTGTGATAAACATGCAGTCCTTGTTGTTCTCGCTCAGTTCGTTGTTCGTTTTCTGAATGATGCGCGCCGTCGACATGGTCGACTGGGAATGCGATTTCAGCAAAGTTTTCGTTACCGCCATGAGCAGCGCCGCCGGGACGCCCTTACCCGACACATCTGCAACGACAAAGGCAAACCTGCGCTCGTTGATGAAAAAGAAGTCGTAGAAGTCTCCACCCACCTCTCGCGCAGGCCGCAACGTGGCCCATACATCTATATCCCTATGCTCAGGGAAACGCGGGAACGTCAGCGGGATCATACTCATCTGGATTTCACGTCCGATATTTAGCTCGTCACCCATGCGTTTGTTTGCGATGGAGAGTTGCTTTTCGAGTTCCTTTTGGTGGGTGATGTCCACCACCACTCCGAGCATTCCACCGCGGCTTCCGTCAGACAAATCAAACGCTTTGGCCCAATAGAGCATCTGGCGCTCGCTGCCATCCAAAAGCGTAACGGAAATCTCGCTGTGTTTCGTACCGCCATCCTTGATAAGTTCGACGTCCTCCTCGTGGTGAAAACGCCTTTTTTCTTCGGATGGATGCTCCATATCCAGAAGGGTCTTGCCAATGTATTTTTCTTTGGCAGTGCTTCCGAAAACATTATTGTATGCTTCGTTGAAAGTGAGAAATCGGGCTTCTGGATCTTTCACGAAAAGCGGATTGGGAATGGCGTCGACCAAGGCAGAAATGAAAGCTAAGTTGTCAGCTAATTTTTTTGCATTTTGCTTCCGTTCCGTAATGTCGATATCCAAACCAGCAACTGCTACGTGATTGCCTTCGGCATCCTTGATTGGGAATGTGCTGACTTGTAGGTGATAGTCTTGCCCTGTGTGGTCCTTGACCAGGGTTTCGGCGTCTCGGCGTCGCCCGGTTGCCAGAATATCCCGGTTATATCCCTCGTATGCCTTTCCCTCTTCAGGAAAGATGTCCCTGACTTTCTCGCCAAGGATGTTTTCCCGTTTGACGCCGTGGAACTTTTCAAACGCTCGGTTCACATACTTGAAGCGCATATCCTCGGACTGAACGAACACATTCATCGGCATCTGTTCGATGATCTGATAAACCTCGCTCATCTCCTGTTCAGCCTCTCTTCGGGCGGTGATGTCGCGCACGATGCCTACAAAGATACGCTCTCCACCGACAAACGCCTCGCCAACGGTCAGACCCATTGGAAACTCTGATCCATTTTTGCGAAGACCGATAACCTCTCGGGTCCTTCCTATGACTCGTGGGTCTCCGGATTTTACGTAACGTTGCAGATAAGAGTCATGTTCAGATTGCATCGGTTCTGGCATCAGAACATCTACTTTTCCTCCGACAACCTCGCCTCGGTCGTAACCAAATATCTTCTCTGCGCTGTGACTGAATTCTTGGATAACACCATCAGTCCCTATCACGATGATGCCATCAGCTGCATTTTCAAAAATTGTGCGAATACGGGTTTCACTTGCCTCAAGGCTTTCAGTTCTCTCCGCAACCTTTTGCTCAAGACCACCTATAAGGTCGGCTAGGGCGTCGCGCATGACGTCGAAACTGCGCGCCAACTTGGCAATTTCGTCACCGCCGCTGGTGTCAATCTTAACACCCAAATCACCTTCTGCCATTATCGCGGCTTTTTGTGTGAGCTCCTTGATCGGAGAAGTGATCCTTTTGGACAGAACAGCGGAAATCGCACCGACGAGCAGAGCAAATAATATCAATAACAAAAACATCCGATCCCTAAGGTCGGTAACTGGCGCGAAGGCTTCAGCCTCGTCGATTTCACTCATGATGACCCAATTAATCCCTTCAGAATTGATTGGCCGATATGAAGAAAGAACGGGAACGCCGCGATAGTCAGGAAAGATTTCGGTATCGGTTTCGCCGGCTAGAGCTCTTCGAGTACCTTGCGTTTCAACTCTCTGAAGCCCGATCGAGCTTTCAAACGCTCTGATCTGCTGGATGGTTTCCGGTGCCGTCCCGATGTTTTTAATCATGGCGAAGTAGTTTTCCGCATCTTCAATCAAAAACCGGGACTGATTTCGCATTAAGAAGTCCGAGCCAACAAGATAAGTCTCACCGCTTTCGCCCAATCCGACATCGGACCAAGCCTGATTGCTGGTCATGATTTCGTTGATGCGCCCAATAGGCATCTGGAATACCAAAACGCCGGTCAGTTTGCCTTGGTTCATGATCGGTGCAGCTATGAACGAAGCAGGCGCATTGTAGGAAGGTTCGTAGGGTTCAAAGTCAGCCAGTTTGACAAAAACCTGTCCTGCTGCGAGTTCAGGATTTCCCTCTGCTTCCAACCCCCATTGGCGCGCGGCTTTAAAAACCTCTGCAAAATTTGACCTCTGATATGGGCCAGTTAGCAAAGAGGTTCCGAAATCCACTTCTTTGAACACTGAATACACTATCTGTCCGTCTTCAGGTTCCACCAAAAAAATATCGTAGAACCCAAACCGGTCCAGATAATCGCGGAACCAGGGGTGGTACTTCGAGTGCATCGAACTGTAATAAGTCCCGTCCGCGGCGTCCGTGAGGAGATGCTTTTCGCCGGTCGGGTGCGGATTCTGAACGATATATTGCTCCTGCAGATAACGCCCCACTTCCGTGTTCGGAAAATAACTTTCAGCGGAGACGCCTTTTAAGTCTTCGAGAGTATGGGCTTGGAGGCGTTCAAAAAACTCGTCTTCATAGTACCTTCGCATGCCCTCAGACACGGCCATTGCCTCTGGCAAGCGAGCCTCATTCGAGGATTTGAGTGCAGCTATTGCGAGTTTAAACCCTTTTATGGCGTTGTGCGCTTCTTCATTGGTTGAAACTGAGCGTATCTGATTGGAAATCAGCTCAAAATAGTCCTCGATCTGTTGAGCCTTCATTTCCCGAACAGCGGTCAACTGCGCAAAGGTGAGGTCGTTGATTGCCGATTTTGCGTTGCGGTATTCGATGCTGCCAAAAATGATCAAGCTGGCCGTCGCCAAAACTGCGCCAAACAGAAACAGCTTCAGCCTGATTGAAATATTCCAACCTTCTTTCACTTCGCTCACCGCGCCCTCCCCGAAGCTAAATGCGAAAAAAAAGGAGCTTTTAAATGGCTCAAGCTACGGCAAGCGAGCAATTGCGCCCTAGATAAGCAGCGCTGAAAATCACTTCCTAGGCCCAAGTTTAGCGGGAGAACGAAATTTCGCAACGTTGACGTCAATCGGTACAAGTTGCTTTTCGCGGCTCCTGAACCAAACCGGTGGTCACCAAGCCCTCCAGTTGCTTTCTTTTCGCAGACAAGGACGAGATCGCATCAGCTTTTTGTTCCTTTAGAGAGCCCAACTGTGGCTCAAAGCATTGAATGGCTTCACAAATCGTTAACGACCAAATCAGATTGAACACACCTGCCAATCGTTAATTTCTTAGCGGTAAACTTGTCCGCGCTTCGACCAATTATCTTGCGCGAACCGACACCCTGCTCAAAAAAAGCAAAGCGGAGATCCCCCGGCAACCCCGCTAAGGGCCGCCGAGGGTTCTATTTATGAGGGTGGTCTGCGGTTAACGACATAGTCAGCCAGCCATTGCCAGTACGCTTCAGCGTCACGGAACCCTTGAGCCCGAGCAGCCAGATCTTCCGCTGCCTGACGGGTGCATCCTCCATCGAACTCAGCGATAGCAGCTCGTTCCTCGAACGCGTCAATGTCCGGGAAGCTCATGCCGGAAGTCTTATCTGGTCAACGATGGACCGACGCTGCTCATCACTAATGCCCGCCGAGTAAATCCCGTAGGTGATCCCGTTCTCCGACCGTGCAGATTGGTGACCAACCAGAGAGGCCGTGAAATGTTCGGGAACACCTGTTCGTTCGCACTGGGTCACAAACCACTTTCGAGTCGAGTGAAACACCAGACCCGGTCGCTCCAAGTCTAGCCTACGTCTCAGTCTCGCAAACCCCTTGGTGACATGCGCAACGGTCAGGTCAGGGAACAGAGGGCCAGATGAAGGTAACTGACGGAACGTCTCGTCTAGCACCGGATGAACCGGAACCAGTCTCTCCGCCGCGTCGGTTTTAAGCAGTCTTAACTCATTGGGTTGAACATGAACGAAGCACCCGAGGTTGCCCTTGGTCACGAGGTCTTCCCGGAGCAGCCCAACCGCTTCCCCCGCTCGCATTCCTGACAGCAGACAGGTCAGCAGAACCGGATGCAGTTCTCGGTCTTTCGCTCCCAGCAACCGCACAACTTCATCGTCAGTCGGGACAGCATAAGGCGCTGGGCGCACCTTGCGATCGAAGAGAACGGTCCTGAATGGATTGACCTCCAGATGCCCCTCATAGACCACCCAGTCGAGGAAGTGATTGACCTGCGACCAGATCCGCCGCTGGGTTCTGGCTGTTATCGTCACCGATCCCCGAGCTGAGTACTCGACCAGCTGGTCCAGGGTAAGCCCACGGGTCCGCTCGGACTTGCCGATCATCGGAGACAGTTGGGCTATTGCGGACAGAAAGTCTCGCCCGTCTATTCTGGTCAGACTGCAAACTGACTGGTCACCAAATCGACTAGTGAATAACCCGACAGAGTATCGGACCGATTTGAACCCACTGGGTCGTAGCTCGTTACTGCGCTTGTTGAGATAGGCCCGGCTCAGGTCACGAACCGGCACCTTTACCGGCAATGATGGTCTGACGAAGGCAGACCGCTCCAGATTACATCCAGAGTCCTCCAGAGTGGCCCGAAGACGGACGAGAGACGTCTCCGGATGTTCCACCCAATCAGGTGTCTCAGCGGTGCTCTTTGGTGCAGACAGTGACTCCTCTGCCTGCAACCGAACCTGTTCCACCAGTGTCTCGAACCGGGCATTGACTTCAGCGGCTCGAACGCGGGCGGTGTTACGGTCACTGGTCTTGAGGCTCTGCTTCAGCGCCTGAGCGCCCAGCGCGAGAGCCACGTCAACGGGATAGTTGCGCCTGAACAACCACGTATGGCCCTTCAGATAGGCATAGCGAATGTGAGCAGACATCAATCTCCTCCTTTCAGTGTTGGAATTTGGGATGGGGTCAGTTGGTTGAGACAACCCGTAGGATCATCTCGAGGGCCGGTTCGCCGTAGGAACCAGCCAGTGGACCGCTTACAGCAAAGCCGGTCACGCAGTCTTCGAACACCTCTTCCACCCGGAACAGATGCTCAGGGACGTCATCGAAGGCCCGAACGACCACGACGTCGCCGGGGTTTAGCTCCAGCTCAGTCATCGTTGGGCCTCCACGTCCAGAGAACCGCCAACAGAACCAGCGCCGAGACAGCGGGATGAGACCGCGAAACCACCCAGAGCATCGTCGTCAGGACGGCCTTGGGCGGTGGGTGCAAAAGAAAACCCCCGACGAGAACGCCGAGGGCAGACAAGTACTTCATGGATCAAACTCCTGCAGTTGCTTCTTTATTTAGATGCAGGAGGTTGCTCGGTTTTCTGGGGCAGTCAATCGTCTAGATGAGTTTCTGTTAGGTTGGTAAAGCGTTGATTATAATTGATAATTCTAAAGATAATCTCAAGCGCAGCTAGTACTTTCGCCCCTAACATTACTAGCTCCAGACAAAAGATTGGAACAAATAAGCGGCTCAATTGATATGGATCAGTTAATGTATCTCGATAATAGAATATAAAAACCCCCTATTTTTTTACAGCGTTGGAGGGGGAATAATGACTGTAATCACTGGCACCGACAATCGCGACGTCGTCATCAAGCCGGATGACGATGTCAATTTTGTTAACTTGCTTGGCGGAGACGATTTTCTGTTCATAGATGGCATCGGGACGAACGTGAACATGGGTTCCGGCAACGACAAAATAATTGCCAAAGATGCCTACAGTATCGACTCAGTTTTTTTAGGCGATGGGGACGATATCTTTATTGGGATTGGTAACACAACCGGCCGGTCAGTAGAGGGCGGTGACGGAAATGACTTGCTGAAAGCTGGGAGTGCGGGATTGCGACTTTCCGGCGGCAATGGCGATGACACACTGATTGGCGGTCCGGGAAATGATGATCTCATAGATGATCTTGGTTTGATGTTTAACCTTGATCAGGGTGACGATTTGATGATCGGCGGCGGCGGCAACGACAACCTGTATTTCAAAGGCGGTGATGACGTTGGAATCGGCGGGCCGGGCGAGGACTATTTCCGGTTCAACCTTATAGACTCGCCTTTCGATGACAGCATGGCAACAGATGTGGTTGTGGATTTTACACCCGGAAAGGACACGCTGGTCTTTAACGCCAGTAAAGATGGGCCATTTCAGAACTTCGACGATCTGGACACCAATGGGAATGGTGTCTTGGATGATGGGGACGATCACGTGACCATTCAAGGCGGCACGACAATCGATTTTTCGTCTGCGTATGGGAATGATCCCGGAACTGACACGGTAACCATTCTTGGCGAACAGGCACTTACGGAAGCTGATTTCGTTTGGTTCCTGTACTAAGTGTATTCAGGGGAAAAACGCCGTCACTCTAATTGGGACCAAATTCATGGCTTAGCATAGCTGACTTTCGCCCACATTGCAGCATTCGCCACTTCGGGGTCTAACCATTCCGTCGCTGCACTGGTCCAATCACCGCAGCCCCGCCAACCGCCAGCACCAGCGACCAGTCTTCAGCACCCGGAACGACTCGTCAGCGGTCCAGCGCCAGTGGACGGTTGATCTAGCGGTCTGTCAGCGGCCTCCCTAGCAGCCAAAATGCCCTGTGCTTACCCTAGAAATGCCCCCGAAATCGCCCCAGTTCCGGCCGCCGGTTGGAAAAGCTGATTACAATCATCGGTTGGCAAGGATTCCTACCACCCCAGCCAGATCATCAAGACATAGAAAGACAGCAGGCACTTGGGGCTAAACCCTCCGAGAAATGCCCCCGTTTATGCCCCAGTGGTTTTGGGTGATCTGACGCCCTCTGACCTCTCCTCTAGCGGGGGTTCTATGGGGGTGGGGAATAGGTATAAATAATGAATAGAATAGAAACCGGAGGATAGAGAGACCCGAGTATCCTCGTTCCTGATAATAATACATAGAGGGAGGAGGAGGTTATGGGGGAGATAGAGCACCCATGGCACTCGCGGCCAATCGACGTTCACCGCTGGTCGGATCACCCCGAGGTCGCTGACTTGGTTGACCGCATCTGGGATAGTTGTCGCTGTTCAACTGACAACAAAAAGAACACACTGTTAGCGGGTCGTTGCCGAGTTTAGGCGAAAACACTGATTGAGTGATTGCACCGAAAAGTGATCGTCAGCTATGGTCTATTATCTCCCGCATTTCAGCTATGGATCTGGTCTCGCCTCCTCGGTGGATCATAGAGTGACAATTCGGGCATACTGGAACCAGATCGAATTCTGGCGAAACTAGCCGGGAGGATTTTGCTTCAGAAATTGGGTCTAAATGATGAACATGCATAAACCCGTCTCCTAGACGTCCGTAAACCTCTGAAAAATCGAAACGGCAGACAGTGCAAATCAATTTGCCTTGGTTCTTTTTTCGATAGTGCTTGATGCAAAGGGCTCTTGCCACCGGGTTGCGTTCGCGCTTCGACCCGACGAAAGTTCTTAGAGCGCCTTCTTTAAAGTATCGTTTGCCGATATGAGTTGGCGGGCTCTCGCTAAGGTCAGCGCACTCAAAACCTGCTTTTCGCAAACCCTTCCGAGCATCACGAGACTTTACTTCCGCACCCTTTACGTTGGTCGCTATGCCCCAGATAATCTTGGCAGGATAAGGTGCTTGCGTGTTGGGATGTGACACAAACCATTTTTGCGCTTTCTTAAAGCCATCTGGCGTTCCATGATCGTCGAACAACTGAAATGCGTGCATTAGAGAATCGCGTATGTCGGTTTCTGAAACCCAAAATGTCTTTATTGAAGGCGAAGGCTTCGTTTGAAACTGTGTCTCAAGCAATTCAGTTAACTGAGAGAGCAGATTTTGGTGTTCGTGATCCCGCTCAGTAACTTCGCGAAAACCAAAAGAATTTAACTCGTGACGATAGCGTTGCAGCTCCTGCGCTAAACACTCTGGCGAGCTCATATCTCTGCCAGAGATGCCGTCGGCTAAGCGTCGGATGGGGAAGAATTTGTGGCGCGTGTCACTAAGCACCATCAGCTGTGCTGCATTTTTTAGTTGGCGCTTTGCAGCGACAGGGTTGTTCGCGTAAACTTCGTCCAACCGTAGTGCGAAATCGTACCACAAACTCATTTCACTGCACCTCAATCTGAAGCCAACCTCCCGTTGCCATGGCAGAAAATCGTATAGTTTTCAACGCTAGTGGGGACATGTTCGTTGAAGAGCTCTATATTTTCCAGCCATTCGCTCACGGTTGAAGTTGCGATCCACAAACGCTTTGCTTCCTTAGGTTCCACAGTCATCGCTAAATCAGAGTTAGATCTCTAGGAACCAAACGGCACCACCTCTCGCCCCGTTCTCCGCTCATGTTCCGCCAACCGTTGAAGATACCCATCTGACCGGGCCGTCTGTCGCCAAATCACATAGTCTTTCACATGGTCCGCATTGGGGTTCGCTCGTTCGTCCAGCCCATAGAACTGGTTCGACGTCGGCAACGGTGTACCGGCCACTTCCTCCGAAGCCTCAGCTATCACCCGCTTCAACTCCCCAACGCGGGTATAGTCGATGATGTAACTGTCATGCACGGACAGGACAGGTACGGCTTGGTGGCAGAAGTGACGATGGACGCGTTCGGCGATCTGACTGTCGAGGTGCATCAACCGAATACCTTGGTCCGCGAACAGGTAGTCTTTGATGTGAGGCGTCTTTTCCAGAAAGCCCGTCAGCAGGGCCTCCAGTTGCTCGTTTGTGAGTGACTTCCCAGCATGACCAGTCGGGAACCCATCTCGGAACGCTCTGAAGGCCGCGTCTTTGGACCCGGCGTTGATAGCAGTCAGTATCAGTCGTTTGATAAACTTGCGCTGAAGCGGTGCAGGCGCACCCGCGATAAGTCTTTCAGGCAGATCATAGGGGTCACCAGCGAGTTCCTTCCCGGCCTCCAGACTGAGGAGGGAGACATGGAGACTGCGGAAGTCCACTTCGACGACTGGCGTATCATTGATGAAGATCTTCGACCTCCAGTCACTGTTGATCTGCTGCCACCAGCCACCATGAAAGCGCCCATTCAGGTTGAAGTCAGAGCGACTGAATATCCAGCGGGTGAATTTATGATGATGATCGGTGCTGACATCATCGACCTTCGGTTCTTTCAAAACTGGGATATCAATGAACGCATCAGCAATAACTTGGTTATAGCGCTCAAGCTCAGCCCGCATTCTTATGATTGTCTGTCATCAAATGATTTGGAACACGAGCGGTTGATTGGCTTTGGAGGCTCAGGCTCGCTGTAGTTTCAATTTACGCCGCGTTTTGATG
>NZ_JBQGAD010000016.1:0-53588 GCF_056542685.1 Ruegeria sp. AB6 | reverse complement strand
CTGCGGTCAGCGTGGTCTTACCATGGTCAACGTGGCCAATCGTGCCGATGTTGACGTGCGGTTTTGTACGCTCAAACTTTTCCTTTGCCATGATGGCCTCCTTTTTCGGTAATGAAGGGAGCCCGTAAACCGGACTCCCTCAAATCTTTGGTTATGCGTATTTCGCCTGGATCTCGTCCGAGATGTTCTGCGGAACCGGATCGTAGTGATCGAACTGCATGGTGAACTGGGCACGGCCCGACGACATCGAACGCAGAGTGTTGATGTAGCCGAACATGTTCGCCAGCGGAACGAACGCATCGATCGCGATCGCGTTGCCGCGCGGTTCCTGACCAGACACCTGGCCACGACGCGAGGTCAGGTCGCCGATGATACCGCCGGTATATTCTTCCGGGGTGATCACCTCGACCTTCATGATCGGTTCCAACAGCTTCGCGCCAGCTTTGCGCATGCCTTCACGCATACACATACGGGCCGCGATTTCGAACGCCAGAACGCTCGAGTCAACGTCGTGGAACTTACCGTCCAGCAAGGCAACCTTGAAGTCGATCACGGGGAAGCCAGCCAGCGGGCCGCTATCCATGACCGAGTTGATGCCTTTTTCAACACCCGGGATGTATTCCTTCGGAACGGCACCACCAACGATGCGGCTTTCGAACGAATAACCTTCGCCTGGCTCGGTCGGCTGGATTTCCAGCTTAACTTCACCAAACTGACCCGAACCACCCGACTGTTTCTTGTGGGTGTAGGTGTGCTCGACCGGCATCGAGATGGTTTCACGATAGGCCACCTGCGGTGCACCAATGTTCGCTTCAACCTTGAACTCGCGCTTCAGACGGTCAACCAGGATGTCCAGGTGAAGTTCGCCCATGCCCTTCATGATGGTCTGACCGGATTCCAGATCAGTTTCCACGCGGAAGGACGGGTCTTCAGCGGCCAGACGGGCCAGACCCTGGGACATCTTCTCTTGGTCGCCCTTGGTTTTGGGCTCAACCGCGATCTCGATCACCGGATCAGGGAAGGTCATGGTTTCCAGAACGACCGGCTCTTTCGCGTCACACAGGGTGTCACCGGTGGTGGTGTCTTTCAGACCTGCCAGCGCGATGATATCGCCTGCAAACGCTTCTTCGATCTCTTCCCGGTTGTTCGAGTGCATCATCATCATACGACCGATGCGCTCTTTCTTACCTTTGGTCGAGTTCAGGATCGAGTCACCCTTGTTCATGGTGCCCGAGTAGATCCGAGTGAATGTCAGCGAGCCAACGAAGGGGTCGTTCATGATTTTGAACGCCAGACCCGAGAACGCCATGTCGTCATCAGCACGACGGGCGATGTCACGAACTTCTTCCTCGTCGCCGGGTTTGAAGCCCATGTAATCAACAACGTCCAGCGGGCTGGGCAGATAGTCGATCACAGCATTGAGCAGAGGCTGAACACCTTTGTTCTTGAACGCCGAACCACCCAGAACCGGAACAAACGCGATGTCCAGAGTACCTTTGCGCAGCAGGGCGCGCAGGGTCGGAACGTCGGGCTCATTGCCTTCCAGGTATTCCATCATCGCGTCGTCGTCCATTTCGACGGCCGCTTCGATCATCTTGCCGCGCCATTCGTCAGCCATGTCTTTCAGGCTGTCGCGGATCGGTGCTTTGATCCAGCTTGCGCCCAGATCTTCGCCCTGCCACAGCCACTCTTCCATGGTGACCAGGTCGATCAGACCTTCCAGCTCGGACTCGGCGCCGATCGGAATACCAACCGGAACAGCGCGTGCGCCGGTGCGGTCTTCGATCATGCGAACGCAGTTGAAGAAGTCTGCGCCGATCTTGTCCATTTTGTTGACGAAAACCATACGCGGAACTTTGTAGCGGTCAGCCTGACGCCACACGGTTTCGGTCTGGGGCTCAACACCGGCGTTTGCGTCCAGAACGCAGACGGCACCGTCGAGAACCGCCAGCGAGCGTTCGACTTCGATGGTGAAGTCAACGTGGCCGGGGGTGTCGATGATGTTCAGGCGGTGCTTGGGGGTATCGGCGGTTTTACCGTCTTCGGTGCGCTCCCAGAAAGTGGTGGTCGCAGCCGAAGTGATGGTGATGCCGCGTTCCTGCTCCTGCTCCATCCAGTCCATGGTGGCTGCACCATCGTGCACCTCACCGATGTTGTGGGATTTACCAGTGTAATACAGGATACGCTCCGAGCAGGTGGTCTTACCTGCGTCGATGTGCGCCATGATACCGAAGTTACGGTATAGTTCGAGCGGATATTCGCGTGCCATTTTGGATAAGCCTCTGGATTACCAACGGTAGTGGCTGAAGGCTTTGTTCGCCTCGGCCATCTTGTGGGTGTCTTCGCGCTTCTTCACGGCGGTACCGCGGGACTGTACAGCGTCCAGCAGCTCACCGGCGAGGCGTTCTTCCATGGTGTTTTCGTTGCGGCCGCGCGCGGCGGTGATCAGCCAGCGGATGGCCAGTGCTTCGCGGCGCTCGGGGCGCACTTCGACAGGAACCTGATAGGTTGCACCACCAACCCGACGCGAGCGAACCTCAACCGACGGTTTGATGTTGTCGAGCGCTTCGTGGAACACTTCGACGGGTGCGCGCTTGATCTTGTTCTCAACGCGGTCAAAGGCGTTGTAGACGATGCGCTCTGCGACCGACTTCTTGCCGTCGATCATCAGGTTGTTCATGAATTTGGTCAGAACCTTGTCGCCAAATTTGGCGTCAGGCAGGACTTCGCGTTTTTCGGCGGCGTGACGACGTGACATATCAGCCTCTCCTTCTTACTTGGGACGCTTCGCGCCGTATTTCGAACGACGTTGCTTACGATCTTTGACGCCCTGAGTATCCAGAACACCGCGCAGGATGTGGTAACGCACACCGGGAAGGTCTTTTACACGGCCGCCACGGATCAGAACAACTGAGTGTTCCTGCAGGTTGTGGCTTTCACCGGGGATGTACGAGATGACCTCGAACCCGTTGGTCAGGCGCACTTTGGCAACCTTACGCATTGCCGAGTTCGGTTTCTTCGGTGTGGTGGTGTACACGCGGGTGCAGACACCGCGTTTCTGCGGGCACTGCTCCAGGTGCATGGACTTCGAGCGTTTTACTTTGGGCTGCCGCGGCTTGCGGATCAGCTGTTGAATAGTTGGCATTCCGGTTTCTTCCCCGTTTTGCAACACACATGACATGCACGCGCATTGCGTGCGGTTAAACTTTGCTGCACTCATGCGTCCACAAGCGCAAAACCCGCGAGCGTTCCCATTCCGAGGTGAACGTCGCGGTTTGTTATCAGAGGACGCGAACTGCAAAATTGTCCGGGTCTTGACCAGTTCATTACTGAAATCGGTTATGGGGCGGCCCCCGGTACCGAGATGACGCGCGTAATAGGGGGAGTCGGCGCAAGTGTCAACAGCGCAGCCCGTTTGACAAATGCCGGACCCAATTTCGCCGATTTGCACAGGCAGATATCAGAGTTCAGTCACCTTCACCAGTTGCGGGCTCATCGTTGCCAAGGCATAGTTGGGTCGACCAGTTTGATCACGGATACATCATGCAAGTTATCGGTCTGTGCCGCTTTTCCTACCCGGCTTATGGCGGCTTTCAGATCGAACATGACACGATCGAGGAACGGCGCGCCTATCTCTACCACCCTACCCGGCTGGAAGAGAGGTTTCGCCTGTTCGAAACCACCACCCTGCCCTGTCTGCGCGAACAGACGGATGAGGATTTCCAATTGCTCATCGTGATCGGGGATTGCCTGTCGAAACCCGCATTTGATCGGCTGCACGACCTGACCGCAGGCATGAAACAGGTGCAGATCATCGCCCGCCGCCCCATGCGCCACCGGCGGGTGATGAAAGAGATCCTGAACGCTGCACGCCACGACCCCAACGCGCCCTGCATCCAGTTTCGCCATGACGACGACGACGCCGTGTCGGTGGATTTCGTCGAACGGCTACGTATCGCTGCGGACGAAGGCGGCGCGCTGATGCGCAACAACAAGACCGTCGCCATCGACTATAACCAAGGGTTCCTGGCGCGGTTCGGGCCCGAGGGCATTCACGCCGCGCAGGTGTTTCAACCTCTGCTGGGGATCGGATTTGCCATGTACGTTCGGGGCGGAAGCGATCTGACAATCATGAATTTCGGGCATCACCGGATCGGAAACTACATGCCGGTGATCAGCTATCCCGATGCGCCGATGTGGGTGCGCACACTAAATTCGTTCAACGATTCACCCCATGCCCGCAAAAGCAACACCCAGCTTGCCCCCCTGACCCTCGAACAAGAGGGCGAGTTCATCGCCCGCTTTGCCATCGATCAGGACGCCGTGCGCCGCGCTCACTCGGGTGGGTGAACGGCCCGCTCACGGAATAGGGTGAAAAGCCCGGCACCCACGACCAGCACGGCACCTGCCATGGTTACAGCGTCTGGCCAGTCTCCGAACACGACCCAACCCAAACCCAGGGCCCAAAGCAAGCTGGAGTAACGAAACGGCGCGATGAACCCCACATCGCCCTCGCGCATAACCATGACGCTGAACAGATAGCCCATCAGTACAAACACCGCCGCCGTCCCCACCATCACGCCCGCTCCGGGCGAAACTGGCACCCAACCTGTTGATACGGTCGCAATCGAGGCCGAAACGGTGATGGTGACGCTTGTGGCCAGCGTCACAACCAGCGACGGCACCTCACTAGACATGCGCCGCGTGATTAGATCCCGCACCGTGACCGAGATCACGGCGATCAGCGCGTAAATCGCATAGATGCTAAACCCCTCCGGACCTGGTCGGACGATCAGCAGCATCCCCACAAACCCCATCCCGATAGCCAGAATGCGCCGCCACCCGATCTGTTCGCGAAAAAACAGAACCGCACCCAAAGTCACGGTCAGCGGCAGTGCCTGCAAGACCGCCGTCACATTGGCAAGCGGCATATGCAGCAGAGCGGTCAGGAAAAAGAACGTGGCCGACAGCTCGGCCAGGCTACGCGCACCGATCAGCCACTTGTCATGTCGCGGGAAGTGCAAATGCAGCGCCCCCAGGTTGCGCGCCATAAGATACACAAGAACCGTCGCCAAAACCCCGCGCATGGCCACCATCTGGAACAGAGGTACCTCGGCCCCTGCCAGCTTGATCAGCGTATCATTGATGGTAAAGGCCGCCATACTGCCCATCATCAGCAGGGCGCCTTTTATGTTTGGGGTCATGGAAACAGAACTCAGATATCTTCATACTCATTCGCGGGGATGACGAACTGCAAGTCAATACACGCGGCCGGAAAAAGTGATTTACAAGTCGTATCAATGTGTTGAAAAATTGGACCATTCTGACGTCAGTTTTTTGGAGAGTTTATGTTTGAGAAGAATTCTCAAGGTTTTGGTCAGCAACCACGTCGCTACCAAACCAGTGGTGTTCAGCCGCAACCAAAAGCACGTGTGGCACAGTCGCGCGCCCGCGAGCCTAAGTCTGCCCCGACCCCTATCAGATTTGACCTAATGTTTTGGGGCGCTCTCTGCTCGTTTGTTGTGTTTTTCTATTTTTCAACCTTCAAGCAATTTCTGATCTGGCACCGGAATCCGTGAAAAACGGTAACACCCCAGGCGCATTTGGATTGCCTGTTGCAATTTTATCAGTTGTTTGGATCGCCGTCATTCCTGCCTTGTTTCTTCGCGGTGTCCATCGAAGTGTGCGACGCGGAAAACTACTTCTGAATTGGTTTGCGACAGGCGCGTTTGTGGGGGTTGCGCTTGGCGTTCTGTTCCTGAATCTGAGCATTTGAGCGCATGTCTGTCGCATTGCCTGAGCCCACTGCGCGGTTTTTTTGATATTATCGGCCCTCTGTTCAGCGAGACCACAACAACAAAAAAGGCCCCGCGTTTCCGCAGGGCCTGTTCTTTGTTCTGAAACCGCGCTTATTCGCGGCTTTCGGGGGCGTCGACCACGATGTCCAGCTCATCCCCGACCATGTCGTCATCGATCAGCGGCGCAGCCAGAGCAGCGGCGGCTTCGGCCTCTTCCCGGCGGGCTTCGATGACGACGTTATCGCGGGTCTGGGCGACCTGACGCACGGCCTGAGTGGCACCACCGGTACCGGCGGGAATCAGACGACCGACGATGACGTTCTCTTTCAGGCCAACCAGCTTGTCTTTCTTGCCCTGAACCGAAGCTTCGGTCAGGACACGAGTGGTTTCCTGGAACGACGCCGCCGAGATGAACGAACGCGTTTGCAGCGAGGCTTTGGTGATCCCCAGAAGGATCGGCTCGCCTTGTGCCGGACGACCACCGCGGGCGATGGTCTTCTCGTTGGCCGCGTCGAACTCTTGCTTGTCGACATGCTCGCCTTTCAGCAGGGTGGTGTCGCCTGAATCCAGGATCTCCCACTTCTGCAGCATCTGGCGCACGATGACCTCGATGTGCTTGTCATTGATCTTCACGCCCTGCAGACGATAGACGTCCTGCACCTCGTCGATCATGTAATCCGCCAGCGCTTCGACACCCATGATGGAAAGGATGTCGTGCGGAGCCGGGTTACCGTCCATCAGGTATTCACCCTTCTGGATGAAGTCCCCTTCGGCGACCGGGATGTGCTTGCCCTTGGGTACCATGTACTCGATGGTCTCCATGGACTCGTCCGCCGGTTCGATGCTGATGCGGCGCTTGTTCTTGTAGTCGCGGCCAAAGCGCACGTAACCATCGGCTTCTGCGATGATCGCGTGATCTTTTGGACGGCGGGCTTCGAACAGTTCGGCCACACGCGGCAGACCACCGGTGATGTCCTTGGTCTTGGCACCTTCACGCGGGATACGCGCGACAACGTCACCGGCTTCGACGGTCTGACCGTCTTCGACCGAAAGGATCGCATCCACCGACATCGGATAGTGAACCGGGTTGCCCGCGTCGTTGCGGACTGGTTCGCCATCTTCACCAACCAGAATGATCTCGGGCTTGAGGTCGCTGCCTTTGGGGGCCGCGCGCCAGTCGATCACGATCTTCTGGGTCATACCGGTTGCTTCGTCGGTCTCGTCGCGGACAGCAAGGCCCGAAACCAGATCAACGTATTTCGCAGTACCCGCTTTCTCGGCGATGATCGGCAGGGTGTACGGGTCCCATTCGAACAGCTTGTCGCCACGGGCAACCGTTGCGCCATCCTTGACGAACAGCTTCGAGCCGTAGCCCAGCTTGAAGCTGGCACGTTCTTCGCCGTGTTCGTCGTTGATAACCAGCTTCATGTTCCGGCCCATGACCAGGCTTTCGCCTGCGGCATTGATCAGAATCTGCGGGTTCTCGAACGCAACAACACCTTCCTGGTTGGCTTCCTGGAACGATTGCTGACCACCTTGCGCAACACCACCGATGTGGAAGGTCCGCATAGTCAGCTGAGTACCGGGTTCACCGATCGACTGCGCGGCGATGATGCCGACAGCTTCACCCGTGTTGACCATGGTGCCGCGTGCAAGGTCACGACCATAGCAGGTTGCACAGACGCCTTCCTCGGACTCACAGGTCAGAGGCGAACGGATGCGCATCGACGCAACACCGGCCTCGTCGATGGTGTCGGCCATACGTTCGTCGATCAGCTGACCTGCTGCGACGATCACCTCATCGGTGCCCGGACGCAGAACATCGTCAGCCGCCACACGGCCCAGCACACGTTCGGCCAGCGAGGCAACAACCTCACCGTCGTTCACGGCTGCTTCGGCTGTGATTGCACGTTCTGTGCCACAGTCGATCTCACGCACGATACAGTCCTGCGCCACGTCCACCAGACGACGGGTCAGGTACCCCGAGTTCGCCGTCTTCAGAGCGGTATCCGACAGCCCCTTACGGGCACCGTGGGTCGAGTTGAAGTACTCGAGAACGGTCAGACCTTCTTTAAAGTTCGAGATGATCGGCGTCTCGATGATGTCACCGTTCGGCTTGGCCATCAGGCCGCGCATACCGCCCAGCTGTTTCATCTGAGTGACCGAGCCACGCGCGCCCGAGTGGGCCATCATGTAGACCGAGTTCGGTTCCTGCTCGGAGCCGTCCTCTGCCCGATCCGACGACGAAATCGTCGACATCATGGCCTCGGTGACGCGGTCGTTACACTTCGACCAGGCATCGACAACTTTGTTGTACTTTTCGCCCTGAGTGATCAGGCCGTCCATGTACTGCTGTTCAAAGTCCTTCACCTGACCGCGGGTGTCATCAACGATGCCCCACTTGTCGTCCGGAATGACCATATCGTCCTTACCGAACGAGATGCCGGCCTTGAACGCTTCTTTGAAGCCCATCGACATGATCTGGTCACAGAAGATAACCGACTCTTTCTGACCGCAATACCGGTAGACCGTGTCGATGACCTGCTGCACTTCTTTCTTCCGAAGCAGGCGGTTAACCAGCTCGAACGGCGCTTTGTTGTTCATCGGCAGCAAGGCACCCAGACGCAGACGGCCCGGAGTGGTCTCATAGCGCTTCTGAACTTCGTTGCCTTCGTCGTCGATCTGCGTGATCCGCGCGGTGATCTTGGTGTGCAGATGCACTTCGCCGGAATCCAGCGCGTGCTGAACTTCGTCGATGGACCCGAACACCTTGCCTTCACCCGGCATACCTTCGCGTTCCAGGGTCACATAGTAGAGACCAAGGATCATATCCTGCGACGGAACGATGATCGGCGCGCCGTTTGCAGGCGACAGAACGTTGTTCGTCGACATCATCAGAACACGGGCTTCCAGCTGGGCCTCCAGGCTCAGCGGGACGTGAACAGCCATCTGGTCACCGTCGAAGTCGGCGTTAAAGGCCGAACAGACCAGCGGGTGCAGCTGAATGGCTTTACCTTCGATCAGAACCGGCTCGAACGCCTGAATGCCAAGACGGTGCAGCGTCGGCGCACGGTTCAGCATGACCGGGTGTTCGCGGATCACCTCGTCGAGGATATCCCACACTTCGGGACGCTCTTTCTCGACCAGTTTCTTCGCTTGTTTCACGGTCGAAGACAGACCCTTGGCTTCAAGGCGCGAGTAGATGAACGGCTTGAACAGCTCCAGCGCCATCTTCTTGGGCAAGCCACACTGGTGCAGCTTGAGTTCCGGACCGGTCACGATGACCGAACGGCCCGAGAAGTCGACGCGTTTCCCCAGAAGGTTCTGGCGGAAACGACCCTGCTTACCCTTCAGCATGTCCGACAGCGATTTCAGCGGACGCTTGTTGGCGCCGGTGATCACGCGGCCACGACGGCCGTTGTCGAACAGAGCATCAACGGATTCCTGCAGCATCCGCTTTTCGTTGCGGACGATGATGTCAGGCGCGCGCAGCTCGATCAGACGCTTCAGACGGTTGTTCCGGTTGATAACGCGGCGATACAGATCGTTCAGATCCGAGGTCGCGAAACGGCCACCATCCAGCGGAACCAGCGGACGCAGTTCCGGCGGGATGACCGGGATCACGGTCATAACCATCCACTCAGGCCGGTTGCCCGACTCGAGGAAGCTCTCAACAACCTTCAGACGCTTGATGATCTTCTTGGGCTTCAACTCGCCGGTTGCTTCGGCCAGATCAGCGCGCAGCTGCTCGGCTTCGGCTTCCAGATCGATCTGGGCCAGCATCTCACGGATGGCTTCGGCACCGATATTGGCGGTGAACGCGTCCATACCATAGGCATCCTGCGCGTCCATATACTCTTCTTCGGTCAGCATCTGGCCGTAGGTCAGGTCGGTCAGACCGGGCTCGATGACGACATAGTTTTCAAAGTACAGAACGCGTTCCAGATCGCGCAGCGTCATGTCCAGCATCAGACCGATGCGGGACGGCAGCGACTTCAGGAACCAGATGTGTGCAACAGGCGCGGCCAGTTCGATATGGCCCATACGCTCGCGGCGGACTTTCTGCAGGGTGACTTCCACGCCGCATTTCTCGCAGACAACGCCGCGATACTTCATCCGCTTATACTTGCCGCACAGACATTCGTAATCTTTGATCGGGCCAAAGATACGCGCGCAGAACAGACCGTCACGCTCGGGCTTGAACGTGCGGTAGTTGATGGTTTCGGGTTTCTTGATCTCGCCATAGGACCAAGACAGAATCCGCTCGGGCGACGCCAGCGAGACTTTGATCTCGTCGAAAACCTTCGGGGGCGTCAGCGGGTTGAACGGGTTGTTGGTGATTTCCTGGTTCATTTGTTACCTCAAATCTTGCGGAAGGGGGGACGGGAGAAAGGGCAGCGCCCTTACTCCTCAACCTCCGCATCCAGGAGTTCCATATTCAGGCCGAGGCCACGGACTTCTTTAACCAGAACGTTGAACGATTCCGGTACGCCCGCTTCAAAGTTATCCTCGCCCTTGACGATCGACTCATAGACCTTGGTCCGGCCGGCGACGTCATCCGATTTCACGGTCAACATCTCCTGCAGGGTGTAGGCGGCGCCGTAAGCTTCCAGAGCCCAGACCTCCATCTCACCAAAGCGCTGACCACCGAACTGCGCCTTACCGCCCAGCGGCTGCTGGGTGACCAGGCTGTACGGCCCGGTCGAACGCGCGTGGATTTTGTCGTCCACAAGGTGGTGCAGTTTCAGCAGGTACTTGATGCCCACGGTGACCGGACGCGCAAATTGCTCACCGGTGCGACCGTCGAACAGAACCGACTGACCGCTTTCCGAGAAGCCAGCACGCACCAGCGCGTCGTTGACGTCAGCCTCTTTGGCACCGTCAAAGACCGGGGTTGCGATCGGAACACCGCGGGTTACGTTGCCCGCAGCCTCAATCAGGCCATCCTCGTCCAGACCCGTGATGCCTTCTTCGTAGACATTCTCGCCATAGGCCAGCTTCATCGCTTCGCGCACCGGGGTCAGATCGCCGGACCGGCGGTATTCACCCAGAGCGTCGTCGATGTTCAGACCCAGACCGCGCGCGGCCCAACCCATGTGGGTTTCAAGGATCTGACCAACGTTCATACGCGAAGGCACACCCAGAGGGTTCAGACAGAAGTCAACCGGAGTACCATCGGCCAGGAACGGCATGTCTTCCATCGGAACAACCTTGGAGATCACACCTTTGTTCCCGTGACGACCGGCCATCTTGTCGCCCGGCTGCAGCTTACGCTTCACGGCGATGAAGACCTTGACCATCTTCATCACACCCGGCGGCAGGTCGTCGCCACGGCGGACTTTCTCGACCTTGTCTTCGAAACGGGCGTCCAGAGCACGCTTTTGCACTTCGTACTGCTCGTTCAGAGCCTCAACGATCTGTGCGTCCTGCTCGCCTTCCAGCGCCAGCTGCCACCATTGGCCACGGGTCAGGGTTTCCAGCAGCTCCTCGGTGATCACCGACCCTGCCTTGACACCTTTCGGGCCTTTGACAGCGGTTTTACCCAGGATCAGGCCCTGCAGACGCGCATAGATGTTGCGGTCCAGGATCGCCAGTTCGTCGTCCCGGTCACGGGCCAGACGTTCGACTTCCTCACGCTCGATCTGCAGCGCACGCTCGTCTTTCTCGACACCGTGACGGTTGAAGACGCGAACCTCAACGACCGTACCGTAATCGCCCGGCTTCACGCGCAGCGAGGTGTCGCGCACGTCAGATGCTTTTTCACCAAAGATGGCGCGCAGCAGCTTTTCTTCCGGGGTCATCGGGCTTTCGCCCTTCGGAGTGATCTTGCCGACCAGAATATCGCCCGGCTCAACATCCGCGCCGATGTAAACGATGCCCGCCTCGTCGAGGTTGCGCAGCGCTTCTTCACCGACGTTCGGGATGTCGCGGGTGATCTCTTCCGGACCCAGCTTGGTGTCACGGGCGGCGACTTCAAACTCCTCGATATGGACCGAGGTAAAGACGTCATCGCGCGCGATACGTTCGCTGATCAGGATCGAGTCTTCGTAGTTGTAACCGTTCCACGGCATGAACGCGACGACCACGTTCTTACCAAGGGCCAGTTCACCCATATCGGTCGACGGACCGTCGGCAATAACCTCGCCTTTCTGGACGGTGTCACCCACCTTGATCAGCGGACGCTGGTTGATGCAGGTGTTCTGGTTCGAACGCTGGAACTTGCGCAGACGATAGATGTCAACGCCAGCGTCGCCCAGTTCCAGATCTTCGGTGGCGCGGATAACGATACGCTGGGCATCGACCTGGTCGATGATACCGGCGCGTTTCGCCTGGATCGCGGCGCCTGAGTCGATCGCAACCTTTTCCTCGATCCCGGTACCAACCAGCGGCGCTTCGGCGCGCAGCAGCGGAACCGCCTGACGTTGCATGTTCGAGCCCATCAGAGCGCGGTTCGCGTCGTCATTTTCAAGGAACGGGATCAGCGATGCAGCTACTGATACCAGCTGTTTCGGTGACACGTCGATCAGGTCCACATTCTCGCGCGGGGCGAGAGTGTAGTCACCGGCCTGACGGGTCGACACCAGATCGTTGATGAACTTACCATCAGCGTCCAGAGTCGCGTTCGCCTGCGCCACGGTGTGACGCATTTCCTCGGTCGCGGACATGTAGTGAACCTCATCAGTCACCTCGGCGTCTTTGACTACGCGGTACGGTGTTTCGATGAAGCCATACTTGTTCACGCGGGCAAAGGTGGCCAGCGAGTTGATCAAACCGATGTTCGGACCTTCAGGCGTTTCAATCGGGCACATCCGGCCGTAGTGGGTCGGGTGAACGTCGCGCACTTCAAAGCCTGCACGTTCACGTGTCAGACCACCCGGGCCAAGCGCCGAGAGGCGGCGTTTATGGGTGACTTCAGACAGAGGGTTGGTCTGGTCCATGAACTGAGACAGCTGCGACGAGCCGAAGAATTCACGAACAGCAGCCGCAGCCGGTTTCGCGTTGATCAGGTCCTGAGGCATGACGGTGTCGATCTCGACTGACGACATACGCTCTTTAATCGCGCGCTCCATGCGCAGCAGACCAACGCGGTACTGGTTCTCCATCAGTTCGCCCACCGAGCGCACACGACGGTTGCCGAGGTGGTCGATATCGTCCACGTCGCCTTTGCCGTCACGCAGCTCAACCAGCGCCTTGATGCAGGCCACGATGTCTTCGCGGCGCAGGGTACGCAGAGTGTCAGGCGCGTCCAGAGCCAGACGCATGTTCATTTTCACGCGGCCAACAGCGGACAGGTCATAGCGCTCGCTGTCGAAGAACAGCGTGTCGAACAGGGCCGAGGCCGCTTCGACGGTGGGCGGCTCACCCGGACGCATGACGCGGTAGATGTCCATCAGCGCGGTTTCGCGGCTCATGTTCTTGTCCTGAGCCATAGTGTTGCGCATGTAGGGACCGACATTGACGTTGTCGATGTCCAGAACCGGGATGTCGGTGATGCCCGCATCCATCAGGTCCTTGACGGTGCCACCGATCAGGTCGCCGTCCTTGTCGTATTCCAGGGTCAGCTCATCACCGGCTTCGACATAGATCGCGCCGTTTTCTTCGTTGATGATGTCCTTTGCGACATACTTGCCGACGATGTTGTCGAAGGGAACTAGCAAGTCGGTGACGTTGCCTTCGTCTATCAGCTTCTTCACGGCGCGCGGCGTGACTTTCTTGCCCGCTTCGGCAATCACTTCACCTGATTTCGCGTCGATCAGGTCGTATGTCGGACGGGTCCCGCGCACACGCTCGGGGAAGAACGGCGTGACCCAGCCTTTCTTCTTGTCCAGCTTGTAGGACACGGTGTTGTAATACGCGTCCATGATCGCTTCCTGATCCAGACCCAGTGCGTACAGCAGGGTGGTCACAGGCAGCTTGCGGCGACGGTCGATACGGGCGAACACGATGTCCTTGGCGTCGAACTCAAAGTCCAGCCAGCTGCCGCGATACGGGATGATGCGGCAGGCAAACAGCAGTTTACCGGACGAGTGGGTCTTGCCCTTGTCGTGGTCAAAGAACACACCGGGCGAGCGGTGCATCTGGCTGACAATTACACGCTCGGTGCCGTTCACGATGAACGTTCCGTTCGGTGTCATCAGGGGCATGTCGCCCATGAACACGTCCTGTTCCTTGATGTCTTTGACCGATTTCGCGCCGGTGTCCTCATCGACATCAAACACGATCAGACGCAGAGTAACCTTCAGCGGCGCGCTGTAGGTCATGTCGCGCTGCATGCACTCTTCGACATCATATTTGGGTTTTTCCAGATCGTATTTCACGAACTCCAGCACAGAGGTTTCGTTGAAATCCTTGATCGGGAAAACCGACTGGAACACGCCTTTGATGCCTTCGCCGTCTGTGGGCTGTTCTGCATCGCCGGAGCGCAGGAAAAGATCATATGAAGATTTCTGGACCTCAATGAGGTTCGGCATTTCCAAAACTTCGCGGATTTTGCCGTAATATTTACGAAGACGTTTCTGGCCAAGGAACGTTTGAGCCATGTCAGATGTCACCTTTCGATGTTCTCAGCGGGCAAAGACACCGTCGGGCCCCGGCATCTTGCACAATCGAGACGACACGTCCGGATCAATTCGTGGCCACCGTCCCGAAGGTGGCCTCCCGATCCGAAAACCGTGTCTTAGAAAACGCCCCAAGACATGAGGCCCTTTCTAAGACAGGTTCGGCTGGACCCGGATTTCTCTGGGTCCAGCCTGAATTTTCGGCGCATCAGCGATGCACCTGTCGGTTGGCTTAGGCCAGCTCGACTTCGGCGCCAGCTGCTTCCAGCTTGCCTTTGACTTCTTCGGCTTCGTCTTTCGACACGCCTTCTTTGATCTTGCCGCCAGCTTCGACCAGTTCCTTGGCTTCTTTCAGGCCCAGGCCGGTGATGCCGCGAACTTCTTTGATCACGTTGATTTTCGAAGCGCCGGCGTTCTTCAGAACGACGTCGAATTCGGTTTTTTCTTCCTCAGCTGCGCCACCGGCGTCGCCACCAGCTGCGACCATTACGGCGCCGCCAGCTGCGGGCTCGATGCCGTATTCGTCTTTGAGGATGGTTTTCAGTTCTTGTGCTTCCAGCAGGGTCAGACCCACGATGCTTTCTGCGAGTGCTTTCAGATCAGCCATTTTATCAGCTCTTTCCGTTTACAGTGTGTGTTCCAACGTCAGGGAGTGTTCCCTACGCAGATCATTCAGTGCCAACCGCTTACGCAGCTTCCGCCTTCTCTTCGATGGTGGAAAGGATGCTTGCGATGTTGCTTGCAGGTGCGCCAATCGCGCCGGCGATGTTCGAAGCAGGTGCGCCAATGCAGCCCACGATCGAAGCAATAAGCTCCTCGCGAGACGGCATTTTCGAAACTGTTTCCACGCCTTTGCGGTCCAGAGCGTTCTCGCCCATTGCACCGCCAAGGATTTCGAACTTCTTGTTCTCCTTGGCGAAGTCTTCGGCCACCTTGGCTGCTGCCACGGGGTCCTCGGAATAGGTCAGAACGGTCATACCCGTCAGCAGGTCAGCGATGCTCTCACATGGCTTTCCGTCGAGGGCGATTTTGGCGAGCCTGTTCTTGGCAACACGCACGGCACCACCCGCGTCACGAGCACGTGCGCGAAGGTCCTGCATCTCGGCAACTGTCAGACCGGCGTAGTGAGCTACCACTACGACGCCAGAGCTTTCGAAGATTTGGCCGAGTTCCTCGACCACTTTCTCTTTCTGGGCTCTATCCACAGTTCTCTCCAAGTTTGGGATGTTGGACATCCCGGCTCATATTTGCTGCGGTCGAAACCACAGCGTTCAGGTCCGTTGTTACGGGATTGGCCAAAATGCGCCCGAGGATCGCGACCCTCAGAATTCTTTGGTCTTACCCGTCTCAGGCAGGAGATTAAGGGGCCATATGGCACCACCCACCGTCTTGGACGAAACGAAATAAAGCGCACGACGAATCGCACGCTTTACTCCGCAAGTCTCTTTAGGGCAGATGGCGTGGGTTTCCAAGAGGTAAATTGCGGATTAGGCGCGGTTTTGCCATGGCATTGACAAGGGCTGCAACTGCCCGTCCATTGGGCAGATTATCAGACACGCCTGGACACGGTTCCCTCCAAGAATGCACCCCCTTTCGGACGAAGAATTTCACCGCGCCTCTCGCTATGTGGACGAGTTCGCTCGGCAAATCGGGGCCAATCCGGTTGGTGCGTTCGATTGCATCTACCGATCTCATGACTTTCCTGACACGCGCATGGTGATTAAACTGCGTGCTGCTCATGAGGTGTACGCCCTCAAGATTGACATCGACTCCCCTGGCACCGGACGACTGAAACAGGAATTCGACCACCTCACCGCGTTATCGGAGTATTTTTCGCCTAAAAAAGAGTCCGGCGTCGCGCACCCGGTCTATCTTTCGCCGTCTCAGGCGTTCTTTGTCACCCCCTTCATCGACCGACCAACCGCCGCAGACCTGATCCACAACAGCATAGATGACGCCCAAGTCGCCCAGATCTATCGCCGCGCCGGCGCGTGGCTGAACGATCTACATTCTTTCCGTCCGTCCAAGGAGTACGGATTTCGCCCCAAATGGATGACTGACCTGATCGCAGAGTTAAACGCACAGGTTCCACCTTCGGTTCGAGCAGAAAGTGACGTCATGCTCAGGGTGCTGTTGGCCGAGATGGCTGACCTGAGGGGCGCGCCCGAGACCCAGGTCCTGGCCCATGGTGATTTCCACAGCCAGAACCTGATTGTCGGGCGAGGGCAGATGGTCGGGCTGGATTTTACTGAAACCCGCGAAAAACTGGCGGTTTATGATGTTGTAGACTTCCTGAAGTCAGATGTTTTCCGCAACGCGCCGACCGACGCCATTGACCGCAGTGGAATCGTGCAAGCCAACAAACAGATGTTCCTACGTCGATATCGCCACCCGTTCCGTATGGACGTCCTCGATTTCTGTCTGCGTGCCCGACTATTGATTGACTGGCTGTCCCTTTGGCAAGCTGATCACCCATATAGCGCCTATGATGAGGACAGTCGGCAAAGGCTCGGCGACCGGTTGCGTCTTGCGTTCCAAAAGCCCTGACTACACTGACGCTTTTTTGTAACGACATGGAAAGGTTTTGATATTTACCCTCTCGACCTGCACCAATATTTTGGTCCAGATTGCCTCGAAAAAATGATCCGTGATCCGGATCTTCATCAGCTACAGGTGTTCGTATTCAATGGTACTTCGCAGCTTTTTTGCCCAGGACAGTGAAGCTCTGATCGTCACGTCCAGCCCCGACAGCTCGATTGAAGGCGATCCGATCATCAACAACTCGGACACCCCCGACGGAACGATTTTTGAATACTCCGGAGGCTTTGGCACCACTGTCATGCTGGATGACACCAGCGGAAGCCCTAACGTCTTCAACGATGACCAAGAAGCCGGGCACGTCATCACGGATGGTGGCGGTATCGTCGCCGACGGTACCCAGGTCGAATCCGAATCCATCATCGTTGTCCGCGCCCTCGACGAAAACGGAGTACCTACCGGCCCCGAGATCGAGATTTATGTCTTTTCGCAAAATGGCATCACCTCGGACGTTTGGGGTTTTGCAACATCCGAACCGCTGACACCCGGCACGTCCTACATCAAGATTTCCGGTTCCAACGCCGGGTCGTCTTCCTATGATGACTATATCCCTTGCTTTGGCCCCGGCACGTTGATCGAAACCGTCGATGGCGAAATCGAAGTAGCCCTGCTGAAAAAAGGTCAAATGGTCTGGACCCGCGACGCCGGGTTCCAACCCATTCTGTGGATCGGCACAACCGAAGCGCAAGGCACCGGCGCCTTTGCCCCTGTCGTGATAGAAAAAGATGCGATTGGAAACAGCCGCAAGCTTATCTTGTCGCCACAGCACCGGGTACTGGTCTCGGCCCCCGTCACCGACATGCTGTTCGGCTCATCCGAAGTCTTCGTTGCCGCCAAACACCTGTGCGGCCTGCCTGGCGTTGAAATCTGCGAAATGGACAGTATCACCTACACGCATTTCATGTTCGACCGGCATCATATCGTCCGCTCAAACGGGGCACTGACTGAAAGCTATTTCTTTGGCGACACCGCCAAACACGCCCTGTCAGAGGCCCAACGGTCCGAGATTCTAACCCTATTCCCCGTGTTGAAATTCGGAGTCTCTGCTTTCGGCGAAACCGCGGCCTCGACCATCAGCGCCCGTGAGGCAGAGGTTCTGCGCGCCTACCTGTAAAGACAAAAAAACCGGGCTGCATTTCGGCAACCCGGTTTCAAATCTGCATTGACTGAAGGGCTTATTCGCCCGACGCAGCCGCCACATCCAGGGTCACACCGGGGCCCATGGTCGAGCTCAGTGCGATCTTTTTCATGTAGGTGCCTTTTGCACCCGACGGCTTGGCCTTGGCCACAGCCGAGACGAAAGCACGGACGTTTTCGGCCAGCTTAGCTTCGTCAAACGACGCTTTGCCAACGCCTGCGTGCACAACGCCGCCTTTTTCCGCCTTGAACTGAACTTCACCGCCTTTGGCTGCTTCCACGGCCGCTTTCACGTCCATGGTCACGGTGCCAACCTTGGGGTTCGGCATCAGGTTGCGGGGGCCCAGAACCTTACCCAGACGGCCAACGATGGGCATCATGTCCGGGGTGGCAATGCAGCGATCGAATTCGATGGTGCCGCCCTGAATCGTTTCCATCAGGTCTTCTGCGCCAACGATATCCGCGCCTGCTTCTTTCGCTTCGTCCGCCTTGGGACCACGCGCGAACACAGCAACGCGCATCGCTTTACCGGTGCCGTTGGGCAGACCAACAACGCCACGAACCATCTGGTCTGCGTGACGAGTGTCAACGCCCAGGTTCATCGCGATTTCGATGGTCTCGTCGAATTTCGAGGTTGCATTGGCTTTGACCAGGGCAACTGCATCTTCGACCGACAGGTTTTCTTTGCCGGCGACAGCTTCGCGCGCAGCGCGGGTGCGTTTACCAAGTTTTGCCATCTTACTTCACCTCGATGCCCATGGAGCGGGCCGAGCCCAGGATGATCTGCATTGCGCCTTCGATATCGTTGGCATTCAGATCTTTCATTTTGGCTTCGGCGATTTCGCGAACCTGCTTCGAGGTCACGGTTGCCACGGTCTCGCGACCGGGGTTTTCCGCGCCACGGGGGCGGTTACGCTTGCCAACCGGCTTCAGGCCAGCGGCTTTTTTCAGGTAATAAGACGCGGGCGGCGTCTTGATGTCCATGGTGAAGGACTTGTCCTGATAATAGGTGATCACGGTCGGGCAAGGGGCGCCTTGCTCCATGTCTGCGGTCTTGGCGTTGAACGCCTTGCAGAATTCCATGATGTTGATGCCGCGCTGACCCAGCGCCGGACCAACTGGCGGCGAGGGGTTCGCCTGACCTGCAGGAACCTGCAGCTTCATTGTACCAGCAAGCTTCTTGGCCATTTGGTTTTCCTTTCAACTCGGGTGAAACGCGTTTCACCCAGACTATGTTGCGTGGTTCGATCGGGATCGCGATCCCAGCAACCTCCCACGAGAGAATCTCGCCCGAAGACGATAGAGGCGGCATTTATAGTGGAATGGTGGGGTTGGCAAGTGGATGTCGCGCTATTGCCAGTTTGACTTTTTGTATTGTCCGGACCTCAGTGGCTTTTGGGAACAATCAAACAGAATAATTCATCTGAATACATAAGTTGCGTCAGAGAACAAGGCGGGTATCTTGGAGCAAATTGGCTACAAAAGAAGTGATCAGGGATGGCGTCATCTCGGCTAAACAAGGGGCTACTTATATGTGTGCTCCTAGCTATGTTGCCCGGATGCGGCAGCAAAGCTCAGGATCAGGGTGGTGCGTCCGACGCAACTTCCCAAACCAGCGTGTCCAACACCGATGCTGCTTTCGCTGCGACAGGAATTGATCCCAGCACCTATTCGGGTCAGTTTCAGGTCAAGCTGACCAAGGAAGTTCCGCTGCGCGATATTCCGGTCCCCTTCACAGTCTACGCGGGCCTGGAGGAATCCAGCCCAACTCGGCTGCGATTGCGGGCGTTCATGGATTTGCGCGGATTGCAGGAAAAGGCACCGCAAATACTGACCGGTCCGTTGGAAGAAACCTGCAAGCGTCAGATCTATCTCGACATCCAAGACGTCACCGCCATAGGTGAAACCGTAAAGGTTAAGGGTTCGGCTCGTGCTCAATTCACGCGGTGCAAACGGAATGAAGAACCGGGCTTTCAATATTTTGGGGCCACGGTAGATGCAATTGCTGTCGCCAAGGCGGAAGTTAAGGGCCAATGCCTTACATTCAGTATCGAAAGCGCGGACCTCAGCCCGCGTGGGTTCATCGGAACTGTTACCAATCTTTTCGGGCTGACCGACCGCATCAACGAAGCGGTCCTTGAAAAGGGTGGAGAGTTTCTGGCAGCCAACCCGGTTTGCCCACCACTGCCAGAAGAATTCACGGTTCTTGATCCAATTTACGAGTCTGGTGGAACACGTGAAGTTGCACCCGGGGGAATGGGCGCTGCTGTTGTTGGATCAGCCGACGTAAGCGCCGAGACAATAGTCAAAGTTCTTGCGGGTCTAAAGAACCTTGGTGTTTTGGAGTTTGCTGAATGAGACTTTGGTTAATTATCCCAGTCTTGATGGCAGCCGTTGTAGGTGCCCGAGCCCCATACGCCCAACAGGTGGATTTTATCATCGACGCGACATTGCCAGTTCGCGATACGGATTTGCCCTACAAGCTAAATCTGACCCTAACTGCCGTTGACACTACACGGATAGGCGTCGGAGCATTACTCGACTTACGGGGCGCACAGAAAATTGTGCCCGAAAGACTGGCTGACAACGCGATAGTCGATAATTGCGGTCTGCAAGTCAGGCTAGATGACATAAGCTTTGGGGCCAAGGACGATGCAATTGATTTAGACGGCGAGGTTACTGTTGCACTCTTTGAGTGCAGCCGCACCAGTGAGCGCGATTTTCAACGCGGCCAAGAAAAGAATTCCATTCTGGCGAACATGTCCACCGAAGCGACTGTCGAACTGCGCGACAATTGCGCCTACATCAAACTAATCGATCTCACACTCACGGCGCCGGAAGCGCAGCGCGAACAAATCTTGGAAGACGACACCCTCGAGTCCGTAAAAGAACTGATGCTGGCAGCTGTAGATCTTGTGCTCAACGAAACCCCATTGTGCCCGGAATTGCCGGCAGAACTCGCTTCACTTGATCCGGTCTACGAAAGCGGTGGCCCGCGCGAGATCGGAGACGGTGGACTTGGTATATTGCTTGACGGGTCTGTTGATGTCAGCCCGTCAACAATTCTGGATGTATTGACGGTGCTTCAGCAACAGGAACTCATTCCCGGTCGGCCCTAACCTCGGAGTGTTGCAACCGTTTCTTGCCAAAAAAGCGCCGCAGTGTTTTGGGCAGCGCGGGCGTTCCATTTCCAGGCACAGAGCGTTTAGCCCTGCTTCGTAACCTGCGTAAAGTCCAGCTCCACCGGTGTTTCCCGACCAAAGATCGAGACCGAAACTTTCAGCTTCTGGATCTGGTCATCCACGCCTTCGACCATGCCATCAAAATCCTCGAATGGGCCGTCGTTGACCTTGGCCTTCTCGCCAACTTCACAGCTGATCATCAGTTTCGGCGCTTCTTCGCCTTCCTGAACGCGGTTGATAGAGTTCACTAGGTTATAACCCTGTTTCTGCATCGCGCCTCGGGAAAAACCTCCGCCAGCAAAGCAAATCCCCGCGCACCGATCACGTCTTGGCTATTGTGACACTGCACGAGGGGCAGTTGTGCTATAGTGACTGCAACTATACGTATTTGGCGGAGGTTTATTATGATCATTCGATTCATCACAACACTGAGCATCGCGCTCTCGCTTGCCATTACAGCTCCACAGGTGGCCCGAGCGGATGCGGGCGAAATTCTTGGCGGTGCCGTCGTGGGTGGCGTCATTGGCTACGCAATCGGTAAAGAGCAAGGAAAGAAGCAATCCAGCCGATCGACAACAACGCGGACTTACAGATCGGGTATTCCGTCCACCTCACAGGGGGCTCAAACACAGACTGCCCTGAACTATTTCGGCTACAATGCCGGACGAGTCGATGGCCAAGTCGGGGGCGGTACCCGCGCCGCGATCGAGCGGTATCAGGCATCGATGGGCTATCCGGTCAATGGCTATGACTTCCCCCCCTATCAAAGCGACTTTCTGAACCAGGCCTACTACTGGGCGACCAGCGGCGGGCAGGCCGCGACGCAACTGTCGGGTCAGCCACTTTTGTTTGCCTATCGTCAGCAGGTTCACAGTGGTGCAGCGCTGGCGGCTGCCCCGCAGCCCCAGGCTCAGGCTCCGGCCCCTATCACTCCGGTTGTGACTGCCCAGCCCGAGACCACACCCACAGAAGCCCCAACCGAAACCGCATCGACGGGCAGCTTGCCCAGCCTCTTTGCCGGTGGCACAGCACGGCCCTCACTTGCCAACCGGTGCAGTGCGGTGATGCTGCAAACCTCGACCAATGGCGGATACACCACACTGGCCAATATGTCGGACCCAGATTTCGCCCTGAGCGAGCAGTTCTGCCTGGCCCGTAGCTATGCCATGGCGCGTGGTGAAGAACTGATCCAGGACATTCAGGGCCTGACCCCCGATCAGATCAGCACGCAATGTGCCGCCTTTGGTGACACCCTGTCGCCGCAGGTGGTTGCGCTTTCGCTCAGCTCGAAAGCCGATGCGGAAAGCCAGATGCGCAAATTCGCTCTGGATACCGGGCTGAGCCCAGCCGATCTGTCCGCCACAAGCAAGGTCTGTCTGTCGCTCGGCTACCGTCAGGACAACATGGATACCGCAGTTGGCTCGGCACTGATGCTGGTCGCCTTGGGTGAGCCTGCCTACGGAGAACTGGTCGGCCACCACCTGCGCGAAGGCTTTGGGGTGCAGGAACGTCAGGACCTTGCAATGCAATGGTATGACGCAAGCCTGTCGGCGCTTGACGCCGGATCGCAAGCGGTGTTCCTGCCGTCGCAAACCGACCGCCCGCAGCTTTTGCGTGCGGCCATGGTGCAGGCGCAATAAGCGGAGCGTTAAAAACCAACTTTTGTGGCACTGAAAAGAAAAACGCCGCGTTGCTCATGGCAGCGCGGCGTTAGAAATTGCTGTGAAGGCTTAAATCAGCCCTGCTTGGTCACCTGTGTAAAGTCCAGCTCGACCGGTGTTTCGCGGCCAAAGATCGAGACCGAAACCTTCAGCTTCTGGTTCTCGTCGTCCACGCCTTCGACCATGCCGTCGAAATCCTCGAACGGGCCGTCGTTGACCTTGACCTTCTCGCCGACCTCAAAGGAGATCATCAGCTTGGGCGCTTCTTCGCCTTCCTGAACGCGGTTGAGGATCTGGTTCACCTCAGCATCTCGCATCGGCATCGGGCGGCCTTGCGGGCCCAGGAAACCGGTGACGCGGTTGATCGAGTTCACAAGGTGGTAGCCCTGATCCGACATTTCCATGTGCACCAGCACGTAACCGGGCATGAAACGGCGTTCGGTTGTGACCTTCTTGCCCCGGCGTACTTCGATCACCTCTTCGGTGGGCACCAGAACTTCGTCGATATCGTCCTCAAGGCCGTGTTCGGCCACCGACGTGCGGATCTGTTCTGCGATCTTCTTTTCGAAATTCGAAAGAACGCTGACCGAGTACCACCGTTTCGCCATGAACCTGTCGTCCTTGTTTGCCTTTGGGCCGCGACTGCGCCCGTCGTTTGAATTCAGTTACGTCATCCGGAATAAAAAGCGGCGCGCGGTCCGAATCGCCGCACGCCCATTCCGAAGAGTCCCGCGTGACCTACAAGGACATCGCGTGCTGTGCAAGGGGTAAGCGGTGTTTCCACCCCGCCCGAACGGGTTTAGCCGAACGCACCTAGGATCAGTTGCAGACCCCCGCGAATGCCCAGATCGACCAGCGCAAAGAATACGGCGGTCAGAGCCGCCATGATGAACACCATGACCGTGGTCAGCAGAACCTCGCGGCGCGTGGGCCACACGACCTTTGCTACTTCGGCGCGGACTTGCTGAATGAACTGGATCGGATTCATAGTAGCCATTTGGCGGTGTTCTCTCTGCTAGCGGATGGGCCGGACATAACCGGGCATTGCGGCAATTTCAAGGGCTGTCAGGGCTTGGGCTTGTCGTCCCATTCGTCGCTGAGGATGCGACGGGCATCCCCTTCAGGATCGTCATACTGGTTCGAGCGGACAGTATAGACAAACGCCACCAGCCCAACCCCGCCCAGAAAAAGGGAAATCGGTATCAGATAAGCCAAGACTTCCATCGCTTTACCTTACCCGCAACGCGTTCAAAGACACAGTGATTGATGAGGTCGACATCGCCAGCGCCGCGATCAACGGCGTCGCCAGACCAACCACAGCCAAAGGCACCGCGATGATATTATAGACGGTGGCGATGCGGAAGTTCTCGCGAATCCGTTTTGTGGCTTTGGCAGCGGTATCGCAGGCATCGGCGATAGGTGACAGGTCGTTGCCCAGCAGCACGATATCAGACGCCACCCGCGCCGCATCCAGTGCGGACGCTGGTGAGATCGACACATGCGCCGCCGCCAGCGCGGCCGTGTCATTCAGCCCGTCGCCCACCATCAGCACATGATGGCCCTGATCGCGCAGCACCTCGACATGCGTGGCCTTGTCCTGTGGCAGGGCTTGCGCAATCCAGTTCTGAATGCCCAGCTTACCCGCCAGCGCCTGAACCGCGCCTTGCGTATCGCCCGAGATCAGGATGACCTCTTTGCCCGCTTCGCGCAGCGTTTGGACCGCATCCGCGGCACCAACGCGCAGCGCGTCCGAGAACAGAAATGCCGACGGCGCTTGCCCGGCGATGGCCAGCCATGCGGCGGTCTGGTCGCCCTCTTCCGCGCCGGTCCACACCGCCCGGCCCAGACGGACGCGCTGACCACGATAGGTACCCTCAGTGCCGTAGCCCGGAACCTCGGTGACGTCTTTCAGCGTGGCGGGTTTTATCCCAGCCTCGCGAGCGGCCTTGGTCAAAGCAACCGACAACGGGTGCGAGGACGCCTGGGCCAGGGCCAGCGCGACCTCAAGATCCGCGCGGGAATGGTCGCCCAGATTGGTCAGTTCAGGGATACCAGAGGTCAGCGTGCCTGTTTTGTCGAAAACAACCGTATCAACCTCGGCCAGACGTTCCAGCGCGGTAGAGTGCTTGATCAGCATCCCCTTACGGAACAACCGCCCCGAGGCCGCCGTGGTCACTGCTGGCACAGCCAAGCCCAGCGCGCAGGGGCAGGTAATGATCAGAACGGCGGCGGCGATGTTCAGCGCCGTGCGCACGTCACCGGAATAGATATACCAACCCGCAAAGCTGAGCGCCGACAGGATATGCACACCGGGCGCATAGAGCTTGGCCGCCTTGTCGGCCAGCGAGGTGTATCGCGAGCGCCCCGATTCCGCGATGGCCACAAGATCGGCCATGCGGTGCAGCGAGGTGTCCTCACCCACCGCCGTCGCGCGGATGGTCAGAGGGCCGGTCAGGTTGACTTCTCCAGCGCTGACAGTCGTGCCCGCCTCGGCGAACACCGGCAGGGTTTCTCCGGTCAGTAGGGACCGGTCGAGTTCGGACTGGCCCGAGACAATTTCGCCATCCACAGGTGTCCGCCCGCCGGGGCGGATCAAGATCAGGTCGCCTACGCTCAGCGTGGCAACGGCGACCTCTTCCTCAATGCCATCCACGACCCGAATGGCGCGGGGGACTTCCAGCGCGGTCAGCTCCTCGGCCGCAGATCGGGCAGCGGCGCGGGTGCGGTAATCCAGATAACGCCCGGCCAGCAGGAAGAACGTCAGCGTCAGGGCGGCGTCGAAATAGGCATGTTCGCCGCTGAGCGTGGTTTCCCAAAGCGATGTGACCAGCGCCAACAGGATCGCCAGCACGATCGGCACGTCCATGTTCAGACGCCGCACGCGCAAGGCTGACCACGCATTCGCAAAGAAGGGCTGCGCGGAGAACGCGATCGCCGGCAGCGTAATCGCCGCCGATATCCAGTGGAACATGTCCCGTGTGGCGTCGGACGCCCCGGACCAGACCGAGACCGACAGCAGCATTACGTTCATCGAGGCAAACCCGGCCACAGCCAGCCGCATCAGCAGGTCGCGCCCCGCCTTGTCAGCCTGTGTGGCGGACAGGGCACCGGGGTCCAGCTCATGTGCCTCAAAACCCGCGTTTTCCAGCACCGGGATCAGATCGGCAGCACGCAGATCGGGCGCGGCTTTGATCATGGCGCGTTTCAGGGTCAGGTTGACGCGCGCATCCTCGACGCCAGGAGTGGCGTTCAACGCGCGTTCCACCGTCGCGATACAGGCCGAGCAATGGATGCCCGGCAACGACAGAGCGATTTGCACGTCCTGAGGGATAGGTCGTGCTGGTTCTGCCGGGGCCGCAATGCAACCCGGACAGGCCGCTGTGCCGGAACTGAGCTGCGCCACGATCCCCTACCCTTTCACATAAAGCGGCACGCGCTGAGCGAATTCCGCTCCGCTGTGGTCCTTGGCGACCAGACGGATGTTCCAGTTGCCCTTGCCCAGCGCCGCAGGGGTTGCATAGGCAGTACCGTCAAAGGTGAAATCAGGGGCGAAATCTTCTTTAACATGGGTGGCGCGGCCAACCACGGCCTGCAACTCGGCCACTTCGACCGGAGCGCCGGTTTGATCGGTGATGTGCAGAACCAGCAATCCGCCCGAAACCTCGGCTCGGATGAACCATCCAAGGGCTTGTTGTTCCTGCAAACGCTCGTTGAACTCTTGGCTCGCGACGTAAGAGTTTTTGACCTCTAGCCCCGGAAAGGTTTTCACCGCGCTGTATGCCAGCACCAGATTGACGGCGATGATCACACCAAAGGCCGCGACAAACACGGCCAGCGCGTGTTTTCCGGTGAATTGACGTTCAGCCATGCTCAGTTCCCCCGTCCGTTAAACGTGGTGTCCTTATAAGCGCGTTCGCCGCTTTCCAGATCCTCGACCCAGATGCGCACAGGCGTCACATCCGCAGCAGAAGGGCCGGTATCACCTGCGGTCACCACGTAGACACGGGTCAATTGTGCCGTATCTGCGGTGACATTGACAGTGTCTCCGTCGATGCCCTCGATCTGGATTTGCAAGGCCGGGTCGCCTGCCAGGGTCAGCTTGAACGGGCGTTCCTCACCATGTTTGTTACGCAGACGCACGTCATAGGTGTTGCGGATTGTGCCATCTGAGAGGGTCACGAAGGTCGGGTTGCGCACAGGTGCGACGGTCAGGTCGATATCCGAGCGGATGAACAGCGCAAAGAGCAGCGCAAAACCAACCGCCGCCCACATGGCCGTATACATGATCGTGCGGGGCCGCAGAATGTGTTTCCAGACATTCTTGGGGGTTTCACCCGCCCGTTCGCGGGTCTCGTCACTCAGCGCCATGTAGTCGATCAGACCACGAGGCTTGCCGATCTTGGCCATCATGTCGTCACAAGCGTCGATACAGAGCGCACATGTAATGCACTCCAACTGCTGCCCGTCGCGGATGTCGATGCCCACGGGGCAGACGTTCACGCAGGCCATGCAGTCGATGCAATCGCCCAACTCAGAATCCGCCGTGCGTTTGCCCTTGCCGCGCGGCTCGCCCCGCCATTCGCGGTAGCCAACGACCAGAGTATCCTCGTCCATCATCGCCGCCTGAATACGCGGCCAGGGGCAGGCATAGATACAAATCTGTTCCCGCGCGAAACCACCAAACAGGAAGGTGGTGCCGGTCAGGATCAGCATGGTTGTGTAGGCCACGGGGTGCGCATTGCCCGTCACCAGATCACGCAGCAATGTGGGCGCGTCGGCGAAATAGAACACCCAGGCACCGCCGGTTGCCAAACCGATCAGGAACCAGGCGGTCCATTTCGTCAGGCGCAACCGTGCCTTTCGCATATCCAGCTTTTCTTGTCGGTGCAGACGTAGGCGGGCGTTGCGGTCGCCTTCGATCCAGCGTTCGACGAGAATATAGAGATCAGTCCACACCGTCTGCGGACAGGCATAGCCACACCACACACGCCCCAAGGCCGAGGTGAACAGGAACAGGCCCAGCCCAGCCATGATCAAGAGGCCGGCAACGAAATAAAATTCGTGCGGCCAGATCTCGATCCAGAAGAAGTAAAAGCGACGGTTGGCCAGATCCAGTAGCACCGCCTGATCCGGCAGGCTGGGGCCACGGTCCCATCTGATCCACGGAGTGATGTAGTAAATACCCAGCGTCACCGCCATGATGATCCATTTCAGATTGCGAAACGGACCGGACACGCGCCGGGGGAAAATCGGCTCTCGTGCGGCGTAAAGGCTAGGGGCGGGATCGGAATCGCTCACGGGCTGGCTCCAGACTCACTTCTATTCTGCGCCTTGTCCCAGATCACACCACCCGGCACTTTGACATGGGTCAAAAGCGCATCGTACAGACACCTTTTGTCACAGGTCGCGCGCCTGACGCCTAAGCCACGCGACAAAAGTCTTTACGGCAGGACGCAGGGGCGCATCGCCCAGAATGATATGATAGCCGAAGTCGCCGGGTTCCTGAAACAGTTCGACGATACGACCGGATGATATGTCGCCTTCGACAAAATGCCGCGCGGTCACGGTCACGCCCTGCCCCGCGCGCACCCCATCCAGCAGCAGGTTGCCCGGCAGCGCGATGCGCCCGGCGCCCGGTCCGTGATCAACACCTTGCCGGGCCAGCCATGTGGTTGCCTCGGTCGTTCCGAATTCCTCAAGCCAAGGTAACTGGCTCAGCTCCTTCGCGGTCCAGTCGGTCTTGCCATCCAGCAGGGAAGGTGCGGCGACGATGACCATGGGGCTGGGTTGCAGCATCTCGGCGCTGACACCCGGCCAGTCGCCCGCGCCATAGCGTATAGCCACATCCACCCCACCGGGTGTAAGGCTGACCAGCTTGGGCGAAGGGTCTAGCGCAAGATGGATATCCGGGTATTTGGCCTGAAACGTAGGCAGGCGCGGCATTAGCCAAGATGCCGCGAAGGATGAGGTCAAAGACACATGCACGGGCCGCCCCTGCCGGGCCTTGGTCAGATCAGCGATGGCCGTGCCAATCGCGCCAAAGCCCAGATGCAGGGCGCGGGCCAGCTCCTCGCCTTCCGGTGTCAGGGTCATGGATTTACCGGTCCGGTCCAGCAGGGCCACGCCCAGATGTTTCTCAAGCGCGCGTAATTGCTGACTGATGGCAGCGTGACTGACATTAAGCGCCGCACCAGCTGCAACCACATTGCGCCGCTCGGCGAAGGCAGAAAAGGCCCTTAGGGCCGCCAAAGGGGGCAGAGATAGCCAATCCATATGTAATCCAAACTTACATGTTAGAGTTTCATTTGAGTCGCATTTCAAAGCCCAAAGGTCAATCTTTAACCCATGATCGCAGCGTATAGGAGGCTGACAATGTTCACCGTTTTTGCACGAACTTTTCTGACCGCAACCCGCGTCGATGCCCCGGTCATCCGGGATGCGCCCAAGCCAAACCAGTCCAGGAAGGAGTGGTTGCCGGACAGTCATTGGTGGAAAGAACCGCTCCGCGATGTCGATCTGAACGATCTGTGATCGCTTTACCCAAGTTCTGGACCCGTCATGGGCGGAACTCTACGGTAGGGAAATAGCACCGGCTGTTCTGGAAACGCGCGAACAGATGGAACAGCCGGTGCTGCAACCTTCGGGCGGCGAACCGTCCGAAGGTATTCTTTTGGCTTTACTGGCCGCCGCCCAACTGGTGGACGTAAGCCGTGACAGCGCGGATCTGCGCATCGGTCAGGCGGTTTTCCCAAGCGGGCATCACGCCAAACCGGCTGTAAGTCACCGTCTCGGTCAGCGCTTCTTGGCTGCCGCCATAGAGCCAGATCGCGTCGGTCAGGTTCGGCGCACCTTGAAAGACATCGCCAGTGCCGTCTTCGCCATGGCAAGCCGCGCAATTGTCTTCGAACACAACCTTGCCAGCCTGCGCCGCCGCATCATCGCTTTGGGCATTCGTCAGCGACATCACGTATTGAACCACCTGAGCAATCTCTTCTTTCTCAAGCAGTTCACCAAAGGCCGGCATCTCGGAATAGCGCGCATCGTCGCTTTCTTCGTTCCGGATGCCATGGGCGATTGTGAACTCGATATCCTCAAGTGAACCGCCCCACAGCCATGCGTCATCCAGCAGGTTCGGGAAACCCGGAGCACCCTGCGCTCCCGAGCCGTGGCATTGCGCACACCAGGTGCGGAACACGGCACCGCCTGAGTTCACAGCGTATTGCTGCAACTCGGCATCCGCCGAAATCTCTTCCAGCGGGGTTTCCACCAGACGTGCGTTCCAGGGCGCGTTGGCTTCTTCGAAGGATACAATATCCTGCTGCACTTCCCCGCGCGAGGACCAGCCAGTGACGCCTGCGGTTGCCGACTGAACCAGCGGCCATGCTGGATACATGATCGTGTAGATCACGCCCCAGAAGATACAGGCGTAGAAGGTCCACAGCCACCAGCGGGGCATCGGATTGTCGAATTCTTCGATACCGTCCCAGCTGTGACCCGTGGTATTCGGATCGCCTGGCTGTTTATCAGGTGTCTTGCTCATGGCCGCGCCTCCTTGGATTCGGCGGGTTTATCTTGATGCCGGAAGGGGATGTTGGCGGTGTCCTTGTATTCCTTGCTGGCACCGGGGCGGAAAACCCAGATGATGATGCCGACAAAGACCGAGAACAGCAGCAAAAGCATCCAGCTATCCGCGAACTGTCTGAGGAGTGTGTATTCTTCCATAACGCCCTCCTTAACGGCTTGCGTCCGGGGTGAAGGTCGAGAAATCAACCAGCGTGCCCAGCATCTGAAGATAAGCCACCAACGCATCCGCTTCGGTCAGCTCTGGCTGACCGTCGAAATTGCGCACGCTGACCTTGTCGCCATAGCGTTCCAGCAGCCCGTCATAGTCGCTGTCCGGATCGGCCTGCGCACGGAAGTCGGCCTCGGCATTGGCCAGCATCTCTTCGGTGTAAGGCGTGCCGACAACGGCGTTCGCCTTCATGATGTCACCGATATACTTGCCGTCCAGCTTGCGATGCTCGAGGAAGCCGTATTTCGGCATAACCGATTCCGGCACAACCGACTGCGGATCACGCAGGTGGTCCACATGCCACTGGTCCGAATAGCGACCGCCCACGCGGGCCAGATCAGGACCGGTCCGCTTGGAGCCCCACTGGAACGGGTGGTCATACATCGACTCAGCCGCCAGCGAGTAGTGACCGTACCGTTCGACCTCATCTCGCATGGGGCGGATCATCTGGCTGTGGCAGACATAGCAGCCTTCGCGCAGATAAACCTCACGGCCCGCCATCTCGAGAGGGGTGTAAGGGCGCATGCCCTCCACCTTTTCGATGGTGTTCTCAAGGTAGAACAGCGGGGCGATTTGAACGATGCCACCAATGGTCACGACCAGAAAGCTGAACACCAGCAGGAGGGTCGCGTTGGTCTCGAGGATCTTATGTTTGTCGAGAATTGCCATTGCTCCGGCCCTCCTTATTCAGCCGGGACCGCGACGGTCAGGCTGGCCTCTTTGGCCGGTGCCTTCCGCACAGTCATCCACAGGTTGTAGCACATGATTACGGCACCAGCGACGAACATCACGCCACCCAGCGCACGCACCACATACATCGGAAACTTGGCTGCCACGGTGTCAGCGAACGAGTTCACCAGGAAGCCGTTGGCATCCACTTCGCGCCACATCAGGCCTTCCATAATACCGGTGACCCACATCGACGCGGCGTAGAGCACGATGCCGATCGTGGCGAGCCAGAAGTGCCAGCTGACCATCTGCAGCGAGTACAGACGCTCACGCTTCCACAGGACAGGCACCAGATAGTAGAGCGCACCAAAGGTGATCATACCGTTCCAGCCCAACGCGCCAGAGTGCACGTGGCCGATGGTCCAGTCGGTGTAGTGAGACAGCGAATTCACGGCACGGATCGACATCATCGGGCCTTCAAAGGTGGACATGCCGTAGAAACCGACCGAGATGACCATCATGCGGATCACAGGGTCCGTACGCAGCTTGTCCCATGCGCCCGAAAGGGTCATCAGACCGTTGATCATACCACCCCACGAAGGCATCCACAGCACGACCGAGAACACCATGCCCAGCGTCGAGGCCCAGTCAGGCAACGCGGTATAGTGCAGGTGGTGCGGACCAGCCCAGATATACAGGAAGATCAGCGCCCAGAAGTGGATGATCGACAGCTTGTATGAAAAGACCGGACGCTCGGCCTGTTTCGGGATGAAGTAATACATCATGCCCAGGAAACCTGCAGTCAGGAAAAAGCCCACGGCGTTGTGGCCGTACCACCACTGGATCATGGCATCTTGTACGCCCGACCAGACGATGACCGATTTCGAGCCCCAGATGCTGACAGGGATGGTCAGGTTATTGACCACATGCAGCATCGCAACGGTGACGATGAAGGCAAGGTAGAACCAGTTGGCGACGTAGATATGAGGCTCTTTCCGCTTGATGATCGTGCCCAGGTAAACGGCCAGATAGGCGACCCAAACGATGGTCAGCCACAGGTCAACATACCATTCGGGCTCGGCGTATTCCTTGGACTGTGTGCCACCCAGAACATAGCCGGTCGCGGCCAGAACGATGAACAGCTGATAGCCCCAGAACACGAACCACGCCAGGTTTCCGCCCCACAAGCGCGCGGCGCTGGTACGCTGCACCACATAGAACGAGGTCGCCAGCAGCGCGTTGCCGCCAAAAGCAAAAATCACCGCCGAGGTGTGCAGCGGACGCAAACGGCCAAAGTTCAGATAGCCCTGTGCCCATTCGAAGTTGAGCGCAGGAAAGGCCAGCTGGAACGCAATAAAGGTCCCCGCCAGGAACCCGATTACCCCCCAAAAGGCGGTTGCGATCACGCCATAGCGGATCACGCCATCCATGTATTCACCCGAGCGATCAACGAACGTTTCTGGCTCATCCGTGTTTCTAAGCGTCCAGATGAACAAACCACCGGCGATCAACATCACCAGAATTGCGTGCACCTGATACGCCAAATCGCGTGCGTAATTGGTTGCGATCGCGGCGAATACCGCAATCACACCAAGCACGATCAGCTTGATATAATTTGACATATTGCGTCCCTTTGCCATGCCCCGCGCGATTCTTTTGTGTCGCGAGACCCTTTTGACTGGCTGCTGTTTTCTACCACAGCGGTTCTAACTGCTTTGATCTGTGTCAAGACGAGTCGGCAGATATTGTGACTATGCTTCAGAAACGAATGGGCTGGAACGTCTCAGTTTGCCCCGCCCCGTAGGCAAGAGGTCAAGATGGCTTACAAATCACTTCTCACCGTGATGACAGAAACCAAACCCTCAGATGCGGCACTGGGGCAGATGGTAGCGCTGGCCGAAGCGCAGGACGCACATGTCGAGGCATTATGCCTTGGCGTGGATCGCAGCCAGACGGGTTACTACTATGCAGGAGCCAATGCGCTGATCCTGCAAGAAACGCTGAGCCGGGCCAATGCCGAGGCCGAGGAAGTGCTGGATTATGCAAAGGCCTTCCTATCCAAATCCGGCACGCGCTGGTCTGCCGAAAACGGTGTGGCCCAGATCGCCGATCTTGGGCGCCACGTGGCGCATCGCGCCCGGTTTTCCGATCTGGTGATTCTGCCACAGCCCTATGGCGAGGACCGCGGCGCCGAAGCAGAACCAATTGTCGAGGCTGCGATGTTCGAAGGTCACGCCCCGGTTCTGATCGTCCCCGACAAAGCGCAGCCTTTCAGCCGCCCCGGAACGATTCTGATCGGCTGGAACGAAAGCGTCGAGGCCATGCGCGCTATCCGTCGAGCCCTGCCATTTCTGAAGCAGGCCGATCTGGTGAGGATCGTGGTGATCGACCCGCCCCGCCATGGGCCGGATCGTTCTGACCCCGGCGGGATGCTATCACAGATGCTGGCCCGTCACGGGGTGCGATGCGAGATTGACGTTCTCAGCAAAACCATGACGCGGGTTTCGGATATCCTGAACCGTCACGCTTCGGACACCGAAGCCAACATGATCGTAATGGGCGCCTATGGCCATTCGCGGTTCCGCGAAGCCATTCTGGGCGGTGCGACGCGAAACATGTTGGAACAATCTTCAGTACCGGTGTTTCTGGCGCATTAGCGCCGGTTACACTAGGAAGCCGCCATCCGAATCGTCCCCGGCCTCTTCCATCAGGCGTCCCATATCGGGAATCGTCACGTGGCGCTTGCCTTCCAGCAGGATAACCTCATCCTTCTTAAGCGCCGAAATCTGGCGGCTGACCGTTTCCAGAGTCAGGCCGAGATAGTCCGACATCGCCTCACGCGTGAGGGGCAGATCGAATACGATGGGGCCATCGCTACCTCTTTGACCGACCGAGGCATCCCTGCGGGCGATGATGGACAATAGGCTCGCAATCTTTTCGCGGGCGGTCTTACGACCGAGAACCAGCATCCATTCACGGGCGGCGTCCAACTCGTCCAGAGTCATCTGCAACAACCTGTGCGCGATATGCGGAGTCGTGTTCATCAACTCTTCGAAGGGCTTCTTTCGAAAGCAGCACATAACCAGATCTGTGGTCGCCTGAACGTCATACGGGGCCGAATCGCGCCCCGGACGGCCGACGAAGTCGCTAGGCAACAAAAGACCGACCATCTGAGTACGACCGTCTTCCATTGTTTGCGTCAGAGACGCAATTCCAGACACGACCGAGCCTACAAAGTTCATCTGATCACCCGACCATATGATCGTCTGCCCGGCTTCGAAACTGCGATAATATTTAATGCCTTCAAGCTCTTCCAGCTCATCCGCGTCACAATGCGCACACACGGCCCGGTGGCGGATCGGGCAGTCTGCACAGTTCGTATGGTCGATCTTGAATGTGGGTGTCATGCGCGCTTCCACTTGATCTCTATCAAAGCATCCGTTCGTGGCGTCCACTAACGGTACCGTCATGATAGTTAAACCACAACTGGCACAGCTTGGACTATTTGACGCGAAAGTCCCGCGTTATACAAGCTATCCCACCGCCCCGCACTTCAGCAATGACGTGGGGTCAAGCCTTTATGGCGACTGGATTTCCGACATCAAACCCGGAAGTTCGATCTCGCTGTATATCCATGTTCCATTCTGCCGCAGGCTGTGCTGGTTCTGCGCCTGCCGGACGCAAGGCACCCAGACCGACAATCCGGTCATTGCCTACGTGGATGTCCTCAAGGCCGAGCTAGACCTGCTGGCCGCGCGCCTGCCCGAGGGCGTGACCCTGTCGCGCCTGCATTGGGGTGGCGGCACGCCCACCTTGCTGAACCCCGACCTGATGCGCGATCTGGCCGCCCACATTCTCGACGTGGTCCCACTTGGCCCTAATGCCGAGTTCTCGGTCGAGATCGACCCGAACGAGATTGACGAGGCCCGACTGGATGCCCTGGCAGAGACGGGCATGAACCGTGCGTCGATTGGGGTTCAGGACTTCGATGATGAAATCCAAAAGACCATCGGTCGCATCCAAAACTATGACACAACACGCAAAGCGGCCGAAATGATCCGCGAACGGGGCATCCATAGTCTGAACGCCGATATCCTCTATGGTCTGCCGCATCAGACCAAAACGCGGATGACGGAAAGCGTACAGAAGCTGCTGTCGCTCAACCCCGACCGGGTTGCGCTGTATGGCTACGCCCATGTGCCGTGGATGGCCAAGCGGCAGCAGATGATCCCGTCCGACGCGCTGCCTACGCCTGAACAGCGTCTGGACCTGTTCGACACCGCCCGCCGCCTGTTCATGTGGGACAATTACGCCGAAATCGGCATCGATCACTTTGCCACTCAGGAAGACGGCCTGACCCGTGCCCTGAAGACCGGGAAGCTGAAGCGGAACTTCCAGGGCTATACCGATGATCAGGCCGAGGTTCTGATCGGTGTCGGCGCCAGCTCGATCTCGCGTTTTCCACAGGGCTATGCCCAGAACGCTCCGGCAACGTCGGCGCATACCAAGGCGATCCGCGAAGGGCGGTTCTCGACCTCGCGCGGGCACCTGTTCAAGGGGCAGGACATTCTGAGATCACGCCTGATCGAAGCGCTGATGTGCGATTTCAAGATCAATTCGGCGGAGATTCTGCGCGACCACGACATCTCGGTTAGTGAGCTGAACCAGATGTATCAGTCGGCCAATGCCGCCTTCGACAATTTGCTCAGCATTACCGAAGACGGGCTGTTCATCCCGCCCGAAGCGCGCCCTCTGACCCGAATGATTGCCCGCAGCTTTGATGCCTATGACCTCAGCAAGGCCGGGCATAGTTCGGCAATCTAACCCCTTTCCCGGTGGGTCCCCACGCGGGCCTACCCATGCATTCCCGCACAGGGGCTTGACGCAGGCCTCTGGTTTTCTCCACACTTGGGGTGTGCGTATCGCACCCTGAGGCAGGTGAATTTGCAGACAGTTCTTGCCGACGCATCCGCGCCGGACAGCCCTTTTCGTGCAGGTATTTCTGCAACCTTAAAGAGGGACAGCACTCATGCGCGTTTTCACCGTCCTCGGCCCCAGCCAATCGGGCAAAACCACTCTGGTCGAGGCCATCAGCCGCCTCGACGGGCGGCCCACCACATTCGACGTATCCGGAACCGTGCATGTGCACGGTTTTTCTTACTTGGACGAGCCATGGTGCGCCATCGACGTCGACGGAGGCGGCGACAATCTGGGCTATGTCGGCCCCGCCATGGCCATTTCGGACGCAGCAGTGGTGGTCGTCCCACCCGACCCGGATGCAGCCGTCCTGTGTGCGCCCTATCTGCGCCTTGTCGAAGAGGCAGGCATTCCTTGTTTTCTGTTCATCAACCGCATGGACAGCCCCAATGGCCGCATCCGCGATATCATCTCGGCACTGCAGACCTATTGTACACACCACATCGCCTTGCGACAGGTACCCATCCGCGAAGGCGACACGATTGTCGGTGCGGTCGATCTGATCTCGGAGCGGGCGTGGAAGTATCAGGAAGGCCAACCCTCGGCCCTGATCGAGCTGCCGCAATCCGTTGAAGATCGTGAACAAGAGGCGCGGACCGAACTGTTGGAAACGCTGTCGGACTTTGACGATCATTTGCTGGAGCAACTGATCGAGGACAAACAGCCCCCCAGTGGCGAGGTTTACGATCTGGCGGCACAGGTTTTGCAAAACCACCAACTGATCCCCGCCTGTTTGGGGGCCGCCAGCCACGGCAACGGCCTGACCCGGCTGATGAAGGCCCTGCGGCACGAAGCGCCCGAGTTCAACATCGCCGCCGACCGGGACGAGGCTGCCGAAAACGCACGCGCCATTGCCGGGTTTGCTGATGTGAAAAAGCATATCGGCAAGATCATCGTGCTGCGCGGGCTTGGTGACGGCGTCAAGGCTCACGAAGCGTTGGGCGGCGAAACCGTCGGCAACCTGACGACGCTGGATGCCAAAACCCAGATCGCCACGCTGGAGGCTGGACAAATCGGATTGGCGGTGAAATCCGACCATCTGAATCCCGGTAATATCTATGACAGCAAGGGCGCAACCGCCCTGCCGGAATGGGCCTGGTCCCATCCGGCCGCGCATCGTCAGGTCGTCTCACCATCGCATGAGCGGGACGATGTACGCCTGTCCAACGCATTGGCGCGGTTGGTCGAGATCGACCCCGGACTGCATCTGGATCAGGACGAGCTGAGCGGACATTCGGTGCTGGGCTCGCAAGGTCCACAACACATGCGCCGCGTGACGGCGAAGCTGGCCGAGGATTTCGGTATCGAGATTGAGGCCGACCCAGTCGAGACCGCCTATCGCGAGACTATCCGTGCGCCCGTCGAACATCGCCACCGCCACCGTAAGCAATCCGGCGGGGCGGGGCAGTTTGCCGATGTAGTGATCTCAATCGCGCCGATGCCGCGTGGCGCGGGGTTCCAGTTTGAAGAGGTGGTCAAAGGCGGCGCGGTTCCGCGCAACTACATCCCCTCGGTCGAGCATGGTGCGAAAGACGCGCTGGTGCAGGGGCCCGAGGGCTTCCCTGTTGTCGATGTCAAAGTCACGCTCAACGACGGTAAACACCATAATGTGGACAGTTCTGACTATGCGTTTCGTACAGCGGGCAAGAACGCAGTGCGTGAGGCGCTGCCACAGGCTAAACCCGTAGTGCTGCAACCCATCCTGAACGCCGAGATACACCTGCCATCGGATTTCGTCGGCGACCTGGTGCCCACAATCAGCTCGCTACAGGGGCAGGTTCTTGGGTTCGAGGGCAATCCCAACGCTTCGGGCTGGGAGATTTTCAACGCCCAGCTTCCCGCAGTGGCGCAGGACGAGTTGCACCGGAGCCTTGCCAGCGCCACGCGTGGCACAGGATGGGTCAAGCTGAGCTTTGATCACTATGAAGAATTACGCGGCCCGGTTCCAAAAGCAGCGGTCAGGGAAACAGCCAACGCCTGACACATGGCGCGGGCTGTTTTCAGCCCGCTGCCGCAATCAGTTCGCGGGTATACTCTGTCTGAGCATTCTCAAACAGGTCTTCAGCCGCGCCCATCTCGACCACGTCGCCGTTGCGCATGACGATCACGTTATGCGACATGGCGCGCACAACCTTTAGGTCGTGGCTGATGAACAGATAGGCCAGCCCGTATTTGCGCTGTAGATCGCGCAGCAGATCGACGATCTGCACCTGCACTGTCATGTCCAGCGCGCTGGTCGGTTCATCCAGAACCAGCAGCTTGGGCCGCAGGATCATCGCGCGGGCAATGGCAATGCGCTGACGTTGCCCGCCCGAAAACTCATGCGGATAACGGTCCATCGCGGCAGGGTCGAGACCCACCTCGGTCATCACTTCGGCCACCAGATCACGGGGCGCGCGGTGCGGGTCGACGTTGTGGATCGCCAACCCCTCGGCAATGATCTGCATGCAGGTCATACGCGGGCTTAGGCTGCCGAACGGATCCTGAAACACGATCTGCATATCTTTGCGCAGCCGTCGCAACTCGCGCGTGGACCAGCGGCGCACGTCCTGATCGCGGAAGGTGATCCCACCCTCGGACGCGATCAGCCGCATGATCGCCAGTGCCAATGTCGTCTTGCCCGAGCCGCTTTCGCCCACGATGCCCAGCGTCTCACCCGCGCGCACGCTGAGCGTGGCGTCGTTCACAGCCTTCACGTGACCCACCGTTCGTTTCAGCAAGCCGCGCTGAATCGGGAACCAAACCTTCAGGTGATCAGTGCGCGCGACCTCTTCGGCGTCAGTCGCCACAGGATCGGGATGACCCGAAGGTTCGGCGGCCAGCAATTTGCGCGTATAGGGATGCTGCGGGTTATCGAAGATCTCGGATGTCACGCCGGATTCCACGATCTCGCCATCCTTCATCACGCAAACCCGGTCAGCGATGCGGCGCACGATACCAAGGTCATGGGTGATGAACAGCATCCCCATATTCTCGGATTTCTGCAATTCGGCCAGCAGTTCCAGGATTTGCGCCTGAATGGTCACATCTAGCGCTGTTGTGGGCTCATCCGCGATCAGGATGTCGGGTTTGTTGGCCAGCGCCATGGCGATCATGACCCGCTGACGTTGTCCGCCGGACAGTTGATGCGGGTAGCTGTCCAAACGCTCGCGCGGGTCGCGGATGCCAACCTTGGTCAGCAGCTCGACAATCCGTTCGCGCGCGGCGTCCCCTGTGACGCCCTGATGCAGCGCAAGCGATTCCGCCATCTGTTTCTGGATCGTGTGCAACGGGTTCAGCGAGGTCATCGGCTCTTGGAAGATAAAGCTGATATCGTTGCCGCGCACATCCATCAGCTTGGCTGGCGCGGCGCCGATCATCTCATCCCCGTCATAGGTGACCGAGCCTTCGACAATCGCGCTGTCGCCCAACAGCGACACGGTGCTGAGCGCGGTCACCGACTTCCCCGAGCCGGATTCGCCCACCAGTGCAACCGTTTCCCCGCGATCCACGGTGAACGACACGCCTTTGACCGCATCAGAGACCTGCCCGTCCTGCTTGAACGAGACCTTGAGGTTTTTCACATCCAAAAGGCTCATGAGAAGGTCTTTCTGGGATCAAACGCATCCCGCACGCCTTCAAAGATGAAGACCAGCAGCGACAGCATGATGGCAAAGGTGAAAAACGCGGTGAAAGCCAGCCACGGCGCTTGCAGGTTCTGTTTCGCTTGCAAAGTCAGCTCACCCAGCGACGGAGCCGAGGACGGCAGGCCAAACCCTAGAAAGTCCAGCGAGGCCAACCCGGCAATCGTACCTGTGACGATGAAGGGCATGAAGGTCAGCGTGGCTACCATCGCGTTGGGCAGCATATGGCGGAACATGATGGTCATGTTGCCCACACCCAGCGCCCGCGCCGCCCGCACATATTCAAGGTTGCGCGCCCGCAGGAATTCGGCCCGGACCACGCCGACAAGGCCGGTCCAACTAAACAGAATCATCAGCGCCACCAGTAGCCAGAAACTTCGGCCCAGAATGGCGAACATGATGATGATCACGTAAAGCGAGGGCGTGGCCGACCAGATCTCGATCACGCGCTGGAAAATCAGGTCGAGCCAGCCACCAAAGAAGCCCTGAATGGCCCCTGCAAAAATGCCTATGATGCTGGCCGCGCCGGTGACCATCAGTGTGAACAGGATCGACAGGCGGAACCCGTAAATCACCCGTGCCAGCACATCGCGCTTGGTGTCATCCGTGCCCAGCAGGTTCTGCCCGTTGGGCGGCAGCGGAGCCGCGCCGGGGCGATCCACGCTGGTGTTGAAGGAATAGGGGATCAGCGGCCAGATAGCCCAGCCACGCTCGAACCCTTCGGCCTCGTATGTTCCGGCCTGAATTTGTTCAATGATGCCTTCGGGATCGTCAAAGCAATCTTCGATCCCGCCGCTGTCGATCAGACACTGAACCTCGGGGTCGCGATAGATCGCCTCGGTCTGGAAGTCGCCGCCAAAGGCCGTTTCTGGATAGAAGTTGAAGATCGGCGTGAAATACTCACCCCGGTAGTTCACCAGAATGGGTTTGTCATTGGCAATGAATTCGGCAAACAACGACAGGCCGAACAGCACCGAGAAGATGATCAGCGACCAGAAGGCCCGGCCATTGCGGCGGAAATTGCGCCAGCGGCGCTGGTTGAGTGGGGACAGTGCCATTTACCCCTCCCGCTTTTCGAAATCGATGCGCGGGTCGACCAACACATACATCAGGTCGCTGATGATGCCGACAACCAGCCCCATCAGACCAAAGATGAACAGAGTGCCAAAGATCACCGGATAGTCGCGCGCCACTGCGGCCTCGAATCCCAAGCGGCCCAGGCCGTCCAGCGAGAAGATCGTCTCGATAATGATTGATCCACCAAAGAACACGCCAATGAACACAGCCGGGAAACCCGCGATCACGATCAGCATCGCGTTACGGAACACGTGACCATAAAGCACCCTGCGCTCGTTCAGGCCCTTGGCGCGAGCGGTCATCACATATTGTTTTTTGATCTCATCTAGAAACGAGTTCTTGGTCAGCAAGGTCAGCGTCGCAAAGGCCGAGATTGTCAGCGCAATGATCGGCAAAGCAATATGCCAGAAATAGTCCAATACCTTGCCCACAGCGCTGAGGTCATCCCAATTGTCCGAGGTCAGCCCCCGCAGCGGGAAAATCTGCCAGTAGGAGCCGCCGGCGAACAGCACCAGCAACAAGATCGCAAACAGGAAACCGGGGATGGCATAGGCCACGATGATTGCCCCGCTGGTCCAGGTATCAAAGGTCGAACCATCCTTCATCGCCTTGCGAATTCCCAACGGGATCGACACCAGATAAGCAATCAACGTTGACCACAGCCCCAACGAGATCGACACTGGCATTTTCTCCAGCACCAGATCAATCACGCTGATCGACCGGAAATAGCTCTCGCCGAAATCCAGCGTCAGATAGTTGCCCATCATGTCCAGAAACCGCTCGACCGGAGGTTTGTCGAACCCGAATTCTTTTTCCAACTCTTCGATGAACTCGGGCGGCAGCCCACGCGCACCGATATAGCGGTCATTCGCGCCGCCGGTTTGCTGCTCGATATCGCTGCCGCCGCCGGCAATGCCTTCGAACACATCACCCCCACCTTCCATCTGGGCGATAATCTGTTCAATCGGGCCGCCCGGAACGAACTGAACCAGCGTAAAGTTGACGATCATAATCCCAAGCAAAGTAGGGATGACCAGCAACAGACGTCTTAGAATATATGCTCCCATGAGGGCGGATTACCTCAAGGCGCCCGAGGATTTCAACTCGGCTTCTTTCTCGGCGTTGATCCACCACAGGTCCTCGACGCCCAGCGCATAGGGCGGCAGATTCGCAGGGTGCTCGTACATGTCCCAGTAGGCGACCCAGTATTTACCCAGATACCAGGTGGGAACCATGATCCGCTTGGCCCGCAGCACACGATCCAGCGCCCGCACATTGGCGTGCAGTTCTTCGCTGTCAGTCGCGGCGACGATATTGTCGATCAGCGGTTCGATATCGGGGCCATGCGCGCCCGACGGGTTAAACACCGAATACGCGGCTGCCTCGGTCCCGAACTGCTGATAGAGCCCTGTGGATGGCTGCAACGAGGTCGGATAGCCGCCAAAGATCATGTCGAAATCCCGATCCCGACGGCGCAGTGTGAACTGAGCGTTGTCGACCCGGTTATAGGTCGCATCAATCCCCATGGCGCGCAGGTTGTCGACAAATGGTTGGATAATCCGATCCAAAGTGGGCTGGTCCGACAGAAACTCGATCTTCAGAACTTCGCCATTGTCATTGCTGCGGATGCCGTTGTCTCCGACTTTCCAGCCCGCCTCATCCAACAGTTGCATCGCAGCACGCAGGTTGCGGCGGTCATTCTGACGGGCCGGGCGCGAGTCATGGGCCGAGACCGGTTCTTCGGTCAGCACAGCAGGGTCCACCGCATCGCCTAGACTTTGCAGCACCTCAAGCTCGCGCCCTTCGGGCAGGCCGGCTGCCTCAAGATGCGTGCCTTGCCAGAACGAGTCGCGCTGCTGGAACAGGCCGTACTGCAGGCTTTCATTGGTCCATTCGAAGTTATAGCCCAGTTGAACCGCCTCGCGCACGCGGGGGTCCTGAAACTGAGGCCGGTCAAGGTTCATGATAAAACCAGAGGCCGACGGGACGTTGCCGTCCTCAAGCTCGACCCGCAGGACATTGCCATTTGCAATCGCCGGGAAATCATAGGCCGTCGCCCAGCTTTTCGAGTTGTTTTCCTGCCGAAGAGTGAATGTTCCGGCCTTGAACCCCTCCATCGCGGCAATCGAGTCGCTGAAATACTCGATGCGGATGGTGTCATAATTATTCCGGCCAACATTCACGTTAATCTCATCGCCCCAATAGTCGGGATTGCGCTTGTAAACGATGCGTCGGTTGATGTCGTAGCTGTCCAGAAGATAGGGGGCCGACCCGATGCCCGGTTCAAGGCGAGATTTGTCCAGACGGCGGTTTTCCGGGTCCGCCTCGAACCAAGCCTTGGAAAACACCGGCGTGCCACCAACCTGAGAGATCAGCGCCCGGCGCGGGATATCAGGGGCAAAGTAGAATTTGACTCGATGTTCATCCAATGCCTCGGCGCGGGGGATACGCTTGCGAACGGCCTCGGCGTAAGACTTCAAACCCTGATCTAAAAGCAGATTGTGAGAAAACACGACATCCTCTGCCGTGACAGGCGTTCCATCAGAAAACCGCGCTTCGGGCCGCATATTGAAAATGACCCATTCCTGACTTTCCGGGTATTCGAGGCTTTCTGCGAGCAAGCCGTAATACGAGGCAGGCTCGTCATAAGACTCAATCAACAGGGATTCGTATTGGTCTGCAGATCGTGCGCCCGCTCGCCCCTGCCGGGTGAAGGGGTTGAAACTGTCAAACGTGCCCTGCGCGGCATAGGAAAGCTCTCCTCCGCGCGGGGCGTTCGGGTTGACGTAGTCGAAATTCGCAAAGCCCTCGGGATATTTTAGATCACCAAATTCCGAGAAACCGTGACTTTTGATTATCGTTTCCTCGGCCCGCCCCGGCAGTACCATCAACATCACCATGACCATACCGGCCATCAGAGCCCAAAGCCCGCCTCTGAAGTCCAATACACGCGCCTGAACGATTTCCCGGTTGGACCTCATGTTGCTCATCCCCTGTTGCATCACGTGTTTTAATCTTGCGTTCGCCAGCTAAAATACCAGCACTTACAAATTCAAGTTTAGAATGCGTGAGCGCTTTGTGAAGTTCTGTTTAGACAAAAAAAGCCGCTGCAGGGGGCAGCGGCCTTTGTTTTTTCGGGTTATTCGCAGGATCAGTTGCCGATGGTCTGCAAATAGGCAATCAGGTCGGCACGCTCTTGCGGCTTTTTCAGGCCCGCGAAGCTCATGGATGTGCCGGAAATATAGGCGCTCGGACGCTCAAGGAAGGCGTCCAGCGCTTCGGGTGTCCAGTTGCCGCCATGGGCCTGCATCGAGGCCGAATAGCCGGTGAAGCCATTGGCCGACGCCACAGGGCGGTCAACGATGCCATACAGATAGGGGCCTGTGCCGTTCGCGCCGTCTTCCAGCTTGTGGCAAGCGGTGCATTTACGGAAAACGCGTGCGCCTTTTTCCGGGTCGGCTGCGGCCAGCAGGTCTTCGAACACCACTTCCTCACCGTCGGCGCTTTCGCCTGCGCTTTCGGTTTCAATGATGTACGAGGCCGTCTCGCCATGACCATCGGCATGGTACAGGCCTTCGGCGGCCCATTTGGCCAGAAGCAGCACCAGGAAGGTGCCAAACAGGCCTGCGGCGGCCTTGGTAACTGTCATCGTGTCGAACATTGATCGCGAGTCCATTTCAGCTGTCTGCGGGGTGTCTAAGGCTTCCCCTGACAAGAGGCAAGGTATAGACACCGCGACTAAACGCCCAATTCTGGAACTTGTTGCACGGAATCGACCAAATGACCAAACGTATCGCATTTCAGGGGGAGCCCGGCGCCTATAGTCACGAGGCCTGCCGTAACGCACGCCCCGATATGGAGGCCCTGCCCTGCCGCACTTTCGAGGATGTGATCGAATCGGTGCGCTCGGGCGCGGCGGATCTGGCGATGCTGCCGGTTGAGAACACGACCTATGGGCGCGTGGCCGATATTCACCGCCTGCTGCCCCATAGTGGGCTGCACATCATTGATGAGGCCTTTGTCCGCGTCCATATCAACCTGCTGGCCGTTCCGGGTGCCACGCTGGACGATGTGACCGAGGCCCATTCCCATCTGGTTCTTCTGCCCCAATGCGCGGGTTTTCTAAAACAACACAACATCCACGGGCGCGTCAGTCCCGATAATGCCCGCGCCGCGCGCGAAGTTTCCGAACAGGGCGAACTTCACTCGGCCGCGCTGGCCAGCGAACTGGCCGGAGAGATTTATGGCCTGAACGTTCTGGCACGCCATATCGAGGACAATGACGACAACACCACCCGCTTCCTTGTAATGTCACGCGAGGAAGACCGCACGCGACGCGGTGAACACGGAATGATCACCAGCTTCGTCTTTCAGGTCCGCAACATCCCTGCCGCGCTATATAAAGCGATGGGCGGGTTTGCCACGAATGGGATCAACATGACCAAGCTGGAAAGCTATATGGTCGACGGCTCATTCACCGCCACGCAGTTCTATGCCGATATCGTGGGGCACCCCGACGACCGCAATGTGCAACTGGCGATGGAAGAGCTGGAGCATTTCACCACAAATGTCGAAGTGCTAGGCGTTTACCCGGCGGCGGTCACAAGGTGAAGGATTTGCAGCGCGCGCCGTCAATTCGGCGGTAGTCCACGAATCCCATCGCCTGATAATAGGCCAGCCCCTCGGCATTGTTGACGCCGATCTTCGCATCGTGTGAGGTTGCCTGTCTCAGGATAAGATCGCTCGTTTGGGTGTTACGACCCGTGCAGGTGTCGTTCCTCCATCTCGCGGGCGAATTCGGTCAGTCGGGATTGGAACCGGGCCCGGAACCGCGATTTGCCCAGCCGCAGCGATTGCAGAAACAGCCGCGCGGGCAGGGATTTGGCCGTCAGCGTTACATCCACGCTTAACCGGGTACGGCGTTGGGACAGAGCCAGAAGATCAACCTCTGTGACACCGCCGACCCCTTTGCCGATTGCCTCGAACCGCATTTGCGCGGGCGGGTCGCTGTGTGCCATTGTTATCTCAACATGGCGTGGCTTGCCCCGCAGGGTGAAATCGGCCTGCCATTTGGTGCCCGGCACCACCCCCATGTGGCCGGACAGCCGCCGCACCTCGATCCCGCGGCGCATGGCCATACGTTCGAACCGTTCGAAATCGGCGACCATTTCGAAAACGGCGTTGATCGGTGCCTGAATATCTTCCTGTACTGTGAACTGCATTCCGACCTTTAGTTCGTTGATCTATTGCGTCTCTATTTCGTCAGTCCAGCGTATCTGCAAGCCAGTTCTGCAACAGGAAATGTGCAATGGCCCCTTTGCGGGCAGGTTTCAGAACCGGGTGCTCACCGGCAAAGGCCTGCATCATCTCGGATTTGCTGACCCACATGGCATCTTCAATTTCAACGGGATCAATCGAGATGTCACGCGACAGCGCCTGACCCGCGCAACCAAACATCAAAGAGGCCGGGAAGGGCCAGGGCTGGCTGGACAGATAGGTGACAGCGCCGACGGGCACGCCCGCCTCTTCGAACACTTCGCGGCGCACAGCAGCTTCGAGCGTTTCGCCGGGTTCGACAAAACCCGCCAGCAGCGAATACATCCCCTCGGGCCAACCCGGAGACCGCCCCATCAGTACCGAGTCCCCATGGGTGATCAGCATGATCACCACCGGGTCCGTGCGCGGAAAATGCTGGCCGCTGCACGTGGGACAGCTTCGTTGCCATCCGGCCTGCGTCATCGCGCTGGCCGCGCCGCAGCGGGCGCAGAATTTATGGGTTTCGTGCCAGCCGATTACCGCCTTGGCGGTCGCCGCAAGCTCGGCATCACGCGGGGACAGCCACGTCATGATCCGGCGCAGCTCGGCAAATACGAACCTGTCTGGCAGGTCAGGATGCTGCTGTTCCGAGCCATCCACGAAACCACCTACTTCAGACAAATCCTGCCCGTCAGGCTCCCAATTCGAGATATCGGCAGCAAAGACCGGGACACCATCCGACAGGCCCAGAAAAATCAGCCCATCCGCAACTCCGCCCGGTCCGTTTTCGACCAGCGCATGAGACACCGGGATCAGACCCAACCGATCCGAAGCCTCACCCTCTACAAGGGGTTTGCCGCGCCATATCAGCAGGCATTTGGCATTCGGGTCCGCCACCAGGCCAGCCAGCGCGTCGGCATCGCCCCGAATATGTGCCGCACGGTCCAGCCCTGATCCGCCGAACGTCACAAACTCTGCATTCTTCATTGCATGCCCCCCAGATTGTGCGCATAGGGCTGCCACGATGGTTCTGGGGTTGCAATGGGTATTCATGGAACTCCGAAAAAACACCCGCTGCCGCTGAAAGACCGCAGGTCCGCCTTGAAAATTGCACGCAACACTCTTTTTGTTGAAAATGATTAATAAAAAACTGCCTAAAGTAGAGTAGTGTCGACTTTTCCTTCCTCTCAAACCGTCCAACTGCGAATTCTGGCCACGTCCGATCTGCATATGAATCTGACGGCGTATGACTATTACACTGACAGGCACGAACCGACGATTGGCCTGACCCGGACCGCAGACCTGATCCGCAAGGCCCGAAGCGAGGTACAGGACGGGTTGGTTCTGCTGGTAGACAATGGCGACTCGGTCCAGGGCACGCCGCTGGGCGACTGGGCCGTGGCTCAACACCCCGAGCGCCATGTTCTGATGCAGGCCTTCGACCTTCTGGGCTACGATGCTATAGGGCTGGGCAATCACGATTATGGCTTTGGTCTGGACGTGCTGGACCGGATCATGCGGCAGGCCCCCTGCCCTGTTCTGTGCAGCAATGCCCACAAATCCTCCAGCCCGCAGGTCTGGCAGGAGCACACGATTGTCAGGCGTCAGGTCGAAATCCAAGGGCACGCGCACGAGCTTGCAATCGGCATATTCTCGGTCCTGCCACCCCAGACCGCAAAATGGGAGGCGCACAAGCTGGCAGGTGCAGTTCAGATCGGCGACATCCTTGACTGTGCGCGCCGCAAAGTCGCTGAACTGCACGAACTGGGCTGCGATCTCGTTGTGGCGCTGGCGCATACGGGGTTCGGTCCGGCGCAAGACACGCCCGGCATGGAAAACGCGTTGGTACCGTTGGCCGCCATCGACGGGATCGACGCCATTGCGGGCGGGCATTCCCATATGGTTTTTCCCAGCCCTGAACAAGAATACAGCGGCTATATCGACGTTGATCGCGGGCTGGTGCACAGCACCCCCGTCGTGATGCCCGGTGCGGCGGGGTCATATCTGGGCGTCATCGATCTGACCCTCGGCACATCACTGGACGACCGATGGCAGGTATTTCATGGACACGCGCAGGTGCGTTCGGTTTCGACAGAGGCGTCAGATGAAGACGCCGCACTGACGCAGCTACTTGCCACCGGCCACGCCGAGACGCGGCGGCGGGTGGCAGAACCCGTAGGGCAAGTAAAGCAGCATATGCACAGCTATTTCAGCTTTTGCGGCTATGACCGGGGCTTGGCTTTCGTGGCCGCCGCTCAAACCCTCGCGTTGCGACCTTTTTTGAAGGATACGGACTATCGGGACTGCCCGATGCTGTCCGCCGTGTCCCCGTCGAAATTCGGCGGGCGTGCCGGGCCTCGGTTCTTTACCGACGTCCCAGCCGGGGAAATCTGCTTGCGCCATGTGACGGACCTGAACGTCTTTCCCGATGAGATGATGGCCGTCGCCGTCACCGGTTCGCAAATCGAAGATTGGCTGGAAATGTCCGCAGGCGTCTTTAACAGGATGATCCCCGGCCAACGATGCGATCTGCTGGCCTCGGACCGCGCGGGGCATAATTTTGACGTCCTGCATGGGCTGACATACCGGATCGACCTTAGCCAGCCCGCTCGGTTTGGCGCAGATGGGGCACTTTTGCACCCATCGGCCCGCCGCGTCCGCGAGATTCGTTTCGAAGGCCAACCCTTGGATGCAGAGCAGACCTTTGTGGTGGCGTTGAATAATTACCGCGCAAATGGCGGTGGGCACTTCCCCTTTGCCGGGCGGGCGACGCGCGTTCCGCTGCCGATTCTGCCCCTACAAGATCTGGTCAAAAACTACGTGACTGCCGGGCCTCATTCCGGCACCGTGTTCGAGCGTCCGTTCCGTCTGTCCTCTGTGGCCGGGGCGTTGGCGGTTCTGCGTACAGGCCACAAGGCCTGGCATCATCTGGACGACATCGCCGAATTTGCACCCAACATCGCTGGAGAGGACGAGGCCGGTTTTCTGCTGATCCATTTGACGCTCTGACGGGTTGTCATTTGCCGCGCACTTGCCTATATCGCGTGCTGAGAGGTTGGCGCGGGCGAGCGCCTCGCCAACCTGGTCAGGTCCGGAAGGAAGCAGCCACAACGAGCCCCGCTTGGGTCGATGTCCAACCTCTCACTTATCTCCCACATGATCCCGGGCAATAAGCTGCGGCCAGACCGCTGCGTTGCGACGGGCGAACACGCCGATATGCCCGATCTCTTTCACCCCGAAATCTGACAGTGACAACAACCGACGCCGTGCATTCGGGCCATAAAGCTCGGCCAGGCGCCACACCGCTTTGGGCGGCACCACCTGATCGTCGTCGAATGCGATCAGATCGACCGGCACTCCCTGCCCGGCCCAGTGCGCCTCGGGCAGGGTCTTGCCCAAATCGGGCAGGTAGTTCGTCGGTGCCGTGCACCATCTACGCCACTGCCAGTAGACCCGCGCGGGCAAGTCAGCCCCAAAGCCCAAAGCCCTGCCCGGCAAATACCCCGCCGCTTTGACAACCAGCGGCGCATGGCCATACCAGAACAACCCCGCCAGTGCCTTGTACGGCCACGGGTGATCAGACAGAGTGACCAGCCCGGAGCAAACACAGATCATGCGGTCAATCTGCGCGATATCCGGTTGAACCGGGCCCAACATTCCGCCAACGGAATGGCCGATGCTCCATTGTTCCGCGTCCGGGAAGCGTCTGCGCATTTCCGCGCGGGCGGCGGGCATGTCGACCAGCGCCCAGTCCGCCATAGTTACCTGCGAGTCCTGCAATCGGCCGGTCAGCGAATGGCCGAAATCCCGATAGTCATAGGTCAGACAAGCCATACCCTGCTCGGCCGCCAGCCAATGGGCAAAATGCTGATAATAGTCGCGGGGCACGCCGGTCGCTGCATGGATCACCACAACTGTCTTGGGAGGCAAGGCAGGCAGATAGAGCCGCCCCGACAGCATCGCCGAACCAGACGGAAACTGGACATCTTCGGTCAAAACAGGATGCGTATTGTCCAACATCGCCCGCGCCTCATATTCTAAACTGTTTAGTTCACCCGCGCAGTCGGCCCTGTTCCGTCATCAGAGTCAAGCCGTGGGGAAATTGACCCAACGTCGCGCCGGGATTCAATGGCGCTTGACTCGAAGCCCGCTCAACCGCTAGCGATGGCGTGATGGTTCTTGTCCCTTTTCGGGATAGGATGAAAAGGGAACACGGTGCGGTTCTGCCCGGCATTGCCGGAACGAACCAAGGCCGAGACTGCCCCCGCAACTGTAAGCGGTGAGCAATGCCGAGATACCACTGGCCGAAAGGCTGGGAAGGTCGGCAAAGCCACGACCCGCAAGTCAGGAGACCTGCCATCGAACGAAAACCGAAACTCGGGCGGGGTGTCCGGGACAGGTCGTCAGCACGCTGTCACACCTGATCCATGCCCCTCGTCCAGCGCGCGGAGGGCGCATCATGATCTGGAAGACCAAGACCCACGAATTCACCGCGACGGTATGCCAAAAAACCGACGCCCCATGCCCGGCACTGGCCCGAATGGCACGCGCCCTGACGGATGCAATGGCCACGGCCCGTCCGGCAACAACCGATGCGTTCGAGATCGAAGGCAGCAGCGACTTGACCCATTGCGCCGAAGGGTGCTCGGCCCGGTTTCGCGCCCAACCCGATCAGATCCGGGTGTTCTGCGGTGTGGCCGCCGACACTCCGGCCGAGCGGCTGGATCGCTATGCGGATATGTTGTTCGGAGCAGATTTCACCGCCCACGCAGCCAGCCTTTTGCCGACACCGCCCTGCGCGATGATGGAAGTGGTTACCACGGCGCCCCAGCCAGCCGCGCCGACCGAACACCAGCTTTCAGCCTGAATTCAGCTGCCCGTCCGGGCCGCCGAAGTGGCCCAGACCATCTGCGCCTCGGTCTCGACGGCGCAGGGACGTACTGTCCGTAGCATCTGCAAAGCGGTATCTGCGGGCAGTCCGCTATCCGTCATCAACCGCAAAGCAACCATACCCGATCGCCCGCAGCCGCCCCGACAATGGACCAAAACGCCTCCGCCGCCGGACAGCAGCGCACGGGCCCGCTGGCTGACATTGGACCAAATGGCCTGTATCCGCGCATCCGGCGCACCAAAATCCTGGACCGGCAGGTGAGCCCATTCGACCCCGTGCCGCTCCAGATCGCCACCGAACGCCGCCGCTCCCAGGTTTTTCATCTCAGAGCTTGTGGTCATTGAAATCACCAGATCCGGTCGCCAGTCCTGCACCGTCTTCAGATCGGCCGCATAGTCACCTCCCGCGCCGGGCAGCGGAGATATCCCCAGACGACCCGGCCCCAGTCGCAGGGAATAGATGGCGAAATTATTCATGGCACGTTCCGATCAATCTGCACCGATGATGTATCGCCTGCGTCCTTGCTTGCAAATCGAATTTCCTGCGCTGCTGCTGTGGACGTGGGCGGCAGGGGTCACTACGCTGCATCGGACTCCGAATCCGACAGAGCAGATATGACCGACACGCCCAGCCCCGCCTATCAGGTTCTTGCCCGCAAATACCGCCCGGAAACCTTCGCCGATCTAGTCGGTCAGGACGCCATGGTACGCACGCTGAAAAACGCGTTCGAGGCGGATCGAATTGCGCAAGCCTTTATCATGACCGGCATTCGCGGCACCGGCAAAACCACCACGGCCCGTATCATCGCCAAGGGTATGAACTGCATCGGCCCCGATGGCGAGGGCAAGCCGACCACCGAACCCTGCGGCCAGTGCGAACATTGTGTGGCCATTATGGAGGGCCGCCATGTGGACGTGATGGAGATGGACGCCGCCAGCCGCACCGGCGTCAATGATATTCGCGAGATCATCGACAGCGTCCGCTACCGCGCGGCCTCGGCCCGCTACAAGATCTACATCATCGACGAGGTCCACATGCTGTCGACCAGCGCCTTCAACGCGCTGCTCAAGACGCTTGAGGAACCACCCGAGCATGTGAAATTCATCTTTGCCACCACCGAGATTCGCAAAGTACCCGTGACGGTTCTGTCGCGTTGCCAGCGGTTCGACCTGCGCCGGATCGAACCCGAAGACATGATCGGCTTGCTGCGCCGCATTGCCGAGGCCGAAGGTGCGCAAATCGCCGAGGACGCGATGGCGTTGATCACCCGCGCGGCCGAAGGCTCGGCGCGGGATGCGACCTCTCTGCTGGATCAGGCGATTTCACACGGTGCCGGGGAAACCAGCGCCGATCAGGTGCGTGCGATGCTGGGTCTAGCCGACCGTGGCCGAGTGCTGGACCTGATGGACATGATCCTGCGCGGCGACGCCGCCGGGGCGCTTACTGAGCTTGGCGCGCAATATGCCGAAGGCGCCGACCCGCTGGCCGTGCTACGCGATCTGGCCGAGATCACCCATTGGGTCTCGGTCGTGAAAATCACGCCGGATGCCGCCGAAGACCCGACCGTGTCCCCCGACGAACGCGCGCGCGGTCAGCAAATGGCAGAGGCCCTGCCGATGCGCGTCCTGACCCGTATGTGGCAGATGTTATTGAAGGCTCTGGAAGAGGTCTCAGCCGCCCCCAACGCCATGATGGCCGCCGAGATGGCCGTGATCCGCCTGACCCATGTTGCCGACCTGCCCAGCCCGGAAGAGTTGATCAAACGTTTGCAAGACACCCCGCCTCCGTCACCCAATGGCGGACCCGGCGGCGGAATGACCGCCTCACCGCACGCCGTGCAGGCCCCCGAGGCCTCTGCCTATGCGCCACACGTCCGCGGCGGAGCAGGTGCACCGACGGCGGCACTGGCGCAGGATGTGCAGACGGCTCTGGCCCGCTACCCTACCTTCGAACATGTGGTCGAACTGATCCGCACCAACCGGGATGTGAAACTGCTGGTCGAGGTCGAAAACGGTGTCCGGCTGGTTTCGTACCAACCCGGACGGATCGAATTCACACCGACGGACTCGGCCCCAACCGACCTGGCCGCTCGCATGGGTACCGCACTGCAACGCTGGACCGGCAATCGGTGGGCGGTGACGATTGACGCCAACGGTAAGGCAGCAACCATCGCCGAAATCCGCGACGCCGCCGATCTGGCGTTGAAAGCCGAGGCGGAACAGCACCCGCTGGTGCAGGCGGTGCTTGCTCAATTCCCCAAAGCCAAGATCAAACGCATCGAAACCCCCGAAGAACGCGCCGCCAAGGTCGAAACCGAAGCCCTGCCCGAGGTCGAAGACGAATGGGACCCGTTCGAGGAGGACTAACCC
>NZ_JBQGAD010000015.1:0-74081 GCF_056542685.1 Ruegeria sp. AB6 | reverse complement strand
CAGCGCGCCTGCGGCGCGCTGCCGGGCCCAAAACCCAAGAAGGGTCGGCGAAGCCGGGCCGCCGCGGGTGCGGGAGCCTCTGCGCTCTCAGACGATCAGGTCAGGTCCTTATAGCTGATCTCACGTGCATCCGCGCCCGGACCGGCCTTTTCGCGTCGCATGATCAGGCGGTTCAGCGCGTGGATATAGGCTTTAGCCGAGGCAACGACGGTATCGGTGTTGGCCGATTGACCGGTTGCAATCATGCCATCCTCTTCCAGCCGCACCGAGACTGTGGCCTGGGCGTCTGTGCCTTCGGTCACCGCGTGCACTTGGTACAATTGCAGATGCGCCTTGTTGGGATAGATCGCACGGATTGCCTTGAAGGTCGCATCAACCGGCCCATCGCCGTGTTCTGTGGCGATGATGTCCTTGCCGTCCATCTCAAGTTCGACCGTCGATTCCGCCTGACCGCCTGTGCCGCAAGTCACTTTCATCGACACCAGTTGCAGATAGTCGTCATGCTCATCCATGGTCATCAGCGCGATGAGATCGTCGTCAAAGACTTCTTTCTTGCGGTCGGCCAGATCCTTGAACCGAACAAAGATGTCCTTCAGCTGGTTGTCGCCCACATCAAAGCCCAGGGTTTCCAGCTTGTCACGCAAGGCCGCGCGGCCCGAGTGTTTGCCCAAGGGCAAAGACGTGCCGGACAAACCGATATCCTCGGGGCGCATGATTTCGAAGTTTTCGCGGTTCTTCAGCATCCCGTCCTGATGGATACCGCTTTCATGTGCAAAGGCGTTCTTGCCGACAATCGCCTTGTTGAACTGCACGTTGAAGCCCGACACCGTCGCCACACGGCGCGAGATATGCATGATCTTGGTGGTGTCGATGCCGGTATGCCAAGGCATGATGTCATTGCGGGTGCGCAGGGCCATGACGACCTCTTCCAGCGCGGTGTTGCCGGCGCGTTCGCCCAGGCCGTTGATGGTGCATTCGATCTGACGCGCTCCGCCCGCGACGGCGGCCAGCGAGTTCGCGGTCGCCATGCCGAGGTCGTTGTGGCAGTGGGTGGCGAAGATCACCTCATCCGCGCCCGGTACGGTCTCGATCAGGCGCTTGATCAGGTCGGCGCTTTCCACCGGCGCGGTATAACCCACCGTGTCGGGGATGTTGATCGTGGTCGCGCCCGCCTTGATCGCAATCTCGATCACGCGGCACAGGTAATCCCACTCGGTCCGCGTGGCGTCCATCGGTGACCACTGTACGTTTTCGCACAGGTTGCGCGCGTGGCTGACCGTTTCGTGGATCTTATCGGCCATCTCGTCTTGCGTCAGGTTCGGAATGGCGCGGTGCAGCGGAGAGGTGCCGATGAAGGTGTGAATGCGGTTTTGGCGCGCGTGTTTCACGGCATCCCAGCAGCGGTCAATGTCGGCGAAATTGGCGCGGGCCAGACCGCAGATACGGCTGTTTTTCGACCGCTCGGCAATCTCGCTGACGGCCTTGAAATCACCCTCGGAGGCGATGGGGAAACCGGCCTCGATGATGTCGACGCCCATTTCGTCCAGCAGCTCGGCAATTTCGAGCTTTTCGTTATGGGTCATGGTTGCGCCGGGGCTTTGTTCGCCGTCGCGCAAAGTGGTGTCAAAGATCAAGACGCGGTCCTGGTCGGTCACGTTGGTCATGGGAATCTCTTTCTTCTTCTGTCCTAAAGCCTATGGCGCGCGGGCGTCCTCCTCTGAGCGGGCGCGCCAGATGGCACGCTCAGAGGCGGATTAGGATCAGTAGGCCACGCAGCGACGCACCGCGAAAGGCGGTGTCGGCAACAAGGATATCTGCGCGGTTGATCATGGGATTGAGGTTATACAGAGCGGAACGCGAATGAAAAGACGGAATTTGCAGGTCTTTCACGCGCAGGGACGTTTTTTGCGATGCGTTGAAGTAAGCGCTTGGGCTGCTAGGTGATGGGCTATGAAAAAAGCACTCATCATTGGCGCGTCAGGCGGGATCGGATCGGCCCTGTATAAACGATTAGAGGAACACTCGATCGCCGTAACGGGTTTGTCCCGGTCTTCGGATGGGTTTGACTTAACTAAGCCAGACACCGTCAGTACCGCTCTGGCAGCGCTTGAAGGACCCTATGACCTGATCTGCGTCGCCTCGGGTGCGCTTGAAATCAACGGGGCTGAGCCGGAAAAGACGATTCGCGCTGTGTCAGCCAAGGCGATGATGGATCAGTTTGCTTTGAACGCGGTGGGGCCAGCGCTGGTCTTGGCACATGCCGCGCGGTTGTTGCCGCGAGACCGGCGGGCCGTCTTGGCGGTGCTGTCGGCGCGGGTCGGGTCGATTGGCGACAACCGTCTGGGCGGGTGGATCAGCTACCGCGCGGCCAAAGCTGGCGTGAACCAGATCGTTCACACCTCGGCGATCGAGCTGGCGCGGACACATAAGCAAGCGGTGTGCGTCGCCCTGCACCCCGGCACGGTGCGCACTGAGTTCACTCGAAAATACGCGGGCCGCCACGCGACGGTTGAACCAGACGAGGCCGCACAGAATTTGCTGTCAGTGACCCAGGCGCTGACCCCGGACGATACAGGTGGTTTTTTCGATTGGGCCGGGCAGCCGGTGCCTTGGTGAAACTAACCGTCCGAAGGCGCGTCGGATGTGTTGTCTTCGGCCGGTGCAGCCTCGGGCTCGGCGGCGGTTTTGCCCGGTAGGACACCGTTTTCCCACACGCCTGATTCTTCTTGGCCGTTTGCATAGCGCATGGTTCCGTCGCCGTGGCGTTTGTTGTCCAGAAAGCCACCCTCATAGACGTCGCCTGTGGCATAGGTGGCGATACCAGTGCCGCTGATTTTGCCACCTGCCCAATCGCCGGTATAGGTAAACCCACGCGGAGTGGTGATCGTGCCGAGCCCTTCGCGGACGCCATCGACGAATTCGCCTTCGTACACGGTTCCATCCGGGAAGCTGGCGCGCCCTTTGCCGTGGCGGGCACCTTCGGCCCAATCGCCCTCGTACTTATAGCCGTTGGCAAAGGTCAGCACGCCGGTGCCATGGCTGAGGCCGTTTTTGAACTGACCCGAATACACGACACCGTTGGGATAGGTTGCCTTGCCGGAGCCTTCGAAGATACCGGCGATCCAGTCGCCCTCGTAGATGATGCCGTCCGGGTAGGTGTGCAGCCCTTTGCCATGGGGCAGGTCGGCGCTGAAGTCACCCACATAGGTGGAACCGTCGGGATAGGTCATCTCGCCAAAGCCTTCGATCTGCCCGTCCTGCCATTCGCCGGTATATTCAAACCCGTCCGTGCCTACGAAACGGCCTTTGCCGTGGCGGCGGTCGTCGGTGTAGTCGCCCTCATAGGTCGCACCATTGGCGTAGGTGGCCTTGCCCTTGCCCTGACGCCGCCCGTCGACAAGATCGCCTTCGTAGACGTCACCGTTGGCCTGTACCATGCGCCCCTTGCCGGTCATGCGATCCTGCACCCAGTCCCCGGTATAGGTCATGCCGTCGGCCACTGTCAGCGTACCTTGTCCATGGCGCACACCATTGTCGATGTCGCCCTCATAAACGCTGCCCTGGGTCGAGGTGATCTTGGCCTTACCCTGTTTCGCGCCCTCAACCCAGTCGCCCTCATAGATATATCCGCTGGGGTCGGTCAGAGTTCCTTTGCCGTGGTACTGCGCCTGTTTGAACCCGCCTTCATAGCGCGCGCCATTGGCATAGGTGGCAGTGCCTTGCCCGTTGATCGTGCCATCAGACCATTCGCCTTCGTAGCTGCCGCCATCGGGATAGATGATCCGGCCGCGCCCTTCCGGCTGACCCTTGGCAAACGCACCGTCATAGATTGATCCGTTCGCATAGCGGGCAATGCCCTGGCCTTGAATTTCGCCTTCGGACCACTCGCCCTCATATTCGAAGCCGTCGGGCAGGCGATAAGTACCGGTGCCGTGCCGCAGCCCGTTCAGGAAAGTACCTTCATAGACGCCGCCAACCTCATCATCCGCAATGATGACCTGCCCGTCCTGCGCACTGGCGGGCAAGACCAACAGGGCCATCGCGGTAGCGGCGATTGAGGTGCGGATGACGTTCATAGGGTTTTCCTGCCTGCCGGTGGTTGTTCTACAGCGCAAAACTAAGATACCGCCGGGGGCAGGGCAACGGGTTTTGCCGCATTTGCCTTTTCCTCGCGGTGCGATCTGGTAAATGGCATAAGAACTGACGAGGGCAAGAGGGCACCATGGCCGACCGTTTCCGCATCACTCTGGCGCAACTCAACCCTGTTGTAGGGGATATCGAGGGCAACTCGGCCAAGGCCGTCGCGGCATGGAAACAGGCGCGCGACGCAGGTGCCGATATGATTGCCTTCCCCGAGATGTTCATCACTGGCTACAACACGCAGGATCTGGTGATGAAGCCCAGCTTTCACCGCGCCGCCATGGCCGCGGTCGAGTCATTGGCCGCCCAATGCGCTGACGGCCCTGCGTTGGCGATCGGCGGGCCATGGGTCGAGGATGACAACCTGTACAACGCCTACCTGATCCTCAAGGGCGGCAAGGTCGGCAGCAAGGTGCTGAAGCATCATTTGCCGAACGAAACGGTCTTTGACGAGGTTCGCCTGTATGATTCCGGTCCGTTGGGCGGGCCGTATTCGGTGGGCAATACGCGGATAGGCAGCCCGATTTGCGAGGATGGTTGGCACCCGGATGTCGCGGAAACTCTGGAAGAGACCGGGGCCGAGTTTCTGTTGATTCCCAATGGCTCGCCCTATTTCCGCAACAAATACGACGTGCGCCTCAATCATATGGTGGCGCGCGTGGTCGAGACCGGCCTGCCGCTGATTTACCTCAACATGGTTGGCGGTCAGGACGATCAGGTCTTTGACGGCGGCACGTTTGGCCTGAACCCTGGCGGCGCGCTGGCCTTTCGGATGCCTGTGTTTGACGAGGCGGTTACACATATCGATCTTGAGCGGGGCGATGAGGGGTGGCGGATCGTTCCGGCCGAGGTCGCGCCTCAGCCCGATGAGTGGGAGCAGGACTATCGCGCGATGGTGCAGTCCTTGCGCGACTATATGGGGAAGACCGGGTTTAAAAAGGCGCTGCTTGGTCTGTCGGGCGGGGTTGATTCCGCCTTGGTCGCGGCGATTGCGGTGGATGCGATTGGGTCTGAGAATGTCCGCTGTGTAATGTTGCCGTCGGAATATACCAGTCAGGGTTCCTTGGACGATGCAGAGGCTGTCGCCAAGGCGCTGGGCGTGCATTTTGACTACGTGCCTATCTCGGACAGTCGCGCCGCCGTGACGGACACTTTGGCCCCGTTGTTTGCCGGGCGTGACCCAGACTTGACCGAGGAAAACGTCCAGTCGCGTCTGCGCGGGTTGCTGTTGATGGCAATCTCGAACAAGTTTGGCGAGATGTTGCTGACCACTGGGAACAAATCCGAGGTCGCGGTGGGATATGCCACGATCTATGGCGACATGAATGGCGGCTACAACCCCATAAAGGACCTTTACAAAACCCGCGTTTTTCAGACCTGCCGCTGGCGCAATGAAAACCACCGCGACTGGATGATGGGGCCGGAGGGCGAGGTCATTCGGCCCTCGGTCATCGACAAGCCCCCCAGCGCGGAATTGCGGGCGGATCAGAAAGACAGCGACAGCCTGCCGGACTATCCCGAGTTGGATGCGATCCTTGAAATTCTGGTCGACGGCGAAGGCTCGGTCGCGGATTGCGTCGAGGCCGGGTTTGATGCAGCCACAGCGCGCCGGGTTGAGCATCTGATCTATATCAGCGAATACAAGCGGTTCCAGTCAGCCCCCGGAACGCGGCTGACTAGCCGGGCTTTCTGGCTGGATCGCAGGTATCCGATCGTGAATCGCTGGCGCGACCCGTCCTGAGTCGCCTGCCGCTGCGGCGCCTGCAGATCGTATCGTATCAGTAATCAATGCCGCGTCTAGGGTGGCATTGTCTGCAATCCGTCGTGCGATGGGTTGCAAGATGATGTTTTCTCTAGGGCTTGCTTGAGCGCGCGCCATTTTTCCGACACATTTTTGCTTGATTATCGCCCTAGCTGGGGCAGGTGTGACACATCCGAGATTGGGTGTCTGTGTTAACGATTTGGTATCGCTATGTATGAGGAATATGACAAACCTCTTCATGCTCCGCCGCCGTGGAAGACAATGGCAGACAAGGGGCAGGATCTGAACGAAGCCGAGGTGGATGCCGCCATCGCCGGTATTTTGAGCGCGGCTGAGCCGCCTCTGCCCAAAGTTACGCCTACCGAGTTGCGCGAAGAACTGGTCGATGTTGACCTGTCCTTGCACGAAGCTGCGGAGGATGAAGCCGAGACTCCGGTTGTCGGCTTTACCCAGGTTCTGCGTCAGAAATGGGCCGAACTATGCGGTGCGGCTTAGTCTGAATATCCCCGAAAATGGCGTGATTGACACAGGTCGTTTAAATCTGTGATCTGCGCCGAATGTCGTATTGCCTTGGGCCCAATCCCGCGCCTTCATTGCATTTCATAGAATGCAGTATGAGCGGTTGATGCCCGGCCCCAAACCAACCCCCGTTGAACCTGATCTGAAACTTCCCAAAGTGTTAGACGTCGTCGTGATCGGGGGCGGAATCATCGGCGCGGCAACTGCATTGGAGCTGTCCGAACGGGGCGTCTCGGTTCTGTTGTGCGAAAAAGGCCAGATTGCAGGCGAACAGAGCTCGCGCAACTGGGGATGGGTGCGATTGGGGCTGCGTGACCCGCGCGAAATTCCGTTGATGTGTGTGGCGCAACAGACTTGGGACGGTCTGGACGAGCGGACCGGGCGGAAAACCGGGTTTACGCGGTCAGGCATCCTGTTTGGCGCCTCCGGCGCGCGGGATGCGCAAAATCTTGAACGTTGGGCGCGACATGTCGATGGGTTGCAGACTGGCGCTCGGATGGTGTCGGGGGCAGAACTGGACGACTTACTGCCCAGTCATCGGACCGATCTGGAGTGTGCCCTGCACATGCCCCGCGACGGCCGGGCCGAGCCGCAATGGGCGGCCCCCGCCATCGCCGAGGCCGCGCGCGACAACGGCGCAGTGTTGATGACCAATTGCGCTGTGCGCAGTGTTGATGTGCGGGGCGGGCGCATTGCGGGTGTTTTCACTGAACGCGGTCGTGTCGCCTGTGATCGCGTGGTGTTGGCCGGTGGCGCATGGTCGCGTTTGTTTGCTGGGAATGCAGGCATTGACTTGCCGCAGCTCAAGGTGCTGAACACGGTGCTGCGCACCTCTCCGGTCGAAGGACCCGAGGCGGCGTTGTGGTCGGATGACTTCGCCCTGCGCAAGCGTGCCGACGGCGGCTATACGATCGCTTCCGGCCATGAGAACACGGTTGATATCGTGCCCGACAGCTTTCAGTTGGCATGGCGTTTCTTGCCCGCATTCCGACAGGAGTGGCGGTCGCTGCGATTTCGGTGGTCGAAACGGTGGGCCATTGAAGCCAAGCAGGACCGGAAATGGTTGCCTACGGATGTCACTCCGTTCGAACAGTGTCGCGTTCTGGACCCTGAGCCGTCTGGCAAGGTGCTGCGGCGGGCGTGGTCGAACGCGAAAAAGGGAGTACCCGCGTTGCAGGACGCCGAGTTGGTGCAAAGCTGGGCAGGGATGATTGATGTAACACCGGATGCAATCCCGGTAATCTCGGGCGTCGAAGAAATTCCGGGCATGTTCATCGCAACCGGTTTTTCCGGCCACGGATTCGGCATCGGTCCCGGAGCGGGGCGGTTGATGGCCGATCTGGTCACAGGGGGATCGCCCTGTGTCGATCCGGCCGCTTTTCGCCTGTCCCGTTTTACGGATGGCTCAAAAGTGCGGCCGGACCCAGGATACTAGAGCTTAGCCTGCCATCTGATAGCTGACGGGGACAAAGCGGAACCCGTCGCCGCGGGTCTCGACATAGCCAGCGGCGGGGAAGGGCATGTGGTAGCCGATCATCGGAACTTTGTCAGCGGCGAGCATCCCCAGAACATTGCGGCGCGCGGCCGTCGCGGCCGCTTTGTCCATGTCAAAGCGGACCTCCCACTCGGGGTGCGCGAAGGACCAGACATAGTGGTTGGCGAGGTCGGCGGTCAGAACCAGACGCTGGCCGTTGCTTTCCAGATGATAGACCGTGTGGCCCGGCGTGTGCCCATAGGCGGCGACGGCGGTGATGCCCGAGGTGACTTCTCCACCATCGGTGAGGAAGGTCATCTTTTCGGCCTGTGGGGTCACTTTGGCGGCAACCAGATCACCGACGCGGTTGCCTGCATCCTGTGCAGCCCAGAAGTCATATTCCGGTGCGGCGGTCACGAAGCGCGCATTGGCAAAGGTTGGTGCATCGTCGGTGGTCATGCCGCCGATATGGTCGGGGTGCATGTGGGTGATCACAACAACGTCGATCTGATCAGGGGTGACGCCTGCATCTGCCAGCGCCGCCTGAATACCGCCCTGACCCAGCCCGGTGTCGAACAGAACCAGTTCGGACCCGGTATTGACCAGCGTCGGGGTAAAGAAGAACTGCGCCTTGTCTGCAGGGATGAAGTTGTCGGCGGATACTTTGGCAAATTCTTCATCCGATGCGCCACCGCCGAAGATCTCCTTGGCACCATCGCGGGGCAGGCTGCCATCCAACAGGGTCGTGACCGTGAAATCACCGAGGTGGTACGATTTGGCGATGGTCGAGTTGGCTTTGGTCTCGGTTCCTGCGGCCAAAAGCGGGGTCGCAGCTGCAGCAAAAGGTAGTGTGGCCGCGGCGCCCAAGGCCGCTCTTCGCGTCAAATTGATGGTCATATCTAAGTCTCCCTGTCAGAACGCCAGCTTCAAAGCTAGGCCGGTGCGCGTCTCTTGGTAGGTTATAGACCCAAGATATGGGGTGCGTTGTTGAACAATACGTGTGAATTTTTGTTTAGGTTGTGTGTTGGCCATGTTTGAGTTCCTTGGTGGGCCTTTGCCCACGGCTGGACAAAACGCCCATCCTGTGACAAGAGCCGCGCCAACAGGAGACACCTATGACAACCACCCGTTTCGCCCCGTCGCCCACCGGTTACATCCATGTGGGCAACCTGCGTACTGCCTTGATGAACTATTTGATCGCCCGCAAGGCTGGCGGTACGTTCATCCTGCGCATCGACGACACTGATCCTGAGCGGTCGAAAGAAGAATATGTCGATGCGATCAAACAGGATCTGGAGTGGCTTGGGCTGCAATGGGACCGCGTCGAGCGTCAGTCCGACCGTCTGGATCGCTATGCCGAAGCGGCCGACAGGCTGCGCGAGATGGGTCGGTTCTATGAGGCGTTCGAGACGCCGACCGAACTGGACCTGAAGCGCAAGAAGCAGCTGAACATGGGCAAGCCCCCGGTCTATGACCGCGCTGCGCTGAACCTGTCGGAGGCCGAGAAAGAGGCGCTGCGGGCGGAACGCGGAAACGGTGTGTGGCGTTTCAAGCTGGATCACGAGCGGATCGAGTGGAATGACGGCATTCTGGGCGACATCTCGATTGATGCTTCTTCCGTGTCTGATCCGGTATTGATCCGGGGCGATGGGCAGGTTCTCTATACGATCGCATCCGTGGTGGATGATACCGAGATGGGTGTCACGGACGTGGTGCGTGGCTCGGACCATGTGACCAACACGGCGACCCAGATCCAGATCATTGAAGCGCTGGGCGGCGCTTGCCCGCGCTTTGCGCACCACTCGCTGCTGACCGGCCCGCAAGGTGAGGCGCTGTCGAAACGTTTGGGCACGCTGGCGCTGCGCGATCTGCGCGAGCAGGGGGTTCAGCCGATGGCTCTGCTAAGCCTGATGGCGCGTCTGGGCTCTTCCGATCCGGTGGAATTACGTTCGGACATGGCTGAATTGATAGACGGATTCGACATCGGGCGTTTCGGCGCAGCACCGACCAAATTCGACGTGCAGGACCTATTCCCGCTGACCGCGAAACATCTGCAGTCGCTGCCTCTGGCGGATGTTGCAGATGCGGTTGCGGATGCGGGTGTCCCAGCAGATTTGGCCGAGCCCTTCTGGGCCATGGCGCGTGAGAACATCACCACTCTGGCCGATCTGAAGGGCTGGTGGGAATTGTGCCGCGATGGGGCAGAGCCGCTGATCGACGAAGACGATCGTGACTTCATCACCGAAGCCGTGGCATTGCTGCCCGAAGGGCCGTTTGATGGCGAGACCTGGGGTGTTTGGACCAAGGCTGTCAAAGAGGCCACAGGCCGGAAGGGCAAGGGATTGTTCATGCCGCTGCGCAAGGCGCTGACAGGGATGGAGCGTGGGCCCGAGATGGCCGCGCTTTTGCCATTGCTTCAGGTGATCCGCGCGCGAGGGTGAAGGAACGCGCCTCTTGACGCAGACCGGGGTTCCACCCGTTTGGAGCTGAAACTGCCTATCGGACAGTTTCCCGGACGCCACTCACCCTGCGGCGGAGGAATTTTTTAACAGAAGAAGGGCCGGGGTTTGACCTCGGCCTTTTGCTATGAGGTATGGACGATGTTTGCAGCCAACTGTTGCAGGCGGGAGTCCACGAATTCAGTCTCGTGCGGTTTCAACTGCTGGTGTCGCGGATAGCGGGGCTCGGCGCGGTCATTCAGGATCGGAGCCTCCCAGCCGTCGGTGGTGGCAAAGAAGCGATCTGCCCCGGCCTCGCCATAGGCGCGCAGATAGCCCTGCACGACAACGTCGATATAGCTGAGTACCAAGGGGTGGTGGTTCGTGGGCTCGGTGTGGCGGCCATGTGGGACGGCATAGACGGCGATGTCGACGTCGTGGGTCAGCGTATGTGACACAGCCTGAGTTGCCGGGATGCGATCATAGGCCCATTCGCGTTCATCCAGCGCCGCCCAGTCGTTTTTCGGGACATGGGCGATCATCCCCTCAATCTCGCAATCGGGGTCGGGGATGGCTGTCAGAAAGGCCACCGGGCGCAGGTCTGTATGTCTCCAAGAGCGGCGCCAGCCTTTTAGTTTCGCAGGGCGGGGATCGGGGAAATCGTGGGTAGCAAGGTTCACCAGGCTGCCATAGCCAAAGAAATAGGGGTCTGCCATCTGTGCCGCGTCCTTTTCCGCCGATTGATGTATGTCAAACCGCTTTTTAGCCGGACATGCAATAAGGTCGCATCTTGAAATTTGGGAGGCGATCATGCGCATTACCAAACGGACGAATATCGCGGTGCGCTTGCTGATGTATTGCGCTGCACATCAGGACCGGCTTGTGACCAAATCCGAGATTGCCGAAGTGTGCAATATCTCGGAGAACCATCTGGCGCAGGTGATCAATCAACTGAGTCAGCTGGACTATCTCAGCACACAGCGAGGCCGAAATGGCGGCATGACCCTGGCGCGCCCTGCCGAGCAGATTCGCATCGGGTCGGTGTTTCGTCATGTCGAGGGCAACCTGCCGTTGGCCGAGTGCTTTGCGGATGCGGACAATACCTGCCCCTTGACCGATGCCTGCCGGTTGCGCCTTGCGCTGCAGGATGCGGCCGAGGTTTTCTATGCTTCGCTGGATGACATCACGTTGGATGCTTTGGTTTGTGACAACGACCAGTTGCTGCAAATCTTGCAGCCGGTTGCTTGCGTTCGGTAAGTTCAGTCGCTGGCCCGCAGGATGCGGGCCGGTCGAACCGCCAGCGGGCGCAGTGCAAAGAACAGGCCTGCACCGAGGGTCACGAGGAGGCCGGCGACAATAATTCCCAGCGCCGAACCCCAGATGATGCTGAAATCGGTGTCGAAGATATAGGTCGCCACTGCCCAACCGCCCAATATGCCGGTGAGCAGGGCCACCGCGCCCGCAGCGGCGCCGAGTAGGGCTGCGCGAAGGGCAAAACTCAGCAGGATGCGACCACGGTCTGCGCCCAGTGTTTTCAGTATCGCTGCCTCATGCCTGCGGGCGGGCTCTCCTGCGGCGGCTGCGCCGATTAGGACAAGGAAGCCGGTCAGCAGCGATACACCTGCGCCATAAGATGTGGCTGCAGCCAACCCTGCCAACAGCCCCGAGATTCGGTCGATGGCGTCGCGGACGCGAATAGCAGTAATGTTGGGAAATTGCTCAGCCAGGTCGCGTTGGATTGCGGCTTCGGCGGGCTCTTCGGCATAGACAGTGGCAATAAAGCTGTGCGGGGCTCCGGCAAGGGCCGATGGGTTCATGGACATGATGAACCCAATCCCCGCCGTCGAGAAATCAACCTCGCGCAGTGAGGTCAGTTCAGCGGTGATGTCGCGCCCCAGAATATTGACCGTCAGGGTGTCGCCCAGTTTCAGGCCCATCTCTTGCGCTTCTTCGGCGGCAAAGCTGACTTGCGGGGTACCGGAATAGTCATCTGCCCACCATTCTCCGGCGGTGACGCGTGTGTTTTGCGGGGGTGCTGCGGAATAGGTTACGCCACGGTCGCCGTCCAGAACCCAGTGGTCCCCGGCGACGTCACGAGCCGGTTGGCCGTTGATCTGCGTGAGGATGCCACGCAGCATCGGCGCGCTTTCGACGCGGGTGACGGCAGGGTCGGTTTCAAGACGTTCGGAAAAGCCGGACATTTGGTCCTTCTGAATGTCGACGAAGAAATACGAGGGCGCGACGTCTGGCAGATTGCCGGATATTGCGTTACGCAGGGTGCCGTCGATTTGCCCAACGGCGGCCAGAACGGACAGGCCCAGACCCAGCGACAACACAACCGAAGACGCACCCTCGCGCGGGTCGGAAATGGCGGAAAAGGCCCAGCGTAGCGCCGGGTGTCCACGCGCGGGGCGCGCGCCGTATCGGGCCAGTCTACGAATTGCCATCGCCGCGACCGAGAGAAGAATCAGCGCGCCAACCAGCCCGCCGCCCGTCCAGAGCGTCAGGCGGGCTGACCCGCTGAACCACGCCGCCGACGCGATCAGCAGCGCCAGCCCCACCCCGGTGGCAACGATGTAGCGCAGGCGAGGCAGGGCGCGGGCCGATGACAGCGCGTCCCGAAATAGGGTGGCAGCGCGGACCTCTTCGGTGCGGGCCAAGGGCCAGAGGGTAAACAGAAAGGCGGTCAGAACGCCATAGAGCGCAGCCTCGGCCAGCGGTTCTGGATACAGCGAAAAGACGGCTGGGATGGGAAGCTGGGCCTCGATCAGCGGGGCGAGCGCCAGTGGGACCAGCCCGCCCAGGGCGATGCCAAGCAGGACGCCTATGCCCGAGAGAATGCCGATCTGGATCAGATAGGTCTGAAAGATCGTTGCGCGGTCTGCGCCCAGGGTGCGCAGGGTTGCGATTGTCTCGGTCTTTTGGGCGAGGAATGCAGATACCGCGGCCGATACGCCGATGCCGCCCACGGCCAGACCCGAAAGCCCGACCAGTACCAGAAAGGCACTGAGACGGGAGACGAATTCGGCGATCCCCGGCGCGCCGTTTCGGGCGTCCGTCCAGCGCATTCCAGTTCCGTCGAACGTTGTGTTTGCCTGCAATGCAAGTTCTGCAAGGTCTGCCGATAGCGGTAGATCCAGCCGGTATTTGGTCGAATACAGGGTGCCCGGTGCCAGCAGGCCAGACGCTTGCAAATCCTGCGTGCGTACCAGAGTACGCGGACCCAGACCGAATCCATCCGCAGCCCCATCCGGTTCATGGATCAGCGCGGCGGTCAGCAGAAACTCTTGCGTGCCCAGAGAAAATCGATCGCCGACAGACAGACCCAGCCGGTCGATCAGTGAAGGGTCCATGACGGCCCCGGGCAGATCGTCAGCCCCGTCAAGTGCGGAGGGCAGGGGTATATCGGGGTCCAGCACCGGCGTTCCCACCAGAGGATAGGCCACGTCCACGGCCTTGACCTGCGTCAACGCACGCTCAGGGGTTTCGCCTTGCCGCGCGACGGCCATTGATCGGAAATCGACGACTTCTGAGACGGCAGAGGCCACTTGGCCCATCCAGTTACGCTCGGTTTCGGTGGCAAAGCGATAGGTAAATTCCAATTGGGCGTCGCCACCCAGCAATGCGGCGCCCTCCTGCGCTAGTCCGGTCTGGATGGCCAGGCGCACGGACCCGACAGCGGCGATGGCGGCAACACCAAGCGCGAGGCAGGCCAGAAAGACACGGAAGCCACGCAGCCCTCCGCGCAATTCGCGCCGCGCCAGACGTCCGGCGAGGCGCAGGCTCATTCCGCGGCCTCTTGCTGGATATCTTCTGCAATACGCCCATCGCGCAACCGGACAACCCGGTCGCATCTGCGTGCAAGGCTGTGACTGTGCGTGACCAGAACCAAAGTCGCCCCGTGACGGTCGCGCAGGTCGAACAGCAGATCAACAATCGCGGCCCCGTTGGTTTCATCCAAATTCCCCGTGGGCTCGTCCGCCAGCAGGATCTGCGGGCGCGGCGCCGATGCACGCGCAAGTGCCACGCGCTGCTGCTCACCCCCCGAAAGCTGCGCAGGATAGTGATCGCGCCGATGCGATAGGCCGACCGCATCCAGTTCACGTTCAGCCCGGTCAAACGCGTCCCGGTGCCCAGCCAATTCCAGCGGCGTGGCGACATTCTCAAGCGCTGTCATCGTGGGGATCAGGTGGAAGTTCTGGAACACGACGCCCATCGCATCGCGTCGAAACCGGGCGAGGTTGTCTTCGTCCAAATCAGTCAGTTCCCGCCCCAACGCTTCGATCTTGCCGCCAGTCGCACGCTCTAACCCGCCCATCAGCATCAACAATGAAGATTTGCCGGACCCAGACGGGCCAACAAGGCCCAAAGTCTCGCCCTTTTGAACCGATAGAGTTATGCCGTGCAGGATTTCCACCCGTCCGGCATTGCCATTCAGCGACAAAGCCGCATCTTGGAGAGAAAGAACAGGTGTCGTCATAGGTCAATCCACACGGAGGCGTTCTTTTGGGATATGGAGCGGTTCGGATTTTGCGCAAGGCTTTGTTGTCTGGCCTGTTTGCAGTTTGCGGTATTGCCGCCACAGCCGAACAGGTCGTGATTGCTGCATTGGGGGATTCGCTGACACAGGGTTACGGGCTGCCCGCACAGGACGGGTTTGTGCCTCAGCTGGAACGTTGGTTGCAGGATCAGGGCATGGATGTGCGCCTGATCAATGCTGGAGTTTCAGGGGATACCACCGCCGGAGGCGCGGCGCGGGTTGACTGGACGCTGACGCCGGATGTGGATGGCATGATCGTGGCTTTGGGCGGGAACGACTTGTTACGTGGGATCGATCCGGCTGTGTCGCGGGCCAATCTTGAGCAAATCATGCAAGCCGCGCGTGCGTCAGAGGTGGATGTGTTGTTGGTTGGGATGCAGGCACCGGGAAATTACGGGCCCGACTACAAAGCGGCCTTCGATGCGATCTATCCCGAACTGGCCGCTGGGTACCAATCCGGCTATGCACCCAGTTTTTTCGCCGGCCTGACCCGAGACGGCGATCCCGATGCAGCTCGCACATATATGCAACCCGATGGCATCCACCCCAACGCCCAGGGCGTGGCTTTGATCGTCGCCGAAATCGGCCCCTATGTGGTGGAACTGGTCCAAGCAGCGTCGGACTAATCAGATCACAGTCACGACGGTTCCTATCGGCACCCGCGCGTACAGGTCGATGACATGGGCGTTCAACATTCGAATGCAGCCATTCGAGGCGGCGGTTCCGATGGTGCTGGGCTGCGTCGTGCCGTGAATGCGGAAATAAGTGTCTACGCCGTTTTGGAACAAATACAACGCGCGGGCGCCCAATGGATTGTCGCCACCGCCCGGCTGGACATAGTCGTTATCCTTGAAGCGGGCATAGGTGATGGGCTCGCGCTCGATCATCTCGTCCGTTGGGCGCCAGGTGGGCCACTCTTTCTTGACGTCGATCGTGGCGGTGCCGGTGAATTCCAGCCCGGCCCGACCAACCCCGCAGCCATAGCGGATAGCCTTGCGCGGCTCGGTCACGAAATACAGGTAGAATGAGCGGGGAACTACCAGCAACTGCCCCGGCAGGAATTCTTTCTTGATCCGCACATATTGCGGCGTGGGGTCGTATTCGGCTGTCTTCGTCTTGGCAGGCGCCGCTTGCGGAACAAGGCTTGTCGCGGCGGCGGCCGTCAGGAACGTGCGGCGTGTGAACATATCGGGTCTCTTCAATACAACAGGAAAATCATCACCATAGTGTCGGGATGATAGCTGATCCGGTCAAGCGGAGGCGAAGAGTAACTGAAATGTGATGTTGCGCTGAAAACGCAGCGCAGCTTGGCAAAAGGGCAGGGGATACCCCTGCCCTTGGACCGGCTTACGCCAGCTCGATATTGTCGGCGCTTTCGCGGCCGTCACGACCCGAGCGCAGCTCGTAGGTGACTTTCTGGTTGTCTGCCAGACCGGTCAGGCCCGAGCGTTCGACAGCCGAGATATGAACGAAGATGTCTTTGCCGCCATCTTCGGGTGCGATGAAGCCGTAGCCTTTGGTGGTGTTGAACCATTTAACGGTGCCTGCGGGCATATCCGTATTCTCCTGTTTGGTGCTGCCCACGGATTTGCGGCAGCCTGGCGTCGTAGTCTGGATCGAATGACTGAGCGCCGAAAAAGGAGACAGTAGGTCGAAATAGAAAAACGTTAGCCCTTTGGATATGGCATTGGTGTGGGGATGTGGCAAGGGTGATCGTCTATGTGTACCGCAATCGGTACAAACCGCGACGGGAATGGTTCGAGGGCAACTTCAGGATTGCGAAAAGTTCAAAAAGCACCTTCTGGGATCGGGCGCGTTCGGGCCCAAGCCGTTGAAGCATAAGACGTTTGCGCGGTAATCTTGAGCTTCAAATCCCGAAGCACACCGGAAAGCGTCTGCATTGCAGGCGCTGTTGTCTTATTCTCGGCCCGCGACGGCAGTCTTGTCGCTGAAATGGCCTAGGCCGAAATAACCTTGCATTTGCTCAGGCCGAAGCGACGTGTGAGCTTTGCAGCCCTCAGCGCTTTGACAAGACGGTCACTGAGGAACAGGCTCCGGTGAAGCTGCGGATCAGCCCACATATCCAGGCCGTCCAAAACGTCACCCGACACAACGAAATCAAAATCATCCGGTTTACTTCCCCGTTTCATCCAAATTTTGGGTGGGTTCCCTATGGGCTTAATCCGGTTCGATTGCTCCGGAACAAATGCCGTTTTCTGCTCCCCCAATGCCAGAGTAAAATACTCCCCCTCAACCGGCGTCACACGGTCGTGCTGGCAAAGTTTCAATGGATAAAGCCGAGTCTTCCCAAGGCCTGCTTCCCGAAGAACATCAGCAACCGCGCGTGAAACAACAAGGCCGTACGGCCCACAGAAAATATCTGGTTGCGCTTTCAGCTTTTTGTTCGGATATTTCCCGAAAATCATATCTGGGAACACGTCGGGTGATTGAGCAACTCCAGCTTTATTCTTCCCGTCCACTGCACCGGCAGCCGGTAAATCAGTTAGAACTTGTTTTGATGTAAACGGTTTAATCAACGTTGAATCTACCATCGCCCGGCTATACCAGTCACCTGAATTGCGCGTCACTTGCTTACCCTTCCCAACAAATACCTTTAAACCTCAGCAGGTTCTTACTCGGAACTTTCAAAAGCAAGCGAATAGGGGCGTCATCGATTGCCCGAGCTAGCGGGTTTGCGCTGGCCTTCCGCTTTGCACCTAAACCGGAAGCTTGGCGACAATATCAGCGTATTTTGGTGATGCTATAAAACACCTTGGCAGTTCTTCGACAATTTCATCAATCGAATCGTAAACATGGCTTGCCGCCGACCTGAGTTCAGTCGGAATCTCTTTGGGCGCGCGCTGTTCACGTTTCGGAAGCTTCATTTTCAGGCCGGTAAATTCTGATATGTCGCTTTGATGATCCCATATCGCATCATAGTGAACACATAAAACGGGGACGTCCTCAAATACGGCCCATTCTTTTATCTGCTTGGCTTGTTGCAGAATATCCCGCTGAAACAGATCGCAGTATTCGCCAGTCGCATGGAGGTGATAAAAATGCTGCCGGATCCATTCTTCCCCATACCGTTCTTTTGCCGAATAGACAGAAAAGGCCGAATCTTTGGTGGAACCGAAGCAAAAGATCACTCTGGTATCGGCTGGCCACTTCAACAACGCCTGCGGGAAATCATGGGTTTTGTAGACGAACGGCGCTTTGAATTCGGCGTCCCTGAGACGAGCAACGAAGGCCGAGCGTTCTGCCGCTGAAGGGTTTCTTTTTCTAAGTGCCTTGCTAAGAGCAAGATAAGTCACGGTACTTCCGGATCGACCGTTGCTTGCGACTATGACGCAATGGTCGCGGTCCGATGTCTTTCCAAACGGTGCAATGCGTCCAATCGCCTGAAACAGCGATTGGAACACACGTTTGAAAGTTCGGGTTCTCACCGGGCGAACTTCTTATGCTTCAAGCGCTTAGGCTCCAGCGCGTCCGGTCCCAGACGGCGCTTTTTGTCCTCTTCGTAATCCTCGAAGTTGCCCTCAAACCACTCCACATGGGCGTCGCCTTCGAAGGCCAGAATATGCGTGCAGATGCGGTCGAGGAAAAAGCGGTCGTGCGAAATCACAACGGCGCAGCCGGCGAAATCGACCAGAGCGTCTTCCAGCGCGCGCAGGGTTTCGACGTCCAAATCGTTGGTCGGCTCGTCGAGCAGCAGGACGTTGCCGCCCTCTTTCAGCAGGCGGGCCATGTGGACGCGGTTGCGCTCACCACCTGACAGTAGCGAGACCTTTTTCTGCTGATCGCCACCCTTGAAGTTGAAGGACGAGCAATAGGCGCGGGAATTGACCTGTGCGTCGCCCAGCTGGATGATCTCGGCCCCGCCGGTGATCGCCTCCCACACGGTGTCGTTGTCCGCTAGATCGTCGCGGGACTGGTCGACGTAGGACAGCTCGACGGTGTCGCCCAGCGTGATGGTGCCGCTGTCGGGCTGTTCCTGACCGGTGAGCATTTTGAACAGGGTCGATTTACCGGCACCGTTGGGGCCGATGACGCCCACAATGCCGCCGGGGGGCAGGGCGAAGTCCAGCCCTTCGATCAGTTGCTTGTCGCCCATGTGCTTCGACAGGCCCTCGACCTCAATCACCTTGCCGCCAAGGCGCTGGCCGTTGGGGATGACGATCTGGGCGCGGGTCAGTTTTTCGCGCTCGGACTGCTCAGCCAGCTCGTTATAAGCGTTGATCCGGGCCTTGGATTTGGCCTGACGGGCCTTTTGACCCTGACGCATCCATTCCAGCTCGCGTTGCAGGGTCTTCTGCTTGGATTTGTCCTCGCGGGCCTCCTGCTCCAGCCGTTTGGCTTTTTGTTCCAGCCATGCGGAGTAGTTGCCCTCGTAGGGAATGCCACGACCACGGTCGAGTTCGAGGATCCATCCCGTAATGTCATCCAGGAAATAGCGGTCGTGGGTGACGATCAGGATGGTGCCCTTGTAGTCGATCAGGTGCTGTTGCAGCCAGGCGATGGTCTCGGCGTCCAGGTGGTTGGTTGGTTCGTCCAGCAGCAGCATGTCGGGCGCTTCCAGCAGCAGCTTGCACAGCGCAACGCGGCGTTTCTCACCCCCCGAAAGGTTGGCGATGTTGGCATCGTCCGGCGGGCAGCGCAGCGCCTCCATCGAGACGTCGATCTGGCTGTCCAGATCCCAGAGGTTCTGGCTGTCGATTTCGTCCTGAAGCTTGGCCATTTCCTCGGCAGTTTCGTCCGAGTAGTTCATGGCCAGTTCATTATAGCGGTCGAGGATCGCCTTCTTTTCCGCCACGCCCAGCATGACGTTTTCGCGCACGGTCAGGGTTTCGTCCAGCTTTGGTTCCTGCGGAAGGTAACCGACTTTGGCACCTTCGGCCGCCCAGGCCTCGCCGGTGAAATCCTTGTCGAGGCCGGCCATGATCTTCATCAGCGTCGACTTACCCGCGCCGTTGACGCCGACAACACCGATTTTCACGCCGGGCAGAAAGCTCAGGTGGATGTTTTCAAAGCACTTCTTGCCACCGGGATAGGTCTTTGAGACACCCTGCATGTGGTAGACATATTGATAGGCGGCCATGTCGCGTCCTCTGGGTCGGGGAAATTGGGTTGGCCCGCTTGATATCCAAGCCGGGCGGGCGGGGCAAGCTGGTGGTTTTGTGAATTTTGCATTCGGATGGGCGGCGGTAGATGTCCGAATTGTAGCAAAGGGGGATGCATGGCGGATTTGGCAGAACTGATTGCAGGATGGGCCCAGCCGGGTCGTTTGGAATGGATTGGTGTGCGCCCTGATCGCAGGGTCGAGGTTCAACCGGTCGATGCCGTTGTGATCTCTGCCGATGGTTTGGACGGCGACCGCGCCCGTGCGGGCAAGCGAGCGGTGACTTTGATCCAACAAGAACATCTGGCGGCGATTGGCTCTTATCTGGGGCAGGGGCCTGTTACGCCTGAAGTCTTACGGCGCAACGTGGTCGTGTCGGGAATCAATCTGGCTGCGCTCAAAAGACGTGAGGTGCAGGTGGGCGAGGCGATTTTGCGTTTTACCGTGATCTGTGCGCCGTGCAGCCGGATGGAGGAAGCGTTTGGTAAAGGTGGCTATTCCGCCGTGCGCGGCCATGGGGGGTGGTGCGCTGAGGTCGTCAAACCCGGATGGGTTAGGTTGGGTGATGTCGTGCAGCCGGTTGATTGACAAGCCGTCCCAGTTCTGAACATCAGCAGGGTATGGAGCGTTACGCGATACCATATGCGCGGCCCGGTCAGGTGATTGGGCTGTTCGGGGGATCATTTGATCCGCCGCATCAGGGCCATGTGCATGTCACGCGTGAGGCGATGAAGGCCTTTGGGTTGGATCGCGTGTGGTGGCTCGTATCTCCGGGAAATCCGTTGAAGGAGCGCAGGCCAGCACCCATGTCCCAGCGGGTGCAGGCGGCGCGGGATGTGATGCAGCATCCCTCGGTCGAGGTGACGGATATCGAGGCTCTGACGGGGACGCGCGCGACCGCGGATACGTTGGCGGCGCTGCGCAGGTTGTACCCGAGGGTCAGGTTCGTGTGGCTGATGGGGGCTGACAATCTGGCGCAGTTTCATCGCTGGAAAGACTGGCGTTTGATCATGGACAGCATCCCGGTGGGCGTGGTCGCGCGGCCGGGAGATCGCATCTCGGCCCGGATGTCGCCGGCGGCACGGGTCTATTCCAGCTACAGGATCGACGGGCAGGCGCGGCATTTGCTGGGGCGGGCCGAGGCCCCGGCATGGTGTTTCGTCAACATGCCGATGGTTGACGTCAGTTCAACTGATCTTCGCAATCGCGGCATCTGGGCAAATGGGGTGTTGCCGGAATAACCTTCGTGCGCACATAATCCTTTTTGACTGGTTGTTTGCCTGAACCCTCTGGGATTTTATTGACCCATGGCTGATCGTTTTTCACGACGTGGTTTTCTTGCAAGCCTTGGGGCGGTTGTGGCCCCCGGCATTGCGCTGGCGAATGCGCCCTTGGTTTCGTTGCGGCCTCAGATCCGTGGACCACAGAAAAACGGGGCCGAACGGCTGATCCAATCGGCCGGGCTGCGGGGCGAAGTGGCTTTTGCCGTGGCCGACGTCAAGACCGGTGTCGAGTTAGAGGCGGTGGGCGGAGATCTCGGGTTGCCTCCGGCCAGTGTGGCGAAAGCTCTGACCGCGCTTTATGCGCTGGACGTACTGGGGTCAGACTATCGCTTTGAAACCAAACTGATCGCGAATGGGCCGGTCGAGAATGGCATTCTGAACGGAGATCTTATTCTGGTCGGCGGCGGTGACCCGCTGCTGGATACGGATGCGCTGGCCACAATGGCGGCCAATTTGCGAGAGGCCGGGATCACCGAGGTGCGCGGTGCGTTCAAGGTCTATGACGGGGCGTTGCCCTATGTGTTCAGCATTGACGCCGGTCAGCCGGATCATCTGGGATACAGCCCGGCGCTGAGCGGGATTGCGTTGAACTTCAACCGGGTTCACTTTGAATGGAAGCGCGAGGGCACGGATTATACCGTGACGATGGATGCCCGAAGCGCGCGCTACAAGCCGGCTGTAGATGTGGCAACTATGCGGGTCGAAAGCAGGAAAGCCCCGATCTACACCTATGAGCCAAGCGCGCGGCAAGATCGCTGGACCGTTGCCCGCGGGGCGCTGGGCAAAGGTGGCGCCCGGTGGTTGCCGGTACGCAAACCGGCGCTCTACGCCGGGGATGTGTTTCGGACATTGGCGCGGTCGAACGGGATTGTGCTGGACCGTTTGCAGGTGACGAACGAAAGCCCTCAGGGCAGTTTTCTGGTCACGCATTTTAGTGAAACGCTGGACAATATTTTGCGGGGAATGCTGAAATATTCGACCAATGTGACGGCGGAATTGGTGGGCATGACGGCGTCCAAGGCGCGTGGTGCCGATCTGCACACCCTGCAAGACTCGGCCGACGAAATGAATCGCTGGGCCGCCGAGGCATATGGGGTCAACGGCATTGAGATGGTTGATCATTCGGGGCTGGGGGATGCGTCTCGGGTCGCGCCGGGTGATCTGGTCAAGGCGTTGATCGCAGCGCAGAAAGCCGGAGCGCTGCGGCCTTTATTGAAGAATTTCAGGTTGTTGGACAGTCAGGGAAGACCCGTCAAAGACCACCCGATCAAGGTGGACGCCAAGACAGGGACGTTGAATTTCGTCTCAGGTTTGGGAGGTTTCATCACCACGCCAGACGGGTCCGAACTGGCCTTTGCTATCTTCACAGCTGATGTCGACCACCGGGCCACAATCCCGCGCGCGAACCGAGAACGCCCGGCGGGCGCACGCAGTTGGAACGCGCGGTCGCGCAGGTTGCAGCGGGCTTTGATCACACGCTGGGGCACGCTGAGCGGCAGCTAGGATCAGGTGGTGTGACGTGCCCGTGCGCCGCGTTCAATTGCAGCGGCGTGCAGGCGGTCGACGTTCAACTCGTAACGGATTTCTTCCAGCAGGCGCAGTTCGGTCTCGGCCAGGGATCCGTCCGCCGCCGCCACGTCGCAAGCCAGGGCATAGGCGGTTTCGTTCAGCCGCTCGGGCAGGTTTTCCCGGATCAGACCAAACAACGCATCCAGCCCGTCTTCTTGTTCGAACAGGTCGAACACGATCTGCGAGACGCGGCGGGTGCGGTCGATGTCATACTCGGCAAAGACCGGCAGCATGTTCACAGCCGCTTCGATTTTGACCAGTTCAGCCGTGCGAATGGTTTCGTCCGATGCTGAGATCGCCACCATGATCGCAACAAGGCAATCCTGCGGAGACATCGGGTGAGGCACTTGATCGGTCATGGCGTGGTCCTGATAGAGCTGTTCTGAACGCGCACGATAGGAGGGACCGGGATCGGGTTCAACGGATTTCGGCGGCCAAAGCGTCACAGGATGGGCAACGGCCCACGCGTTTTGGTCTGGCGCAGTACGAAATTGCTGCGTGTGTCGCGGACAAGGCCGGATTTCAACAGGCGTTGCATGATGAAATGTTCAAGGTCCTCGGGGGTGCGCGCGTAGACCTTCAAGATGAAATCGTGATCCCCGGTGATCGAGGCGCATTCGACGATCTGGGCTTCGGTCTCAACCAGGCGCAGGAAGGACGCGATGCTGTCCTCTTGGTGGTCTTTCAACGCGATGTGAACGTAGGCGATCGCATTCAGCCCCACCGATTTTGCGGGCACCCGCGCGGCATAACCGGAGACGACACCCGTTGCCTCAAGATCTCGTACTCGCCGCCAGCATTGCGAGGCCGACAGCCCGGTTCGGTCGGCGAGATCCTGCATGGACAGACGTCCGTCTGACTGAAGCTCTTGCAGGATAGCGATGTCAGCAGGTTGAAGGGTTTGGGTCATAATCAGAACATTATTGAAATGTTTCGGCCAAAAATCCAGCAATTCCGCACGCCATTAAGTCAATTTTACCACGAGTAAGGGCTAAAATTCTATCAAGGAGGACGTTCCATGCCCAAATCCACCAAATACGTGGCCAAACAGGCCGACGCGCGCGGCCATATTGCTTATACCGCCGAGGAGGATGCAGTTTGGGCGGACCTTTATGCGGCGCAGCAGGAAAATGTGCAGCGCTACATGGCGCGGGAATATCTGGACGGGTTGAATCGGTTGGAGATGCCCAAGACCCGCGTGCCGTCCTGCGCGGATATATCCGAGCGTCTTCTGGACCTGACCGGGTGGCGGGTTCAACCGGTTCCGGCGCTGATCGGGTTCAAGACCTTTTTTGGCATGCTCGCGGATCGGGTTTTTCCTGCTGCATCGTTCATCCGTTCACGCGAGGATTTCGACTATATTGAAGAACCCGATATCTTTCACGAAATCTTTGGCCACACGCCCCTACTGAGCGACCCACGTTTTGCCGCTTTCAGCTATGCGATCGGCAACGCTGGGGTTGAGGCGGGGGACAAAGACTATGCCTGGTTGATCCGGCTATATTGGTTTTCGATTGAATTCGGATTGCGCCGACAGGACGGGCAGATCAAGGCGCTGGGCTCGGGGCTGGCGTCTTCGCCCACGGAGCTGGTTTATGCCGTGGATAGCGACGTTCCCGACCGGGACCCGTTCGATGTCATGACGATCTTGCGAACGCCGTATCGGATCGACATGCATCAGATGGGGTATTTCGTGCTGGACGATCCCGAAGAGCTGTTTGCCGCTGCCGATCGGGATCTGCTGGCCGATGTGCATCAGGCGCAGCGAATGGGTTTGCTGCCGAACAAGTTCCCGCCGAAAGTGACGGCAGCCGAATAAACCGCAACCGGGGTTTCCGCTCAGAAAAACAGCGCGCTTTATTGACTCATGCTGCACCGGCACAATAGGAGGGGTCGGTCGGGTCGCATGGGGCGTCCGGCGCTGTATTTCCCGATGGAGCACCTAAAAAATGTCTGAACTGCGTGAAACCGCGATGTCGTCCAAGGCCTGGCCTTTCGAAGAGGCGCGCCGGGTCCTCAAACGCTACAGACAAGGTGCGCCGGAAAAGGGATATGTTTTGTTCCAGACCGGCTATGGCCCGTCGGGCCTGCCGCATATCGGCACCTTTGGCGAGGTCGCGCGGACCTCGATGGTACGGCATGCGTTTGAACAGATCAGCGATATTCCGACCAAGCTGATCTGCTTTTCGGATGATATGGACGGCTTTCGCAAGGTTCCGACCAATGTGCCGATGCAGGACGAGCTGAAAGAAGACCTGCATCTGCCGCTCACCAAAGTGCGCGACCCATTTGGCACGCATGAAGGGTTCGCGCAGCACAACAACGCGATGCTGTGCGATTTTCTGGACAGTTTCGGATTCGAGTATGAATTCGCCTCGGCCACAGACTACTACACCAGCGGCAAGTTTGATGAGGCGCTGCTGATCGCGCTGGAGCGCTTCGACAAGATACAAGAAATCATGCTGCCGACCCTCGGGCCCGAGCGACGCGAGACCTATTCATGCTTCTTGCCGATCAGCCCGAAAACCGGCCACGTGCTGCAAGTGCCGACGCTGGAACGTAACGTAGCCAAAGGCACGATTGTTTATCAGGAGCCTGATGGCGAAAAGGTCGAAATCCCGGTCACGGGAGGCAACGTCAAGATGCAGTGGAAGCCCGACTGGGCCATGCGTTGGGCCGCGCTGGGCGTGGATTACGAGATGTCGGGCAAAGACCTGATCGATTCAGTCACGCAATCGTCGAAAATCTGCCGGGCGCTGGGCAAACAGCCGCCCGAAGCGCTCAGCTATGAGCTGTTCAATGATGAGCAGGGGCAGAAGATCTCGAAGTCCAAGGGCAATGGCTTGTCGATGGAAGAGTGGCTGACCTATGCCGCACCCGAAAGCCTGTCGTATTTCATGTATCAAAAGCCCAAGACGGCCAAGCGTCTGTATTTCGATGTCATTCCCAAGGCTGTGGACGAGTATCATCAGCAGCTGCGCGCCTATCCCGGGCAAGAACTGAAGGCGCAGTTGAACAACCCTGTCTGGCATATCCATGGCGGTGACGTGCCTGCATCCACGCTTATGGTGCCGTTTGCGATGCTACTGAACCTTGCATCAGTGTCTGGTGCCGAGGACAAAGAAGCGCTGTGGGGTTTCATCCGCCGCTATGCGCCCGAGGCGACCGCAGAAACGCATCCCGATCTGGATCAGGCGGCGGGCTTTGCGGTGCGTTACTTCAACGATTTCGTCAAACCCACCCGACAGCACCGCGCACCTACCGATCAGGAACGTGAGGCGCTGGAAGCGTTGAAGGTCGCGTTGCAAGCCTATGATGGTCCGCTTGAGGACGAAGCGCTGCAATCGGTGGTCTATTCCATCGGGCGCGAGCGGTTCGACCCGATGCGCGGGTGGTTCACAGCGCTCTACGAGGTGCTGCTAGGGGCCTCGCAAGGGCCGCGCTTTGGTGGGTTTATTGCGCTTTACGGTGTGCCCGAAACGGTTGCGCTGATCGACAAGGCTTTGGCCGGAGAGCTGGCCTGATTTGACCTAACATGATGTGGGGCTACCCTTGCTAGAGGAGGTAGCCCCATGCGTCGTATCTTGCTTGCCCTTTCGTTGAGTGCCGCTTTGGCCACGGGTGCATTTGCCCAAAGCACCGAGATCGAAGCCAATATCGCGGCGCAGATACAGGCGTTCAAAGCGGATGATTTCGCCACCGCCTTTACCTTTGCAAGCCCCAACATCCAGAGCATTTTCCGCACTCCCGAGAATTTCGGAAACATGGTGCGCAACGGCTATCCTATGGTCTGGCGACCCTCTGATATTCAGTTTCTGGAACTGCGCGAGATCGCGGGCGCGCTGTGGCAAAAGGTTCTGATCGTTGATGGTGCCGGACAAACTCATATTTTGGATTATCAGATGATTCAGTTAGAAAATGGCTGGAAGATCAATGGCGTGCAGTTGCTGGGCAACTCGGACCCCGCGGCGTGACGCAACACCACCGTCACGGTGACATGAGTAGCGATTAACACCCTTTCTGTACTCAGGCTTTTGCGCTCGGGGTGGCCCCGAGCCCTGGGTTAATGCGCGCTGATGGGTGCGATTGGGAAAGGGATTTCTATGAATAAGGCAATCACCGACGGCATCGTGTTCATGCCGTCTGCTTTTGCAAACGGCCTGAACGTGTGGTCCAGCGGCGACGGAACACCCGGCTCGCCGACCTATGAAGGCTCGGGCACCGGCGCTTTTGTTCCGGCGGATGCGGATTTCGGCGGCTGCCTTGAAATCCTCAAGGTCAGCGCAACGCAAAAGCTGCGTTATATGGGGCAGACCCCGTTGCAGCCGGGGTGCTATCTTCAGATCAAGGCGCGGGTGAAGGCAATCAGCGGGCCTTTGCCCGAGGTTCGGATCGCGGCCTGGGCTGGTGGCGCGGGTGAAACCCATGTTGATGGGGTGATCGAGCAAGGCCCCGCAACCCAACTGTCGGGCTATGGCGCCGTCCATGAAATCACCGCGATTGTCGGGGCGGGGCAGCGCACCGGCGTGGATATGCCCTGGGGCGTGACCGCGATTTATGGCCATTTCGGACTTGATCTGATCGGAGCGAATGGCTCGATCGTGCGGTTGGACGATATCGAGATCACGGATGTGACCGGTGTTTTTCTGCGCGACATGATTAGCCTTGTGGATGTACGCGATTTTGGCGCGGTCGGTGATGGGGTTGCAGATGATACGTCCGCCTTTGTCGCGGCGGACCAGGCTGCGGGTGGACGCCGGGTTTTTGTGTCTGAAGGCACTTACCTGCTGACTGAAAATACCACCATCGCGTCCGAGATCGAGTTTGAGGGCACCGTCACGATGCCTGACGATAAGATGCTGCTGTTGACCAAGAATTTCGACCTGCCAGTTTATATCAACGCGTTCGGGGATGAGGAGTTGGCATTTAAAAAGGCATTTCAGGCGCTGTTGAACAATGCGGACCATGAATCCCTGGACATGGGTGGACGCAAGATATCGGTAAACGGCCCGATTGACATGGCCGCAGCCGTTCCGAACCGGCAGAGTGGTTTCTCCACCCGTCGCGTCATTCGCAATGGCCAGTTCGATGTCAAAGACAATGCAGCCTGGGATACCGAGACCTTCACTTCGGTCGCAACCTACAACCCATCAGATCCGACTCGGCTGACCAATGTCGCCAATGTTGCGAATATTCCGGTTGGGTCCTTGGTAGGGGGCAATGGTGTCGGGCGCGAGATTTACGTGCGGTCCAAGAATGTTGGTGCGGGCGAAATCACTCTGAACGCCCCGATTTATGATGCGGCGGGCACGCAGTCGTTCTCGTTTTTTTCGTTCAAGTACCTGCTGGATTTCATGGGATTCAGCACCCTGCGCAAATTTGGCATGGAAGAGATCGAGTTTCAGTGCAACGGGCGATGCAGCGGCATCCGTCTGGCACCGTCTGGCAGTACATTTGCGATTACCAACTGCTTTGTCAGCCGTCCGAAGGATCGCGGGATTACTTCAATCGGTACCGGCTGTCAGGGGATGTTGATCGACAATTGCCAGTTCCTGTCGGCTGAGGAGTCTTTCAACGTCTCGGATCGCAGATCCATCGCCCTGAACGCGACAGCGAATGATATCAAACTGCGCCACAATCGTGCTGTCAGGTTCCTGCATTTTGCCGTTCTGGGTGGAACGAACAACCTGGTGCTGGGCAACCACTTCTTCCAGGGCGACAGCATTGCTCAGGGCGTGCGCAGCGCCGGGTTGGTTATGATCGGGACCTATAACAGCTCGACCATTTCCGAGAACTATGTCGATAATTGCTTTTTGCAGTGGACTAATGAGCGGGACGCCAATCCGGCGTACACGGCGGGATTTTCGTTCAGCGCGATGACCATAACCGACAATATATTCTATTGTAACGAGGTCGCACCCTGGTTCAGCAATATTGTCATTCGGCCGCACGGGCCCGGCCATTTCCTGAATGGTGTCGTTGTTGCTGGGAACAAATTTCGCTCCATCAACGGCGCGATCGACCGGGCCGAGCGGGTGGATACGACTTTCGCGGATTTCAACCATTTCGCGCATCTGAACGTGAGTTTCAGGGACAACACGTTTCATGGCATCTCGGCCAAGGTTGAAAACCCGCTGCGTCTGGTTCACGCGCAAAGCTCGAATTCGTCGGTCTGGAGTATTGGGTCGCAAGCGCGTCTTCCATTTGGCGGAAAAGCCCGTGGGTGTGACGCGGTTACTGTGTTGGGTCCATTGAAGAACGCTTTTGGCGGGACTATCCACGACACACCTTATGTGGAGCTGGAACAGGGCAGCGGGAAGGACGTTATAAACCTGCGCTGGGCGCAATCCTTGCGCGGATCAGTCTCGACCATCATCCGAATGGAGCGCTGAGCGGCGGCGTCAGAACTCGGACCAGATTGCCAGTTTGATGCCCGTGTCATTGCGGGCATCTTTCCGCTCCAGCCCCAGAACCCAGGTTGTCGGGCTGTCCTGCCACCGGATCATGGCCGACGGCCGGACCCGCCAGAACAGAGAGCTTCCGCTGCGATAAGCGGTCTCGACCTGAAGCAAAGGGTTGATCAGCCGCGCTGAATTCAGGCCCGTTGTCAGGTCCAGTTTGCGATAGAGCGCGTCGTGGGTGCGGTATTCCAATGATGCATCCAGGGTCACCCAGCCATTGCCCCATCCGGTCGAGTACCCCTTTCCATACGACAGGGTTGCCTTGTACAGCGCCCATGTTCCACGATAGCGGTGATGCACGCCAACCCCGAATTCTGCGGCAAACCGCCCCTTTTGCTGCAAATCGGCAACCGGGATGCGGGCAAAGACGGTCGCATGACCGTAGAGGTCTCGGTTCTCTTCAAAATCGAACCCAATTGTCAGATTGTCCCGAGCACCCCATTCGGCATAAAGCGCGGATGCATAGTCATACCCCTGGTCGGGTTCCTTGAACACCGTCACCGACGCCGCCGTAAAAGCGGAATCCTTGCCGCGCAACCATGCGCCCGACCACGCAGGCGAGGCCAACAGGACAATGAACAAAAGGTAAAGAGCCCGGTACATGGGCGCAGCATCGGTCAGCATGGTTAACGGATCGTTAGTGAAATGACGAATTCCCGCAGCCGTGGCAAAGTGCTGAATTCGCCAACAAAGGCGGGACCTTTGGAAATCCTATGCTAGGCTAGGCTCAATAACAGGAGATTCCAGATGCCGAACATTGCCAAGAACACCAGCGTCCAAACCGTGATCACGACCTTCGAGATGACGCCCGGTACCTGTCAAGACCTGCTTGAGGCGCTGACTGACGCCTATGCCGATTTCATCTCGAAGCAGCCCGGCTTTGTGGCGGCGGGGCTGCATGTCAATGACGCTCAGACGCGGATCGCCAATTACTCGCAATGGGAACGGCGCGAGGATTTTCTGGCGATGCTGCGCACCCCGGAAATGCGCGACCGGAATCGCAAGATCAACGAGCTGTGCAAAAGCTTTGAACCGGTGATGTATGATGTTGCCGAAACTTTTAGCGGATCGTGACCTAAATCAAAGCCGTGCCTTGCGAATTGGCGCATCCTGACCGCGAAATGAACGGAGGTGCGCGTCATGTATCACAATATTCTGGTCCCGATTTCCTTTGATGCAGAGCGGGATATTTCCGGCCCGCTGAAACTGGCCAAGGTGTTGGCAACCCCGGATGCACAGGTCACGCTGCTGCATGTGGTCGAGCATATCCCGAACTACGCGATTTCCTATATGCCGCCCGAATATCTGCGCGAAGCCCGCAAGGCTCTGCAAACCGAATTGGACAGCTTGGCCGCCAAACTTCCCAATGCCAAAGGTGTGGTTGTCGAAGGGCATTCCGGACGCACCATTCTGGATTGGTCCGAAGAACATAAGCCCGACCTGATCATCATGGCGTCGCATCGTCCGGGGATGCAGGACCTTTTGTTGGGATCGACGGCCAACCATGTGGTCCGGCACGCGTCCTGCGCGGTACATGTCGTCCGTTAGCGGCGCGGATTTCTGCCTCCATCACTCTGGCCACCATCTTTTGGGCCTCGGTTTTGACATAAACCGGCGTTAGTCTTTGGCCATGTCGACAAACGAATCCGAGCCGCGCTCGCTTTTTACCGATCCCAAGGCTCCGGCACGTGTTCGACGCGCCGAGGCACTGCGCAAACGGGCTTTGTCGCCCGTTCGCATCCTGTTGATGGTCCTCATGCTGCCAGTAACGACTGCGGGGATCGCGCTGGGCGTCTACCTGCGCACCTCGGAGTTTGAGCAGGAAGAGGCTATGCTACACCTGATCGCGATGGCTGGATGCGCGACGGCAGTCAAAGTGATCCCCGGCCCATACTACGCTGGTGAGCCGGGTTATCACCTGCGAAACGACCCTGACGGGGATGGCGTGGCGTGCGGTTCGGCCCCGCGTCTTACCACCCCGGCCGTGACCGAAACCCCGCAAGTGGCTCAACCGGCCGAGCGCTCCGTCGGCAGTGCCAAATTTCTGCGACCCTAGTTTTCCAGGCAATGGCGATGACCCGAGACGAATTCAACGCGTTCTGCGCCAATCTCAAAGCCACAACCCTTGTGGTGCAATGGGGCAATGCGGATGTGTGGAAAGTGGGCGGCAAGGTGTTTGCGATCTGCGGCTGGCACGAGGGGCGCGACGCCGTCACCTTCAAAGCCACCGATCTGGCGTTTGAGGTCCTGAGCGACGTCCCCGGCATCCGCCCCGCTCCCTATCTGGCCTCACGCGGGATGAAGTGGTTACAGGTCTATGAGGAACGCGGGATGAGCGATGCCTCGCTGCGCGAGCATATCGTGACGTCTTATGATCTGGTGGTGGCGAAGCTGACCAAGAAGGTACGGGCGGAGTTGGGCGTTTAACCTACGCGGCAGTTCTGCAACATGCCAGGTCTATGCGCTGGGTTGCAACTTTGGAGTGTCAGTCAGCATGCTCGGATGAGGCGCGCGGTTGAAAATGTGCTGAATTCGTAAGTATCAATACGAGATTTGTGCCTGCCATGCTACCTTCTGCACGGCGGGATTTCTTTGATCGCGCCCTATGGCAATTTCGCCAGACGAGGGAGGAAAGTCATGTTTGCACGTATTACTCAATTCAAAATGAAGCCAGGCACGCGCGAGGCCGCGACGGCGAAAATGAACGCGTTGAAGTCAGAAATCATGAGCATGCCCGGCATGCACAGCTTTACCAATGTGATGAACGAAGACGGCTCGGGCTATGTGATCTCGGTGGTCGAGAGCGAGGCGACCTCGAACGCGAATGCCCCGAAAGTGGCCGAACTGTGGGGCCATTTCGCCGAGTTCATGGAAGGGCCGCCGACACCGGTTGGGTATGATGTGATTGCCCATTGGGACAAGGGGTGAACGCTGACGTGAGCGAGAAAAACTCGCTCGGGTTCAAACCGATTGAGATTTGCTCACTTAGTCCACATTGCCGTGAAAACGCGATGAAATCTATGTTAGGGATGGTTGCGTTCCGGATGACTTAGGATAGTTGAGCTCCCGCACATTCGCGAAAAACCCGCACTGGGTCAGCAGCGCCGACCAGCGAGAATGTGGCCACGTGATCCTGCGTGAATGCGTAGGCTATTTGGTTGTACTCCAACCCATCAAGCACGTTTCCGAAGCCCGTATTCGTGACGGTCAAAGACGTTGCGCCGTTGGAAAGAACATGGTGCGATGTAGAAATCTCGATCGGTGACGAGCCTTCAAAACGCATTGCAAACCACGGGGCTTGTTTCCAAACAGAGTTCGTTTGGGTCACGGTGATTGAATAAAGCGGTTTAGACGGGTCGTAGGTGAGAAATATTTTCGCTGCGTCAGTCTCGTGCGAAAGCGTGCAAATATGACCAACGGTTGCATCCCACGCATAGGCAGGCGTGCTAAGGATCAGTGATAGCAGAACGGCTCGCATACTTTGAACCTAGCCACGGAATGCGGTTAGGCAAGGCGGCTGAAGCAAACAACGCCATGTGCTGCAACTTTGTATTGCGTCGCTAGCAGTTTAACGCTTCCGTCGCTTAACATTCCCACCGCGTTGCCCCGGACGTCCAGCCGTTGACCGACCACGCGATTTCACCGCATCCTCGGACGCTTTCTCGACCGCCCACTGCCGCGCCATGGGGTCGTCGGCGACGGCCAGATCGACCGCCTCCAGACGTTTGATCTCATCCCGGATATTGGCGGCTTCTTCGAATTCAAGGTTCTCGGCGGCTTTGCGCATTTGCTCGCGTAACCCGTCCAGATGCGCCTCGAGATTCGCGCCGTGCATCGGTTTGTCGATGGTGGCGGTGACGCGGTTCATGTCGACGTCGCCTTCGTAGAGACCGGCCAGAACGTCCTCGACGTTTTTCTTCACCGTCTCGGGTGTGATGCCGTGTTTTTCGTTATAGGCGATCTGTTTGGCGCGGCGGCGGTTGGTCTCGTTCAACGCGCGTTCCATGGAGCCGGTGATCTTGTCGGCATACATGATCACACGGCCCTCGGCATTGCGCGCGGCGCGGCCGATGGTCTGGACCAGAGAGGTCTCGGACCGCAGGAATCCTTCCTTGTCGGCGTCCAGAATGGCGACCAGCCCGCATTCGGGGATGTCCAAACCTTCACGCAGCAGGTTGATGCCGATCAGGACGTCGAAGGCTCCTAAGCGAAGGTCGCGCAGGATTTCGATCCGCTCTATCGTGTCGATATCCGAGTGCATGTAGCGCACCTTGATGCCCTGTTCGTGCAGGTATTCGGTCAGGTCTTCGGCCATGCGTTTGGTCAGTGTCGTGACCAGCGTGCGGAAGCCATCAGCGGTGACTTTGCGCACTTCATCCAGCAGGTCGTCCACCTGCATAGACACCGGGCGGATTTCGACCTCGGGGTCCAGCAGGCCGGTGGGGCGGATCACCTGTTCAGTGAAGACGCCGCCAGTTTGTTCGATCTCCCACTTGGCCGGGGTGGCCGAGACAAAGACGGATTGCGGGCGCATGGCGTCCCATTCCTCGAATTTCAGCGGGCGGTTATCCATGCAGGACGGCAGGCGGAACCCGTGTTCGGCCAGCGTGAACTTGCGGCGATAGTCACCCCGATACATGCCGCCGATCTGCGGGACGGAGACGTGGGATTCGTCGGCGAAGACAATGGCGTTGTCGGGGATGAATTCGAACAGGGTCGGGGGCGGCTCACCCGGCGCGCGGCCGGTCAGATAGCGCGAGTAGTTCTCGATCCCGTTGCAGACGCCCGTGGCCTCAAGCATCTCAAGGTCAAAGTTTGTGCGCTGTTCCAGACGCTGTGCTTCCAGCAGCTTGCCTTCGCCGACCAGTTGATCCAGCCGGATGCGCAGTTCCTTTTTGATCCCGATAATCGCCTGTTGCATCGTCGGTTTCGGCGTCACGTAGTGGGAGTTTGCGTAGACCCGGATCTGCTCCATCGTATCAGTTTTCTCACCGGTCAGAGGATCAAACTCGGTGATTTGTTCCAGTTCTTCACCGAAGAATGACAGCTTCCACGCACGGTCCTCAAGGTGGGCAGGCCAGATCTCCAAGCTGTCCCCACGAACCCGAAAGGACCCACGCTGAAACGCCTGGTCGTTGCGGCGGTATTGTTGAGCCACCAGATCTGCCATCACCTGCCGCTGATCATATTCGCTGCCGACTTTCAGGTCTTGCGTCATCGCCCCGTAGGTTTCGACTGAGCCGATGCCGTAGATACAAGACACCGACGCCACGATGATCACATCATCACGCTCCAACAACGCGCGGGTGGCCGAGTGGCGCATCCGGTCGATCTGTTCGTTGATCTGGGATTCTTTTTCTATGTATGTGTCGCTGCGCGGCACATAGGCCTCGGGCTGGTAGTAGTCATAGTAGCTGACGAAATACTCGACCGAGTTTTCGGGGAAGAACCCCTTGAACTCACCATAGAGCTGCGCGGCCAGCGTCTTGTTGGGCGCAAGGATGATGGCGGGACGCTGGGTTTCTTCGATCACCTTGGCCATGGTGAAGGTCTTGCCCGTGCCGGTCGCGCCTAGCAGAACCTGATCCCGCTCGCCATCCTGAACGCCGCCTGCCAGTTCCTTGATGGCCGTTGGCTGATCCCCTGCAGGGGAAAAATCGGTATGCATGACAAATGCCTTGCCGCCTTCCAGTTTCAGGCGGGCGCGGACGTCTTCGGCAGTCAGCTGGGTCTTGTCGGAATGTGCATAGGCCATAAGGGGAGATTCCTTTCGGGCCTGATTTTGATCTGTTTTTGTTCTTGTTCAAGAGGCCATTTCAATCACACCAAGTTGCGACATTTACGGACTTGTCCACGCAGCAGCTCTGACGCATAAACATGCCCAGCCAAGTGAGTACGGAGAGGCGACATGCGCGCACGGATTTACCAGCCTTCGCGAAATGCGATGACCTCGGGGATGGCCAAAACCCGCAAGTGGGTTCTGGAGTATGCCCCTGCTTCGTCGCGTGAGGTTGATCCGTTGATGGGCTGGACGTCCTCCAGCGACACGCAAACTCAGGTGCGCCTGAAATTCGACACCAAGGAAGAGGCGTTGGATTACGCCAAGGACCACGGAATTGATGCGCAGGTGACCGAGCCGCACAAGCGCAAACCCAACGTTCGAGCAGGTGGATATGGTGAGAATTTCGCCACCAACCGGCGCGCACCCTGGACGCACTGAATTGATCGACATCCGCGAAGCTGACCCAACATCGGACGCGCTGCGCCCGGTGATTGAGGCGCATTTTGCCCATAGTGAAACCGCGGGACCGGCGGAAAGCAATCATACGATGGATGCCAGCGGCCTTGCGGGGCCTGGTATCCGGTTCTGGGCGATGTTTGACGCCGAACAGGCCATCGGCTGTGGTGCGCTCAAGGCATTGCCGGATGGCACGGCCGAAGTTAAATCCGTGCATGTCGTCGTAGCGGCGCGCGGCCGGGGTCTGGCGCGCACCATGATGGCCCATCTGGCGGATGTCGCGCGGTCTGAAGGGATGCAGGCACTGGTTCTGGAAACCGGGGCAGCCCATTTGCCCGACTATGACGCGGCGCGTAAGCTGTACGAGGCGCTGGGCTATTCCTATTGCGGCCCAATCTTTGGTTACTCCGAAGACCCAAACAGTGCCTTCATGCGCTTGGCCCTTGAACCCCGCGCTTAAAAACCGCAAGAAGGGCGCAGCGGTCCCTTAGCTCAACTGGATAGAGCAGCTGACTTCTAATCAGCAGGTTGAGGGTTCGAGTCCTTCAGGGATCGCCATTTCTCACCGGTTTGGCCCGACGGGCCCGAGCATCGCGCGATCACCGCGCCAGAACATACCGCGCGACCAGAAAGATGCCGACAAGTGCGGCGATCATGATCTCGGGGTTCTGTTCGAAATATCCGACCCAGTACGAGATATTCGACCCTCCGCCACCACCTCCGCCGCGGTAGCCACCGCCACCGCCGACAGAACCGCCAACCGTACCCGTGGCAATTCCATATTCAACCATTGCAACACCCCCCTGAACTCGCAAACAGGGCTGCATCTTATCATGAAACCCAAGAAAAATCCTCTGTCGGTCGAACCGGGTGCTGACACTGGAATACGCAACAGCAAAAAAAATCTTGCAACCGGTTGCAAAAACCAACACTGTGGCGTGGAATAAAGATTCGAGGAACCCTCATGCTGAACGTCGGATTGATTGGCGCGGGACGGATTGGCCGTGTTCATGCTGAGGCTATAGCCGGGCATGCGCAATCCAAGTTGAGCGCCGTGTCTGACGCTGTGGCCGAGGCCGCCGAAGCTCTGGCAAGCGCATATGGGGCGCAGGCATGCACCTCCGAGGCGGTGATCAATGACCCGGCGATTGATGCGGTGCTGATCGCGTCACCGACGGACACCCATTCGGACCTGATCGAAGCGGCGACCCGTGCCGGAAAGGCGGTTTTGTGCGAGAAACCGGTTGATCTGGACCTGAAACGGGCAATTTCCTGCCAACAGGTCGCGGCCGCAACGGGTCAGCCCGTGATGGTCGGGTTCAATCGCCGCTTCGATCCCAGTTTCGCGTCTTTGAAGCAGGCTTACACCAGCGGAGATATCGGCAAGGCCGAGTTATTATCGATCACCTCTTTCGATCCAGCTCCGCCGCCCGTCAGCTATGTCAAAACCTCTGGCGGGTTGTTTCGGGACATGATGATCCATGATTTCGATATGGCGAATTACCTGATGGGGCAGGCGCCGATCACGATTTCTGCGGTTGGATCCTCGGTTGTGGATCCCGAAATCGGGGCTGTTGGAGACGTGGATACCGCTGTAACCACAATGACTTACGCCAATGGTGCCATCGCGGTGATCAAGAATTCGCGGCGTGCAGCCTATGGTTATGATCAGCGGGTTGAATTGCTTGGGGCCGCTGGGTTACTTCAGGCCCATAACGTTCTGGAAAACACGGTCGTCAAATCCACGGTCGATGGCGTGGTTGGAGCAAAGCCAACGTATTTTTTCCTGGAGCGCTACATGCCAGCCTACCGGGCCGAATGGGATGCGTTTGTCGGCGCGGTGCAAACCGGCATGGCGATGCCCGTCACGTTGGAGGATGGCGTGACCGCCTTGGCAATGGCCGAGGCTGCGACCCGCTCGGCAAAAACCAGGCAACCGGTCGCTTTGGAGGATGTGTTTTGAAACCGGTTGCAAAATTGCCGGATATCCTCAAACTGAGGAAAGCCCGGTGCCGAACCGGGGCAGAGGAGATTCGGTTTAACCGAATGGCCGGGCAAACCCGGCACACTGATTGACTGTTCTATTGGGAGGAATGGAAATGAAGAAGTTTGTAAAAGGCGTGCTGATGGCCAGCGCCGTTGCGTTCGCGGGCGTCACTGGCGCTGCGGCCGAGGGCGAGAAGTACATTCTGGTCAGCCACGCTCCGGACAGTGACAGCTGGTGGAACACCATCAAGAACGGTATCGCTCTGGCGGGCGAGCAGATGGGTGTCGAGGTTGAATATCGTAATCCGCCCACCGGTGACTTGGCCGACATGGCGCGGATCATCGATCAGGCCGCTGCTTCGGGTCCGAACGGGATTATCACGACGCTGGCGGACCCCGACATTCTGGAAGGCCCGATCAAAGCTGCCGTGGATTCGGGCATCGACGTTATCATCATGAACACCGGCACGCCGGAAAAGGCGCGCGAAGTGGGTGCGTTGATGTATGTCGGCCAGCCGGAATATGACGCAGGCTACGCCGCCGGTCTGCGCGCCAAGGGCGACGGTATCGGCTCGTTCCTATGTGTGAACCATTATATCGTACAGCCCTCCAGCCAGGAGCGGTGTCAGGGTTTTGCCGACGGTCTGGGGATCGAACTGGGTGAGCAGATGATCGACGCTGGTCAGGACCCGGCCGAGATCAAGAACCGCGTTCTGGCTTATCTTTCGGCTAATCCCGATACGGATGCCGTGCTGACGCTGGGGCCGACCTCGGCTGATCCGACCATTCTGGCGCTGGAAGAGAACGGCATGGCCGGTGACATCTATTTCGGCACCTTCGATCTGGGTGGTGAGATCGTCAAAGGTATCAAAAGCGGTGTGATCCAGTGGGGCATCGACCAGCAGCCTTTCCTTCAGGCCTATCTGCCGGTTGTCGTGATGGCCAACTACCACCGCTATGGCGTTCTGCCGGGTAACAACATCAACTCGGGCCCCGGTTTCGTGACCGCAGACGGTCTGGGTAAAATCGAAGAGTTTGCGGGCGAATACCGCTGATCTTCAATTTCGGTGCGGACGCGGTTGCTGCGTCCGCACCCTAGCAAAATCTAAGCATTCTATAGAGCGCGAGGGGAGGCACCTATGGCTGAATCAGCGCAATCCGCAATGGGCGGTGACGAACGGATCAAAGAGATCTCGCCGTTGCGTCGTGCCCTGATCCGTCCCGAATTGGGTGGTATGGTCGGCACCGTCGCCGTGTTCACATTCTTCCTGCTATTCGCCTTTGACAGCGGCATGTTCAACGCGCAGGGCGTTATGAACTGGTCGATTGTCTCGGCCCAATTCATGATCATTGCCGTGGGCGCCTGCCTACTAATGATTGCAGGTGAGTTTGACCTTTCTGTGGGCTCAATGATCGGGTTCGCGGGGATGATGATCGCAATCTTCTCGGTCACGCTCAGTTGGCCGGTCTGGATGGCGATCATTGTGACCTTCGCGCTGTGCATCTTTATCGGTGCGGTTAACGGCTACATCGTTGTGCGCACGGGATTGCCCAGCTTTATCGTAACGCTGGCCTTTCTGTTCATTCTGCGCGGCTTCACCATCTACTTGCCCCAAACCATTGAGCGTAAAACCATCATAGGTGGCATTCGCGACGTGGCCGAGGGCGATTGGCTGGCTGCAGTTTTTGGTGGCAAGGTCGGGCAGGGTCTGTTCGTCTGGTTGGGTGATGCGGGCATTATCGAGACCTTCGAGCGCGGTACGCGTGCCGGTCAGCCTGTGGTCGACGGCATTCCGATGCTGATCATTTGGGCGCTGGCCATCATCCTCTTTGGTCACATACTTCTGACCAAGACCAAGTTCGGCAATTGGATTTTTGCTGCGGGCGGCGATGCCGAGGCGGCGCGGAATTCTGGTGTGCCGGTGAACCGGGTCAAAATCCTGATGTTCATGTTCACTGCCTTCTGCGCCACGGTTTTCGCCACCTGTCAGGTGATGGAGTTCGGATCAGCCGGGGCGGATCGCGGCCTACTGAAGGAATTCGAGGCTATCATTGCCGTGGTCATTGGCGGCGCGCTGCTAACCGGTGGTTATGGTTCGGTGCTGGGTGCGGCTTTGGGCGCGCTGATTTTTGGCGTGGTGCAGCAGGGGCTGTTCTTTGCGGGGGTCGAAAGCTCACTCTTCCGGGTGTTTTTGGGTGTGATCCTGCTGGGTGCGGTGATCCTGAACACCTATATCCGCCGCATCATCACAGGAGAGCGCTGAGATGACCGAAGATACCAAATTCCATCACGGCGATGCGCAGGAACGGGCCCCAATCATTCGGATGGTCGATATCCAGAAACACTTTGGCTCGGTGATCGCTCTGGCTGGGGTGAGCTTCGATCTGAGGCCAGGTGAGTGTCATTGCCTGCTGGGCGACAACGGTGCAGGCAAATCGACCTTCATCAAGACCATGTCAGGGGTGCATAAACCAACGTCGGGTGAGATCTTTTTCGAAGACAGGCCGATGCATTTCGAAGACCCGCGCGATGCGATTGCAGCGGGGATTGCTACGGTGCACCAGCATCTGGCGATGATTCCGCTGATGAGCGTCAGCCGCAATTTCTTCATGGGCAACGAGCCGACGCGCAAAGTGGCCGGGATCAACTTCTTCGATAAGAAGCTGGCCGATGAGATCACCATGGAAGAGATGCGCAAAATGGGCATCAACCTGCGTGGTCCGGATCAGGCCGTTGGCACATTGTCGGGGGGTGAGCGTCAGACGGTTGCCATAGCCCGTGCGGTGCATTTCGGCGCGAAGATCCTGATTTTGGACGAACCGACGTCGGCCCTTGGGGTGCGTCAGACCTCGAACGTTCTGGCCACAATCGACAAGGTGCGCAGTCAGGGGGTCGGCGTGGTCTTTATCAGCCACAACGTGCGCCACGCCTTGGCGGTTGGCGACAGGTTCACCGTGCTAAATAGGGGACAGACGCTCGGTACTGCTAAACGCGGTGAAATCTCGCCCGAAGAGTTGCAGGACCTCATGGCCGGTGGACAGGAACTGGCCGAACTGGAAGGGTCGCTGGGCGGGACCGTCTGACACGGCCCCGTCACGCATATTGGCAAAACTGAAGTTCAACGGAACGCCGAAACGGGCCTTGTGTTGAAAGGAAACACGAATGAGCAAGACAATCCGACTGACCGCGGCGCAGGCTCTGGTCCGCTATCTTGGCGCGCAGATGAACGAGGCCGGCGAGCCCTTTGTCGCCGGTGTCTGGGCCATCTTCGGCCACGGCAATGTCGCCGGGTTGGGCGAGGCGCTGCACGCCGTCAAAGACAGCCTGCCCACCTATCGTGGCCATAACGAGCAGACCATGGCCCATTGCGCGATTGCCTATGCCAAGCAAAAGCGGCGGGCGCAGACCATGGCGGTGACGTCCTCGATCGGGCCGGGGGCCACGAATATGGTGACGGCGGCGGCGTTGGCCTATGTGAACCGCCTACCGGTCTTGCTGTTGCCCGGCGACGTGTTTGCGACACGCGGGCCTGATCCGGTTCTGCAACAGCCCGAGAATTTCAGCGACGGTACGGTCAGTGCCAATGACTGCTTCCGCCCGGTCAGCCGTTACTTCGACCGGATCACTCGGCCTGAACACCTGCTGACCGCTCTGCCGCGGGCGTTCCGCACCATGACGGACCCCGCCGATTGCGGGCCGGTCACGTTGTCCTTCTGTCAGGACGTGCAGGCCGAAGCTTATGACTATCCCGAAAGCTTCTTTGAGCCCCGCGTCTGGTATCAGCGCCGCATCCGCCCGGATGAAGGTGAGCTGGCCCGCGCAGTGGCGGCGCTCAAGGCGGCCAAACGGCCGGTGATCATCGCCGGGGGCGGCGTGCACTATTCGGATGCGACAGAAGCGTTGCAAAGCTTTGCTGAAATGCACAACATTCCCGTCACCGAAACGCAGGCGGGCAAGTCCGCGTTGGCCTGGGACCATCCGTTGAACCTGGGCCCCGTTGGCGTGACCGGGGGCGAACCGGCCAATGAGGTCTGCGCCGAAGCTGATCTGGTTTTGGCAGTAGGGACGCGGTTGCAGGATTTCACCACCGGATCATGGGGCCTGTTCTCGAACCCGGATCGCGAGATGGTGTGTCTGAACACCAACGCCTATGACGCTGAGAAACACAGCGCGATGCCGTTGCAATCGGACGCGCGCGTCGGATTGACCGAGCTGGGCGCTGCCCTTCAAGGCTATCGCGCCGATCCTGTTTCGGACACGCTCAAGGCGGATTGGTACGGTAAGGTCGACAAGCTCACGGACGCGCCCGGCGACGGGAACGCTCTGCCGACGGATATGCAGGTGGTGGGCGCAGTCCAGCGCGCCTCGCATAACGATACGGTGGTGATGTGCGCGGCCGGGACCATGCCGGGTGAACTGCACAAACTGTGGAAAGCCCCGCGCCCTGGCGCATATCACATGGAATACGGCTTCAGCTGCATGGGGTACGAGATCGCGGGCGCCATGGGCATCAAGATGGCCGAGCCCGAGCGCGACGTTATCTGCTTTACCGGCGACGGCACCTATATGATGGCCAATTCCGAGATGGCCTCGGCCGCGATGATGAGCGTTTCGTTCACCGTGGTGATCACCGACAACCGGGGCTTTGGTTGCATCAACCGCCTGCAGATGGGCACCGGTGGGGCCGAATTTAACAACCTGCTGGACCATGCTGTGCATGAGAACCCGTCCAATATCGACTTTGCCGCCCATGCGGCGGCGATGGGTGCGACCTCTGTCAAGGTCGGCTCGATTGCCGAGCTCGAGGACGCGCTTGCCAAACGCGCCGATATCAAGGGGCCTTATGTGGTTGTCATCGACACCGATCCCTACCCCTCGACCGAATATGGTGGCACGTGGTGGGAAGTGGCGGTGCCCGAGGTCAGCATCCGCCCTGAAGTGAACGAAAAACGCGCGGCTTACGAGCTGGCGATCAAGGAAAGAAATACCAAATGAGCGTGAAAATCGGAATCTCTCCGATCGCGTGGCAGAATGATGATCTGCCGGATCTGACCGCTGCCTACACAATGGAGCAGGCGCTGAAGGAGTCGCGTGAGATCGGCTATACAGGCGTTGAGCGCGGCCAGCGGATGCCCGGCGATACTGAAGGTTTGCGCGCCTATCTTGAGGCGAATGACATTGCGCTTTGCGGTGGCTGGTGCTCGGGCGCGTCGCTGGTGAATGACTTTGCCACCGAACGTGCGGCCGTACGCGAACAGGTCGAACAATTCGCGGCGCTGAACAGCCCCTGTATCGTATACGCCGAATGCTCGAACACCGTTCAGGGTCAGATCGGAACGCCGGTGAACGACCGCCCGAAACTGTCGAAGGATGAAGTTCTGGCCTACGCCGCTAAGATCACCGAATTGGCCAAGTGGATGGCGGATCAGGGTATGCCCATGGCCTATCACCATCACATGGGTACGATCATCGAAAGCGAAGACGACGTGAACTGGCTGATGGAGGGTTCTGGCCCCGAGGTTAAGCTGTGCTTTGACACGGGCCACCTGCTGTTTGGGGGCGGCGATGTGATGGCCACTCTGAACCGCTGGGGTGACCGGGTACACCATGTCCATTTCAAGGATATCCGCCCGCAGGTTGTGCAGGATACGCGCGAGAACAATCGCAGCTTTCTGGATGCCGTTATCGCCGGAGCCTTCACCGTGCCGGGCGATGGCTGCATCGACTTTCAGGCCGTCGCAAACGCGCTGAAGATGATGGGTTACAGCGGCTGGATCGTGGTTGAGGCCGAACAGGACCCCGCCAAAGCGCCACCCTACGAGTATTCGAAGAAGGGTTACGAGCACATTGTCGAAGTCTGTGGGGAGGCTGGGTTGACGATCACTGCATAACTCACCGCCCGAAGGGCAACACCGAAGCCATGAGAAAGGAGAAAATCATGGTAAGCCAAGAGCTTGGATATGTCGGATATTTTGACCGGGAATCCTGTGATCTGGATGAATTCAAGGTGTTGACCTCCCAGGCCCTACAGGCGTCAGCGGTGCCGCATGCGGCGGGCATTGAAAAGAACGTACCCGTTTATGACATGAGTGCCCTGCGGCCTGCGCTAGAGGATGGCGCGCGGCGTCAAGTTCTGCTTGCGGAATGGGGGCAGGTGTTGAACAGCTCGGCCGGGGTGATCGCGCTGAAAGGTGCTTATGCGGATACCACCGTGATAGACAGGGCGACGGAGGTGTTTCAACAGATCATCGACGAAGAGCGCGAAGGTGGGGCAGGCGAAGGCGATCACTTTGCGGCCTCGGGTGCCAATGACCGGGTGTGGAATGCGCTGCAAAAGCAATGCATGAAGGATCCCGAGGGCTTTGCGCTGTACTTCGGCAACACCTCGATTGCGGCCGCGTGTGAGGCCTGGCTGGGTCCGAACTATCAGATGACTGCACAGGTCAATCAGGTCCGCCCCGGCGGCAAGGCACAGCAAGCGCATCGGGACTATCATCTGGGGTTTCAAAGCGCCGAAAGCGCCGCGCGGTATCCGGCCCATGCGCATTTGGTGACGGCGACTCTGACCTTGCAGGGCGCGGTCGCTCATTGCGATATGCCGGTCCAAAGCGGACCGACCAAGCTGTTGCCGTTTTCGCAGCTCTATGCGCCGGGCTATCTGGCGTTTCACGACACAGCCCACCGCGACCATTTCGAAGCAAACTACATCCAGCTGCCGCTGGACAAGGGCGATGCCGTTTTCTTCAACCCGGCGCTGTTTCATGCGGCGGGCGAGAACCGCAGCGCGGATATCAACAGGATGGCAAACCTGCTTCAGGTCTCTTCAGCCTTCGGGCGCGCGATGGAGGCCATCGACCGGCGCGCCATGTCGCTGAGGGCGTTCCCGGCGCTGGTGGCGCTGAAGCAGCGTGGCGATCTGTCGGGGCCGGAACTGGACGCGGCCATCGCGGCCACTGCCGAGGGGTATCCGTTTCCAACCAATCTGGATACGGACCCACCGGTTGGCGGGAACGCCCCGGCCAGCCAAGCCGATATCCTGCGCGGCGCGGTATCCGAAGGGTGGACAGAAGAACAGCTGGCACAAGCGCTTGCAGCGCTGGAAACCCGACAGGCGGCATAAGACAATATCGGGCGGGCGAACATGCCCGCCCAACACGGAGAACACGAGATGGCGGACCTTTTGAAAAAACCCTTCGGCACGCGTGGAAAGGTGCATGACATCACCCCGGCCAATGCCGGATGGCGCTATGTCGGGTTTGGCCTCTACCATCTGCGCGCGGGCGACACAGCTTCCGAGGTGACCGGTGATCGCGAGGTCATCCTGGTCATGGTCGAAGGTAAGGCGCAGATCACCGGGGCGGGGCAGGATTGGGGCGTGCTGGGCGACCGGATGGATGTGTTCGAAAAGACTCCTCCGCATTGCCTTTATTTGCCCAACGGGACCGATTGGCAGGCGGTTGCGGAAACTGATTGCGTTCTGGCCGTGTGTTCCGCCCCCGGTCAAGGCGGACATCAAGCGCGTCGTATCGGGCCGGACGGCATTACTTTGACTGAACGGGGCAAAGGCACCAACACGCGCCATATCAACAACATCGCGATGGAGGCGGAAGACTACGCCGACAGCCTGCTTGTGACCGAGGTTTTTACCCCAAACGGCAACTGGTCATCTTATCCAAGCCATCGCCATGACGAGGATGACTATCCCCGCATCACCTATCTGGAAGAAACCTATTATCACCGCCTGAACCCCGCCAACGGGTTTGGCATTCAGCGAGTCTACACGGATGACGGCCAATTGGATGAAACCATGGCCGTTTCAGATGGCGACGTGGTCTGTGTCCCGCGCGGCCACCACCCCTGTGGCGCCCCCTATGGGTTCGAGATGTATTATCTGAACGTCATGGCCGGGCCCTTGCGCAAATGGCGCTTTGTGCCGGCCCCTGAGGTCGAATGGATCATGGAACGCGACGCCTGAGCTTAACGCTGAGGCGGTGCACCAAAGGCCCGAATGACGGTACGAGCGGCGGCCTCGACCGGGTCATGGGTCTCTTTCAGGATGGTCACGCGGTCGAACCGCTCCGGGTCACGGTTCACGGCTTCTCGCATGGCGGCGCCAAAGGCCATGCGCAGCTCGGTTCCGATGTTGAACTTGCAGATCGACGTCTCGCGGGCCAGACGCGCGCGTTGCTCGACCGGCACGCCCGAGCCACCATGGATCACCAGCGGCATCTCGGTCATCGCGTCAATCTCGGCGATACGGGCTTCATCCAGCCCGCCCTCTTTGTCTTGTTGCAGGTGGACGTTGCCGACCGAGATCGCCATCGCGTCGACACCGCTTTGTCTGGCAAATTGCGCGGCCTCGGCAGGGTCGGTTCCGTTTGACCCCTCACCCCCGGAATAGCCGACAAAGCCAATCTCACCCTCGCAGGAAATCCCTGCGGCATGGGCCATTGCGGCGATGGCAGCAGTCTCATCGATATTCTGCTGCAAGGGCTTGCGCGAGCCGTCAAACATCAGCGAGGTAAAGCCGCTGTCCAGTGCGATCTTGCAGTCCTCATACGTATAGCCGTGATCCAGATGCGCCACGACCGGGACTGAGGCATTTTCCGCCAGATGCCGGAACATCTTGCCCAGAACGGGCAAAGGGGTGTGCTCACGACAGCTTGGGCCCGCCTGCAGGATAACCGGGGCGTTTTCCGCTTCGGCCGCGGCCACATAGGCACGCATGTCCTCCCATCCCAGCGTAACAAGCCCGGCGACGGCATAGCCTTGTTCATAGGCCGGTTGCAGGACGTCTTTCAGCGTAACGAGGGTCATTTGAACTTGGCGATCATGTCTTTGATGCCCGGAATCGTCTCGATCTGATAGGCATGGGTGGGTTGGAAATACTGCACCAGAGACCGCTGGGTCAGACCGCCAAGGATGGTGAAATAATACATCTCATAGCCCGGCAGGACGCAGCAGGGGTGATACCCTTTATCAATGCAAACGGTCGAGCCATCGACGATGTGATAAGCATCCCCCGGTTCGTTATCCTCGCGCTGCAACATCTGCAGGCCCGAGCCCCAGTTGGGTTTGAAACGGAAATTATAGGTCTCATCATGCCGCGTCTCATCGGGCAGGCGGTTGGTGTCGTGCTTGTGGCTGGGGAACCCGGACCAGCCGCCCTGACCGACGGTGAACAGCTCGCTCACCAACAGACGGCCCACTTTGTCGTGCTGCTTTTGACCCAGAATGTGCTTGATCTTGCGATGGGTTTTGGTGTCGTCACTGCCATATTGCACAAGGTCATGCTCGCGCACATCGAACGGGTCCAGCACCTTGTCATATTTGGCACCGGCCACGAAGACCTCGGCACTCTCCGACACGCAGACCATCTGCGCCTTGGCGCCTACCGGCACATAGGCCCCTTCGGGCTCGCCGTCCCAGACATCCTCGCCCCGGTTCCCCAGCGCCGGGAATTGCACGCCCTCGATTTCGATATCGACACTACCGGTGGCGGGCACGATGCAGGTCTCATAGCCGGGCACCTGATATTCGAAAGCCTCGCCCTTTTTCAGTTTGACGATGTTGAAATAGTTCAGCGGCACTGTCGGATCGTCGGTATCCACGATGGGTTTGTTCTGGTTGTCAAAAGGGGCGATATGCATGGGACCTCCTAGGTCGTCGGACCGGGATGGGACGCAAGAAAGGCGTCCAGTTGAGCCGTGGTGGGCATGGCGGGCGCACAGCCGGGTTGCGAGACCACGACCGATGCGCAGGCCGAGCCCCGCATCACCGCATCGCGCAACGAATGGCCCGCCGCGATCGATGCCAGTAAACCGGCCATGAAACTGTCGCCTGCGCCCACGGGTTTGATGGCGTCAACAGCATAGATGCCGGTTTTGTATTCCTGCCCATCCGCCAGCGTGATCGCACCCTTTTCACCCATTTTATAGATGACGACGCGCCCCGGCTTGCGGGCCAATTCCTGAGCTTTAGCAAAGCCTTTCTCGATACCGCCGGCCATGAATCCGAACTCTTCGTCATTGCCCACGATCAGATCGCTGGCTTCGCCCGCGCGGGACAGCACGTCAGCGGCCACTTCGGGTGAGGGCCAGCTATAGGGGCGGTAGTCGATGTCAAAGATGATCGGCAGCCCGGCGGCGCGCGCATTGTCGAACGCGCGGAACGTCGCGCTGCGCGAGGGTTCGGCGGCAAAAACCGTTCCGGCCGAAATCGCGGCGGTAAATCGGCCATAGTCCACCCGGTCCATATCCTCTTCGGTAACTTGGAAATCGACCGCGCCGTTGCGGTAGATGACGTTCTGGAAATTCTCAACACAGCTTTCATAGACCGCCAGCGAAATCCGATATTCACCGCCAATCACGCGAATGAACGAGGTATCCACCCCATAGTGCGCAAGCCGGTTCAGGCAGAACCGCCCCACCGCGTCATCCGAGACCGAGGTGATCAGCGACGCCTGGCTTCCAAGCTTGACCAACCCGGCGCAGATATTGGCGGACGAGCCGCCCAGATCGGCGCGAAAGGTTTCGGCATGTTCGCTTTTGGTGCCGATGGGGTCGGCAAACATATCCATGCCTGCGCGTCCGAAAACGGCAAATCGGTTTCCTTTGATCCCATCCATCAAAGCGCTCACGTCTTGTCCTCCGGCGAAAAGGGGCGTGCAGGGATCGTTGGTCCTTGCGTTAAGTCGATTCTCACGATACTGATTTTGCAACCGGTTGCAAATATATTGTTCGGAGCCGCTGCAAATGCCTGAAATCGGAATTGGAATCGTCGGTGGCGGCTATATGGGCAAGGCCCATTCGGTTGCGATGGCCGCTGTTGGCGCCGTGTTCAACACAGCCTTACGCCCGCGTCTTGAGGTGATCTGCGCCTCGACCCCTGCCAGTGCGGAACGCTACCGCGCAGCCTATGGGTTCGCGCGTGCGACGGATGACTGGCAGATGCTGGTCAACGACCCAAAGGTCGAGGCGGTCGTGATCGCCTCGCCTCAGTCCACGCATCGCCAGATCGCCGAAGCCGCCTTTGCGCTGGGCAAGCCGGCGCTGTGCGAAAAACCCTTGGGGGCGTCTTTGGAAGACAGTCACGCAATGGTGGCGGCCGCCGAAGCAGCGGGTGCCATCAACATGGTTGGCTTCAACTATATCCGAACGCCTGCCAGCCAATATGCGCGGCAGTTGATCGCGGATGGAGAGATCGGGGACATCACTTGGTTTCGGGGCGAACATACCGAGGATTTCTACGCCGACCCTCAGGCCCCGGCAACGTGGCGCACGACCGGCATGGCGAATGGCACTATCGGTGATCTGGCCCCGCATATGGTCAACGGTGCGATGGCGCTGATCGGGCCGATCACGCAGGTGATGGCCGATGTGGAAACCGTCCACCGGCACAGGCCGGGCGGAGAGGTCACGAATGACGACCATGCCCAGATGATGTGCCGGTTCGAAAACGGGGTCATGGGGAACCTCTATTTCAGCCGCGTCGCGACGGGACGAAAGATGGGTTATGCTTATGAGATCACGGGAACCAAAGGCGCGATCCGCTTTGATCAAGAGGATCAGAATGCCCTGTGGCTGTATCGCCGGGAAGGCCCCGAGGCGTCGCGAGGCTTCACCAAGATCCTGACCGGACCCGCGCACCCGGATTATGAGCCCTTCTGTCAGGGACCGGGCCATGGTACCGGCTATCAGGACCAGATCATTATCGAGGCGAAGGATTTTCTGCACGCCATCGACACGGGCGAAAACATCTGGCCCACCTTCCGCGACGGGCATGAGGTGAACCGCGTTCTTGCGGCGGTGCTTGCGTCTTCGGACCAGCGGCAATGGCAGGACGTCAGTCAATTCTGACCGAACAAACGACAAGACAACAGAGAGACTAAGATCATGGCAAAGCTGAAATGGGGCATGATTGGCGGTGGCGAAGGCAGTCAGATCGGGCCCGCCCACCGGTTGGGCGCACTGGCCGACGGGATGTTCGAATTCGCCGCAGGCGCGCTGGATCACCGCCCGGATGTCGGGCGAGAATATGCGCAGCGTCTGGGTGTGGCGCAGGACCGGGCATATGGCGATTGGCAAGAGATGCTGGCTGGTGAAAAAGACCGCCCCGACCGCATTGATCTGGTGACGATCGCCACCCCGAACGCCACACATTTCGAGATCGCCAAAGCCTTTCTTACGGCCGGTTTCCACGTGTTATGCGAAAAGCCGATGACCATGACGGTGGAAGAGGGCGAGGAGATCGTGCGTGTGGCCGAAGCCTCGGGCAAGATCTGCGCGGTGAACTATTGCTATTCCGCCTATCCGATGGTGCGGCAGGCGCGTGCGATGGTGCGGGCGGGCGATATCGGCAAGGTGCGTCTGGTGGTGACGAATTTCAGCCACGGCCACCACGGTGACGCGACCGACGCGGATAACCCCCGCGTGCGTTGGCGCTATGACCCGGCGATGGCAGGCGTCTCCGGGCAGTTCGCCGATTGCGGCATCCACGCGCTGCACATGGCAAGCTTCATCAGCGATGATGAGGTGAAAACCCTGTCTGCCGACATGGCCTCGACCATCGTCAGCCGCGAGCTTGAGGATGACGCCATGATCAACTTCCGCACCGAGGGCGGCGCGGTTGGTCGGCTGTGGACGTCTTCTGTGGCTATCGGGCGGCAGCATGGGTTTGATATTCAGGTCTTTGGCGAAACCGGAGGTCTGCGCTGGGCGTCCGAGCAGCCCAATCAGTTGGTCTATACCCCGGTCGGAGGGCGCACGCAGATCATCGAAAAAGGCGAAGGCGGGTTGCATGACGACGCGCAGCGCCTGTCGCGCGTAGCGATTGCTCACCCCGAAGGATTCCCGCTGGCGGTGGCCAATATATACTGCGATCTGGCCGATGCCATTCAGGGAGAGGTCCGAGACGGGCTGCCAACCCCCGCCGACGGCGTGCGGTCGATTGCCGCCGTTCACGCGGCGGTCGCGTCGTCCAAGAATCATGGTGCCTGGACCGACGCGCGCCCGCCAATGTTTCGCTGATCAGGGGCGGGGCCGTAACGTGCCCCGCTCGATCACCCGGCAGGGAAAGATACGGGCCTCGGGGTAACGCTCGGGGTCTTTCAGCATCTCTTCGACCAGATCGACAGACGCGGTAATGATCTGCTTGATCGGCTGGTGAATCGTCGTCAGATCGACGCTTTCCCAGCGCGACATCTCCATATCATTCAGACCAATGATACCAATATCTTTGCCGGGTTGCAGGCCGTGGTCGGACAGGGCCGACAGCGCACCGATCGACAGGATGTCGTCGCCGCAGAAATACCCTTCGGCCGGGGTGCCGGCCAGCAGGCGCAGCATTTCGGCGCGGCCAGCCTCGAACGAATATCCGGTCGCGAAAGAATGTGAGACTTTCAGGTTTGGGTGTTTTTCAACCTCTTCCATGAACCCGTGATAGCGATCCATCGCCGATGTAGCATCCTTGGGACCACCCAGATAGCCGACGTGCCGATATCCCCGCGCCAGCAATTCCCGCGCCGCCATCCGCCCGCATTCGACGTTGTCGATCCCGACCACATGAACCTCGGGCGAGGTGGCCGACCGTCCGAATGTGTGCACCACCGGAACGCCCGCATCATGAAACGCCTTTGCAAAGCTGGGCGGCAGGGTAGATGAGGCCACAATGACGGCATCCACCGAATATTGCCGCAGCATTCTGACCGAGTTTGCGGGCTCGGTCTCATCCGTCAGGTTCACGATCAACGGGCGCAAGCCGCGTTCTTGCAGAGCGCGGGTAAATTGATCAAACACCTCCAGGAAGATCGGGTTGTGGAAGTTGTTCGAGATCAGCCCGATCAGTTTGGTCCGCCCGGTGGTCAGGCTGGAGGCCAGCGCGTTCGGGCTATAGCCCAGCTCAGCTGCAGCCTTTTCGACTTTGCTGCGGGTTTTGGCAGAAACCGACGCGCCTTCGGTAAAGGTGCGCGACACGGCGGACCGCGAAACCCCAGCAAGTGCGGCAACGTCTTTTAGCGTGACACTCATGAACGGGGCCAGTGAGCAAGTAAGGTGGTATTCGACATTTTCATGAGCAAATACTATGCCCCGTTGCACCCATTTTGCAATCGGTTGCAACAAGGTCGCATCGCCGCAGGCCTGGATTGAGGGGATGGTGGGTGATGAAAGACACGGCCTTCCGGCAAACTCGGAGCCAACGAAGCGTTTTAACTCAAACCGCACGTGCAATAAGGTGCTGTTTTCCTCTGCCTCGACCAGTGCTATCTTGGAGAGATGCCTTGCGTTGTCAGTGGCTTGGAGGTCGCACCGTTTTCCCAACGGTTCAATAGCGCATGACAACTTGCTTCAATCAGATTTGCTGTCGATCGAACTTAATCAGAGGTTTGCTGAAGCGGAGGCGTAGCACTGTAAGAGCTGCCGTAGGGGCTATGGGGAAATTGTCCCACTGCGATCCTAAGATAGGGGCTTCAAAAAATGTGTTGCGAATACTTGTTGGTCCCCACTTGTAAAGTAGTGGAAAAGCAGTCCAGCAATTATGCACCAAGGCGGAACTTGGTCGGTGTCATTCCGGTTTGACCTCGAAAAAAGCGAGTGAAATGGGACTTGTCAGAATAGCCGAGCATCAGACCGATCTCTGCAATTGTCATCTGGTCTTCTTTTAGGCGCTCCTTTGCCACATCGACACGAAGCCGCTTGATTTCGCGGGGTAGCGTTGTGCCTTGTTGCTGAAGGGCCTTCAGAAACCGTTCCGGCTGTATCCCCAGCAACCCAGCCACTACATTTGGTCCCAAATCGGTTTCATCTAGCTTGTCACGTAAAACAGATCGCAAAGCTGCCACCACGGTTACTTCTTCATCTTGTCGCGGTGCGGCTACGGGTTTGCCAGAACACTCAGAGACATGGTGCAAAAACAACCATTCCACAGGAAAGCTAATTTGCATTCCGGGATAGGTTCCCAAGCCAACCTCGATCCCCTTATAGTCGATAGGTAGACCATTGATGTATCTGCTTTCCCATCGCACGCGCGAAGAATCCCAGGAATCGCCGACGACGGTCTGCAATAGGCGCACATAGATTGCGGCTCCAAAGCCGGTGACCTGAACGGGTGGAACAGTCGGTTCTTGCTGCCTTTCGATACGATAGGTCGCTTTGTCCGCTTCAATGACAAGGCTGTGCCGCACAGAATTGGATTCCTGCGGCACAAGCCGGACAAATCGGGTAAAAAACTCGAATAATGTCTTTGTCGATTGCAAGGCCTGGGCGAAAGGTGGCCATGCTTGCAGGTCAAACGTCTCCCCAACATTCAGACCAAGATACCGATCCCTTGAAACTTCTGAGAAGGTATTAACCAACCCGTAGACCAACTCTGAATGAACGAACACGGATGGGTCAGACAACAGTTCTGCCTTCAACCCGACCTGATCCAAAGCTGGTTGCGGATCGATCTCGCGGTCGATGAGATACTGCAAAAACGGGGCAGCCAAAGAGAGGCGAATAAAGCCCTCGCTATGCTCTTGAGAGGTGGTGTTGAAAGGCAATCTCTTCACCATTTTTAGGATTGAATGCGCTGTCCAGTGGCCATTTTTACCATCACATTCGAACATTATAATTCGAAACTGGCAACCGAGGCAAAACTTTCCGGGCTACAGTTGGTAAAATAAGAATATGAAGGGAGTACCTATGTCCGGTCTGCGAATGTCTCTTTGCTCGGCGTCAATTGTCGCTGCAGGTCTCTTTGTTGCAACGTCTGCACAAGCTCAGGATCAAGAAGAACCCCAAACGCTGTTTACCAACGTGCATGTCTTCGACGGTGTGAATGAACAGCGTATCGAAAATGCCAGCGTTCTGATCGAAGGCAACCTGATCAAGGCCGTCTCAACAGATGCGATTGATGCCCCCAATGCGGAGGTGATCGATGGCGGCGGTAGGACACTCACACCTGGCTTCATCGAGCTTCACGCACACCTCATGCTCATGGGACCGTCTATCGCTTCCATGGAAACGAACTCGACCTGGGAGGATTTTGGCATCCATGGAACCAGGATGGCCGAGATGTACCTGATGCAAGGATTTACGACTGTAAGAGATGCTGGCGGCGCCAACGGCGGTCTGCGGAGGGCCATCGACGCCGGACAGATCGTCGGTCCACGTCACTATGCGTCAGGCGCGTTCCTCGGGACACGCGGCGGCCACGCTGACTTCGCATCCTTCACCTCGCCGCCGGGCGGACAGACCAACTTCGGTAATCTGAACATGGCGCAACAGGTCAGCGGTGTCGATGATGTCTACTTGTATGGTCGTAATAACATGCGCATGGGGGCGACACAGCTGAAATTCATGCAGTCGGGTGGGGTGATCTCGGCCTTTGACCCATGGCAGTTGCTCGCCGGCTCCAAGGAAGAAATCGAAGCTGCCGTTCAGGTTGCCAACGAATACGGCACCTATGTCATGGCGCATTCTTATCGCAAGGAAGCAATCATGAACGCCCTTGAGGCCGGTGTAATGTCCATTGAACACGGCTTCTCCTTCGATTGCGAGATTGCCGAGATTATGAACGAGAAAGGGGCTTACATAACGACCAACCTCACGGCTTTTGATCCGGGTTTGTTGGATATTCCATCGGTCAAGAACGAGCCCAAGAGCCTCGCGAAAGCGATATCGGCGTCCGCGACTTTCGCGAACTACATTCCGAATATGAAGGAATGCCCTGTAAAACGCGGCTTTCAGACCGATTGCGTGGGATCAGTGGAAGCCTGCAACATCCAGATTGCTTATGAAAAACATCTCAATAACGAGTTCTTCGGACCGTACCAGTCGATGGTGACGCTTACGTCAATCGGCGGTGAGGTCGTAGCATTGTCAGGCGATTTCTCGAACCCTTACACGGCTGGCAAGCTCGGTGTGATCGAGGAAGGCGCCTATGCGGATATCCTGCTGATCGACGGTAACCCGCTCGAAGATTTCTCGGTGGTTGGTACGGGTGATCAATGGTTTGGGGCTGACCCGAGGCCTGAAAGCCCTGATACGATTCGACTGATCATGAAAGATGGCGTTATCTACAAAAACACACTGAATTGACCTGCCTAAGTAGCCGGAGAGAATTTATGCACCATTGGTTCCGCTGGGTAGTATTCGCAGGGTTTTTATGGTGTGGGCATTCTGCGTTGGCAACGCCTGAAACCGCATTAGATTGGACCGACTTGCCAGACCCATCTGCGCAGGTCTTTGAAGACCCCTACCGTGATCTTAGCCCTGAACAATTTGACGATGTTCTTTACGTCGTTCGATTGCGTGGCAGGCTGCAGCAGGATGGTGGTAGCGAAGAAGAGCGGCAAAAGTGGCAAATGCTTTTGACCGAGACTGAGGATGCCTTGGCATCTGATGGAATTGACGTCGACTGGCTGCTCGATCAGCGAGAGGTTGTAACGGAACGTCGAAGAAAGGCTGGCACGAACGGAAATCCGGAATTCGACGGCCAAACAATCACACTGGCGGGCTTTGCCATTCCTGCTCCGAATGATCCGGACGGGCGGCCTGTCGCGTATTTAGTGCCGGAACGAGGGATGTGCAGTCATATGCCTCCACCTCCGCCGAATCAGATGATCCGCGTGCGGTTGAACGGGGACTGGACGCCCAGCTATGTCCACGAACCCGTTCGGCTGACCGGTAAGCTGACTATCGATCCTTCCGTTCAAAATATGATAGTTGTGGATGGTCTCATGCCGATGAATGCGACCTTCCAGCTAGAGACGGAACGCGTCGAAACTCTGGAAACTGAAGCAGATAGTCTGGAATGGAAGCAGCGTGCCGCTGATCGCATCCGGGCGGCGGGAAATCGCAAGACCGGCGGAGCAAGGGCGCCTGAATGATAAGACTTTTGGTTGCCGCATTGAGCATTGCCTTTGCTGGCGCAGCGTCGGCTCAGGGATTATCCGGCCCATCTTCGGTCGAAGCTGATCTAGAGCCCGGGGACGGGCTGACCGACCCACAATACCGTTCTGATTTTCCGCGCAACATCGCGCCTGGTTGGTTTGAGTGGAAAGACCGGCTGGCTGAGAGTGGGTTTCGGTTCAACATTGATTACTTGGCATTGGGCCAAACCACGAACGCTGATCTGGGAACCGGCGAAGCGGCCAGCGGCATCGCTCGTTTCTACGGCAGTTGGCAGGCAACTGAACGGGGTTCCCTGACATTCAAGATCGAAGACCGGCACAGTTATACTGGCGTTGCTCCGCAGTTTCTCGGGCTGGATGGCGGAGCCCTTTCAATCACGGGAACAGCCTTCAACGACAATGGTCTGCTATTGACTAACCTTTTCTGGACCCAAAGGGCCGAGAATGGGTCGTGGACGCTGCAAGTCGGGCAGATTGATGTAACGGACTTTGTGGATATCTACGGGTTGGTAAGCCCCTATAGCGGTTTTCAAAACCTGTCTTTCAATACCAATCCGACAATTAACTCGCCCAACCAAGGCCTTGGTATTGCCGGTGGGGTAAAGCTGAGCGAGAACCTCTACGCCATTGCCAGCGTATCAGACGCAAACGCCGACCCGTCCGATCCAAACTTTGATTTGTTTAGCGACGGCAATCTCTTCAAGTCACTCGAACTTGGTTACACCTCCGCCTTTGATCGCATCTACTTCGACAATATCCATCTGACCCTCTGGCATGCGGATGCGGCTGACGATGGCAGTCGAGCGGAAGATTACGGCGCAGCATTTTCAGCGGCATGGTTTGTTGACAACAAGTGGATGCCGTTCTTTCGGGCTGGGGCCTCAAAGGGGACCGCAGCGCTTTATGACCGGTCCGTCTCTGCAGGTCTGGGCTACTATGGTCGCAATACCGATTTGGCCGGGCTGGGCCTGAACTGGGCCGAGGCAAGAGGCATAGACGGTGACCAGTTCACGCTCGAAGCTTTCTACCGGTTTTCAATCTCGCCCGGGCTGCAGATCACACCGTCCCTGCAATACGTTTCCAACCCTCTGCTGAATCCCATGCAGGACAGCATTACACTGTTCAGCCTCAGAACCCGGGTCGTTTTCTGATGTGTCGCGAAAGCAGACGCCAAGAAATTACGAAACATCCTGAATTGCTGACCAAAGAAAGGACTTAACCATGCGTACCCTGTTTCTGGCTGGGACATTGTCTGTGTGTTCGACCTTATGTGTCGCGCAGACGTACGACGTGGTCATTCTCAATGGTCGGGTAATGGATCCGGAAACCGGTTTCGACCAGATCGCTAATGTTGGAATAAGCAACGGCTGGATCACTGCGATTACCGACGAAGACATCGGCGGCAGCGAAGCCATCGATGCGACAGGGCACGTTGTGGCGCCCGGGTTTATCGACCTTGAACAACACGGGCTGGATCCTTGGGGTATCAAGGTCAACCTTCGTGACGGTGTTACGACGCAAATGGATTTTGAGGTCGGGGCCGCGAATATCGACGACTGGTACGCAGCGCGCCAAGGCGTGACGCAGGCAAACTATGGCACGGTCGTTGGACAAGAATTCGCGCGGATGCGGGTGCATGACGGCCTTGTGCTGGAAGGTGGGGACATAGACTTCCGGAACTTTTTCGCACTGCGGGCACAATCTGTGGAAGACGGCGTCGAAGGGTGGTCGTCGGTTCCAAGCAACCGCGAGCAGATGAACGAAATCACTGCCCAACTGGATGAAGGACTACGTCTTGGAGCACTCGGCGTGGGATCGACCATCGGCTACGCCCGCGAAGGCATCACAACCTACGAGATGTTCGAAGCACAGCGGGCTGCGGCGCGTTACGGGCGTTTAACTTCGGTGCATCACCGGTTTCATCCCAGTGCCTCGACACCCACTGAGACACAGACCGGCGTCAACGAAATCCTAGTCAATGCGATGGTGCTCGACGCGCCGCTGCACATTCATCACGACAACGATTATGGGTGGTGGGAAAATCAGGAAAAACTCCAGATGGCCCGCGACCAAGGCTATAACGTCTGGTCCAGTTACTATCCCTGGACCGCCGGATCGGGAAACTACGGAGCCTCCATCATCGCCCCCGAAAATTGGGAAGGCTCGATGGGGTACAAATACGAAGACACTATCTTTGATCCCCAACTCGATCGCTTTGTGACCAAAGACGAGTTCTTGAGCTTTGCCGAGAATGAACCGGGACGGACAGCCATTGTTTTTAGCCCTCCAAGAGAGCAATGGCTCAATGATTGGATCACTATCGCAGGCTATGGCATCTCGGGCGACGGTATGGCCGGGTTGGATATCGAGGGCAATCTGATGAGTTGGGATGCACCCTACGAAGACTATGCCGGGCATCCTCGGTCAGCAGGTAGCCACGCGCTTGTCCTCAGATTGGCCCGCGAAGCGAATGTGCCACTGATGCTTACGCTCACACAGCTAAGCTACATACATGCGAAGCGATTGGGAGATACGGGCTTGCGCGCAATGCAGGTGCGTGGGCGTATGCAGGAAGGCATGGTCGCAGACATCACGATCTTTGATCCGGAGACTGTGACCGAAAAGGCGAACTATACCCTCGGTCAGCAAGGTCTTCCGTCAGAAGGCATTCCGCATGTGCTTGTTAACGGCACGATTGTTGTTCGGAACAGCGAAGTCCAACGAGATGTTTATGCTGGGCAGCCAATCCGGTTTCCAGTTGAAGAAAGTGGGCGCTTTGTTCCGGCTGGTCGCGAGCAGATCATGGGTATTCTTACGCCGGATACTGGCACTGCCCGACCAACACTGCTTGATGACATTTCAAACAGTGAAGCCAGTGTCGCACCTGCGACTTCGCCAACCAATCAGACTGCATCGGTAAAGCCGAGCGATCCCTTTGATTGGTTCACACCTCGCAACGGACGAGATGACAGAGCCTATTCTTTTGCGTCGTACATGCTCGCTTCGAGGACCCTGCGCAGGCAAAACGCGACTACGCGAAGGCCATGATGTCCAAAACAGGCGGATCCAAACCCAGTCAGTCAGAACAACGAAGAACAAACTAATTCGCGGAACCTCGGAGTAGCGAAAAAACCAAAGTCTGCTTTAGAATGGAGAACGATCATCAGCAACCAATCAGCTTTGGGTAGCTTTGTCCGCATGGCAGCTGCCCGTCAGATCAGAATGACCACTCCGAGCCCAATGTGCCGAATGCTGCGACGCGGCTGAATGATCGCTTTGTTTGTCTCCGTGAACGACCCTCCTTGGCGCGCACCTCAATCTCTCACGTCCACTTCGCCGGATCAGCACGCTTTTGAAAGGTCTTGGATCGGGATTGCCGTCGTTCCGGACCGTCGCCTGCCACTTTTCGGTAGGCCGTTTTATGATTGTTGCCATGGCCTATCTCTCCTGTGTTGGAGACAGCTTTTTTGTCTAAGCGCAGCGGAAACAGTTTTTCGCGCAGCACAACAATAGGCACTAGTCGCGCAAGACCTTGATACATTGTGGGGAAGGATGGTGGGTGATGAGAGACTCGAACTCCCGACATCTTCGGTGTAAACGAAGCGCTCTACCAACTGAGCTAATCACCCGTGACGGTGCATGTAGCCAAGCCTGCGCGCGGGCGCAAGAGGGTTGGACAGAAATTCTTTGATCAGTCCGTCATCTCTTTCAATGCGGCCAGAAGTTGGGCTACTTCCTGCTCGGTATTGTAGTGGCAAAGTGATATACGGATGCAGTCGTTCAAGCCCAGCGGGGTCAGAACGTTGCCGCTGTAGTGATCGGCTTTGCGGATATGGGTGCGGATTCCCTGATCGTTCAGGCGGGTCACGACCTCGGCCGAGGGTTTCCCGTGCACCACGATAGACACCAACCCTTCGCGCGCGGGATTATCTGCGCCGCCCAGGACTGAGATATGCTCCATATCTCGCAGGCCGGGCAGGTTGCCAGTGCCGTTGATCATGGTGTTTGTCAAATGAGTTTCATAGGCGTAGATGGCGCGGCCCGCGGCCTCGATCCTTGCTCGGCGGTCCGTGGCGTTCGAGACCTGCGCGCCCAGCCAGTCGAAATAGGCCACGACATCGGACATGGTGGCGTAAGAGCCGGTGTCGCGGGTTCCGAACTCCCACCCGTCTGAGGGGGCGTCGATCAACTGGTCATGGGGTAGGGCGGTCAACCGGTCCGAGATCCAGGCAATGCCATAGCCGTGACGCGAGAACACTTTGTAGGGTGAAATCGCATAGCCGTCGACGTTGTAGCTGTCGATATCCAACTGCCCATGGGCTGCGTGCTGGATACCGTCGACAATGATGAAACAGTCAGGCGAGACGTCGCGGATGGCCTGCGCGATGGCGGCAACGTCCATACCCATACCGGTCACGGGCGACGCGTGAACGATCGTGGCCACACGGACGTCTGGGGTCATTGCGGCGCGGTAGGCATCGGCGGTGACCAGCCCCGTTTCGTCATCGTGCTGGACGTTGACATAATCCAGCCCCGCAATATCGGCCCAGCGTCGGGCGGCGCTGCGGCTAGCGGGATGCTCGATCGAGCTGCCGATCACTTTGCTGCCTTTGGGCGCGTTCACGCAGGCGGTGCGGATCATCCGAAACAGCAGTTCGGTCCCGCTTTCGCCCACAAAGAACTGACCCGAAGACGCATTCATGAACACCGACAAATCGGCCTTGGCTGTGTTGATGATATCGACCAGCGCATGGCTAGCCACGTTGTCGCGGCCCTGATTGTCGGGGATCGCGGCGAATTTGGCCGAGGTCTGTACCACCGAATTGAGCGTCAGCGCGCCGCCTGCGTTTTCAAAGAAGATGCGGGGCCCTTGAAACGGGCAGGTTTCAACATGGGCAAAGCGCGCGCGGATCGCATCAATCAGACCGGGAGTAGTGTGCAGCATTACGGTGGTCCTGTTCTGTGGCTCAGAGCAGCATCCTTCCAGCGGTTGGGCAGATCAATCCTCTTTGCGACACGGCACCGCCTTTTTTGTGCGTAATTTCGGGCGTCTGGACGGGGTCGAAGTGCATCGGTACTTGCGTGCGCCCTGTTGCCTCAGATATCCCCGAGGGGATGTTGATCTAACGGGCGGGCTGGGAATGATCCTGTCACATCTGCGCCGGGCGCTGGTCACGGTTTTCGCTTTCTGCGTCCTGATGCTGACCCCGATGCGTGCGGGGGCCGACGGCGTTCTGGTCTTTGCTGCCGCCAGCCTGAAAAACGCGTTGGACGAAATCGCCATCCAGTACGAGGACGCGACCGGGCAAGAGGTCACGGTGTCCTACGCGGCCTCTTCGGTTCTAGCGCGCCAGATTCAGCAGGGCGCTCCGGCAGACCTGTTCATCTCGGCGAATGCCGAGTGGATGGATGTGTTGCAGGAGGGCAGCCTGATTGCGCCCGGATCACGGGTTGATCTGCTGGGCAATAGGTTGGTTCTGATTGGTGGCCCAACGGTCCCAGGGCTGAACGGGTTCGCGGTCGAGACTGATCTGCTGGCGGCATTAGAAGACGGGCATCTGGCCATGGCGCTGGTCGATGCGGTGCCCGCCGGGATTTACGGCAAAGCGGCTCTGACTAATTTGGGCCTGTGGGACGATGTGCAGGGCAAGGTGGCGCAGACTGATAATGTGCGCGCGGCGCTGGCCCTTGTCGCGGCAGGTGCGGTGCCTTTGGGTGTCGTCTATCGGTCGGATGCTACGGTCGAGGACCGGGCCCGCGTCATGGCGACTTTTCCGGACGACTTGCATCCTCCTATCATCTATCCAGCCGCGTTGACCGCAATAGCGGGATCAAAGGCCAAAGCTTTTCTGGATCACTTGCAATCCCCGACCGCGCAGGCGGTGTTCGAGAGGCAGGGATTTTCCCTGCTGGGCCAGTAACGCATGGGTTGGCTGGGACCAGATGAGCTTGAGGCGTTGCGACTGTCGCTGCGCGTTTCATTCTGGGCGACGCTGGTGACGCTGCCGTTTGGGATATTCGTGGCCTATGCGCTGGCACGTTGGCGGTTTCCGGGGCGGCAGGTATTGAACGGGCTGGTGCATCTACCCTTGATCTTGCCTCCGGTTGTCACCGGGTATTTGCTGTTGCTGACCTTTGGGCTGCAGGGACCCCTGGGACGCGTGCTGGCGGAGGTCGGCATCGTTTTCGCATTCCGTTGGACCGGCGCTGCGCTGGCCGCCGGCATCATGGCCTTTCCGCTGATGGTGCGCGCGATCCGTCTGTCGATCGAGGCGGTTGACCCAAAGCTGGAGCAGGCGGGGGCGACGCTTGGGGCCTCGCGCCTGATGGTCTTCGCAACCGTCACTCTGCCGATGATCCTGCCTGGCGTGATAGCGGGCGCTATTCTGGCTTTTGCCAAGGCGATGGGCGAATTTGGTGCCACGATCACTTTCGTCTCCAACATCCCCGGACAAACCCAGACCTTACCCTCGGCAGTCTATGCCTTCCTTCAGGTGCCAGGCGGTGAGGCGGCGGCGACTCGACTGGTCGTGATCTCGATCATGATCGCCATGGGCGCGCTTTTGCTGTCGGAATTTATCGGCCGCCGTGTTGCGGCAAGGGTGGCCGGGTCATGAGCTTATCTGTCCGGTTGCAGCACGATCTGCCTCATATCAAGCTGGATCTCAGCTTTGATGCGCCTTCAGGCGTGACGGTTCTGTTCGGGCGGTCTGGCTCGGGCAAAACCACTGTCGTCAATGCCGTGGCGGGGTTGCTGAAACCTGCCTCGGGCCGCGTGGCCGTGGACGGGTGGGAGTTGTTTGACACCGAACAGGGCTTGTGGCTGCCACCGCATAAACGCCGCCTGGGCTATGTGTTTCAGGAAGGGCGCTTGTTCCCCCACCTGACCGTGCGCCAGAACCTGTCCTACGGGCGTTGGTTCGCACCCAAGGGCGCGCGGCGTGAAAACCCGGACAAAGTGATCGAGATGCTGGGTATTGGCCATCTGCTGGACCGCCGCCCTGCGGGCCTGTCGGGGGGTGAGAAACAGCGTGTGGCGATTGGCCGGGCCTTGCTGGCCAGCCCGCGCCTTATTCTGGCCGACGAGCCTCTGGCCGCTCTGGATGATGCGCGCAAGGGTGAGATTCTGCCCTATTTCGAACGGCTCAGGGATGAGGTCTCGGTCCCAATCCTCTACGTCACCCACTCTGCGGCTGAGGTCGCGCGGCTGGCAACTTCGGTCGTTGCTCTGCAGGACGGCAAGGCGGTACGGCACGGACCGGCCTCCGAGGTTCTGGCCGACCCGTCGGTTGCGCCTGCGGGTATCCGCGCGGTTGGCGCGGTGTTGCAGGTTCTGGTGTCGAAGCACCATGCGGATGGCCTCACGGAATTGGATGCGGGCGGGGCCAGCCTGTTTCTGCCGCGTATTCCGCATCAAATTGGTGAGACCCTGCGTATCCGCATCCCAGCGCAAGAGGTCATCCTGTCGAACAAACCGCCCGAGGGGCTTTCGGCCCTGAACGTGCTGTCTGGCACGGTCGACACGATCCGCGCAGGCGACGGGCCGGGCGCTATCGTGTCGCTGCAAACCACTGCCGGTCCGGTTCTGGCCCGCATCACGCGCCGTTCGGTCGATGCGCTGGGTCTGCAAACCGGGATGCAATGTTATGCGGTCATCAAGACAGTTGCGCTTGCCCCGCATGACGTGGGCGGACGGGTGAATCAAAGCTAACCTCTTGCTTTTGTTATCAATTGGGTAACGCAATCGTGGTCAAGCGTGCGCTTGTAACTAAATATTTCAATTCGTCTTATGGACCTAAGCCCAGTGGCATCAGGCCTTTAGGACGGAGGTATTTTCATGAAAGCTATTCTGGCCGCGATTTTTCTGGTTGTCGTCGCAGGGTCCGCGACCGCGCAGTCAAACAGACCGGGGGTGGGGATTTTCCCCACGTTCCAAGTGATTGTCACGCCTGAGAAGGGTGGCGTCTACAGGGTGGAACCGGTCGGCATTTCGTCGGCCCCGGTCTATTGGTGTGGTATTGGGGACTACGCGGTTCAGACCTTGGGCAAGGCAAGAACTCAGCGTATCTACATCGCCGAAGCCTATGTGCCGGGTGCGCGCACCGTCAAATTCTCGTTCGATCCTCCGGCGGACATCGACACGACCCCTGGCTATTCGCTCACTGTTAACCGCGTGGGGGAAAACTTATCTGCGTCGCGGGCCGAAAACCTGTGCTATGATAGCGTTATTGATTTCCGAAGGAAGAAATAGCGCGGCCAATTCGGCCCGATTAAGGACGCAGATGACATCATGGAAAGCGGCGATTGTGGCAATCGCTATTGTAGTGCCGGGCCTGGCACAGGCTGTTGGGGTGGGGTTCAGGTTGAACCCGGCCATTCGGATCAATGTGGCAGACAAGGGCAATGGCGTTTACGAAGTCTCGACGCGGGGAACGTCGGCGCCGGTGGCCTATTGGTGTGGTATTGGCGACTATGCTATTCGGACGCTCAGAACCAAGGCGACACAGCGCATCTATATCTACCGCGCCTACGAAAAACAGACCCGCACCGTGCAGTTCTCCCTAACGCCGCCGGAGGGCGCGGATACCAGCACGAGTTATTCCGTCACCGTCAAACGTGTGGGCGAAAATCTGTCGGCAGCCTCGGCGCAGGGCTATTGCTTTGACAATTTCCTGGAGTTTGGGTTCTGACCTCAAACCCACTTTGCCAAAGGTGGCAAGCTCATCAGCACAGCATCGGGATCGTGGCCGGTTTCCAGCCCGAACTTGGTGCCCCGATCATAGACTAGGTTGTATTCCGCATAGAGTCCGCGATGCACCAACTGGGTGTTTTTGTCTGCGTCATCAAACCCCTGCACCCGGCGCTTTTCAACAAGCGGTAGGAAGGCAGGCAAAAACGCGCGGCCGATATCCTGAGTCAACGTAAAGTCCGCCGTCCAGTCACCGGTGCAATAGTCATCCATGAATATCCCGCCCACACCGCGTGCGCGTTTGCGGTGGGGGATAAAGAAATACTCATCCGCCCACTCTTTGAGGCGCGGGTAATGTCCCGGCCCATGCGGGTCCAGATGCGCCTTTTGGACGGAGTGGAAATGGGCGGTGTCGTCTTCATATTCGATACACGGGTTCAGGTCCGACCCGCCGCCGAACCACCAGGCGTGAGGGGTCCAGAACATTCGGGTATTCATGTGAACCGCCGGGACATGTGGGTTTTGCATATGCGCCACCAGCGAAATGCCCGAAGCCCAGAACCGCGGGTCCTCGGTCATGCCCGGAATGCCCTTGCGCGCTGCCATAGCGTGCTGCGCTCGCTCGCCCAGCGTGCCGTAAACGGTCGAGACGTTGACGCCCACTTTCTCGAACACACGACCGCCGCGCATGACCGACATCAATCCTCCGCCCGCGTCTGACCCATCATCCGAATGGCGCTTGGTTTCCTTGACCTCGAACCGGCCGGGTTGAGCTGCGGCAAAGGGGCCGGTGTCGTGGCTGTCTTCCAGCGCTTCAAACGCGACTACAATGTCGTCGCGCAGTTGGCGGAACCAGGCAGAGGCGGTGGATTTTTCGATCTCGAACATAAGCTTAGTGGGCCGGGGCTGCGACGGGGTCTAGCAGGGTGCGACCGCCGTCAATGGTAAGGATTTGTCCGGTGATGAACCCTGCCGCGTCCGAGGCCAGGAACTGCGCCGTCTCGGTCAATTCGGTCGGGGCGGCAATGCGGGCCAGCGGGGTGTGTTTCTCGATATCATCGCGGAAATCGCGGTTTTCCTTGAGCGTGGACTGCAACGAGGCGCTCATCACCGACCCCAACGCGATCGAGTTTACGCGGATGCGATGCGGGGCGAAGGCCACGGCCAACGATCGCGTCATCTGATCCAACGCGGCGGTCGAGACCGAATAGGCCATCAGGTCCGGGTGCGTACGGCGTGCGGCAATCGAGGAAAGGTTGATGATCGATCCGGCGGGCGCGTCGCCGTCACCGGCCTGTTTGATCATGCGCTTGGCCACAACCTGGCTGAGACGCAGAGCAGGCATCAGGTTCTGATTCAGCAAGGTTTTGACCGAGTCATCATCGGTATCCAGCGGGTCCGACGGGATCACCTGCCGTGAGCCATTGATCAGGATATCCACTTGGTCGAAGGCGTCTATCGTGGCCGAAAGTAGGTTTGCAATGGTCAGTTTTTCACGCAGATCGCCCGCGAAGAAGCGGATGTTGCTGTCATCGGCCTGTTCGCCCAGTTCCTCGGCCAGGCGCTTCTCGTCCATGTCAGCGAACATCACATTGGCGCCTGCATCCGCAAAATGCCGACCGATTGCCAGGCCAACGCCATTGGCGCCGCCGGTCACTATGGCGGTCTTGCCTGTTATGGAAAAGGACATGCGGAACCTCCCTGAGTTGCGCGCAGGTTAACCGGGATCATCGCCGAGGGCGAGAGGCGTGGAACACCTTGAACCGATTGTCTCCGGTCACTTCTTCGACACGCGCGAATGTGTCGTTCAGAGTTGTTTCGTAGGGCAGGTGGCGATTGGCCACCATCCACAGCTCTCCGTGCTTCGCCAGATTGCGCGCAGCGGATTGAATAAAGCCCTGACCCAGCGCGGGGTCTGCGCTGCGCGAAGTGTGAAAGGGCGGGTTCATAACAACCGCGTCCAGCCCCTCGGGCGCACGCCATGTCACGGCGTCAGCCCAATGGAACGATGCCTTTTCGTCGGTGACGTTGGTCTTGGCGCAGGCCAGGGCGATGTGGTCTGCCTCAACCAGATACAGACTGCGCAGCCCTTGTTTTTGCAGCAGGTTGGCGGACAGGAAGCCCCAGCCCGCGCCCAGATCAGCCACCCGCGCGCCTAGTTTAGTGGGCAATGCGTCCAGCAACAGCGCCGAGGCCGGGTCAACTCCGTCCGCTGAGAAGACGCCGGGGGCAGTTTTAAACCCGTCCACCACTTGCGACTTGGGCGCAGCCCAATCGGCGAACGCCGCTGGATCGGAGGTGAACCAGAATATCTTGCCATGCGCCTTGGAAATCGGCCCTTCGACTGGAACGCGTTTGCGAATGTCCTTCAGCAGGCTGTCCACCCCGTCGGTTTTGGCTCCGTCCACAACGATTAAGCCCTCGGCGCGTAAACAGGCTTGTTGCACAAGACTGCGAGCCAGCGACTTGGCGCGGGGCAGAAAGATTACCGCGTCTTGACACGCATGTCTGGCCTCGGGTGTGACGTCAAACCCCTGCGCTTCAAAATGGTCGTGGTATGGTTTGAACGACTGCACCACCTGCGCGTCGCGCGGCATCGCGGACAGGTCGTGGGTAGGTGTCGGACCGATCACAGTCAGCGGCTGTGACAGCGCAAGGCCGCTGTTCAAGGCGAGATCAAGACGAGGGGACATCAGCGATTTACGGGAAGAGTAGTGTTACTCTTCGCGTTCCATGGTGCATTGCAGAGGGTGCTGGTGCCTGCGGGCGAAATCCATCACCTGACCCACCTTGGTTTCGGCAATCTCATGGCTGAAGACGCCAACGACGGCGACGCCTTTCTTATGCACGGTCAGCATGATCTCGAACGCCTGCGCGTGGGTCATGCCGAAGAAACGTTCAAGCACATGAACCACGAACTCCATCGGGGTGTAGTCATCATTCAGCAGAAGGACTTTGTACAGCGGCGGGCGTTTGGTCTTTGGGCGCGTCTCGACCAGGACAGACGAGTCACCCTCGTCATCCGATTTGTCAGACATTGTCCATTCATTTTTTAACATTGCGCGCACCTATACCGATTCAGGCTTCGGTTTATCTGAGCGGTTATATAACGTCCAAGGGGCCAGAGAAAAGAGCCAGCAGGACGCAAATGCAATGGAAAACAAGCTGACCATCGTCGGGTTCGATGCTGATGACACGTTGTGGCACAATGAGCGTTTCTTTCAACTTACACAGGCGCATTTCGCCGACCTTCTGGTAGATCACGCCGAGCGGGATCATCTGATGGACCGCCTTCTGGCCGCTGAAAAGCGTAATATCCGCCATTATGGTTATGGAATCAAAGGCTTCACCTTGTCGATGATCGAGACAGCCATTGAGGTGACGGAAGACCGAGTGCCTGCCTCGGTCATTCGCCAATTGATCGAAGCCGGGCAAGAGATGTTGGCCCACCCTATCGAATTGCTGCCCCATGCCCGCGAAGCGATCGAGGCTGTCGCGACGACTCACAAGGTTGTTTTGATCACCAAAGGTGATCTGATCGACCAAGAGCGTAAGCTGGCCCAATCAGGTTTGGGCGAGCTGTTTGATGAGGTCGAGATCGTTTCGGAAAAGACCGCGGGGACATACACCGAAATTTTCGCGCGTCACGGGGATGGGCCGGAACATGCGATGATGGTTGGCAATTCGATGCGGTCCGATGTGGTCGCCCCGATTCAGGCTGGGTGTTGGGGCGTCTATGTACCCCACGGGCTGATATGGGAGATCGAAGAAGCCGAGGTCCCATCCACCTCACAGCGCTACAAAGAGCTGCGGGATCTTGGGGAGTTGTCGGGGTTCATCAACACGTTTTCCTGATGTTGCCGAATGGCCCCAGTTACAAAAAAATGATGCCAAGGGGCGTGGAGGCGCTGCGTCAGGCGCTGATTTAGTGGGTGTGCGGTGGTTCTGTTCTACATATTGTGGTGCGACACGCCTTGAAACAAACGACGATTTAACCAGCTTTCGGTTTCTTTCGCGCGACCTCTGTGTTACGCTGGTGGGCAATAAAATAAATGATTTGCTGACCGGGAAAACCCGGCGGCCCGAGGTAGACAGAGGCAAAGATCGTGCAGGTTCGGCGGACAGTTCCGGCCCGAATGGGCTTATTTCTTATAGCATTCGTATGGCTGCTTTCCTTGGTGCCGGTGCAATCTGTCGCCGCGCCTTATGCAGCGATGGTGATTGACGCACGCACCGGCGAGGTGCTGCATTCGCGCAATGCCGACACCCGGCTGCACCCTGCGTCACTGACCAAGATGATGACGCTCTATATCGCGTTCGAGGCCGTTCGGAATGGTGAGATTGAGCTGGACACGCAGGTTCGCATCACCAAAGCGGCGGCTGCAGAGCCTCCGTCCAAGTTGGGTTTGCGCTCGGGACAGCGAATTGCTTTCCGGTATCTGATCCGCGCGGCGGCGGTGAAATCCGCAAATGACGCGGCGACGGCCATCGGGATCGCCATCAGCGGCTCCGAAGCAGCATTTGCCCGCCGCATGACCCGGACCGCCAAAGCGATGGGTATGAACCGCACGACCTTCAAGAACGCCCATGGCCTGACCGAGTCGGGCCACCTGTCCACGGCGCGCGACATGACCACGCTGGGGCGGCATCTGCTGTATGATTATCCGCAATATTACAACCTGTTCTCGCGTCGTTCGACCGATGCCGGGATCAAGACGGTGCCCAATACGAACCGCCGCCTTTTGGCCGCCTATAAAGGCGCGGACGGGATCAAGACCGGCTACACGCGGGCTGCGGGTTTCAACCTTGTGGCCTCGGCCAAGCGCAAGGATGAACGGATCATCGCTACCGTCTTTGGCGGCAAATCGGGTGCATCGCGCAATGCCAAAGTGGCAGAATTGCTGGATATGGGCTTCCGCCGCGCTCCGTCGCGCGCGCCCATTCGCAAGCCTTCGCGTCCGGCTTATGCGGGCAATGCCGGGCTGAATGTGCAGGTTGCGCGACTGGTCGGTGCCCCGACCACCAGCCTGCGTCCGGTTTTGCGCCCAAGCGCGGCGACTGTGCAGTTGGCCGGGGCCGTCGCGGCCACGGCGGCGCAGCATAATACACGCATCCAGAATGGGATCGCCGCAGCTATCGCGCAGGCGGATGTGCAGGCCCCGACGGGGGACACACCGCGCCCTGCAGCGCGCCCGGATAGCCTGGTTCTGGCCTCGACCGACCCGAATGTTCAGCCAGAACCCGAGCCCGAAATCGTCACCCGTCTGTCGACCTCGGGTGGACATTTGTGGGGTGTGAATGTGGGCCGCTATACCACGCGATACGAGGCCGAGAAGGTGTTGTTGAAAACCGCTCTGGCAGAAATGACCACTCTGGAAGGCACGTTGCGCAAAGTGAACCAAAGCGCGCGTGGCTTCGATGCGACGTTTCAGGGCATGACCCGCGAACAGGCCGATCTGGCGTGCCGCAGGCTGCAGGCCCGTAACGTCACCTGTTTCATGATCGGGCCGTCATAAGACCCGACATTCTCTCTCCTGGTTGGATTTGGCTGCGAGGAAACTCGCAGCCTTTTTTGCGCTTTATACAAGACATCAGCGCTTCAGTCGAACACATGGCCGTGCTGATATTGCTCATCCTGCCCGGCCGCAGCGGTCAGCGCGGCGACATTATCCTTGGTGAAAAAGCCATCATATTTGTGGCAACGTTCGATATATTCGGTGATCAGCAGCGTGTTTTTCGAGTGTTTCGAGAAGATCTGCTTAAGGTTCGGATCATCCTTACATTCACCCACCACATGGGCCAGAAATGGCACGCCCTTGTCCTTGAGCGTATTCACCACGAAATCCACGTTCTTTTCACCCGCGCCGTGATCGCCATCCTGAACTTCGACCGCCATGTGATGCAGGCGACGGCCGAAATTGCGGACAAAATCCTCGGTCGGCATCGGCAGCTTGGCGAAGGAATTCACGAAGGACGGCGTGTTGTTGGCGGTGAACACTTTGGCAGGCGATTTCTTGTCGTCATCTACGTTTGGGTTTCGGTTCACATTGGTGGACGAATTCATCTCAGAGATGTTGTACGCCCCCCAGAAATAGTAGGGCACCATGGTCAGAAATTCGAGGATCGCGTCCTCACGCTCGCCGGCCAGAACCCGCGTGGCGAGGTGGTCAATGCCCAGCATCAGCGGTGCAATTTTGCTGTCCGCACCAAATGCGGCGGCCTGATCCAGATGGGCTTTTCCGTCGTCGCTCAGCAAAACCCGGTCGCCTAGGCCCAGGCTGTCGGTGTCGTTGAAATCCAGCGTCGAATAGCCCACCCGGTTGCAGGTGAAATCCGACGGGGTTGTGAAGCGCAGGCCATCCAGCGTGTAGAACGGGTTTTCGGTGTCCCCAGAATATTCGAATCGAATATTCTGATCCTGTAGCGTTTGGGTCAGCGCAGTCAGGTCGGAAGCGGCAAAAACCTCTCCGACATAGCGGGTCTGCGGGGTCTTCCGCGCCAGCGGATACATACGGTTGATGCGGGGGATAAAGTCTTCGAACGATGGATTGAGTGGCGCCATCACAACCAGCGCCGGATAGTCGGGATGCGAGTGCAGGACCGAGAATTTATGTGTGTGCCCCAGATAGCTGGCCGTGTGGCGATAGGGCGTCATCACGTAGAGCTCGACCAGAGTGTCAAACAGCGCATCAGTTTCCACCTGTATCACGATTGCCTTCATCGCCCCGACCAGATCGGCAACGCCCGAGCTGGTGCGGCGTTCGTAGATTTTGGGCAGATATTCGGTGAAAAAATCCGAGTTTTTCTTGTCGCCGCGCGGTTGGTAAGACATCAGGTCGAAAGACATTAAGCTATCTCCTTGCTCCTGCGCCTCAAAGGCGGCGCAGGGTGTTGCCGGGATTGTGGTATTCAGAACATGGACTTGTGGTCATGCTAGGGGCTGAAACTGACCCCGGCAACACCAAGGGTGTAGCCGCTTCGTCTTAAGCCAATCTGATCAGCGGATGAACTTCGTCACCTCGACCCCGCCTGCAATCAGGTTTTCGCGCACCGAGGCTGCGATTTGCACTGCCGTTGGGCCATCTCCGTGCAGGCAGATGGTGTCGATCGAAGTTTCTAGCCGTTTGCCGGATTCTGTGATGATGGCCCCTTCGCGCACCATGTTCAGGATGCGTGGGCCAGCTAGGTCGGGGTCATGGATGACAGCGCCGGGCAAGCTTCGATCCACCAGCGTTCCGTCGTCATTATAGGCGCGGTCGGCAAAAATCTCTCCGACCCATTTGCAGCCAAGGTCGCGCACGGCCTCTTCTTGCTTGGTGACGGCCAGCACCATGATGATGATATCGGGGTCCACGTCCAACGCACCCTGATAGCAGGCGCGCGCCATATCCACATCAACCGAGCACATATTGGCCAACGCGCCGTGCAATTTCAGATGCCGGACTTTGGTACCAACCGCCTGCGCCATACCCAACGCGGCCCCCAGTTGATAGCGCACCAGATTGCGCAAGGACGCATGTGGTATTTTCATGTTGCGGCGACCAAAGCCCTGTAGATCGGGAAAGCCGGGATGCGCACCGATCCCAACGCCGTTTTCTGCGGCCAGCGTCATCGTCTGCGCCATCACATCCCAGTCGCCTGCATGAAAGCCACATGCGATATTGGCCGAGGTGATGATCTTCAGCAGGCTGTCATCATCGCCCATCTTCCAGGGGCCAAAGCTTTCCCCCATATCCGCATTCAGATCGACGCTGGGCATCGGCAATTCTCCTTTATTCGGTGGCTGAGATCACTCCGCCGATTAACTGGTAAGACAGAAGGTCCGGGATGTCGTGCGGATCGCGAACCATCGGCTCAACACGGCCGGGCAGCTGCGCCAGATCGGCCAAATAGGCGGCGTGCAGGGTGATGGCCTCTTCCAGAGACACAAACTCAAACCGTATCTCACCCCCAGCCGGGGTTTGCGCCGCGCGGGGAATGTCGCAAGGCAGTACGGTCGCGATACGGGGATAACCGCCCGTTGTCTGACATTCGGGGAGCAGGATGAAAGGATTGCCCGTGCCGGTCATCTGAATGTCTCCGGGAGTAATAACCTCGGACAGGATATTGAGCTGCCCATTGGCGGCAAAGCCCTCGCCCGCGCTTTCAAGCTGCATCCCCATCCGGTTCGCTCGCGCGCCCCGCTGGAAACTGGTCAGCGCGAACCGATCCAGCGTGTCCTGATCGAACAGAGAAGTCTGGAAGCTGGCCAAAACGCGAAGACGCCCCCCGGAAAACCTATCATCGGGCCGCAGCTTCATACCCGCTCGTCCAGCCCCGCCTTTGGCAGGCAACTGATCCCCGGCCTGAACGGCCCGTCCGACCTTGGCGGTCAGATGGGCCGCGCGAGACCCCAGAAACAGAGGCGTATCAATACCGCCGCTCAGGTGGAGGTAGCCATACGTGCCTTGCGTGGCCGCCCCAATGGACAGACGTTGACCTGGCTCCAACCTGTGCGAGGCGTTCCACATGGCCGGACTGCCATCAATGCTGGCCTGCATCGGTGCACCGGTCAGGGCGATATCAGTGCCTAGAGTGGCTTCGAAGTCTCCGCCCATTCCGGCCATTTCCAACGCGGCCAAATCCGTGCTTTGCGCCAACAGCGCCGCGCCTTCGTGAAGGGCCGTAATATCCGCGGCACCCGAACGCGACAGGCCCTGATCCAGATATCCGGTGCGGCCTTGATCCTGTATGGTGCAGGCGGGACCGATGCGCAGAACTGACAGGCTCATCCTTCGATCTCCTGACACGTCGCGCCGCCCATCCCGTCTCCATTGTCTGCGCGGATGGCGTTCAACTCATCGGCAGATATGGGAACGAATTGCATCTCGTCACCGGGTCTTAGGGCAAAGCTGTCGGGCGCATCTGGACGGAAGCATCGGAACGCCGTTTGCCCCACATGCCGCCAGCCCGTGGGTGTAGGCCCCGAAAACAGAACGAATTGCGATATGGCCAGAACCAGGGCACCTTCAGGCACCATAGGGGTCAGATCCTTGAGGCGCGGAATGTTGAATTCCGGCCCAAGCGGCCCGAGGTAAGGTTGCCCAGGGGCAAAACCAATGGTCAGTACCCGCACCCGCGTGGCACTGAGGCGCTGCACAGCCTCGGCCGGTTCCAGACCAGCGGCCTGGGCGGCGTCATCCAATTGCGGCGCAAGCTCACCACCATAAACAGTAGGGACGGTCCAAAGCCTGCGACCCGCAGGCATCGCCGCTTTGTACCAGTCCTGTTGTGCTAACAGGTGTGTCAACCGGTCCTTGATGTCAGAATGCGGCAGCACGGCCGGATCAAAACGAACATAGGCCGACGCCAATGAGGCCGATGTCTCAAGAACGCCGGCCCAGTTTAACGCGTCGATTACCCCTCGAAATGCCAATGCCGCCCTGTTGGAAGGTTCAGCCATGGTATCTGCAAATGAGATCAGCAGCCCGTCGAAGCCAACGGTGCGAATACAGGGAAAAGTGTCAGCGTATTTAGAGGTCATTTCATGATGCGCGCTTATCCTGACTGCGACCTGACCCCATTAGGTCAGATTGCGCAAGGTTAAGCTGGGGCTGTTCTGTTGAAATTGGTTTTTTTGGCGCGGTTCACTTGGTTTTGGGTGGGCGGATTCCGAGTCGAATCCACCCTTCGACTCGGGCGTTATTGTGGCCAAACAGGTATCATCCACTATATATAGACTGGATTGGAGGTTCGCCGTTTGCGTACTTAGGTGATTGCGATGGGTGGACGCAGGTTTCCGTCATCGAAGCGCAGCCTAAGTGATTGTGAAATATAAAAGAAAAAGAGTTTCGCAAAAAAATTTCGCTTTTTGTCATTTTGCTGTTGCAGAGGCCATCGGTAAACCTTAGAACCCCCTTCACCGGCGCTGCTGAGGCGGTGCTGGGGCGCTGGAGACGGTGCTGACGGACTGGAAAGACGGTTGAGACG
>NZ_JBQGAD010000014.1:0-76456 GCF_056542685.1 Ruegeria sp. AB6 | reverse complement strand
TCGCTGCCACGGCACCCTGGAGTTCGATCTGAACGCCGTCCCTCTCATGCAGGACCGTGACCCGTTCGATAAGGACCCGGATGATCTCCAACGCTCCTGTGAGGATCGACGGGTCCGATAACGCCTTTGCAAGACTAGCAACATTGGAGCGATAGAGCTCGGACAGGTTCGGGTGTAGTCGCACCGGTGAAAACGCAGGCTCGGACAGCGGCGCGTTCTCACCACCCCCGCGGGAAGAGCCCTTCAAGCCTGGCTTGCATCCCCGGGCGTGCGAATGCCCCCTTCGATTGTCTCCTAAAACCCATTCAGTTTACGCGCCGCTTTGTCCCGCTCGGACTGTAGACGGGTCCGGGCTACCTCCGCTGTGCCTGCTTCCGCGTTGGCGGCTTCGCTGAAGGACTTGATAAATGCTGCCACTGCGTCGGGCTGCATCAGACTCTGACGAAGCAAATCCAGAACGGCGTCTTCCAGGGCATTGCAGCGAATAGATTGCCTATGCGAACAAGTGCCGAGTTTGCGAGCGGCGCCCGGCTGTTAGGGAGATACGCTCATTGATCCTTGTCAAGATAAGCGCGGGGATGACGTGGTACAGTCAATGGTAATCTAGGGGGAGATTCATGGAAGAGTTAATTGAAATCGGAAGATCGTTCGTCCAGTCCATGCGTGAGCGCAGAGGCCTTGGAAGTGTTGATGAAATGTATGCCGAAAACGCTCAATCGATTGAGGCAGTTGTGCCTCCGGTCAGACAGTTCCGCGTTTCTAAGGGGCGAGAAGCCATCAAGGGGAAAAGAGAAGATTGGTTGGCCTCGCACGAAATCCAGGAACTCGACGTGGATGGCCCTTATGTCCACCCGCCCAACCGTTTTGGAGTGCGCTTCAGGGCTGAAGTGATTCAGAAGGCCACCGGAGAGCGTATGACCCTGCGCGAGATCGCTGTGTATTCAGTGGCAGAAGGCAAGATTGTGCTGGAAGAGTTCTTCATGCTGCCGAAGTAAGAAGCGCGACCGACAACATTGTCTCTTTGTTGACCTAGTCAGTGCACACGAGTCTTGGACGAAGTGAAATTCCGGACGGAGGCCGGGAATGCAACGCAGAACAGTGGCATATTTTGTAGGAGTTGATTCTGACGACGCTTCGATATTGGAATGCGTGGAAACTGCCCGTAGCCAGAACGTTCACTTGAATTGCATAGTGATCGCAGCTTTACCTAAATTGCCTTACCTAAAGTATGGATCAAACAGGTTCGTTGAGGCGGGTCTTCCTTCAAACTGGTTGGATGTCCTTAACGCAAGAAATGCTGCCTTGAAGTCCCGCGCCACCGAAGTTGAAGCGCTTCTGGCCGCGCGGGGTGTATCGGCAAATGTAAACGCCTTTATTGGATCTGGAACAGAGTTACAGCATCTTGTGGCAGGCCACGCCAAATGCTGTGATATCGCCTTTCTTGACGCTGAGTTGCGAAAAGATCCCGATTTGTTTCATAAGGTCGCGTACGGAGTATTGTTCTATTCACCGGTCGCCCTGATGATCAATGGAGACCCGTTTGCCCAACGTGAACGCATTGTTTTGGCATGGAATGATAGCCTGCCTGCGTCCAGGGCTGCGCATTTAGCTTTACCCTTTTTTCTGGCGGCCAAGGAAGTTGTGGTTGGGTGTTTTGATTTGCGTTCGTCTGATGACGTCGAAGGAGAAGAGCCCAGAACTGACGTTGCTGGATGGCTCCGTCATCACGGTTGCAAAGTGACCGTGTCCCAGTTTCCATGTGGTGGGGACTCGATCGAACACTGCATTCAGGATCGCGCAACAGAATTGGGGGCCGATCTCGTTGTTATGGGCGCTTATGGGCATTCCCATCTGCGTGAGTCACTCTTTGGTGGAACGACGCACGCAATGTTGGAGCAGACAGGGTTGCCAGTGCTTTTCGGACACTGATGAAGTGAACCGGCGACTGTGATTTTCTGGCAAGTACGCGAGCAGCCAGCCGCTATTAGGATATCGCTTGAGATTGATGCTGATTGGCCCGGCCGTTTCCACCAAGGAAATCTATCACAATAGACGTTAATTCGTCCCAATCAGTAAACTCCCGCGCTCCATTTCGTGGATCGATTTTTCGACCCAGTAAGACGACGTGTTTTAGGATTTCCCTCTCAAAATATCCGTAGCTTTCGGGCCTCACCGCGCCTGCGATCAATGCCGTCGCATTTGGTTCCAATCCTGTTCGCATAAGCATTTCTTTGAGATAGTCGCGCGCTTCCTCTCGACCTGAAGCAAAAGCTGCCTTTAGACCGACGGAAAGCACGAGAGATTTTCGTTTCATTAAGGCATCTCTATTTGACGCGACATAAGCCTCAAAGGACTCGGGGTGCCTACGCTCGTGGACCGGAGCCAAGAGAATGACCTTGGCCACATCGTCAAGCGACACGTGGTCGTGCATTTCGTCAGTATTGATCAGCCGTGTGTTGAAGCCGGCTTCCTTCACGATATCGCCGATGAAACGCGCAATCTTTGCCGTCTGACCTTCGACTGTAGCGAAGACGATGAGTACGGTCATTCCGATCCTCCCATAAATCGGTCTGAATAGATTTCCAATTATGAATAAGTGGTGTGTGTTGCCCTTGATCTCCATCAAAGGCGTTACTTGGGAGAGTTGTGGTGCGTCCTGTCTGTCCAAGCAGAGCTTGTTTTTAAGGAAATTCGTAACGGCATGCATCTGCAAGAAAATCTGCCTTTTTTCGGCTGGCAATTACAAGGCTAGCCAAGGCCTAATGGTCTGTCTGGCTACCTTAAGGAAAAGGCCAAGACAGCGACAAAGATTGCAAAGTTGATAAACCACACCGCGAATTTCACCTGTTGGCGTGCGGGCAGGTTTCTAAGCAATCTAATCATAGTCGAACCTTTCAGACAAAATCCGATAGGGCGCAGTGCCCCGCGTGATCAGATGATCTTCGACGGCGTCCATCATGGCAGGCGGGCCGCAGAGAACAAAAAGCCAGCTTTCAAATTGTTCAGAAGACAAATTGCGGTCCAACAGAGGACCGTCGATTAAACCTGTTTCTCCTGACCAATCCTTTGGCGGTTCGGATAGAACAAATACTGTTTCTTCCTTGGACAACTCCCGAGGATAAACAATCTGCTCCTCCACGCGGTTGCCATAGATAAGCTTGAGATCCCGCTGTGTATCACTCAACCGTACCTGTCGCGTGATGCTCAACATCGGCGCGATACCCACACCACCTGCGATCAGAACGATGCCTTTCTCAGGACGGTGGCTGATCGACAAATTTCCGTGTGGGGCATCCAGATAGACCGGGGTGCACGGAGCAATTTGTCCGAGACCGCATGTGAAATCCCCAAGTTCCTTTATCACAAAGGACACTTCGGGGCCTTCAGCTGGTGCTGAACTAATCGAGAATGGGTTTTCGTGCAGCGAGAAAGCACTGTGGCCGACATTTAGCCAAGCAAACTGCCCTGCTTCGAATGTTAGTCCGGTGTGACCATTGGGCTTGAGGCGCAACTCCCATTGCTTAGGTGTTAGCCGACACAGAGAAACAACGCGCCACGGCCTTTTCCTCTGACGCAAAGGGCGAACGAGATAGACATTCAGTAAAGTCCCTGCTGCAATACTTGTCAGAGCAAGCCAGAGATACGTCATTAGCGGATGCCCACCGTAGCGCCCAGCATAGACCGTGTGGTGCAACAGCAGGCATGCAATCACCAAGGCTCCCAGCCCGTGCAAGAGGCGCCATGTCTCGTACCTGTAATCAAGAGATTTACGTGCAATTGCCGAGGCGACCAGAATGAACAGTAAAAAATATGCGCCGATGCCCGACGCCAAGGCAGAAAAGTCGGTCGAAATCGTAAGTTGACTTGTTTCATCCCACGGGCGGCGTCCGCCAGATGGCGTACCCTGGTACAGCAGGGGGTGTATTAGCGCAAAGCCAAGCGCTGTGCGCGCCATCATCTGATGCGCCCGCATGGTCACATCCATACCCAGACCGGAAGAGATGAATCTGAACCGCCCAGACAGCAAGAACTCAACTAGTATTATTGAAAAAGCAAGCATTCCAAGCCCGGACGCGAGCTCTTGATGAAATGATCGCGGTTGCCATCCCAGAGACCAGGAAAACCCCAAGGGGGCCAAGATCAGCAAAACGTAGATCAGCGCCAGATAAGGCCATTTCATACGGCTTTGCTCCAAATTTCTAAAGGTAAGCAACCCGGGCTCATTCAGAATAAACGCTAAGCTGACATGGGGCTCCGATCAAGACTACTGAGATTGGTCTGAATTGCAGCAAGACAGGGCAAGTATGTTTGCCGACTGTTCCCGTTTCTGTTCTTTCGGTCGGTACGTGCGATCTGGCTAAAGCTGAGGCTGCATGCTTGCGCAAGATCAAGGTCATTGACCGCTTTTCCTGTCATAATATTGCGCGCGCGAAATCCGACCAAAGGAGGAGGCTCAAAAAATGCTAGAAGACAAAAAGTCCCCGCAACTTTTCACTGGAACGCATCCGCTCTCCGACAATTTTCGACGTGAAATGGAAACTCTGATGTCGCGGTTTTTTGGGGGAGGATCGCCTTTCCTACCCACGGAAACGGCTGCGCAACGCACGGGTTTTCCGTCTCTTGATATGACAGGCGCGATTTCTCCGGCAATCGATGTCCAAGAGACGGATTCTGCGATAGTCCTGACGGCTGAATTGCCGGGGCTCGAAGAGGATGATGTGGAAATTGAAATCAAGGATCGCAGGCTAATCCTGCGCGGTCAGAAGAAGATTGCGCATGACGAAACGGGCGATCTGCGTGTCAGCGAAAGAAGCTACGGCAGCTTTTCCAGAGCCATGTCGCTGCCAGATACTGTGGAAGTCGACAAGGTTTCAGCAACATTCGACAAGGGTGTTCTGCGTATTCAAATGCCGAAGAGTGAGCCTCAGGATCCAAGCCGTAAGATCAAGGTATCGTCGAAATAGACAGACTGTTGGCGCGATACGGTGCTTGAAAATGCCAAAGCAGAGGGCCGATCATGGATCGGCCTTCTTCGAACTGTGGTCTGATAGTTGTTTTTGGTTGAATCCGGGCAGACATCGCAGGTGCTTGTTTAAATAAGCTTTTTTGTACATTCGCGTCAAACCATGGGTTTGGTGTTGCGGCGTGGTAGAATGCCCTCACGCGTTTGGATAGGGGGCTACAATGCGCAAACCAAAAGTGAGCGACATGACACCCTCAGTGAATGGTGTTGAAGGTGAGGTGAGGGCCTTTCTGGAGAGCCTTACAGGTCCATCGCACGGAAACGTGAACTGGCTTGTCGACAATGCCCTGACTGTCTCTGTTGGTGAAGGCAGGGTGCTAAGCCTGCGTCCTAAAGAGGACCTGCCTCCTCATGACGACGAAATCGCTACCCTTCAGTGGGCTGATGATCGTTATACGATAACCGCTACAGCGGGACGCAATCTGTGGGTGAATGGGCAAAAAACTTCTTCGACGTCTCTTAATCATGGTGACATGATTGAGTTCGGAGAAAAGGGCCCCATGTCTCGGTACAGGTTGTGCGATCACTCATTTCCCGCGCACCATACAGTCGAGGATATCCTCAGCGACGCATATGCTTATACCCGAACGAGCCGTCGACCCTTCGCCAAAAAGATGTCTGGTGCCCTGCGCGATAGTGGGCGGCGGCTTGCCTCTCAAACCACGGTACTGTTCAGGATCACGGTTCTTGCAACACTTCTTGTGATCGCGGGGTTTGGGTACCTGCTTTACCAAAACGACCGGCGCTTGGCGGAGAGTATCGAACAGGAATCCCGCAAGATCGAAGCGGTCGCGGTTATGCTCGCTCAGACGCGGGAAGATGCGTTGACACCTGATGACTTGTCTTCGTTGCGTGACGCTTTCAAGAACCAGCTTGTGACGACCGAACAACGTCTTGGAACCTTGGAACAACAGGCTGGAGCGCCCACGCGGGTGATAGCTGCCTCTACCCGATCTGTCGCTTTCCTTCAGGGGGCTTACGGTCTGCGCCACGTTGAAAGCGGGAAGATTCTACGGCACGTTGTGGGGCCGGACGGCGAAAACCTTAAAACCCCGTTTGGCCAGCCTTGGATCGAACCGGATGGGACCGGCGAACCTGCAGAATTTCAGTTCACCGGAACAGGATTTTTGATTGCTGGGGTACCGTTGATGGCCACCAACCGTCATGTTGCGTTGCCGTGGACATCAGGAGACCGAGAGAAGGCGCTGAGAGACGCGGGTCTTGAGCCAGAGATGTTGAGGCTGCTGGCCTATTTGCCTGATCAAACGGAACCAATAGAGGCGCGGCTGATCCGGTTCAGCGACGCGGCAGACTTGGCGATTTTGGAAGTTGAGCCAAGCCGCGTTCAGGAACTTGGAATTTCGTTGGCGGATACCAAGTCGCGCGTAGGTGAAGAGCTTTATCTGTTGGGATACCCAACGGGTTTGAAAGCACTGATCGCGCAGGCTGGTCCGGGCTTTCTAGAGGGATTGGAGGCAGACGGGACGTTGAACTTTTGGTCGATCGCGTCCCGGCTTTCCACACAAAGCAAGATTCATCCGCTAGCAAGCCGTGGGATCGTTGCGCGGACAAGTGAGAGCGCCATCGTTTATGACGCTGAGACCACGACCGGTGGGAGCGGAGGACCGGTATTGAATCGGCGTGGTAAGGTCGTTGCCATCAATGCTGCGATCCTGCCCGAGTTCGGTGGTTCCAACATCGGCGTCCCGGTCTCACACCTCAGAGCTCTGCTGGAAGAGGTGGAAAGTCAGTGATCATTCGCTCGTTCGAAAACGCGAGATTTGAACAAAAAACACTGTAGCGAGTGGAACGATCACTGAGATCAGTGCCACGCAGATCAGCAGGTATCCAAGTTGACTGTAGTCCGCGGTTGATGTGATCTCACCGGTCTCAGGGTTGGTGACAGCGCGTGTGACGACAAATGTCTGGTTGAGGTACTTTGTGCTGAGGCTGCTGGCCGACAATGCCATGTTGGTAAACGATGCCATCACTGCAAAAAAGGTGGCTTTCAACTGAACGGGTGCATTGCGGGCGATCCAGGCCAACATCGGGACCATAGCAATCTGCCCAAGCGGCGATTCAACGGCTGTATCAAGAATGGCAATGAACCTCGCGTCGACAACTCCGCCGGTACGCGCTGCCGTCCATTCATGCACGCCGTAATACAAGGCGAGGTTGGGCAGGGCGAGAACGCCCGCGGCGATCGTTAACAATACCACCACATGTGCAATAGAGCGATTGGCCATAAATGGCCGGAGAACGATCAACCCCAATAATGCCAGCAGCGAAGTTAATAGTGCCAGGATTGCCAGGAACTGTTCATCGAACTCAAGTTCATCGATTTCAAACCAAGTCAGGCCTGGTCCTGGTAGCGGCACGGCACGGAAAACAAAAATGATTGTTGCCGTCCCGATCAGGGCCTTGGCTTGGGCTGGTTCCAGCTCCTTCAGAAGACGCGACATCAGGTACAGAATTACCGTCAAAGAAACTGCAAAAACAGTCTCTTGCGCAAATTCGAAATCTGCGGTCCCCAGCACGATGCTAAGCAAAACGAATGCAAAGCCACCCAGCAAAATGGACCATTTGACTTCTGTGACTTCATCCGGTGTGTGGGGCGGATGACCCCGCCTGGCAAGTTGACGCTGGATCAAGCTGTGAAGAACGACCCCGCTGACCGACAACACCGGGATGGCCAGAGCTATCAGGTACACTTGGCCATAAAGCGCAAGGCGCTCGGATTTTTGCAGACCTTCAGTTCCAGAGAAAATCCAGATGTTCACAGCCGCAACCGCCGCAAACCCGGAAATGATCGAAACTCTGCCCAAGGTTTGCATTGTCGTGTGCTGTGCACGGGTTTCTTCAGGCGTAAACGGGAGGCCGTGCTGGTTAACCTTGGGGACCGCTTCGACCGTCATGGCATCCGCAACTACGTCTTGAATGGCATAGCCTGAAGGCGCCAGCAGCAGGGCTAGGACATACCAGTCTTCCAGTGGCATGAAATTGGACATCACGGCAGGCGCGGTCACGAGACCGTACATTGTGAGCAAAGACAACGTGATCAGGGATGCGCCAAACAGGATCAGCAGGGACTTCCAGCGCCAAAACAGGTCCACGACATGACCAAGCGGCATTTTGAGGATCCAAGGGATGCCGGCCCAAAATGCCAGTCCTGCAACGAAAGAGGCGGATAAATCGAGATAGTCTTTTAGGAAAAAAGCGCCGACGACCGAGGTCAGGCCGGACACGCCGGCCGCGAAATAGACCATCAATGGCGGCAAATAGGACCATTGCAGCTGCTGAACCAGATCCACAAAGGTTCTATGCCACCAGCCCGAGAGTTTTGATCTTATGGAAGTTTGGTCGGTCGTCATATGCCGTGGTAGCTCTTGGAAGCCTTTGGGTCGATGTATTTAGTTAGAGAAATCCAGATCCGAAAAGCAATGCACTGGTGATCACGCCAAGGATCGGTACCACAAGAGGAACGCGGAAGTGCTTGACGGCCTCGTCCGGCCGCATCTTCAGCAGGATCAGAGAAATGTTGACTAGCACAAAGACGCCCAGAACGATCTGGGATGTACGCTCTGCCAGAGTACCAATCGGCATAGTTTGGGTCAGCAGTACGATGATCGCGACGACCAGCAAAGTAGCGACAACTGGTGTCTGCGTTGCTTTCGGGACAATCGCCAGAACCTTCGGCAGATGGTCACGGTCAGCTAGTCCGTAGATCACCCGCGAGGCCATAATCATCTGGATCAGTACGCCATTGACCGTCGCTACAATCGCGACCGCGGAAAAGCCCTGTTTAATCATCTCAGGGGCATTTGAAAACACAAGCGCCAGGGGTGCTGCGGACGTCGAAAGAACATCAATCGGAACAACAAGTAGGACCGTCATTGAAGTTCCCAGATACAACACGGTTGCCAGAACGAGCGTTAGCAAAATCGCTTTTGGGATGGTGTGCACTGGGTCTTTCACCTCTTCCGCGACATTGGCCATGTCCTCGAAGCCAACAAATGCAAAGAAGGCGAGAAGCGATGCCGCGAAAATACCTCTCCACGCGTCGAGTTCCAGCGGGGGAAGCATCGAACTTACCCCGTATCCCTGCGGATCCCTGATCGACATGCCCCAGCCGATCACAAAGAGAAGACCTGCGATCTCGATGATCGTGATGACAGCCGCAACAAAGACTGACTCGGTGATCCCCCAAAGCGCGATTAGACCCATGACCAAAACGACGCTGACGGTCAAAACAGGGATCGTAAAACCGGTCAAAGCATGAAGGTATGATGCTGCGCCAATTGCAACGGCAGAGGCGGAGATAACGCCCGAGGCTGCCACCGCAAGCCCAACGAATACTGCCATCCATCTTTTCTGAAATCCCGCTTCAACATAGGCCGCTTCACCTGCGCTCACAGGAAATCGAGTTGCGAGTTCTGCATAGGAAAGCGCGGTGAGTGATACGACGAGCGCGGCTACGACGAACGACAAGGCCGCAAACGGTCCGGCAATGTCTGCTGTTGCACCGACTAAAACGTAAATACCCGCTCCGACCGTTACGCCAAGTCCATAAAGCGTGAGCAACGGGGTAGTAAGAGCCCGTCTGAGTTTCTGTTCGTTTGGATCAACAGAGTTCATAAGTGATTCCAACAACTGCCGATTCAGAACATCGCCAGTGGCGTCCTTCTCGTTTTCGTCCGCGATTAGCGGAACGGATTAATCCGATGGTCAATACTGCATCGAAGGCCTTGTGTTTCTATGTCTGGGCGCGTTGGGCGCCGATCGATTAACTGGGGGCTCGCCACCACTCCTGCCGAGCCCCCTTGGGTGGAGCTTCCGCTCCCACAAAATTCCGTTCACCTTTGTGTTTGCTTGGGGACAGGTCGGTGAACGTAGACACGTTAAAACATTCGTATTTCACTATGTGATTCATTTTGATGCTTTGATCTATGTCAACCAACTCGCGGGGTCGGGTCTGCGAGGCTGAGTGCAGACCACCTGTCGTTTGCTGTCGGACTTACAGGCAAAGCAAACACGTTAGGCGGTTTGAGATTTAGGGTGGAAAGCAATTCGTGATGTTCTGGAACCTGTTACCGACCTTAGGCGGCATCGGCCTGTTCCTTGTCGGCATGCTGTTGATGACTGACGGTTTGAAGACTTTGGCAGGGGCGAAATTGCGAGATATTCTGGGCCGGTTCACGTCGACACCGTTTACCGGGGCTGTAACAGGTGCAGTCACGACAGCTGCAATCCAGTCTTCCAGTGCGACCACCGTTGCGGCCGTTGGATTTGTCGCGTCTGGTCTGCTCACGTTTCCCCAAGCGCTTGGGATCATCTTTGGGGCCAATATCGGAACGACCATGACAGGTTGGCTCGTCGCGCTCTTGGGGTTCAAGCTGGACCTGGGGCAAGTGATGTTGCCCGTTGTTTTTTTTGGGGCTTTGCTGGCGCTTTCAGGAAGAAAAGCGGTTTCCGGCCTTGGGTTGGCATTGGCCGGGTTCAGTCTGATTTTCATTGGGATCGAACAACTCAAATCCGGGTTGGACGCATTTCAGGGCGTAGTTACTCCTGCCGATTTTCCACCAGACACACTGCTGGGCAGGTTGAAGCTTGTACTGATCGGCGTCCTCATCACGATGGTGACGCAGTCTTCGAGTGCTGGCGTTGCAACGGCGTTGGCTGCGTTGAGCGCCGGTGCTGTGAACTTCCCCCAAGCGGCGGCTCTGGTCATTGGAATGGACGTGGGGACAACTTTCACCGCTGTTTTGGCAACCTTTGGCGGTGGGACGATGGCGCGCCGCACCGGTTTTGCTCATGTGATCTACAATGTGATGACAGGGGCACTGGCATTTTTCCTGCTGGGGCCGTTTACTGCAGTCTTTGTAAGCGGGTCGGGGGCTGGAAGCTCTCTGACTGCGCTTGTCGCTTTCCATAGCTTCTTCAACGCCATAGGCGTGGCGCTGATCCTGCCGTTCGCGAAACCCTTCGCCAGATTTGTCGAGGCCCTCGTACCTGACAAAGGGGCTGAGTTGACGAGATCTTTGGATCCTCTCGTCCTCGGGATGCCAGAAATAGCTGTGGGCGCAGCAAAAGTTGCAGTCGAACAAATTGTAAGGGCCGAAGTGGCGCACCTTCGGTCATGTATCGGGGCATCTCAGCCAAGCGGACCCGGTTATGGACGGGACAGCATTCAGACTGCTGTATCGGAAGCGCGCTCGTATCTAGACAAGATAGAATTGCCCAACAGGTCCGACGCAGAGATATCCAGCATCAAGGGTATGTACCATGTGCTCGATCATCTTGACCGGCTGCTTTACCGGTGTAGCCAAGATGATCGGATAAGCGAGTTACCAAAAGACCAGCGTTTGAAGCGGCTTGCTTCGGTGTTGATTGCAGCAACTGGTAGCTATTTGGAGATCGACAATCCAGTGCAGTGCGAAAACACGCTGAACCGAGTTCGCCGTTTTTTGCGACGACAGAGGAAACTTCGCAGAGACCTGCTCATCTCTGACGCTGCAACTGACAGTCTACCGGACGATGTGGTGTGGGCTCGGCTGGATGCTCTCAGATGGTTGCATCGTGTGTCTTATCACCTCTGGCGAATTCGCTGGCACATGAACGCACTGGAAGGAGTGCCGTCAGGGCGCGATGGTGGTGAGGTCACTGACGGCGTGGCGTAGTTGGAGGCTGGCCTTGATTAGATTTGGCACGTGCTCAAGCGCTATTCGACCTAAACGCCAATCTTCGTGCTGAAGGGTGCAACATGAGCAAGGTCAAAGAAGTCTCTGAAGGATGCGCATTAATAAGATCTGCATCCGGGGCAGCTAATAGGAGGAGCGTATGCAGATTGTTCGCGGGATTTTACTGGCACTGTTCGTCACGGGGCCCGTACTAGCGCAGCAGGTCAGCGTCGATGAGGGACGTGATTTGTACCGGACGTATTGCTGGCAATGTCACGGTTTCGAAGCAACCGGAGACGGGCCAATGGCCGAAATGCTGGCTATTCGAACACCTGACCTTACCAAATTGGCTGGTGAGAACGGCGGTGTGTTTCCGATAGATCGCATAGCTGAACAGATTGATGGTCGTTCACAATTGCTCGCCCATGGGGGCGAAATGCCAATCTTTGGCGCGGTGTTTGAGACAGACCAACAAATCGCGGTGGCTTTGCCTAGTGGGCAGCCAATGATGGTAGGCTTGCCGTTGGCGAATTTGCTCGCCTTTATTGAATCGATCCAGTCTGAATAGTTACGGACTAATCGGCTCATCCGTGTCAGCAGTTCGTCTGATTGACATAAGAGTCAAAGGCGGCCCCAACACCTCGAAGGCAACTGTACTGGCCAGGGTAAAGGCCATGATCGACGCGGCCCAATTCGGAAATTGCTCTCCGGCGACAAGGGCCATTCCGACCGCGACACCGGCCTGTGGTAACAAAGCGGGACCAAAACAACCGGCCTGACGGCGAGGCAGGCCGCCAAGTCTCGCTCCGCAGTAACCTCCGACAAGGCGGGCCACGGCGCGCAAGATCAGGAAAAGTGCACCAGCCCAACCCATCAAACCGAAGGCTTCAATATCCAACGTGGCGCCAGCCAGCAGGAAGAACAGGATCATGAATGGCCACTGAATGTGCTCGATCTCATGAAAAGCACGGTCGTGATGGCGGGCAAGATTCCCGATCACTGCGCCCGCAACCATGCCTGCTACCAAGAATGAAACCTCCAGCCAAAGCGCGAGGCCCGCTGTCAGAAAGACTATGCCCACTGCTTCCGCCTGCATTGGCTCTCCCGGTTTCAAGCGGCCGGTCAGATAGGCGGATGGCACGCCTAGTGCGAAACCCAACAGTATCGCCCCTCCGAAATCCCACATCGCGGTGGTCGCGACGGTGGCCCAACCATCCGAATGACCGGCCAGAACCAAGGCGATGCTGAAAACGATCAGACCCCAAGCGTCATCAATTGCGACGACGCCCTTTAATGTCTCGGTAAAGCTGTTGGATACCCCAGATTGTTTGATCACGTCTGTCATGGCGGCCGGGGCTGTAGCCGTAGCAATTGCCGCCAACACCAATGCCAGCCCGAAGGGTACGCCGATTGCGGTCAGTCCAGCAGACACAATAACAAGGGTTGCAACCACGATTGAAATAGAAATCGTCAGGATGGCTCGACCATGCCGGACCAGGTTCTCGCGGGTCAAAGAACCTCCAAGAAGAAACGCGACCATCGTCAAGGCCACAATAGAAATCTCGTCGAACCACATTGCAACGTCGAGTGGGATCAAACCCATTCCGGCGTTCCCGGCGACCAGACCGAGGAAAAGTAAGGTTGTAACACGAGGAAGATGCGTGGCCCGGCCAAGTTGGTCGGCCGCCAATCCGGCAAGGAAGAGCACGCCAAGGGCAATCAGAAAGCCGGCAATGTGCATAGAAAACCAAGCGCTAAGTTCTCGTCTAGACTACTCTAACTCCAACCCTGCCATCTAGGAACCGATGTCGGAGAGAATTCCAACGTCCCGTCGCAGCCTAAGCCGAAGATCCTAAGAAATGGGGGTAATTGATCTGTATTAAGGCGAAAGCGCGCCGCAGATGGCACAATAGCTCATTCAGGAAATGAGGAGGAACTTTCGATGCCGACAAAGAAATCTAGCACAAATAGCCCGACCTCACTTGTGGATGTTTTCAAGCAAATGCAGCCGCCCATGTCTGGCAATCCGGCCTTTGGCGCCCAGATCGAACAATTTTGGGACGCGCAAGAAAAATTGCTCGAAGAAACAGAGGCCTTTGCGCAGCATTGGTTCGAACGGCGTCACGAGGCGGTTCGGACGGCTCTACAAGCTGCACGCAAAGTGTCTTCCGCGAACCCGTCCGATCCAACGAAAGCGCTTCAGAGTATGACGGAATGGCAGCGCCATTCGGCTGAGCGGTTGGTTGCTGACGCGCAGGAATGGTTCGAAACTGTGTCCCGCTGTGCATCTTATGTCACTGAAACCGAAGTTGCAGCTGTTGAGAAAACAGTTGATGACGTTGCAGCCGCTACAAAGAGCGCCGGGAAATCTTCAAAGTCCGAACCTGTTTAGGGTTCGTGCTGCCGAAAAACCAAACTGAAATCATCGGAGCAGTAGATAGGAGGTCAAATGTACAAGAACATCCTGATCCCGGTTGCTCTGGACCAAGAACACGACACACAAGCGTCCTTTGCAGCCGCGCGCCAATTGGCCGATGCAGACGCCGTTTTTACCGTGGTACACGTTCAAGAGCCAATTCCCGCTTATGTGGGATCTCAGATTCCCAGCGAAGTACTCGCAAATACACGGCATGAAATCCTGGAAAACCTGCATCAGACTGCCTCTGAAATTCCAGGCGCGAAGGCTCGGCTCATCTCTGGGCACGCGGGCAGGGCCATTGTCGACTTTGCAAACGAGTGCGATGCAGATTGCATCGTCTTGGCATCGCACAAGCCTGGTTTTGAGGACATATTCTTGGGTTCCACTGCGAACAGAGTCGTGCATCACGCAAGGTGTTCGGTTCATGTAATTCGTTGATCCAAAGTCAGCGGTGTGACGTCCCTATTGGCTGGCCCAATACTTAGTGAGCCAAATCAGATCGAAAGAAGTGGCAGCTGAGCCAAAGAACCCTCGGACTGCAGCGACATGTTTTTTGCAATTTACGTGCGGTTTCGAATTTGTTGGAGCGCTGGATTACTTTATTGCGAAGAGCAGTTGCCGATCGGTCGTTAGGAGACTTTTGACACTTGGGTTGTCTCAGCGCCAAAGACTTCGCCTTTCTTGACGCAAAGCTGTTTGATGAAGGCCAAATCCTGCACCCACTACCAATACTCCAGTTCGAATATCTAACGTTTAGCCTCGTACAGCGCCGGGCCTTTTACGTTCGCGCCAACACCACCAGAAGAACCGTGGGTCGTGGTTGACGCTAGTGAAGACTGGGCGGTTTACATTCAGTTGCTGACTCGGTCTTTCAAAAAAGACGATATCTACACTGATCTTCTGCAAGTGCAGTTTTTTTACTAAGCTTTCAGGCCTTATGCATTGGTCAAGAAGAACGCCGCTTCCACCTCTAGTGTTCGGGTTTGCGGTTTGGGCAAGGTCCATCCGGGATTCGACATAGTCAATATCCCGACCAGAAAAACGCCCTGCGATCAGAAAACACTAAACCATGCCCCTTCGCCACCGTGCAAAATTTTGCTACACCCAATTTGAGTGTTGAAATTTGCACAATAGGCAAGATGCAATGGAAAACTGGGACGAAGTGAAAACCGCCTATCAGGTGGCGCGAATGGGTACGGTTAGCGGTGCGGCGGACGTGCTGGGCGTGCATCATGCGACGGTGATCCGTCATATTGATGCGATCGAAGCGCGGTTGGGGGTTAAGTTGTTTCAGCGTCACGCACGGGGCTACACGCCGACCGAAGCGGGTGAGGATCTTTTGCGGGTTGCGCAGGCGACCGAAGATCAGTTCAATCAGTTGGTGGGGCGGATGAAGGGGCGTGGTGACGACGTTTCGGGCGAGTTGGTGGTTACGTCACTGTCGTCGCTGGCGCCGTTGATCGTCCCGGTGCTGAGCGCATTCCAGAGACTGCATCCCGATCTGATTGTCCGCTACCTGACCGGGGATCGCTTGTTCCGACTGGAATATGGCGAGGCGCATGTGGCTATCCGCGCGGGCTCGGCCCCGGATCAACCGGACAACGTGGTGCAGCCCTTCATGCGGCAGGAGGTCGGACTGTACGCGAGCACCTCCTATCTTGAGCAACATGGAAGGCCCGCCGGGATTGAGGATTTCCCTAACCACTATTTCGTCAGCACGGATGATGAAAACAGCCGGGCGCCTTTTTCAAAATGGTTGCGTGAAACCGTGCCCGTCGAACGGATCACATTTCGCTGCACGAATAATTTCTGCATACGCGAGGCGGTTCTGTCCGGTGCCGGGATCGGCTTTATGGCCAGGTGGGAGGCTGCGCGTGATCCAAACCTTGTCGAGGTGATTGAGCCGATGCCCGAATGGTTCGGCAATCTGTGGCTGGTAACGCATGTGGATTTGCACCGCACCACCAAGGTGCAGGCATTTCTGTCCTACCTGAAAGAGCAGTCCAAGGATTGGCAAACATGAGCCCACAGGCACGGGGCCATCTGGCCATGCTGACATTCTCGGCACTGGTCGCTGGCAGTTTTTCCCTTGGGGCAATGATCGCAAACCAAATCTCGCCTGTCGCGGTTACAGCGGCGCGGTTCGCAATTGCAGCGCTGGTGATTGGTGCCGCTGCGTTGGCCACGACCGGGGTGCCCCGATCTGCTGCGCGGGCCCCGTGGCGGTACCTTGTTTTGGGCGGGTTGTTCGGCACCTATTTCGTATTGATGTTCGTCGGTCTGAAAACTGCACCACCGGTTAGTGCTGCGGCGGTCTTTACGCTGACCCCGGTTCTTTCGGCCTTGGCGGGCTGGGTCTTGTTACAGCAGGTGACGACCCCACGTATGGCACTGGCTCTGGTTATCGGAGCAACAGGAGCGTTGTGGGTGATTTTCCGAGCCGACTGGCAGGCCTTTATGGCGTTTCAGGTCGACCGGGGCGAGATCATCTACTTTTGGGGTTGTGTCGCTCACGCAATCTATACGCCGATGGTGCGAAAGCTGAACCGGGGTGAGCCTGCTGTGGTCTTTTCCTTCGGCACTATGGTCGCGGGTTGCCTCTTGCTGTCGCTATACGGCTGGAAGGACATAGCGGCGACGGATTGGGCAAGCCTGTCTTTGTTCATCTTGTTGGTCATTCTGTATCTGTCTGTCTTTGCCACGGCGGCCAGTTTCGTGCTGGTGCAATATTCGGCGCTGCGTCTGCCCTCGGCCAAGGTAATGGCCTACACCTATCTCGTACCAAGTTGGGTCATCTTGTGGGAGATTGCTTTGGGCCAGAAAGCCCCCGCCTTGCTGGTCGGGGTAGGGGCCGTGCTGACCGTTGTCGCGCTGGTTCTGTTGCTGAAATCCGAAGAAACGCAGAAGGCTGCGCCCGTTACCAAATGACTGTTGTGCTTTGAACAAGATATGAGACTGTAGAGCGGATACAGGTCAGATCAGAGGCACCTTGATGAAAGCGTTTTTCCCGTTCGCTGCGATGGCGATACTGACTGCGTGCGCGCCGCCGCAGCCCCCCAGCGGCGTCATCAGCGAAGCCGACCTGCAAGCCAGTTGTGAGGCACTGGTCGCGGCGGAATCCGGCGTGCGGGCAAGCGGTATTTCCGCGCGTCCCACTCAGTTTGAGGCGACAGGTTCGATCACCTTGGTAGATGTTCAGGGGGTATCTGCGCCGTGGCTGTGCCTTGCGGATGTGACGGGTGTGGTGACAGGTGTTGAGCCGGGCGCCTAGGCCTGCCGGTGCCCTTTGAGGCAGATCAAAGTTGTTACATTCGAGTTTCCCTATGCTTTGAGCAGAGGAGGAATTCACTATGTATGACCACATCATGTTCCCAGTTGATCTGCACCTGCCGCCCACGGTTCAGAAAGCTGCCGAGGTCGCCGCAGCGGTCGCCAAGTGGCAAAGCGCCAAGATTACTGTTGTCAGCGTCACCGGAATTCAACCCGGTGACCCCGTGCAGCCTGACGCGATGGTCAACGAAGATCTGCGCAACTTTGCCGATCAACTTGCTGAAAAGAGCGGAGCCGAAGTTGACTTTCGCAACATCCACTCGGTCGATGTCGGTGCTGAATTGGATGGCGACCTGACGCGCGCAGCGGATGAGATTGGTGCGGACCTAATCGTGGTGGGTACGCATGCGCCACGGATCATGGACTACATCTTTTCCAGCCATGCCGGCTATCTGGCAACGCACGCCTCAATTTCAGTCTTTGTTGTCCGTTAGGCAGTTCAATCCTCGCCCGAGGGAAGTTCGACTTCCAGAAACCGTTCGAACGCGTCCAGATTGACGGGTTCGAACTGCCCAAAGCCTTGCATCCATACCGAAGCCGCCCGCAAGGCATCCGGTTCCAGTTTGCACCATTTCACCCGCCCCCGTTTTTCCTGGCTGATCAATCCCGCCTTGGTCAGGATCCCCAGGTGTTTCGAGATCGCCGCAAGCGACATCTCGAACGGTTCGGCCACGTCGGTCACGGCCATATCGTCCTCCAGCAACATCGCAAGGATGGCGCGGCGGGTCGGGTCGGCGAGGGCTGCGAATACTGTGTCTAGATCGTTGGACATGTCTTCGCTGAACCACAGCGTCAAGGTTTGGTCAACCATTTGGTTAAATATGCGGATTCAGGCGTATCCGTGCCGGACCTTTAACCCACTCCCGTTCTGGGTCTGACGGTGGAAAGATTTTTGCAATAAAAATCTGATAGTTAAGTGAGTTTTGAGTGCGGCCTATACACCGTTGACTCTGTGCCCGCATCGCCTTAGCACCCTACCCAAGACTGTGCGAGGGAAACGCCCGTGACCGATGATGACCAAAAGCAGCGTATGGCGCAGCTGGAGGCCAAGATCGACGCGGCGAAAAAGGCCAAGCAGCCCCCCAAACGCGCAGACAATGACATATCCGGCGGCGAGCTTGCCTGGAGGATGGTCATCGAAATGGTATCCGGTCTGGGGATCGGATTTGGCATCGGATACGGGCTGGACAGCCTGTTCGGGACGATCCCGATCTTTCTGGTGCTGTTCACATTGCTGGGCCTTGTCGCGGGCGTGAAGGTTATGCTCCGCAGCGCGAAAGAGGTCCAAGAGAAACAAACGGCGGCGACGGCTGCTGAGAAGGACGAGAGGGACTGAACGTGGCAACTGAGACCACCGCAGCAGAAGGCAGCAGCCTGGTATTCCACCCGATGGACCAGTTCATCGTCAAACCGTTGTTCGGCGACGGCGCAGTGGGCATGTTCACCATTACCAACGTGACGCTGTGGCTGTTCTTTGCGATCGTTGCGATTGTTCTGCTGCTAATCGTGCCGACCTCGAAGCGCGCGATTGTTCCGACCCGGATGCAGTCGGTGGCCGAACTGGCCTATGGCTTCATCTACAAGATGCTGGAAGACATCTGCGGCAAGGAAGGCGTCAAGTTCTTCCCCTATGTCATGACCCTGTTCATGTTCATCGTGACCGCGAACTTCCTGGGCCTGATCCCGACCTCGTTCACAACCACATCGCATTTCGCCGTGACCATCCCGCTGGCGCTGGCTGTCTTCCTGACCGTCACCATTCTGGGCTTTGTCAAGAACGGCGCGGGCTTCCTGAGCCTGTTCTGGGTCTCCAGCGCCCCGATGGCGCTGCGCCCGATCCTGGCGATCATCGAGCTGATCTCGTACTTTGTGCGTCCGGTCAGCCACTCCATTCGTCTGGCCGGTAACGTCATGGCGGGCCACGCGGTGATCAAGGTGTTCGCAGGTTTTGCCGCGATTGCCGTGATCTCGCCCGTGTCGGTTCTGGCAATCACCGCAATGTACGGTCTTGAGGTCCTGGTGGCCTTTATCCAAGCCTACGTATTCACCATTCTGACCTGTGTTTACCTCAAGGACGCTCTGCATCCGCATCACTGATTGGGTCTTGCACCCAGCACAGGAACGATAACCCAACATCGAAACTTCCAATTCGTAAGGAGATACATCATGGAAGGCGATCTCGCACACATCGGCGCAGGCCTGGCAGCAATCGGTTCCGGCGCAGCCGCAATCGGGGTGGGCAACGTTGCAGGCAACTTCCTGGCCGGCGCCCTGCGCAACCCTTCGGCGGCTGCTTCGCAGACCGCAACCCTGTTCATCGGTATCGCATTCGCAGAAGCCCTGGGGATCTTCGCATTCCTGGTCTCGCTGCTGCTGATGTTCGCCGTCTAATCTGCGGAACCTGATCCTTACGCGCAGGTGGGTCCAAGCCATAGCGGCCCACCTGTTGTAAAGACAACGTTCCGACGGAGGACATCATGGCGACTGAACCCCTAGCCAAAGAAGTAGCAGGCTCCTGTGTTGACTCGTATGGGTCGGCCATCGGGATGCCGCAGCTCTGCTTTGATTGGTTCCCCAACCAGATTTTCTGGCTGGTCATCACGCTGGTCGTCATCTTTCTGGTCCTGTCTCGCGTGGCTCTGCCCCGCATCGCGGCAATCCTGGCTGAGCGTCAGGGGACCATTACAAATGACCTGGCTGCGGCCGAAGATCTGAAGGCCAAGGCGGTCGAGGCCGAAGAGGCCTATAACAAGGCGCTGGCCGATGCCCGTTCTGAGGCACAGCGTATCGCAGCGGAAGCCCGCGCCGAAATCCAGTCTGGTCTGGATGACGCGATTGCCAAGGCAGATGCGGAAATCGCTGCAAAGGCGGCTGAATCGGAAAAGGCAATTGCCGAAATCCGTGCCGGTGCGCTGGAAAGCATTCAAGTGGTTGCCAAGGATACGGCAGCTGAATTGGTTACAGCGCTGGGCGGCGAGGCGGATGCCAAAGCCATCGACGGTGCCGTTGACGCGCAGATGAAAGGATAAGTGACATGCGGAATACTCTTGCCCTTATCCTGACCCTCGGCGCTGCCAGCCCCGCGCTGGCCGCAAGTGGCCCGTTCTTCTCGCTTGGCAATACCGACTTTGTGGTCCTGTTGGGCTTCATCGTCTTCATCGCGGTTCTGTTCTACTTTAAGGTGCCCGGCATGATCGGCGGCGCACTGGACAAGCGAGCCGAGGGCATCCAGTCGGAACTGGACGAAGCCCGTGCCCTGCATGAAGAAGCGCGCAGCCTGCTGGCCTCGTACGAGCGTAAACAGCGCGAAGTGCAGTCTCAGGCGGATGCCATCGTGGCAGCGGCCAAGGACGACGCGGTACTGGCGGCGGAACAAGCCAAGGTCGATCTGGAGAAATCCATCGCTCGCCGTCTGGCGGCTGCGCAAGACCAGATCGCATCGGCTGAGGCTTCGGCCGTGAAAGAGGTGCGCGATCAGGCCATCGCCGTTGCTGTTTCCGCGGCCAACGCAGTTCTGGCAAAGCAGATGACGGCCACACAAGCCAACAAGCTGATCGACGCGGCCATCGCGGATGTAGGCGAAAAGCTGCATTGACGGCTGAATACAGTTTGAACCATGACCCGAAAGCGTGCTTTCGGGTCATGACATTTTAGAAGACCTCTCGCCTGATTTGCTGGAATTTTGATGAACATTCTCGGCATTGTTCGAAATGGTGGAGAATCCCTGACCGCAACGCTCTTGCGCATCGAACAGCTGCGGGCGCACCTTGAGAGCAGTCGCGTGATCATCGCGACCAACGATAATAAAGACAATACCGACGACATCCTACAAGATTACGCGGCTCAGAACGCGGGAGTAGATGTGCTCTTTCTGGACAGTATGTCGGACCTGTTCGATGAACGCGTCGAGCGTATTGCCGTCGCCAGAAATGCAGTTTTTGAACATCTTCTTGCCACCAATCCGGTCCATCCTTTGACACTGGTTCTTGATATGGACGGACCCAATACGAAGATGGAACCAAATCAGGTGTTGAACGCGGCGGCGCGTCAGGTGCCAAAATGGGACGCTGTGTTTGCCAACTCATTGCCTGCATATTATGACCTTTACGCGTTGCGATGTGCGGGCTGGAGCGATCAAGACCCGTGGCGAGAGCTTACGGCGCTAACGCGACCACCGATGTTACGCAGTGTCTGGTGGCGACGGATGCAGCGGAAAGTCATCTATAATCGTCAATACTCAATACCAACCGACGCGCCTCTGATTGAGGTGGAGAGTGCTTTCGGCGGGTTGGGCTTGTATAAGACCGAAGCTTTGCGCGGTGCGACGTACCAGCCACGGGACGAGACCGGTCAAATCACCTGCGAGCATACGACTCTGCATCATTCGCTGCGAAGCGCGGGAAAACGTCTTTTTATTGACCCCGGTCTTTTAACTTTGGCACAAACCGAGCATATGGGCCCCGGCAGCGGAAAGCGCATTCCAAAGAAGCTGTTGCAATGATCAGCTTGTCAGAAATGATGCAGTCGCACAGAAACACTTTTGTTGCACCAATGCAGCTTGGTCTTGGGTGGTAGGATTACGCATGACGAATATGCCCAAGATAAGTCTGGTCGTTCCAAACCTGAACTGCGCCGAATTTCTTGAGCAGACCATTACGTCAATTGTCAGCCAGTCTTACCCCAATCTTGAGCTGATCTTGTCGGATGGGGGAAGTACAGACGGGTCGCTTGATATTGTCGAAAGATATCGCGGCGCATTCACACATATCATATCCGAGCCGGATACCGGGCAAGCCAACGCGGTCAACAAGGGGTTTGCTCTCGCCACTGGCGAGGTAATGGGGTGGATCAATTCCGATGATGTCCTAATGCCGGGAGGGCTCGGACTTGTTGGGTCTCTTTTTGCGCTAAAGTCAAAGTTGGACTGGGTGACGGGCAAGCTCACGACGATAGACGAGGCAGGACGTATCTTGGCCTCTCGACGCCCAAGACCAATTTCGTATCAACGGTTTCTTGCGGGCGACTATCAGTGGGTGCAGCAGGAGTCGACATTTTGGCGACGCAGCCTTTGGGACAAAGCCGGAGGACAACTTGACGAGCGCCTGTCCTTGGCTGTGGATGGCGAACTTTGGCTGCGGTTTTCACGCTATGCCGAACTGATCCCCGTTCACGATAAGATCGGTGCGTTTCGGTTCCGCACAGGCCAACGTTCAGAAGCAATAGACGCCTATCATGCAGAAATGCTGGCTGTAATAGCCAACGAAAAGCAGAGTGCAGATAGCCCTGACGCCGTTACGAAATCCGTTCTGGCCGCGCCTACCAAGCTGCGTAGTTGGTCCGAAGCTGATAGCAGTTTTCCCGGACTGACCGATTGCGATCCAAAACCGATAAAGAACGTGAGTCTTTGGAAGCACAGGTTTGCACGAGTTATTCGCAAGCTGTGACCATTGCTGAAACTCAGGCGGTGCCGCGTACCTGGTCACCGTGTTTCGTGATCCAGCCGTTGCCTTGCGATTTCTTCGTTCCGTAGGGCTTTTTGGTGATCCTGTGTGCATTGCTGAACGAAATTCAAGTGTCTCTGGACGGCTTCGCGGGCACCTTCTGGGTCACGTGCCTGTAGCGCGGTATTGATCGCTCGATGCTGGTCCAAGATGGCTTCTCGGGTTGTGCGTTGATTGAACATCATTTGACGGTTGTAAAAGACGCCTTCGCGCAACAGGTCGAACATCGACCGCATCATATGCAGCATTACGACGTTATGGCTCGCCTCGATAATGGCCATGTGGAATTGCGCGTCCAGATTGGCCTCATCTTTCGGAGCGTTGCGGGCATGGGCGGCCTCCATCTTTTCAAAGATCGTTTGGACCACTTTCAGGTCGCTTTCTGATCCCATTCTCGCTGCGCGCTCAGCCGCCAAGCCCTCCATGTCCCGACGGAATGAGAGATAATCGAAAACTGCTTCTGGATGACTGCCAAAAAGGCGGATCAGGGCGGGTGAAAAGGCAGAGCCCAACACCTCGGCCACATAGATCCCGGATCCGGCCTTGGCGGCCAAAAGACCTTGCTCCTGAAGCTCCGAAATCGCCTCGCGCAAGGATGGGCGTGACACGCCCAACCGCTCGGCGAGTTCGCGTTCAGCGGGCAGGCGCTCGCCGGGGCGTAGAATGCCGCGCAGGATCAGCAGCTCGATCTGCCGTACCACTGCAATTGAGAGCTTCTCGGTCTGAACTTTTTGGAAGGGCATGGGGATGTCGTCGCTGAAATTGGTCAATTCATATGACCATGGAATGCAGGCGGGTACAAGAATGTAGCCGCCTTGAGGTGAAAAATAGGTCAGAATTATTGACTTTAAAAAATTTCTCGATACGCTGCCCAGGTCCGAACAGGGAGGGGGCACATGTCGACACAAGCGCTGTTCGCCACGCGTGCATCGCGAATGAAAGCGTCCGAGATCCGCGAGTTGTTGAAACTTCTCGATCAGCCCGGAATCATTTCCTTCGCTGGCGGTATTCCCGACCCGGCCTTGTTCCCGAAAGAAGAATTTGCGCAGGCGTTCCAGACCGCAATGACCGCAGATCACAGTGATCACGCGCTGCAATATTCGGTCAGTGAGGGCTATGGTCCTCTGCGTGAATGGCTGGTCGATCATATGCGGGGCTACGGCATTGAATGTGGGGCTGAGAACATCCTGATCACCTCGGGGTCACAACAGGCGTTGGACTATCTTGGCAAGCTCTACCTATCGCCCAGAGATACCGCCTTGGTCGGCTGGCCCACCTATCTGGGTGCGATCAACGCGTTTGACGCCTATGAGCCGTGTTTCGACAGGCTGCGCCTGAACGGCAACCAAGGAGCGGCGGAATATGCCGCGGCAGCGGGCGAAGGGCGGGTGAAATTTGCCTATCTGTCACCGGACTTCGCCAACCCGACAGGTGAGACAGTTGATTTGCGCGCACGAGAGGGCCTGCTGGATCTGGCCGATGCGCTGGAAATCGCGGTGATCGAGGATGGGGCCTATCAGGCGTTGCGTTACGAGGGCGATGCGATCCCGCCCATTCTGGCACTGGAGCAAAAGCGTAAGGGCTCGATCGAGGCGTGCCGGACGATCTATTGCGGCAGCTTCTCGAAAACCCTTTCGCCGGGCTTGCGTGTGGGTTGGATCGTGGCCGCGCAGCCAGTGATCCAGCAGCTTGTTCTGATCAAGCAGGCGGCTGATCTGCATTCGCCAACACTCAACCAGATGGCGACCGAGCAGGTGGCGCGCACCTGTTTCGATAGCCACATCCCGATGTTGCGCCGAACCTATGGCGCGCGCCGAAACGCGATGTTGCAGGCGTTGGAGGACCATATGCCCGACGGGGTAGAATGGACCCGGCCCGAAGGAGGGATGTTCATCTGGCTGACCTTGCCCGAAGGGGTCGACGGCGCCGCGTTGTTGGCGCGGTCGCTGGAGACAGTCAAGCTGGCCTTTGTACCCGGTCGGGCGTTTTTCCCCGATGGTAGTGGGGCGAATACCGTGCGACTTAGCTTCTCGAACTCTGATGAGGCGACGATCCGCGAAGGGATCGCACGATTGGGGCAGGTACTGAAAACCCAGACCGGGTAAGGTTTCATTAACGGTTTGCCCGCAACACTGGGCGTATGATCCGGTATCTGTCTCTCCTGGTGCTGGCCGCATGTTCGGCCGGCACGCCCCATTTTCGCGATGTGCCAGCCACGCGCGTGGCGGTGATTGGCAGTGTCTTTGACGTGCGCGTGCGTGGTGAACTGGCCGAGGCGGTGCGGATCAACATGCAATACGCGCCGCGGCTTGGTCCAATCCGCGACCGCGCAGCGTTGGCAATGGCACAGGTGTCGGGGTGTCCGATTCTGGATGTGCTGGGGGATGCCGCAGTCACCGTTGGTGTACTGGGCTGTGATCGAGAAATGGCCGAGCGCCTTTTGCTGACTGCAATTTCGCGCCCGAACTATGAATGCGTAGATACGGGCGTCTTCGACGATATCGGCGGCGATTACGGCTATCAGGTGTTTGAATGCACGCCCTACTGACTTGCGCGTAATCTTGCGTATTTGAGCAAGATGTTGTGGATAACTCGGGTCGAATTCCCATATCCTGCGCAACTGCGTTGACAGGTCCCCAATCCCTTGCGCAGACTTCAAGCATATAGGAATCACGGGACTCATTGCCTTTGCGCTTTAGCAAACTCAAACTCACCGGCTTCAAAAGCTTTGTCGATCCGACCGATTTGATCATCGCGGATGGGCTGACCGGTGTGGTGGGGCCAAATGGTTGCGGCAAGTCCAACCTGCTTGAAGCGTTGCGCTGGGTGATGGGCGAAAACCGTCCCAAATCCATGCGCGGCGGGGCGATGGAAGATGTGATATTCGCGGGGGCGGCTACGCGTCCCGCGCGCAACTTTGCCGAAGTGGTCCTGACTATGGACAATTCGGAACGGTTAGCGCCTTCGGGGTTCAACGACACGGACCAGTTGGAAATCATCCGCCGCATCACCCGCGACGTCGGCAGCGCCTACAAGACCAACGGCAAGGACGTACGCGCGCGCGATGTGCAGATGCTGTTCGCGGATGCCTCAACCGGGGCGCATTCGCCAGCGCTGGTGGGGCAGAACCGTATTGCCGAGCTGATCAACGCCAAACCCCGTGCCCGGCGGCGTATTCTGGAAGAGGCGGCTGGAATATCGGGCCTCTATCAGCGGCGGCATGAGGCCGAGCTGAAACTCAAGGGCACCGAATCCAACCTGACCCGCGTTGATGACGTGTTGGAACAGTTGGGCACGCAGCTGGCGCAACTTGCGCGTCAGGCCCGTCAGGCCGCGCGCTATCGCGAGATCGGTGAACAATTGCGGCAGGCCGAGGGAATGCTGCTTTACCGTCGTTGGAAAGAGGCCGATATGGCCCGCCAACAGGCCGAGGAGAAGCTGCGCGATCGGATCACAGAAGCCTCGCGTGCTGAGGCAGAGGCCCGTGTCGCCGCCGCAAAGCGCGCCGAGATCGAAGAAACCCTGCCGCCGCTGCGTGAGGAAGAGGCCATCGCCGCCGCCGTGTTGCAGCGCCAGCAGGTGCAGCGTGACCAGCTTTCTGATCAGGAAACCCGCGCCCGTCAGACCATCGAAACGCTCACCAACCGTATTCAGCAGTTGAGCAATGATATCGAGCGTGAAACCGGCCTGAACCGCGATGCGGGCCAGATGATCGAACGGCTGGAATGGGAAGCCCGCGAGCTGACAAAGGCCGCGGAAGGTCATGATGACAAGGTGGCCGAGGCGGCCGAAATCGCGCGCGAGGCGGCGTCGGTCTTGCAGGATCGAGAAGATCACCTGTCACAACAGACCGAGGATATGGCTCGTCTGGTCGCCCGTCACCAATCGGCGCAGCGTCTGGTCGAAGACAGCCGCAAAACGCTGGCCCGGTCCGAGGGCGAAGAGGAAAAAGCGCGCGGTGCTGTGAATGAAGCGCACGAAGCGCTGACACGCGCCGCCGAAGCATTCGAAGCCGCGCAAGAAGGCGAGGAAGAAGCGCGCGAGGCCGCCGAGGCCGCCGAAGAGGCACTGGCCGCCGCCGATGAGTTGCGCAGCGAAACGCAAGCGCGCGAAGCTGAAGCCCGCGCGCAACGGTCTGAGGCCGAGGGAGAGTTGGGGGCCATAAGGGCCGAGACCTCCGCGCTGTCCAAGCTTGTTGAACGCGACACCGCAGAGGGCGGACAGGTGCTGGACCTGCTGCGCGTCGCTCCAGGCTATGAAAAGGCGCTAGGTGCCGCGCTGGCCGATGATCTGCGCGCGCCTTTAGTCGACGGTGACGGGCCGTCGGGCTGGGTGCAGGTTGCGGGCTATGACGCGGATCAACCCTTGCCTGAGGGTGCCGAACCTTTGGCGCTGCATGTATCGGGGCCGGATCGCCTCAGTCGCCGGATCGCGCAGATCGGGTTGGTTGATGCAGATCAGGGCGCGCGGTTGCAGGCAGCGTTGAAACCAGGTCAGCGGCTGGTGTCGCGCTCGGGCGATCTGTGGCGTTGGGACGGGTTCCGTGCTTGGGCCGAGGACGCGCCCAGTGCAGCGGCGCTGCGGTTGGAACAGCTGAACAAGCTGGAAGCGCTGAAACAGGAACTGGCCCGGACCGAGGCGCAGGCCGATGGCGCGCGGGCGGCGCATGAGGCGCTGTCGCAGCAACTGGCCGACGTGACCGAGGCCGACCGCCGCGCGCGCGAGGCCCGCCGGGCTGCCGATCAACGCATGGCTGAAACCGCGCGGCAACTCAGCCGGGCCGAGGCGGATCGCAATCTGGCGCAGGGCAAGCTGGAAACCCTGACGCTGGCCGTGGATCGCCACAAGGAAGACGCCATGTCCGCCCGCGCCCAACTGCGCGAGGCCGAGGGCGCGCTCGCTGGCTTGGGCGATCTGGACAGCGCCCGTGCGCAGGTCGAAGACATCAAACAAACGGTCGAGGCCGCGCGGATCACCATGCTGACCCACCGCTCGACCCATGACGAATTGCGCCGCGAGGGCGAGGCACGGACCCGTCGCAGTCAAGAGGTCAAGAAAGATCTCAGCGGTTGGAAACACCGGTTGGAGACGGCGGAAAAGCGAATCTCGGAGTTGGTCGAACGCAAGGAAAGTTCTGAGGAAGAGTTGTCCGAGGCGTTGGCTGCCCCCGGCGAAATCGCCGAAGCGCGCGAAGAACTCAACGAATTGATCGAAGCTGCCGAAGCGCGTCGTGCCGAGGCTGCGGACAAGCTGGCCCAAGCCGAAGCTCAGCAGCGCGAATGGGTGATGGCCGAACGTGATGCGGAACGTCTGGCCTCGGAAGCGCGCGAAAGCCGGGCCGCCGCCGAGGCACGCTGTGACGCCGCCAAGGAAAGCGTGACCGCTGCGGCGGAGCGTATTGCCGAGGATCAGCAGCTGACCCCGAACCAGTTGCTGAACCAGCTGGACGTGAACCCCGACCAGATGCCCGCCGCCGACGCGCTTGAGGCCGAGGTCAACCGCCACAAGCGTCAGCGCGACGCGATGGGTGCGGTGAACCTGCGGGCCGAAGAGGACAGCAAAGAGGTTCAGGAAGAATTCGACACGCTGAATGGTGAAAAGGCCGATCTGGAAGAGGCGATCAAGGCCCTGCGCAGCGGTATTGCCAGCCTCAACCGCGAAGGGCGCGAGCGGTTGCTGACGGCGTTTGAGCAGGTGAACTCGAACTTTGCCATGCTGTTCAAGCATCTGTTTGGTGGTGGAGAGGCCAATCTGGTCATGGTTGAAAGCGACGATCCGTTGGACGCGGGTCTCGAGATCATGTGTCAACCGCCGGGCAAGAAACTCTCGACGCTCAGCCTGCTCTCGGGCGGCGAACAGACCCTGACTGCAACCGCGCTGATCTTTGGTGTGTTCCTTGCCAACCCCGCGCCGATTTGTGTGCTGGATGAGGTCGACGCGCCTCTGGACGACGCCAACGTGACGCGGTTCTGCGACCTGCTGGACGAGATGTGCCGCCAGACCGACACGCGGTTCCTGATCATCACCCACCACGCGGTGACGATGGCGCGGATGGACCGGCTGTTTGGCGTGACCATGCAGGAACAGGGGGTCAGTCAGCTGGTCTCGGTCGATCTGAAGAAAGCCGAACAGATGGTCGCCTAACCTTTCACTGCAACGTTATGCCTGTTGCAGAGCAGTTCGGTCTAGACTGTTCCCATGACGCGACTATTGATCCTCGCCTTGCTGACCGCTAGCCCCGCCCTTGCCGCCGAATGGCCCACGAAACCCGGAGACGTCCCCCTGTCGCCCGAAGAACTGGACGCTTTGGCCGGTCGCACGCTGACATTTTTTGACGACGGTCAGGCAAAATTCTCGGCCGGAGGGGCCTACTCCTACACCTACGCCAGCGGTGACGCCGCCTTTGGCACTTATTCCATCGCGGAGGACGGCAGCGTCTGCATCGCCTACCGCAACGGCTTCAGCCGCTGTGATCTATATGTGCGCAGTGGGGAGAGGTTGGTGCTGATTGACGAGAAAGGGGATCGGTATCCGGTTCGGCCGGAGTGACTGATCTGTCAGGAAAGAGCAGTCTCCAAACGTTTTAGCGAACTCGGGGGCCACACTTCAACGAATTTGTAAAACTCCTCAAAGGCGGGAATGTCTTCGCTAAGTGGTACCCAAGCTTGTTTGCTGTTCGTGAAAATCTGCGCATCCGGAGGACACTGATCCGGGTTGTCCAATGTTCCAACACGCACGTACTTTAACTTGCCAAGACGGATCATGTAGCTGCTGAACACGGCGACGCCGCAATTCTTGCAACGCGTGATAATCTGACCTTTGCCGCTTGGGGTGGAAAGTTCATGTTCAGTGGTCGGCCCCTCAAGCTCTACGCGGTCAGCCTCGATAATGGCGTTCAAGACATAAGCCGCTCCGGTTTGTCGCTGGCATTCGCTACAGTGACAGCAATGGACGAACATAGGTGGTGTCATCATCTGATACGTTACGGCTCCGCAGCCGCATTTCCCCTTAATCATTGCTTCCCCCAAGTTGTTGTTTGAATTCACGCCATCGTCTTTTATCGACCAGCTCATAGTGTTTGATCGAACGCTACTCGACCAATTCGGCCTCCGCGGGGTCGATGTGAGGACTCTGGTAGTCTTCGCCGACAAACGCCTTAAGTGACTCTAATTTTTCCCACACCATGACAAAGCTGAAGTCTCGGGGTGTGTCGGTGCGCGCGGCCCCAGGAAATATTTGAACGATGCCCTTGGTGCCTCTCATCAAGGGGATCGCTGTTTCATGGAAGAACTTGCTGAACTCTTGCTCTTTCCCCGGCCGAGTCACGACCTGAAAAATGCGCATGATCATTCTTCCGTCCTCCGTAAAGTTCGGTTCCTGCATGCACAATCGCCTCTGCTCCTAGGAGCATATCATTTTGCAATGACTTTGTCCGCTTTGGACTCAAACCAGACGCTGCTTCACAATCGACCCAGCAGCTCCACTGTCGGCCACGCATCTGCTGGCAGACCCAGTCGCTGTTGCTCAGCCTGCACCGCCGCCCGTGTTCCGGCTCCCAGAATGCCATCGATCTTGCCCACATCATGGCCGCGTGCCTGAAGTTTGCTCTGTAGCTGCTTCATCTGCGCGCCCGACAAGCCCTGCGCCGGGTTGCCCGCGTCATAGATCTGTGCGCCCTCAAGTCGGGTGCCGAAATAGGCGGCGGTCAGGACGTAGGTAAAGCTCTGATTCCATTCAAAATAGACGTCGAAATTCGGATATGCCAGAAAGGCGGGCCCTTTATGCCCCTGCGGCAGGATCAGCGAGGCGGGCAGGTTGGACAGCGACCCGCTGCGGGCCTGAACGCCCATCGCTTGCCACTCGGACACCGGGCGCGATTTGCCTGGGCCGGACAGGTACCAATCCATTTCGCTGGGCACAGTGACCTCTTGCAGCCAAGGCTGACCCGGTTGCCAGCCCAGATTCGACAGCATCTTGGCCCCCGACATCAGCGCATCCGGAGCCGAGGTTTTCAGCGAGACCTTACCGTCCCCATCCCCGTCCACGCCGTTCTCAAGAATATCGCGGGGCAGCATCTGGACCATGCCGATTTCTCCGGCCCAAGCCCCGGTGGTGCGGGCGGGGTCGAAATTGCCCTGCTCGTACAATTCGATAGCAGCGAAGATTTGCGGACGGAACAGCTCGGGCCGACGACAGTCATGGGCCAGCGTCACGAGCGCATTGCGGGTGTTGAAATCACCTTGAAAGGCACCGTAGTCGGTTTCGAACGCCCAGAAGGCCAGAAGTACGCCGCGTGAGATGCCGTAGTCGCGCGCGATCCGGTCAAACACGGCGTCATATTTGCGCGACATAGCCTGCCCGCGATCAATGCGGTTTTGCGAGATCAGGCGGCGCGAAAACTCGATGAAAGGCTTTTGGAACACGCCCTGCGCACGGTCGGCTTTAAGCACCGCGCCGTCTTGTTGCACGCCTTTGAAGAACGCGTTGACGGTCTCTGTATCGAACCCTTGCTGGACGGCCTCGGACTTCAGTCCTTTGACAAAGGCGTTGAACCCGCCTCCGCATTGGGCAAAGGCGGGTGACACGAAAAGAGCGGCGGCTATAAGGCCAGAGAGCAAACGCATGAAACGGGTCCGTCAGAAAATGAAGCTGACCCCAACCGACACCGACACGAGGCCAAGCGCAAGCCCCCAGACCCGCCAGAGCATGTCGCATGCGCGGAAAACCTCTGACGCGCCAATCTCGCGCGGGGCATCGCCGTTGACCCAAGCCAGATCGCGCAGCTGCCCGTCATAGCTGCGCGGTCCAGCCAGGGCGACGTTCAAGGCGCGGGCCATGGCGGCCTCAGGCCAGCCAGCGTTGGGCGAGATATGGCGGCGGGCATCCGCGACCATCTGAGGCCAGCGCGCCCATTGGCCCGACAGCGCCACGATCATCACGCAGGTCAGGCGGGCGGGGATCAGGTTAAGTACATCGTCCAACCGTGCCGAGGCCCAGCCGAAGTCGCGGTATTTTTCGCTGCGGTAGCCGATCATGCTGTCGGCGGTGTTTACGGCCTTGTAAACCAGCAGACCGGGCAGGCCGCCGAGAAGAAACCAGAATGCGGGCGCGATGACCCCGTCGCTGAGGTTTTCGGCCGCGCTTTCGATCGCTGACCGCGCGACCTGCGCCTGCGTCATGTCGCGTGTATCGCGCGAGACGATCATCGCCACTTTCCCCCGCCCGTCTTCCAGCGAGACGGCCAAACCGGCACCAACATCGCGCACATGGCTGACCAATGACTTCTGAGCCAGCAGAATGGCGCAGGCGATTATTTCGACTACTGGTCCCAGAAGGGTCAGCGCGCGCCCAATGATCAATGCGCCGCACACTAACAAGGCGACAACCGCGACACCTTTCAGACGCCGTTGCGCACCGTGGTTGAGGCGTTTGTCAAGCCAGCCAATAAGGTTGCCGATCACGACGGCGGGGTGTTTCACCCGCGACCACAGCCAGTCGGGCTCGCCCAGGGCCGCATCCAGACAGAGGGCGCAGACCAGAAGGAAGGCGGTGCTCACAATGCCGCCTCAAGCCGGGCCCAACCGTCTGCTGGTGGTAAGCCCAGACGCAAGTAAGTTGTCGAATAGGGGAAGATACGGCTCCAGATAAGGGCGCGGGCCAGACGGTCCTGCCACTCGGCGGCGTCTTCGACGGAGTAAAGGCGAAAGAGCGGTGTTCCCCCGATCAAACTGGCACCCTGACCCGTCACGAGGGGATCCAGCCGGTCCGCACCTTGCTGAAGATACTTTCGGGTGGCTGCGGCCCAATCGGTGTCTTGCAAAGCCCGCGCGCCAATTCGCAAAGCAGGACCCGAGACCGCCCATGGGCCAGTCAGATCGTTCAGCCGTGCGATCAGCTTTGGGTCGCCGATGGCAAAGCCAAGGCGCAGCCCGGCCAACCCCCAGAACTTGCCAAAGCTTTTCAGCACGATCACGCCGGGCCGCTCGGCCAGATGGATCAGCGACGCTTCGGGGGCGACATCGCAGAAACTCTCGTCAATGATGGTCAGCGGCGCGTTGGCGTCGGCCTCGGTCCAATAGCGACCATCGGGATTGTTGGGGTGAACGATCACACGCGCGTCGGTTGAACCTTCTGGCTGAACGCTCCAGCCTTGCGCGGAAAAGGCGGCGGCGTGCTCGTTATAGGTGGGGGTTGTGATCTGAACCCGCCCCTGCGGCGCCACTGCTGGTATACGGGCGATTAAAGCCGATGCGCCGGGTGCAGGCAAAATTGCGGCGTCGTCGGGTACGGACCAGAATTGGCGGGCCGCGTCGGTCAGTCGCTCGAACGTGCCATGGTCGGGCAGAGCGGTCCAATCCTCGGCACTCAGGTCCGACACCGGGTAGGGCTGCGGGTTGATTCCGGTCGACAGGTCCAGCCAGTCTTGCCGCGATCCGCCATAGGCTTGGATGGCGTCATCCAGCCCTCCGCCATGGTCGCGACTGCCGCGCGGGTTCAAGTTTTTGTCAGAGCTTGTCATTAGGTTCTCGCCGGAATCGCGCGTTTCGGCCCGTTTCAAGCGGATTTTCGCCATTTGCACAAGCGAATCCGTGCCTCGGCGGCAACCGGAAAACAGCGTTAACCCTTTGTTAAGGAATTGGCGTGATCACAAACTCAGGGGTCGGCACCGTTCACCACTTCATGTGCCGAGGTTGTTACTTATGAATGTTTTGATTGTTGAGAGTAATCCCGACCTAGGTCGGGTCTGGAAGCGGCACCTTGAACGTCAAGGCGCTGAGGTCACGCTTGTCGCCGGGCAAGAGGCCGCGATCCTCGCGCTTTACGGGGTCGCGTTTGACATTATCGTGCTGGATTTGGTGCTGGAGGCAGGCAGCGCGCTGGCCGTGGCTGATTTCGCCAGCTATCGCCGCCCTGAGGCGCGGGTGATCTTCGTCACGAACACCACCTTTTTCTCGGACGGGTCCATCTTTGCCCACAGCCCCAATGCGTGCGCCTATGTGCAAAGCGGAACGCCGCCAGAGGATCTGGCGGCGATGGTCGAACACTACGCGGCGGGTCGCTGACCGCGCCCATGCGGTTCTGCGTAATCCAGCACTGGATTGGTCGGGATGATGCGGTGCGGATTGATGCTTTCATGGCTGTAGTGGTAGTGCCGCACGATGTGCTCCATGTTCACTGTGGGCGCGACGCCCGGCCATTGATACAGCTCGCGCGTATAGGCCCACAGGTTCGGATAGTCGATCAGCCGCCGCCGGTTGCATTTGAAATGCAGGTGATAAACCGGATCGAACCGGATCAGGGTCGTGAACAAGCGCCAATCGGCCTCGGTGATGCGATCCCCCATTAGATAGCGGTTTTGGGACAGGCGATCTTCGAGCCAATCCAGCGTATCGAATAGCGGCCCAACAGCGCTGTCATAGGCGGCCTGGCTGGTGGCGAAGCCGGATTTGTAGACGCCATTGTTCACGTCGGAATAGATCCGGGCGTTGACCGCTTCGATGTCATCGCGCATCGTCTCGGGCCAGTAATCGTCGTTATTGCCCGTGATGCCATCAAAGGCCGAATTGAACATTCGGATGATCTCTGAACTTTCGTTCGAGACGATCGTTTCCTGTTCCTTGTCCCAAAGGATCGGCACTGTGACACGGCCGGAATAGGACGGGTCCGCCTTGGTATAGATTTGATGGGCATAGTCCAGCCCGTACAGATCATCCCCGGTTGCGCCTTTGTCGTCTGGCTGAAAGTTCCAGCCCTTGTCCAGCATATCCGGGTGCACGACCGAGACAGAGATCAGATTGCTTAGCCCCTTGAGTTCCCGGAAGATCAGGGTGCGATGCGCCCAGGGGCAGGCGTGGCTGACATAGAGGTGATAGCGTCCAGCTTCCGCCTTGAACCCGCTCTTGCCCGAGGGGCCCGCGCTGCCATCGGCGGTCAGCCAGTTGCGGAACTGCGCAGCGCTGCGTTTGAACGCGCCGCCGGTGGATTTGGTGTCATACCAAGTGTCGTGCCATTTGCCGTCGACCAACAGGCCCATCTTTGTCCCTCCGAAATCCGATTTCGGCAAACATAGGGTGTCGCTCGGGTCGGTTCCATGCGAGGGCGCGCGCATCTTGCCTGCGTCATTGCACAGGTCGATCCGGGATTTCCGCGCAACAGATTGAAATCGGTTTGTTTCAGGTTCTCAGCTTCATTGGATTTTTACGAAGAGTTGCTCACAATAGTATGTACTGCGGGGGAAAATTGTTATGACGACCTATGTTTCTAAGGAAATAAGCGCCGAATTGGATGCGGCGCGAATCGCGGGGTTGAAAAAGACCAGCCGCCTTCGTGTCGAAATCGGCGACAATACATATAAAATTCTGAGATTGTGGAAAGACGGCTTCACGGTTGAGGCCGCAACGACGCCGAAATTGCGCGGGTTGGTCGATATCTATGACGGTGCGAACCATCTGTACCAATGCCTGATCATCGCTGACGAAGATGAGGCGGGTGAGATGCGGTATGAGTTCAAGCGTAGCACTGCCGCCTCGGATAAGGCTCCTTTGGATTTCTACCGTGCGCCGGATGCGCCCATCGCGCTGCTAGGCCATAAGGACTAACGGGATGCCCGACGGACAGACCGCCGGGCCTTCCGATCACTGCAAATCTGCAAAAGCACGCTTCAGCCGGGCGCATGCGTCCTCGACACGGCTGCGCTGAGTAGCAAGGTTGAAACGCTCGAAGGTTTCTCCGCCTGCTCCGAAGCCGAGGCCGGGTGAGGTGGCGATTTTGGCATCTTCTCGCAGACGTCGGGTGAACTCGGCATGGTCCATGCCTGTGCCCGAAAAATCGACCCAGGCCAGATAAGTGGATTGCAACGGCATTGACCAAAGGCCGGGGATTTCAGCAATCGTCGCGTCGAACAGTTTGCGGTTTCCGTCCAGATGCGCGACCTGCTGGTCGACCCATGCGGCGCCCTCGGGCGTGTAGGCGGCGGTGATCATCGCCACACCTAGCGCGCTGGGGTCATAGTCCAGCGCCTGAATGCGGTGGCGCATGTCCGCGCGCAGCTTAGTATCGGGAATGATCATATTCCCGGTGCGCTGCCCGGCGATGTTGAAGGTCTTGGAAGCCGCCGTCAGGGTCACCGTCCAAGGGCGCGCATCAGGTGCTGCAACATCCATCGGCACAAAGGTGCTGCCGGGATAGACCAGATCATGATGGATCTCATCCGACACCAGGATCAGCCCGTTCCGTTCGGCAAACGCCGCGACCGCGCGCAGCTCGTCCGGTGTCCAGACCCGGCCCGAGGGGTTCTGCGGTGAGCACCACAGCAGCATCTTTTCCGACCCGTCCAGTCGCGATTGCGCATCTTCGAGGTCAACGGCATAGCTTTCACCATCACGCACCAATGGGCATTCGACCACGCGGCGGCCGGATTTGTTCACTTTGTGCGCGAACTCATGGTAAACAGGGGAGAAGATCACAATCCCGTCGCCCGGCTGAGACCAGACATCCAGACACAGGGCGATCGCGTTGCCCAACCCCTGCGACGTCAGGACCCAATCTGTGTCAATCTCCCACCTGTGGCGATTTACCATCCACCACTGGACCGAAGCCAGATAGTCCGGATGCATCCAGGAATAGCCGAACACTCCGTGATCGACGGCCTGTTGCACGGCATCAATCACGCAAGGCGCTGTGCGATAATCAGAATCCGCGGTCCACATGGCCAGCCCGTCATCTGGCGAAATGCCATAGAGGCGCTCCATCTTGTCCCATTTTGAACTGTTGGTGCCCCGGCGGTCGGTGAGGTCGTTGAACGTCATGTCATCTCCATCTGTCGCGACGAAAGCTAGCCACAATCGCGGCAGGTGCAAGGGGGGCGTTGCGGCGGGTCGCGCGATGGCCTAAATCAACTTCATGAAACGCACTATTCTGATCCATCCCGACCCCCGCCTGAAAAAGGTCTGTGCCCCCGTGGCCGATCTGACGGATGAGCTGCGCAAGCTGGCCGATGACATGCTGGAGACGATGTATGACGCGCCCGGCGTCGGGCTGGCCGCGCCGCAGATCGGTGTGCTGGATCGGTTGATCGTGCTGGATTGCGTCAAGGAAGAGGGCGAGGCCCCGCGCCCGTTGATCATGTTCAACCCCGAGATCATCGCGTCGTCCGACGAAACGAATGTGTACGAGGAAGGTTGCCTGTCGATCCCCGAGCAATATGCCGAGGTCACCCGTCCCAAAGTCGTGGATGTGGCCTGGATCGACCGCGACGGCAACGCGCAGCAGGAAACCTTCGACGGCCTTTGGGCCACCTGTGTGCAACATGAGATCGACCATCTGAACGGTAAGCTGTTCATCGACTATCTCAAACCGCTGAAACGCCAGATGATCACGCGCAAAATGCAAAAGTTGAAACGCGAAAAGGCCCGCGCATGACGGTCCGCGCCTGTCTGCCGTGGCCTGACAAACGTCTGCGCACCAAGGCGGAAGACGTGGCAGAGGTCACCGATGAAATTCGCGCCATCTGGAACGACATGATCGACACGATGGAGGCGATGCCCGGCGTCGGCCTCGCCGCGCCTCAGATCGGGGTGATGTTGCGGCTGGCCGTGGTGGATGGCTCGACCGAGCGGGGCCGGGCAGTGCGTCTAGCGAACCCGGAAATCCTGCACAGTTCCGTTGAACTTCGCGAACATGATGAGGCCAGCCCGAACCTGCCCGGCGTCTCGGCCAAGGTGAAACGTCCGCGCGCGGTGACGGTTAAGTTCTTGAACGAACAGGGCACGAACGACCGTCGTGACTTTGTGGGGATCGAAGCCACCAGCGTGCAGCATCAGATCGACCATCTGAACGGGCGGATGTATTTCGATCGTCTCAGCAAGGTCAAACGAGACATGCTGTTGCGCAAAGCCAAGAAACTCGGATAGCCCCAGGCGTCTGCCCTGCGCTTACCCCAACCATCGGAGGCCCCTCATGCGTATCATCTTCATGGGAACGCCCGATTTCTCGGTGCCGGTGCTGGACACTCTGGTCGCGGCCGGACATGAAATCGCCGCTGTCTATTGCCAGCCGCCCCGCCCGGCAGGACGCGGCAAAAAGGACCGTCCTACCCCGGTTCACGCACGGGCCGAGGTATTGGGGTTCGACGTTCGCCACCCGGTCTCGCTCAAATCGCCCGACGAACAAGCAGCGTTTGCGGCCTTGGACGCAGATGTCGCTGTCGTTGTCGCCTATGGCTTGCTGTTGCCGCAAGCCATCCTGGATGCGCCGAAACATGGCTGTTTGAACATTCACGCCAGCCTGTTACCGCGCTGGCGCGGGGCTGCTCCGCTTCAGCGTGCGATCATGGCGGGCGACGCTCAGACGGGTATCTGCATCATGCAGATGGAGGCCGGGCTGGATACCGGCCCGGTCCTGTTGCGTCGGGCTACGGATATTGGGCCGCTGGAAACCACAGCGCAGCTTCATGATCGATTGTCAGAAATGGGCGCTGCTATGGTGGTTGAAGCGTTGGAGGAGCTGCCGAACCTGACCCCTGAGGTTCAGCCTGAAGATGGCGTGACCTATGCTGCGAAGATCGACAAATCCGAGGCGCGCGTCGACTGGGCGCGTCCTGCCGCCGAGGTTGACCGGCAAATCCGGGGCCTGTCCCCGTTCCCCGGGGCCTGGACCGAGATCGAAGGCGAGCGGGTCAAGCTTTTGTCCTCTCGGCTGGCCGCTGGGCAGGGCGCACCGGGAGAGGTTCTGAATGACACACTCCGCGTGGCCTGTGGCGACGGCGCGGTTGACCTTTTGCGGCTGCAACGGGCAGGGAAAGGGGCGCAGGATGTTGAAACCTTTTTGCGGGGGTGGCCTGTTTCGTCCGGAACGCGGCTCAGTTCGGAGTAAACCAGATGTTCATGATATTGATGGGCACCGTCGTGATTGCCGGGATCGTGGGGTATCTGGCTGAAAAAACCGGATTTACCCACAATGGATACCTGCCCTCGATCATCATTTGCGTGGGCGGCGCGTTCCTGTTCTACTTTGTGCGCATCATGTTTGGCATCAGCTTCGGCCCGCCCGGACTGGACGCGGTCCTGTCATCCATCGGGGCGCTGATCATCGTGCCCACTCATTGGAGGAAATAACTTGCCCGTCATCGCCCTTATCATCATCGGAGCCGCCGCCGGGTTTCTGGCGACACGACTGATGCGGATCGAGGCCGATATTCCCACAACCATGTTTATCGGCATCGTTGGCGCGCTGGTCGGCGGGTTCCTTCTACGTGCATTGATCGCCGTAGCGGGCTGGCTGTCGGGCTTTGTCGGTGCGGTTTTGGGTGCGTTGTTGGTGATCTGGATCTGGCAGACATACCTGCGCCGTTGACCTCTTGACCTTTCGGAATCAATTCGGCCAGATCGCCGCAGAATTTATCTGAAAGGTGTTCCATGCCACAGGATCTGAACCCAGGTGACGTCGCACTTATGGGGGTGCCTCTGGATCTTCATTCCTCGTTTCTGCAAGGGCCCGCCTTTGCCCCTGGTCGTATTCGCGAGGCTCTGCATTCCGGAGCCGCTAACCTGACCGCAGAGGATGGCACAGATCTCGGCGCGACCGACCGCTTCAAGGATACAGGCGACCTGGATGTGTTCGAGATGATCGGACAGGAACCTATTGACCGGATCGAAGCCGGTGCTGCTGCGCGGATTTCAAGCGGTGCGCGACTGTTATCTCTGGGAGGGGACCATTCGGTTGCCTATCCGCTGATCAAGGCGCATTCGGAACGGTATGAGGGGTTGAACATCCTGCATATCGACTCGCATCCCGACTTGTATGACAGTCAGCAGGTCGGTCCGCTGGGCCATGGCTGCCCCTTCGCGCGGGTAATGGAGACCTGCGCAATCAACCGTCTGGTGCAGGTTGGTATCCGTACCATGAACAAGCACCAGCAGGAACAGGCCGACAAGTTCGGCGTCGAAGTGATCGACATGCAAAGCTGGCGCCCCGATCTTGAAATCAGCTTTGATGGCTCTGTTTACCTCTCCCTGGATCTGGATGCGTTGGACCCTGCCTTTGCGCCCGGCGTGTCGCATCATGAACCCGGTGGGTTAAGCACCCGCGAGGTGATCAACCTGATCCGCCGTTTCAAGGGGCAGTTGGTCGGCGCTGACATTGTCGAATTGAATCCTCATCGTGACCCGTATGGGATGACGGCCATGGTGGCTGCGAAATTCGTCAAAGAGATCGGAGCCAGGTTGCTGTCACGCTGAGGTCATCGTGCGTCGCAGGTTGCGGATGATCCAAGTTGCGGCACATTACGGGTCGTGAGGGCGAACCGTTCAACTTCGGTCGCGCTCATCCAGTGCATGTCCTCGGCCGAGGCCGCGTCAAGCGTGTACCAGTAGAAGGCCGGGTCAACACCGATATCGGCATAGTAGTCCAGGTACCGGTCATGCTCTGGGTCGTCTTTGGGGATTTCGGTGGCCACGATGTTCCAGCCGCCCCAACTGTGCACGCCAACGCAGGCACCAGGTTCCAGAACGCGGCGGTTGCCTGCCAGAAACAGGTCCGTGCCGCCCGACGCCACCATGCCGTCCGACGGAACAATCGTGTCAAACCCCATTTCCCGCACAACACGCGAGAAGACGACATTTGCGTCATCGTCCACGGAGCCTTCAATATATTGCAGGACAAGGGTTTTAACCTGCGGATTGCTGCGGATGACCTCCTGAAAGGCATCCAATGACGTGTGGTCGATAGTACCCGAGGCGACAATCCGGTCGCTCTGTGCCTCAAACCGCAGGGCGTCGTAGGATGGGGTACACCCGGCCATAAGGGCGAAACTGACTGCAAAGCAGAACTGTGGTTTCATTGCAGGCGTATTCCTTTTGGCGCGCCGTCTAGGCCTTTGCTTTCTTGGGTTTGAACGGGGCCATGCCCGTCCGGGCCAACTCGTCGGCTTTTTCGTTTTCAGGATGGCCCGCGTGACCTTTGACCCATTCCCAGGTCACGTCATGGCGGGTTTGTGCCTCATCCAGCCGCTGCCACAAATCTACATTCTTAACAGGCTTCTTGTTCGAGGTCTTCCAACCGTTCCGCTTCCACCCGAAAATCCACCCCGTGACGCCGTTTTTCACGTAGGCGCTGTCAGTCACAACGGTGATCTTCGAGGCCCGCTCCAATGTTTCTAGCGCGCTGATCGCAGCCAGCAGCTCCATCCGGTTGTTTGTGGTTTCGGCCTCGCCGCCGCTGAGTTCCCGTTCTTTCAGGACATTGTCGCCATCCATCGCGCGCAGCAGAACCCCCCAGCCGCCGGGGCCCGGATTGCCGGAACATGCGCCGTCCGTATAGGCGAACAGCTCAGGCATGGGCCAGCACCAGAATGAAACCGTCATATGAACCCGCAAGGCCGGCACCCACGCCCGTCGTGATCCGGTCGATGGTGAACCCGGACTTTGTCATAGCCTCCTCGATTTCAGTTTGTGAAAAATAGGTGTAGTAGCGATCCAGATTGTCGCGATGTTCACCCGTGCCCAGTTTCAGGCCCAGAAAAAAAACACCCTCGGGTTTCAGCGCTTTGTGGATGGCGGACAGATGCCGCGCAAAATCCGCGCGCGGGGCGTGCAGCAGGGAAAAGCTGGCATAGATGCCGTCATATTCAGCCTCTTCCGTCACGTCGTCAAACGTGCCCAGACGCGCGTCAATCCCGTTCTGCTGCGCATGTTCGACAAAGGCGGGCGTGGCATCAAGGGCACGGACACGCAGCCCTTCGCGTTGTAGAAAGGCGCTGTCCGATCCGGGGCCGGAACCGAGATCCAGCACATAACCGCCTTCCGCAACCGCTTCGGCAAAGGCCATGCGGGCTTCGATCTGTTCGGGGGGCAGGGGGATGCTCAGATATTCGGCCACGCGGGCAGTGTAGGCGTCAATCGTTCTCTTGTCGGTCAAAGGTACACTCCAACGGCTAAGCAGGCCAGAACAACGGCCGTCAGCATCATGCGCAGACGCATCCACCAGACCGGCGTCAATCGCCAGTATGAGAACACAGCGTCCAGCAAAAGCAACCCGGCAAAACCCCACATCAGGTTGGTGCCTGCAGCGACCGGCCCGCCGCCCGTTTTCGCAAAGGCCCAAAGTGCAGGCAGAACCGAGAGCAGATAGCAGGTCGCCGCCTTGCTACCAGATGTCTTGGTCGAAAAACCCCACAGCACGCCGGACATAAAGCTGAGGATGACAGAGCCGTAGAACAACTGCACATAAGGTCCCACAAAACGAGCCCCAAGCGCCTGAGTACCCCAAGCGTGCAGATCGTCATTCAGGTAGGTCAGTGCGCCCCAGACAAAGGGGATCAGCCCGGCCAGCCCCAGAAATAACGGGGCTCTTGGTATGCCGCTCATGCCGGTTCGCGCAGCACGCGCGGGACTTTGAATTCAACGTTCTCAACAGCGGTTTCGACCATCTCGACCGTCACGTCGTAATGGTCGCGAAATGCGTCGATCACCTCGTTGACCAGCACTTCGGGGGCCGAAGCCCCGGCGGTGATGGCAACCGAGGAAATCCCTTTCAGCGCCCGCCAGTCGATATCGGTGGACCGCTGCACCAGTTGGGCATAGTTGCACCCCGCACGCGCGGCGACCTCGACCAAACGGCGTGAGTTTGACGAGTTCGGCGCGCCCACAACCAACAGGGCGTCGGATCGGGGGGCGACGGCTTTGACGGCCTCTTGCCGGTTTGTGGTGGCGTAGCAGATATCTTCTTTATGCGGGCCGACGATGGCGGGAAACCGTGCCTCAAGCGCGGCCATGATATCCTTGGTGTCATCGACTGACAGGGTGGTCTGAGTGACAAAGGCTAACTTTTCCGGGTGGCGCACCTGAACGGTGGCGACATCCTCGACCGTTTCGACTAGCAGAACTTCGCCCTCGGGCAGTTGCCCCATCGTGCCGACGGTTTCGGGATGGCCCTTGTGGCCGATCATGATCATCTGCAACCCGGCCTCAGCATGGCGCTGCGCCTCGACATGGACCTTGGAGACCAGCGGGCAGGTGGCGTCGACATATATCATCTCGCGCTGTGCGGCTGTGGCCGGGACGGATTTTGGCACGCCATGAGCCGAGAAAATCACCGGGCGATCATCGGGACATTCGTCCAGTTCCTCGACAAACACCGCGCCTTTTTCGCGCAAGCCGTCGACCACGAACTTGTTGTGCACGATCTCGTGGCGCACATAAACAGGGGCGCCCCATTTTTGCAGGGCCATCTCGACGATTTTGATTGCCCGGTCCACACCGGCGCAAAACCCGCGCGGCGCGGCAAGGTACAAGGTCAGAGGGGGCTTATCCATGTCACATACTCCTTGAGGCCACAGGTAGGTCTTTTCCTTGCCATGGTCCAGACAGGACAGTGTCATTCATCTGACATGAATCAGTGGTATCCAGCAGATGTTTCAGCACCTGTTTCTAGTTAAAGCAACGCGGTCAGGGTTTTGCCCTGACCGTGTCGATTTTCATTTAGATAATATCGTTCAGGCGTGGGCCTGAGGCGTTACTGCCCACTTGCCGCGACGCTGCGCGGCTCCATCGGGACGTCACGCGGAGGGCGGCCGATTACGTCGCGCAGATCCTCCAGCTCGATGAAGTTGTCGGCTTGGCGGCGGAGCTCGTCCGAGATCATCGGCGGCTGGCTGCGGATGGTCGAGACGACCGAAACGCGCACGCCCTGACGTTGCAGGCTGGCAATCAGCGGGCGGAAATCCCCATCGCCCGAAAACAGCACGATGTGATCAACGCGCGGTGCCAGTTCCATGGCATCGACGGTCAGTTCGATATCCATGTTCCCTTTGACTTTCCGACGCCCCATGCTGTCGGTGTATTCCTTGGCGGGTTTCGTCACCATGGTGAAGCCGTTGTAATGCAGCCAGTCCACCAGGGGTCGGATCGGGGAATACTCGTCATTTTCCAGTAGCGCTGTGTAGTAGAAAGCACGAAGCATCTTGCCGCGACGCATGAATTCTTGGCGCAGCAATTTGTAGTCGATGTCAAACCCCAGTGCTTTTGCGGCCGCATAAAGATTCGAGCCGTCGATGAACAGCGCTAGCCGTTCGTCTTTATAAAACATAAATAGGTCCTTCCGGTATCTACCAGAACGCCGGGTGTTACGTGAGTGAGCTTAGGAAATAGGCGGCGCGCTGATACGCCTATAATTAGTGTTTTTAATGTGTATCGCAAGTATGCAATTCACCGAATATAGAGAGTAGAATGCGCAAGATTACGTCAGAATCGGTGATCGCACTGGGTGCAAATCTCAATTTGAGAGGTGATGGGCCCAAGGTGACACTTGAGAAGGCTCTTGACGCACTAAAGCGTCAGGGGGTGGTGATTCGCGCGGTCAGCCGCTTTTTTGAGACACCGTGTTTCCCAGCTGGCGCGGGGCCGGATTATGTTAATGCCGCGGCTTTGATTGAGACAGAAAAGACGCCGTCCGAATTGCTGCATCTGCTGCATGAGGTGGAGAAGGAATTCGGGCGCGAGCGGATTCAGCGCTGGGGGATGCGGACGCTGGATTTGGATCTGGTGTGTTTTGGTGACGGCTTATTGCCCGACCGGACGGAGTACGAACGCTGGAGGACACTGCCGCAAGATGACCAGATGCAACGCGCACCGGACCAGTTGATTCTGCCGCATCCGCGGCTTCAGGATCGCGCATTTGTGCTGGTTCCGATGGCCGATATCGCCCCGGATTGGGAGCATCCAGTCTTGGGTCAGAGCGTTCGGGAAATGCTGGCGCAGCTACCTGCCGATGAAATTGCCTCTGTCACCCCTTTGTGAAGGGTGCATTTGCAGCATTTCTTGCTTGTCAAGGCGGGGATTCGCCCTTAGATAAACCTCTTCCTGACATGGATTCAGAAACGGAGAGCGCCCCATGGCCCGCGTGACGGTAGAAGATTGCGTAGACAAGGTACAAAACCGGTTTGAGCTGGTGATGCTTGCCGCCCATCGTGCGCGTGAGATTTCAGCCGGTGCCGCGATCACCGTGGACCGCGACAACGACAAGAACCCGGTCGTGTCGCTGCGCGAAATCGCCGATGAAACCCAAAGCGCTGATGAGCTGCGCGAGCGCCTGATCGAGGCCAACCAGACCCAGATCGAGGTTGACGAGCCTGAAGAGGATCAGATGGCTCTCCTGATGGGTGCGGAATCCGACAAGCCCGCCGATGACGACATGTCCGAAGAGAAGCTGCTGCGCGCTCTAATGGAGGCTCAAGGCCAGGGGTAATCCCCAAAGACGAAGGTGCGGACCGGATGATTTCTGCTGAAGACCTGATTGCGCTGGTCCGCAACTACAACCCCAAGACAAATGCTGACCGCATAACCCGAGCTTATGAGTTTGGGAAACAGATGCACGAAGGTCAGTTTCGCCACTCGGGCGAGCCCTATTTCACTCATCCCGTTGCCGTTGCCGCCATCCTGACCGAACAGCGTCTGGATGATGCCACGATCATTACCGCGCTGCTGCATGACACGATCGAGGACACCAAAGCCAATTACAGCAAGGTGTCCGAGCTGTTTGGCGATGAAGTGGCCAAGCTGGTCGATGGGGTCACCAAGCTGACCAACCTGCAGCTGTCCAGCCGCGAAACCAAACAGGCCGAGAATTTCCGTAAACTGTTCATGGCCATGTCCAAGGATTTGCGGGTCATTCTGGTCAAGCTGGCCGACCGTCTGCACAATATGCGCACGATCAAGGCGATGCGCCCGGAAAAGCAGATCGTCAAGGCGCGCGAGACAATGGATATCTACGCGCCGCTTGCCGGCCGGATGGGGATGCAATGGATGCGCGAAGAGCTGGAGGACCTGGCCTTCCGCGTGCTGAATCCCGAAGGCCGCCAGTCGATCATCCGGCGGTTCATCACTCTGCAACGTGAAACCGGCGATGTGATCCACCGGATCACGGGCGACATGCGGTTCGAGCTGGAAAAAGCCGGGATCGAAGCCGAGGTCTTTGGCCGCGCAAAGAAACCCTATTCGATCTGGCGCAAGATGCAGGAAAAGGATCAGGGGTTCTCGCGCCTGTCCGACATATACGGGTTCCGCATCATCACCCAGACGGAAGAAGATTGTTACCGGACGTTGGGCGCAATCCACCAACGCTGGCGTGCGGTGCCGGGGCGGTTCAAGGACTATATCAGCCAGCCAAAATCCAACGGCTACCGCTCGATTCACACCACAGTGTCGGGGCGCGACGGTAAGCGCGTCGAGGTGCAAATCCGTACCCGCCAGATGCACGACGTGGCTGAGACGGGTGTGGCGGCGCATTGGTCTTATCGGGATGGGGTGCGGTCGGAAAACCCGTTTGCAGTCGATCCAGCCAAGTGGATCGCGAACCTGACCGAGCAGTTCGATAGTGAGGATGACCACGAGGATTTCCTCGAAGCAGTTAAGCTTGAGATGTATTCGGACCAGGTGTTCTGCTTCACACCCAAGGGCGATGTGGTGAAACTGCCGCGTGGGGCGACACCAATAGATTTCGCTTATGCGATCCACACACGGATCGGTCATGCCTGCGTTGGCGCCAAGGTAGATGGTATCAGGGTTCCGCTATGGACCCGGATCAAGAACGGCCAATCGGTTGATGTCATCACCGCGGACGGTCAGACCCCGCAGGTCACTTGGCTTGAGATTGCTGTCACCGGCAAGGCCCGCACCGCCATCCGGCGCGCTCTGCGAGAGGTGGATCGCGAGCGCTTTATCAAACTGGGCAAAGAACTGGCGCGCTCGGGCTTCGAACATGTGGGGCGCAAGGCCACAGACAAGGCGCTGGAGACGGCCGCTAAACACTTGCGCCTGAAGGATCGAGACGAACTGTTGGCCCGGCTAGGCAGTGCCGAACTGACCGCCCATGATGTGGTCAGCGCCGTTTACCCGGAACTGACGCAGGACGAAGGCGACGCCATCCCGTTGCGCCGTGCCGTAATCGGGCTTGAGCCGGGGCAGAAATTTGACCGCGCGCCGTGCTGTCAGCCTCTACCTGGTGAACGCATCGTCGGCATTACCTATCGCGGCAAAGGCGTGGTGGTTCACGCCATCGACTGTAATCGTCTGACCGAGTTCGAGGGCGAGCCCGAGCGGTGGGTTGACCTGCATTGGCATACCGGAACCCATCCGGCGGTCTACGGTGCAACGCTGGAGTTGACCATCGGGAATGATGCGGGCGTACTGGGGCGTATTTGCACATTGATTGGCGAGAAAAAGGCCAATATCTCAAACTTGGAATTCGTTGATCGCAAACCGGATTTTTACCGATTGTTGATCAGTGTCGAACTGCGTGATCTCGAACAGCTGCATTCGCTGATGCTGATGCTTGAAGCCGAAAGCGACGTAGCGGCGGTGGAACGGTTCAGGGACAGGTCCAAGACCGCCGTGGCGGCTGGCTGAGAAGGGGTGATCAGGAGTGGTATTCAAGCGCCGAGATCGACGCTCGCCTGTCCAGATCGCATCTGAATTCGTCTACCCCCGTGGCGGATGGACCCGAGCCTTTCACTATGTCAAACACCGTGTACGCCGGTTGCCCGATTCCCCGGAACGTATCGCACGTGGGATCGGGGCAGGGGTGTTTGCTGCCTTCACGCCCTTTTATAGCCTGCACTTTGTGGTTGCCGCCCTTCTGGCGCGGTTGATTAATGGCAATATTCTGGCTGCGCTGAGTGGGACATTCTTTGGTAATCCGTTGACATATGTCCCGATCGGCGTTGTCAGCCTGCAAACCGGCCACTTCATTCTGGGTACCAAATTCGAAGAAGGTGACACCCACGGTCTGATGGGCAAATTCGCTGGTGCGCTCGGCGATCTGAAGAACAATTTTCTGGCGATCTTCACCGACCGCATGGCCGATTGGTACGGGCTAAGGATCTTTTATGATGAAGTGTTTTTTCCCTATCTGGTTGGGGGGATTCTGCCCGGTCTTGTCGCCGGGGCTGTGTGTCACTACCTGAGCCTGCCGTTGATCCGAACCTATCAGCAGCGCCGCCGGGCCAAGATCAAAGCCAAGTTCGACGAAATCCGGCGGTTGGCTGAATCCAAGCCTGCCGTTTCGGTTCCAAAACCACTAGGCTCGGGCCAGAATTCGGCAAAGGAATCAAACGATGTCTGACAATATCCTGCGTCTGGGCGTGAATATCGACCACGTAGCAACCGTGCGCAACGCGCGCGGTGGGGCGTACCCTGACCCTCTGCGCGCCGCCAAGCTGGCGGAAGAGGCCGGGGCTGATGGCATCACGGCCCATCTGCGCGAAGATCGCCGCCATATCTCGGACGCCGATATCGACGGGCTGATGGAGGTGCTGTCGGTGCCCCTGAACTTTGAAATGGCTGCGACGCCCGAGATGCAGCAGATCGCCCTGCGGCACAAACCGCATGCGGTGTGCATCGTTCCCGAAAAGCGCGAGGAACGGACGACCGAGGGCGGTTTGGAAGTCGCGCGCGAGGAAAACAAGCTGGCCCATTTCATCGCTCCCCTGCGCGACGTGGGCTGCCGTGTGTCCATTTTCATCGCCGCCGACCAGCGCCAGATCGAAGCCGCGCACCGTATCGGTGCTGAGGTGATCGAGCTGCACACCGGTGCTTATTGCGACGCCGTCTCCGAGGGCCACACAGACATAGCCACCCGCGAGCTGGACAGCCTGCGCCAAATGTCCACCTTTGCGCATTCCCTGGGCCTAGAGGTCCACGCGGGCCACGGCCTGACCTATGACACGGTGCAGCCTGTCGCGGCTTTCCCCGAGGTGCGCGAGTTGAACATCGGCCACTTCTTGATCGGCGAGGCTATCTTTCGCGGCCTGACCCCGGCGATTGCCGAGATGCGACGGCTGATGGATGAGGCGCGGGCAGTCGTCTGATCGCAAAGGTAACGCTATGGGTTCGAACAATTTGTGGCACTACAGCGTCTTGCTTGTCCAAGTCCGGTTTTTAATGCCGATCGCTATTGTCGTTCTGTGGCATGTGACCGGGCTCAATTTGGCGAATGTGGGGATTCCTTTCCTGTGTGCGATTGTCGCAGCGATGATAACGGGCTGCGGCGTAGCGCGGTCGTTGGGCCGAATGCCGCACTTGCGCGAGGTGCTGGGCTTTGCGGTTGCGGGGACCGTGATATTCATGATTGTGAACGCTGCGGCATATCTGATTTTGGCGATCAGCAATATCGGACCGGTCGATATGCCGCTTCTGATGTATTGGCACAGAGGTGGCTATATGGGCAGCCTTATGCTGTATCTGGCGATTTTTGCTTTCTTCGCCAACAGCGTTCTATTCTATCTGTCGACCAAATTGGAACTCAGGGCGATTGCCAGACGGCGTAGCAAAGAAAGCGCGAAATGATCCTAGGAATCGGTACAGACCTCGCGAATATCGAGCGTATTCAGGGCACGCTCGACCGGTTCGGCGACCGGTTCCGCAACCGCGTTTTCACCGACACCGAACAGCGCAAGGCCGAACGTCGCCATGACACGGCTGGGACTTATGCCAAGCGCTGGGCGGCGAAAGAGGCATGCTCCAAGGCGCTGGGCACCGGTCTGCGCATGGGCATCGCGTGGAAGGACATGGCCGTCACCAACCTGAGCACCGGCCAGCCGGTCATGCATGTCACCGGCTGGGCCGCCGAGCGCCTGCGCGAGATGACCCCCGAAGGCCATGAGGCAATCATTCACGTCACCCTGACCGACGACCACCCTTGGGCGCAGGCTTTCGTAGTGATTGAGGCGCGCGCCATCACGAACGCAGCGGCCAGCCTTGACTAACCTCTCTGCGCCCCGCATGTAGCACCCCAACAAACCAAGGACCGGAGAGCAGTATGGCCGAGGACGTCAAAACCGGAAATCCCGTATGGGAGACGATCAAAACCATCGTCTACGCTTTGCTGATCGCAGGCGTATTCCGCACACTGTTCTTTCAACCTTTCTGGATCCCCTCGGGGTCGATGAAACAGACCCTGCTGATCGGGGATTTTCTGTTCGTCAACAAGATGGCCTATGGCTATTCCTACGCCTCCTGTCCCAGCCTGATCATTCCCCGCTTTGGCCTCAACATCGATGCCGAGGATATCTGCGGCTGGCTGCCGGGCGATGAAGACACGCGTATCTGGGGCGGTGAACCCGAGCGCGGCGATGTGATTGTGTTCCGTCACCCGGTCAATGGTCGCGACTACATCAAACGTCTGATCGGCTTGCCGGGTGACCGAGTTCAGATCCGCGGGGGTCAGATCATTCTGAACGGAACGCCGGTTCCGCAACAACCCGATGGTGTGTTCACCGAACTGGCCGAGCCTCAGGGTTCGCAAGGGTTGCGCCCGCGCTGCGAAAACGGCCCGGTCGGGTTTGGCGGTCGCTGCGAAAAATCGCGGATGATCGAAACCCTGCCCAATGGAGTCTCGTATGACGTGCTGAATATCGGCAACCAAGGGTCGGACAATACCGGAATCTACACCGTGCCTGAAGGCCACTATTTCTTCATGGGCGACAACCGCGACAACTCCAGCGACAGCCGCCTGCCGCAATCCGCGGGCGGAGTGGGATTTGTCCCTTATCAGGACCTGATCGGTCGGGCGGACCGGATTATGTTCTCGTCCGCTGGCCGGTCGATGCTCTTCTTCTGGACCTGGCGCGGGGATCGGTTCTTCAAGGCGGTGAATTGAAACTTTCGGCCGAGATAAAAGCGTTTCAGCAACGTTTGGGGTACCAATTTTCCGACCCTGAATTGCTGCTGCGCGCTTTGACCCATGGCTCGGTGTCCTCGCCGACGCGCCCCGATAACCAGAGGCTCGAATTTCTGGGCGACCGCGTGTTGGGTTTGGTTATGGCAACAGCCCTGCTGGAAGCCGACAAGAAGGCGTCAGAGGGGCAATTAGCCCCCCGTTTCAACGCGCTTGTGCGAAAAGAGGCCTGCGCCGATGTCGCTCGCCAGATCGATTTGGGTGCGGTGCTGAAACTGGGTCGGTCAGAAATGCTGTCCGGTGGCCGCCGCAAACAAGCCCTATTGGGCGACGCGATGGAGGCGGTGATCGCCGCCATATACCGCGATGCCGGGTTCGAGGCCGCCCGCGACGTGATCCTGCGCCTCTGGGGCGACCGGATCCACAAGGTCGAGGCCGACGCGCGCGACGCAAAAACATCACTTCAGGAATGGGCGCAAGCACGCGGCCAAAAGCCGCCCTCTTACGTTGAAATCAAACGCAGCGGCCCCGATCACGCCCCGATCTTCACCATCGCGGCCCGTCTGCAAGACGGTGCCGAAGCGCAGGCAACCGCAGGTTCCAAACGCCAAGCGGAACAAGCAGCGGCCAAGGCCTTGCTGGACAGCCTACCTAAATAGTCCCACTCGTTTCTGCCCGGATCCCCTTCATCTGGCCAAAAATATCCCGGGGGTGAGCCCGGATAAAATCCGGGCGAGGGGGCTGGCCCCCTCCCGGTCGGATTGGCGCAGCCAATTCGAAGCACACAGGCGCGATGATCCACACACGCTCACCCTGACAAAACCCTCTGGCCCGCCGGTGCTTTCTGCTATAGGGGTGCGCACTTGCAAACAGGATCGCAATACACATGACCACACGTGCCGGATTTATCGCCCTGATCGGAGAGCCCAACGCGGGCAAATCCACCCTTCTGAACCGCATGGTCGGGGCCAAGGTCTCGATCGTGACGCATAAGGTACAAACAACCCGCGCCCGCATCCGGGGCGTGGCGATGGAAGGCGACGCACAGTTGGTTTTTGTCGATACGCCTGGCCTGTTCAAACCCCGCCGCCGTCTTGACCGCGCCATGGTCGCCGCAGCCTGGGGCGGGGCAGCTGATGCGGATGTCGTCGTTCTGATGATCGAGGCCCATCGCGGTATCACAGAAGGCGTTGAACGTATCCTCGAAGGGCTCGAGGAAATTGGTCAAAGCCGTACCGTCGCGCTTGCGATCAACAAGATAGACAAAGTGCCTTCGGAAAAACTGCTGGCGCTGACGAGCGACCTGAACGCACGCTATTCTTTTTCCGAGACTTTTATGATTTCCGCAGAAAAAGGTCACGGTGTCGACGACCTGCGCCAATGGCTGGCACGCGAACTGCCCGAAGGCCCATGGCTCTACCCCGAAGACCAGATTGCTGATCTGCCGCTGCGCATGATCGCGGCCGAGATGACGCGTGAAAAGCTAACCCTGCGCCTGCATCAGGAACTGCCATACCAACTGACCGTCGAGACTGAGAATTGGGAAGAGCGCAAAGACGGCTCGGCCAAGATTGATCAGGTCATCTACGTCATGCGCGACGGTCACAAGGGCATAGTGCTGGGCAAGCGGGGCGAGACGATTAAAGCCGTCAGTCAGGCTGCCCGCGCTGAACTGGAAGAGTTTCTCGACCGCAAAATCCATCTGTTTCTGCAAGTGAAAGTCCGGCCTAACTGGCTGGAGGAATCCGAGCGGTATTCGGAAATGGGTCTGGATTTCAAAGACGGCAACGCATGACACGGGCTAAGAATGTTCGACGAAAATTCTCGGCGCTTGTCGATGGATGGCGCACATGGCCCGTCTGACCGCAGAGTTTTGGGTTCACGCCTATCTGGCCCGATTGCGGTTTCAGGAAATACCCGCTTTTGTCGTCGCACATGGCGATGATACCGCAGGGGCCGTCCTGATCAAGCTGAACACGCTGGACGGGCAGGCCACAGCTTTTCACCGCAGCTTCGATCTGTTGAGCGGTGAGCGGAAATGGGTCGAGCTAACCTCGGGGTCCGAAAGGGATGTCGATGCTGCCATCGCGAAACAACGTAGTTTTGATCCTGACCTTTGGGTAATCGAGGTCGAGGATCGGCAAGGGCGTCATCTGCTGGGGGAAGAGGGGTTGCTATAGGCCCACGGAGCCAAGCCGTTTTTGTGTTTGGAAAGCAAAAATTTCTTGGTTGATTGGTGCTGACCCCGAATGAGTGATTTCTTCTTCACTCAGGCTCGGCATCCTATTTTCTTAGGTGTGTGCGATGCCGCTGCGATTAAAAAATCTATTGGTATTGACGCAGTTTCTCTAAAAAAAAGAGATCGATTTGAACTTCCTGAAGACCTGCTTTTTGGGTTTAGGCCTTTCTTTGATTGTCGCATTGCAATTACCTTCGATAGCGATTGCTCAACAACCCTTGGGGGGCGCAAGTGACAGTAGGCCTCAGAAGCAGTTGAGCGCAAACGACGTGCATCTGATGATATTGCACTTCGGAACGGGTCAAATGCCATTTGCCGGTGGAGTGTTTTGTCCTGTTAAGAACGGGACTACAAAAAAGTGCAGGGGGGATAACGGCGGTTACGTCATGGGCCCATTTGGCTTCAACATAGATGCAGAGTGGATATCGCGGAAAAGGAAAAGTGGTGCTCCTGGCGCTATGTTGGATAGTGTTCCTGTCCATTCTGGTGGTCAATTCGTGTTGTTTGAAGGTCAAAGAGGAGGTAACTCCAAAGTGCTGCCGAACGGGGGGACATACGCATTTGTGGCGAAGCGGGGGGTGGTGTATGTCATTCCCGCCAGAACGCAGACAATGGAACAGGCTGTAGATTCAGCCCGAGCTATTTTAGCTTCTCGATACGGTAAGCAGTCAGACAGACTGCGAGTCGAGCCGATTGCAGCGGTGGAGTACAATTGCTCTAGCAAGCGGCGGAACCGTGTCTGTACCGTGGGAAAACAGCTTGATCCAAGATCGTTGGTGGCGCGTCGAAACTAGAATAATGGTGAGTATCTTTAACAAACGTGTTGGATAATAAATGTACGACGGGCTCAGCCTTTTTCGATTTTTCTCAATCTGCGTTCCTGCCTGGTAGCAAAACAGTGGACTGGCGCGATCACGGCATACTCTTGACCACTCGCCGACATGGTGAGACGGCGGCGATCATTGAGGTATTTACCCAAGCCCATGGTCGGCATGCGGGCGTTGTGCGAGGTGGGACCAGTCGCAAGATCGCGCCAATCCTGCAACCCGGCGCGCAATTGGATGTGTTGTGGCGGGCGCGGCTTGAGGAACATATCGGGACGTTTCAGGTCGAGCCGCTCCGATCTCGCGCGGCCGCGGCGTTTTCAGGGCGTCTGGCGCTGGCGGGGTTGAATTCGGTGGTCGCCTTGCTGTCCTTTTGCCTGCCTGAACGTGAGCCGCATCCGGCGATTTACAAACATTCGGAACAGTTGATGGATTTGCTGGGGCAGGATGAGGTCTGGCCTTTGGCTTATCTGCTCTGGGAATTGGCGTTGCTGGAAGAGCTTGGATTTGGGCTGGATTTGTCTAGTTGCGCTGTGACCGGATCGACCGAGGGGCTGGTCTATGTCTCGCCCAAAACCGGGCGCGCGGTCAGTGCCCAAGGTGCAGGCGAATGGGCGGATCGGCTATTGCCGCTTCCACCTTGTTTACGGGGCGAGGGATCCGCGCCGGATGAGGAGATCGCGCAGGGGCTGCAGACGACAGGCTATTTCCTTGAGAACCATTTGGCCCCGGCGCTAGGGCATAAGCCAGTGCCCGAAGCGCGAACCCGGTTTGTCGAGCGCTTTACTCGGCGGCTGTGAACACCATCTCATGCCCGTCTTCGTTGCGCAGGATCAGCACATTGCCGGAGACCTCAGATTGGGTCATCGCCAGCAGAGCGGCAAAATACATCCCTTCAGCTTCCAGTCCCGCGCAAGCCGCACGTGTTGCGCTCAGGTCCTGGATTTCGAACCACGGGTAGGGGGCGTTCAAGGTGCCGCTATAGCTGTTGCAGGGCGCGTGACCGCTGATCTTGCCATCCCCATGGAACTGCAACTGCGCGCTCGCGGCAAAGGGTTGGCTGTCGATTTCCTTTAAGGTCCAGATTTGATCCGCTGCACCATAGCTGGCGACAGTTTCACCCGTGCCGCATTGAAACAGAGCCAGCAGAGGAAATGTCAGGATCAATCGTACCATGAGAGGTTTCTACCTCGCTGTTGCCGCCGTGGGAAGCCAGGTTCAATAGGGGTTCTCGCCACTTATCAACTCGGACCTGACCTCGCTGCGGGGGCGCCAGTTGTACCGGGTATCCTCGCGCGTGGGGGCCCAGGTCAGCGTACCGCTGTTGCGCCATGGATCAAGGATCAGCCCCTCGTACATGGACGCCCCCTTGGCGCTGATCAGTGCAGAATGGTGGATGATGCGAAACGCAGTTGGCGGAGACGTCGCCCAGTGCAAGTCCAACGTTTCGAAGTTTTCCTTCCGCAGACGAGCTGTCATGGCTTCTGCCCAATCGTTACACAGCCCCTTTTCTCGCAGGCCGTTTATGACTTTGGCGTTATGGATAATCGCCGAGTCAGTGACATTCCATTCGCGCGCCAGGTATTGAGAATACGTATAGGAGATGGTTGCAGCTGTTTGAGCTTCGGTTGGGTCCACGGCGGGGCTCAGGCTGCGGATCGCGCTGGCTAGCTCGTCTATTTCGTTCTGGCTGGCGGTCGGAGGCTGCGTTGCGCACCCTGCCAGTGCCACCGCCGCGAAGGTCAGGAAAAGGACCAGAAAATGTCGGATCATAACGATGAAAACCCTGCTGAGTGTCGTCGTTGATTAACGGCATTCCAGGGGCAGGTACAGGGGGCTATTTTCGGTCGGCGGCATAGGACCGATGGCAGAAAAAAGACCCGGCGCGTGCGCCGGGTCAAGTTGGGGAAACAGGAATGCCGTTTCAGCTCAGCAGACGTCTTGTGATAACCTGCGCCTGAATTTCGGCAGCTCCTTCGAATATGTTCAGAATCCGCGCGTCACATAGGACGCGGCTGATCTTGTATTCCAGCGCAAAGCCGTTGCCGCCGTGGATTTGCAGCCCGTTATCCGCCGCAGCCCAAGCGACGCGCGCACCCAGGAGCTTGGCCATGCCCGCCTCAAGATCACAGCGCTGGCCGTGGTCTTTCTCCCACGCGCTGAAATAGGTTAGCTGGCGCGCGATCATGATCTCAACCGCCATCATCGCAAGCTTGCCAGAGACGCGCGGGAAGTTGATCAGGGATTTGCCGAACTGCTTACGATCTTGTGCGTATTGCATGGCGATATCCAGCGCTGACTGAGCCACGCCAATGGCGCGGGCGGCGGTCTGGATACGGGCGGATTCGAAGGTCTCCATCAGCTGTTTAAAGCCTTTGCCTTCTTCGCCACCCAGCAGGTTTTCGTCCTTGACCTTGAAACCGTCAAAGCCCAGTTCGTATTCCTTCATGCCGCGATAGCCCAGAACCTCGATCTCGCCGCCGGTCATGCCGGGGGTTGGGAAAGGGTCTTCATCTGTTCCGGGGGTTTTCTCGGCCAGGAACATCGACAACCCGCGGTGGTCAGAGCTGTCGGGGTTGGTGCGGGCCAGCAGGGTCATCACATGGGTCCGGGCCGCGTGTGTGATCCAGGTCTTGTTGCCGGTGATCTCATAATCGCCGTCGGCGTTCTTGACCGCGCGGGTGCGCAGGCTGCCAAGGTCCGATCCGGTGTTGGGCTCGGTGAAAACGGCGGTGGGCAGAATCTCGGCGCTGGCGAGTTTTGGCAGCCAGTTGGCTTTTTGCTCATCCGTGCCGCCAGCTATGATCAGCTCGGCCGCGATCTCGGACCGCGTACCCAGAGAACCCACGCCAATATAGCCGCGCGACAGTTCCTCGGACACCACACACATCGAGGCTTTGGACAGGCCGAACCCGCCGAATTCTTCGGGAATGGTCAGGCCAAAGACGCCCATCTCGGCCAATTCCTCGATGATTTCCATCGGGATCAGTTCGTCTTTCAAGTGCCATTCATGGGCGTGCGGCTCGACCTTTTCGACGGCATAGCGTCGAAACTGGTCGCGGATCATTTCCAGTTCTTCATCCAGGCCTGAGGCGCCAAACATTGTGGCACCAGCCTGATCCTCCATCAATTCGACAAGGCGGCTACGAGCGGCTTGCGAGTTTGCCTGCGCCATCAGACTCTGGACTTCAGGAATTTGGAAACCAGACAGCGCGTCCCATCCCAGACCCATGTCTTGCAGGCGGATAACTTCGCCCTGATTCATGGGGATGCCGCCAGCGACCTGATGTAGGTATTCGCCAAAGGCGATCTGGTGCAGCAACTGTTCGATCTCGCCGAACTTGCCGTCGGCCTCCAGGGCTTCGGCCCAGCGTTGCATCTGTTGCAGAGACTGGTTGTAGGTGGCCAGCCATGCAAGGCCATGGGCGGCGGTCTGGTTGGCTTCGATCAACACTCCGGATACGCGGCCCTCGGCGCTTACCATTTCGCGCACTGATTTGCGCGCGCGGTCAAACACCGCCTCCACAGCCGGAACGGCGGCGCGGGTCAGTGTCAGTAGGTCGGGCAAAATCGCGGATGCTGTCATCTGGGTCATATCCTGTCCGTCATGGGCCATGAATCACGTCCTTTTCTGGGTCGATTGGTCATACCATGCTGCACATGCAGCGCAACAAAAATACGTACAAAGGCAAAAAAAAGTTCAATAATTACCCAAGAGATTTTGCGATGCAGAAACCGACAGGAGTGATATCACGGGCGGATGACACTGTTTTCGCTTTTATCTCCACAGGATTTTCTGTTCGCGCTGCTCGTGGCTTTTGCAGCGGGATGGATCAAGGGTATGGTCGGTTTTGCCATGCCGATGGTTCTGATGTCGGGGATGAGCATTTTTTTACCACCGCAACTGGCGTTGGCCGGATTGATCCTGCCTGCATTGGTAACAAACGTCGTTCAGGCTCTTCGCGGCGGGCTTCCGGCTGCTGTCGATGCAGTGCGCCAGTTTCGCGTTTTCTTGCTAACTGGACTTCTGTTTCTCCTGGCTGGCGCGATGCTGGTCAGTCTTGTCCCCGAGACCACGTTTCTGTTTTTGATCGGCATTCCGGTGACAGTTTTTGCGCTGATTCAGGTTGCTGGGCTGAAGTTGACGCTTTCGGAGCCGTCTCGATGGATTGAAGCCACGATTGGTGCCGTTGCTGGGTTTGTCGGAGGGATTTCGGGGATTTGGGGGCCGCCGACGGTGCTTTACCTGACGGCGATGAACACGCCAAAAGACATTCAAATGCGGGTGCAAGGCGTTATTTATGGGTTGGGCGCCGTGGCGCTGGTCGTGGCGCATCTGGGTTCAGGAATTCTGCGCGCCGAGACGGTGCCTTTTTCAGCGATCTTGGTTGTCCCTGCACTTGCCGGAATGTGGATTGGGCTGCGGTTGCAAGCCCGTATTGATCAGGCGCGTTTTCGCAAGATTACATTGCTGGTGTTGCTGTTTGGGGGGCTAAATCTGTTGCGGCGTGCCGTCTTTGGCTAGGCACGCCTATCTGCAAACCGAAACGCAAAGTAGAGCCCGAGCATAAGGAAGAACAAACCCGAGATATCGCCGATCAAATAGGCGACGTATTCAACGCGGGCGCTGCCAAAAGCCATATTGGTCAGGCCTGAGACAAGGAAGGACGTGATGACTCCTACACCCATGATACAAGCCCAGCAGGGTTTGCGGTCGCTGCGTGGGAATAGGTCCCAACCGGCCCACTTCAGCAAATAGAACACTGCTGGAACCGTCGTAACGGCAATAGTTATTGCAGCAAGTCGGCTGGGTAAAAATACGTCGGCTCCGCCGATGACAGCGAATACAATGAAAACACCTGGCAGCAGCGCGAAGATGGCTCGCCATCCCAACAACCATGCAGAAAGAACCCGCACGCCATGCGGAAGAAACAGAAGACTGGCCCGGCTTGGATATTCTGGGAAGAACAGGTTTTGCAGCGGCATCAAAACCTCGAACGTGAGGAATGATGCCACGACATAAGCCAACGAGGCGAAGAAGGTTTCAGAGGCCCATTTGCGCACGATGGTCAGCCATCGCCGCGCGCATTGGGGGCATCATCTTGGGGCATGAACGATATATCGGCCCCGATTTGAGTTGCCGCTTTGCGACAGGTATCCCTTTTGTACCAGCGATTTCAGCGCCCGGAAAAACGTTGGGCGAGAGACGCTTTGTACCAGCGTGTGTTCGATAAGACCGAATGTGCGGACTTCTTGATCATTCTTCGACAGTTCTTCCGCTGCATAGTAGATGTCGCGCTCAACCGGAGAGAGTTGCTCCAGCCCCAATGTGCGCTCCATGCTTTGCATCAGCTTGCGAAGTTCTGTCAGTTTCGAAATCTCAGTCATGTTATCTCCTGTGTCGCCCGCCGAGTTTATGAAGCGGAAGAAACATACCGGTCTCAGAATTTTCCAGCACGTCTCATATTGACACTCATCCCCTTTTTTTGGTTCTTTAGTACTTGATTAGGCGGCCAAATTCTCAAATGTGAGTGTGCGATCAGGCAACCCTTAGGTTTTTTGGTTTTGCCCGGCGCGTCAAGCGCCGGGTTTTGTCATGCTAATGACATGGTGAGATACCTCAATCCGACACTTCGGGCAACGGCATTGTAAATACAACGTGCATATTACAACTTATGCGTGATCACGATGCAGTGAGACTCCTCAAACGAAAAGAGGGGCGAAAGCGCCCCTCTGTCTTCTCACCCGATTGCGACGGCTTTGATATCTTCGTCTATGAATGGAAGATATTGTTCAAAGTTCGCTGCAAACATCTGTACCAATTTCTCGGCCTGTTTGTCGAAGGCAGCCTGATCATCCCAAGTACGGCGCGGGTCCAGCAGAACCTCGGCGACGCCGGGCACCGAAACGGGTACGTCAAAGCCGAAATTGGCATCCTTGCGGAACTCGGCATCACGCAGGGACCCGTCCAGAGCGGCCGTCAGCAGTGCGCGGGTTGCGCGGATCGGCATCCGGCTGCCCACACCATAGGCCCCACCGGTCCAGCCGGTGTTGACCAGCCAGCAGGTTGCGCCATGCTGAGCAATCTTGTCCCGCAGCAGGTTGCCATATTCTTCCGGGCGACGCGGCATGAAAGGCGCGCCGAAGCAGGTCGAGAAGGTGGGTTGCGGTTCGGTGATACCACGCTCGGTCCCGGCCACTTTGGACGTGAAGCCCGACAGGAAGTGATACATGGCCTGCGCAGGCGTCAGCCGCGCGATCGGAGGCAGCACGCCGAACGCATCACAGGTCAGCATGATGATGTTCTTGGGGTGGCCACCCAGCGCGCTGCTGGACGCGTTCGAGATATATTCCAGCGGATAAGCGCAGCGCATGTTTGCGGTCAGCGAGTCGTCCTCGAAATCCAGTTCCTTGGTCTCGGGGTCGAACACCATGTTTTCGATCACAGTGCCGAACTTGCTGGTGGTCGCATAGATTTCGGGCTCGGCCTCAGCGTTCAGGTTGATCGTCTTGGCATAGCAACCGCCTTCGAAGTTGAAAGTGCCGCGATCTGACCAGCCGTGCTCGTCATCACCGATCAGGGTGCGGGCCGGGTCAGCGGACAGGGTGGTTTTGCCCGTGCCCGACAGGCCAAAGAACACGGCCGTATCAACCGGGTTGCCAACGGCATGGTTGGCCGAGCAATGCATCGGCATCACGCCCTTTTCCGGCAGCATGTAGTTCAACAAGGTGAAGACGGATTTCTTGTTCTCACCCGCATATTCGGTGCCGCCGATCAGGATCAGCTTTCGGTCAAAGTTCATCGCGATCACGGTCTCGGACCGGCAGCCATGCTTTGCCGGGTCGGCTTGAAAGCTTGGGCAGTTGATGACGGTGAAATCTGCGGTGAACTCATCCAGGTCCTCACGATCCGGACGGCGCAGCAGGTGGCGGATGAACAGGTTGTGCCAAGCCAGTTCAGTGACCATGCGCACGTTGATCGAATAGGTCGGGTCGGCGCCCCCGACGAGATCCTGCACGAAATAGTCACGACCCTTCATATGGGCCAGCATGTCTTCGTAAAGCGCATCAAAGCCTTCGGGGCTCATCTCGGCGTTGTTTTCCCACCAGATGTGGTCAGCGACGCTGTCGGTGCGCACGACGTGTTTGTCTTTGGGCGAGCGGCCGGTGAACTTGCCGGTGGTGACCAGAAAGGCCCCGCCGTTGCCCAGAGTACCCTCGCCGCGCTTCAGCGCTTCTTCAATCAGCGCCGGTTCCATGAAGTTGTAATAGACATTGCCCAGACCCTCGATGCCCTGATCTTCGAGGCGGAATTGCGGGTTAACCCGTCCAGATGTCATGTGTGTCTTCTCCGTGTGGCGGCGCAGGGCGATTGGGCCGGATGCGCCATTTGGGCAATTAGCCGGGAAAAACCGGCGGGTGGGCGCGTCTTACCATGGTCATTCAGGACATGAACAGGCGGGTTTGACGCAGTTAGCGCAACCAAGTCCAAGTTTAGCGCCATCACTTTTTTCACGACCGAAATAAGGGCGCTTTTCCGGCAACATTAACGGCTTTTTTGCCGCATCTGTGTGACAACAATCGCACGATTCGCAGATACGGATTGATTCGCGGCCTTAAAAACGCCAGAAATACCTTACTAATAACGATATATTGCATGAGTGAGCAGGAATAGGGGCTAACCCGATGTCGAAGATTGCATTGGTGGACGACGACAGAAACATTCTGACGTCCGTGTCCATGACGCTTGAGGCCGAGGGCTTTGAGGTCGAGACGTACAATGACGGACAGGCCGCGTTGGACGCATTTAACAAGAAACTGCCGGATATGGCAGTTCTGGATATCAAGATGCCGCGCATGGATGGCATGGACCTGTTGCAACGTCTGCGGCAGAAAACCCAGATGCCGGTGATCTTTCTGACCTCGAAAGACGACGAGATCGACGAGGTTCTGGGCCTGCGGATGGGCGCGGATGACTATGTCAAAAAGCCGTTCTCGCAGCGTCTTCTGGTCGAACGTATCCGCGCGCTGCTGCGCCGGCAGGAGGCGACCTCGGGAGATGCCACCGCTGCAACCACTGGCGATGCTAAAGTCATGGAGCGGGGAGAACTGCGGATGGACCCGCTGCGCCATGCTGTTAGCTGGAAAGGATCGGATGTGTCGCTGACGGTGACCGAGTTCTTGCTGCTTCAAGCGCTTGCGCAACGTCCCGGTTTCGTCAAAAGCCGCGATCAGTTGATGGATGTGGCCTATGATGATCAGGTCTATGTGGATGACCGCACCATCGACAGCCATATCAAGCGTCTGCGCAAGAAGATGCGCGCCGCCGACCCTGAGTTTTCGGCAATCGAGACGCTGTACGGCATCGGTTATCGGTACAACGAAGAATAACTTTGACTGAATAAGCAAAGGTAGTCGGGTCTGGTGCGCGATACGGAACACGCCAATGAGCTTCGCGACGGGGATGTCGTATTGGGGGATGACTGGGTCATCCCGCAGGATGCTGACGCGGCCGAACTGAACGCGACGCGCAGCCGTCGCAACCTGTTTGCCCTGCGCGGCTCGCCGCTGGCACGCAAGATCATCACTTTCAATCTGATCGCTCTAGTTACGTTGGTCACCGGATTGCTGTATCTGGATGACTCGCGGGAAGAGCAGGTGGCGCAAACCGCGCAGAACCTGATGGGGGACGCCCAGCTTGTCAGTAACGTGTTCGAAGCGCAGTTGCGACAAAGCGAATTTGGCTTGTCTGAATATGCTGGAGAGCTGGACGTCAAGGATACTCTGGCCGAGTTGAGCCTGCCCGAAGGCGGTGAAGTCTTTGTTTACGATGGCTCAGGCACTCTGATCGGCTGGACACGCGGCGGTGAGACACAAATGCCTGGTCTGCTGAGCGTTGATGCGGATATTCAGACAGGCAGTACGTTGATCAGCGACGCGCTCAATGCGGTCTGGACGGGCTTGTCACGAGTTTTCACCAGTGACGATCAAGGGGTCGCTCCGACGCTGGCGCAACGGGTTCAGGCCATTATTCCCGGTGCCCTCGAGGGGCAGACGCAGGTTCAGGCAGTCAAGGATGACGCAGGTGAGACGGTGATCGTCGCGGCCTCGGCAATCCAGCTGGAAGGCGTGCCGGTTGGTGCCGTCGCCATGGCAGGACCCGCGGGCGAGATTGACGCTTTGGCCCGGCGCGAGCAGGAGCGGATCCTGCAAATGTTCGTCGTGGCGCTGTTGGTTTCCATTGGGCTCAGCCTTGTTCTGGCGTCGACCATTGCAAACCCACTTGCCGATCTTGCTGCGGCGGCAGAAACCGGAAAAGACCGCGGAACAGGGGTCAATCCCGGACGTATTCGTATCCCCGACTTGTCGGCGCGACCGGATGAAATCGGACGCCTCAGCCGCGCGCTGCGGGGGATGGTGACGGCGCTTTACAACCGGATTGATGCCAACGAACAGTTCGCAGCCGATGTCTCGCACGAAATCAAAAACCCGCTGGCCAGTTTGCAATCGGCCGTTGGCACCCTGCGTATGATCAAGCGCGAGGATCAGCGCGACAAGCTACTGGATGTGATCGAACACGATGTGCGCCGCCTCGACCGATTGGTCAGCGATATCTCGAACGCGTCGCGTCTGGATGCCGAACTGGTGAAAGAAGAGGAGCAGCCCTTCGACCTGCTCAAGCTGCTTGGCAATATCGGGCAATATCTGGGTGAGGATGCGCGCTCGAAAGGGATCGACTATATCACCGATCTGCCCAGCCAACCCATTGTCATCAACGGGCTTGAGGCGCGTCTGGCGCAGGTTTTCGTCAATCTGATCACCAACGCGATTTCGTTCTGTGAAGAAAACGATGCAATCCGCGTTTGGGTGCGGCGGCGCGAAAACCGCGTGTTGATCGTGGTCGAAGATACCGGCCCTGGCATTCCCGAACAGGCGCTGACCAAGGTCTTCAAACGCTTCTATTCGCAACGCCCGGCCGAGCATTTCGGCAACAATTCAGGCCTTGGTCTGGCGATTTCGAAACAGATCATCGAGGCGCATGGCGGTGTGATTTGGGCTGAAAATATTCGCCCGACCGAGGCCGACATCACCTCTGACCCGCTGGGTGCGCGATTTGTGGTTGGGCTGCCGGTTTAACCCATGAGTGGCTCGCCCCTCTCTGATACTGAAAATCAGGACAAGGCCATCATCCACGCCAGTTGCGTTGCCGTAGATAGCCTGGGCGTTGTGATCATCGGCGCATCGGGGTCCGGCAAATCCGGCCTTGCGTTGCAAATGATGGCTTTGGGCGCCGGGCTGGTGGGCGACGACCGTGTAGTGTTGGGCATGGACGGCCAGAACATTGTCGCAGAGGCCGCTCCCAATATCAGCGGATTGATCGAGGCGCGAGGCGTAGGCCTGCTGTGCGCCACAAACGTTGGGCCTGTTCCCGTCGCCTGTATCGTGGATATGGATCAAACAGAACAGGCCCGACTACCCGATCCGCTAGAAATTCGAGCCCTGAGGCAAACTGTTCCCTTGTTACGGGGCGGCGGCGTGCCCAATTTGGCCGCAGCACTCTTTCAGATGTTGAAAATGGGACGGGTGAACCCGGAATGGCCCAACACATGACACCGCAACGGCGCATCGTTCTGGTGACCGGTCCTTCGGGGGCCGGGCGTTCGACCGCGATTCGTGTGCTTGAAGATCTGGGATTCGAAGCCATCGACAACCTGCCGATGGGTTTACTTCTGCGCTTGCTGGATGGCTCGCAAGACGACCGGCCGATGGCGCTGGGAATTGATGCACGCAATCGCGATTTCTCGACCATTGGCTTTATCGAACTGGCCGCGAAATTGCGCCGGATGGAGCAGGTAGATCTGACCACGCTCTATCTGGATTGTACGGATGATATCCTTTTGCGGCGCTTTTCGGAAACTCGCCGCCGCCACCCTGTCGCTGCAAACGCCAGCCCTGAAACCGGTGTTGTGCAGGAAAAGGAACTGCTTGCCCCCATCCGCGAGATTGCTGACACCCTGATCGACACCAGCCCCTTGAACGTACACCAGTTGCGTGAAGAGGTTGAACGTTGGTTTGCCCCTCAAGGCGGGAGGCATCTGGCGGTTTCAATAGAGTCCTTTTCCTATAAACGCGGCCTACCGCGCGGGCTGGATATGGTGTTTGACTGCCGGTTTTTGGCCAACCCATATTGGCGGCCGGAATTGCGGGCAGAGGATGGTCGAAACCCGGATGTGGCGCACTATGTTCAGTCAGACGCGAGCTATGCACCGTTCTTCGAACGCGTGGTCGATTTGCTCAAACTGCTGCTTCCGGCCTATCGCGCCGAAGGAAAGGCCCATCTGTCGGTTGCCTTTGGTTGTACCGGGGGCCAACACAGATCGGTCGCCACCGCTGAGGCGGTTGCAAAAGCCCTTGCGGAGGAGGGGCAGCAAGTGGCAATTAGGCACCGCGAAATGGAACGTCGCTTGTTGAATGTGAGGCCGGATTGATCGGGATCGTACTTGTTGCACATGGTGGATTGGCCCAGGAATACCTGGCGGCCATGCAGCATGTCGTCGGACAACAACCCGGCCTGGTCGCAATCTCGATCGAGGCCGATCATGACCGGAACGCAAAGCAGGCCGAAATTTGCGCCGCTGCCGACAGCGTGGATGCTGGCGACGGCGTCGTTGTCGTGACCGACCTGTTCGGCGGCAGCCCATCGAATCTCAGCCTGCGGGCCTGTGCGCCACAGGATCGGCGCATCCTGTATGGCGCAAATCTTCCTATGCTGATCAAACTGGCCAAATCTCGCCATTTGCCGATTGGCGACGCCGTGCGATTGGCGATGGAGGCTGGACGAAAATATATCAATGCGCAAAATGTGACATTGGACGAAGACCGGATTGACCATACATGACCACCCGAAGCTTGAAGATCGTTAACGAAAAGGGCCTTCACGCCCGTGCCTCGGCCAAACTGGTTGAGGTGGTGGAAGGGTTTGATGCTCAGGCAGAAGTGTCGAAAGATGGGCTTTCGGCCTCTGGTGACAGCATTATGGGCCTTTTGATGTTGGCAGCGTCGCGTGGAACGACTATTGACGTCGAGACGTCCGGACCGGATGCTGAGGCGTTGGCCGATGCGTTGGAAACTCTGGTGAACGACAAGTTCGGCGAGGGGTTCTGACCGCACCTGCCGCAGGACCAAGAACGGGAAGACCAGGAATTGGCGGAAACAACGCACGAGACCAAGACAGGCCCGGTTGTAAACGGGGTCGAGGATCAGGGGGAAATCTACGACCGTAGAACTCTGACCTATGCAAATTCCTTTGACGATGCGTGGACGTCGACAGCCATCCGCGCGATCGAATGGTGCACCGGCAAACTGACCATTTTGCGCATGGTCAACAAGTTCGAAAAGAAGAACGAGTATTATCGAGGGCAACGGTTCTGGGGCGGTGCGCTCGAGGTTATGGGAATTGACCTGACCACCCCGCCGGAGCAAATCGCAAATATTCCAAAGGAAGGGCCGGTCGTTGTGGTTGCCAACCATCCGCACGGCATGGTCGATGGGATGATCTTCGCCGAACTGATCGGGCGTGTGCGCAGCGACTACCGCATCTTGACTCGCTCGGTTCTAACCGGGCTTGACGAGGCGGCGACGTCGTTCATGATCCCGGTGCCCTTCCCGCATGACCCCGAAGCACAAGCCAAAATGCTGGAAATGCGCGGCAAAGCCATGGAGCATCTCAAAAACGGCGGCGTCGTCGCACTGTTTCCCTCTGGCGTAGTGATGTCCTCCGATGACTGGTTCGGTCCCGCGATTGAGCGGGAATGGAATGTCTTCACTGCCAAAATGATCCGCCGCTCCGGCGCTCAGGTCGTGCCAATCTTCTTCCCAGGCAGCAATTCGCGCGCCTACCAGATCGCCAACAAACTATCAGCGATCCTGCGTCAGGGTCTGTTACTGCATGAAATCGTTCGCTCCTGCAACAAACCGCAATCCCCCGTGATCGGCGAACCGATCTCGGACGAAGATATGCAGCTGCTCGAAACCGACCCGCGCGGTTTCATGGCCTGGCTCAGAAAACACACATTGTCCCTGCGCCAGGCACCCAAACACTGATCCGCCTCTTCATCTGGCTAGAAATATCCCGGGGGTGAGCCCGGATAATTTCCGGGCGAGGGGGCTGACCCCCTTACCGCGTCGGTACTGGGGCATCACCCCTATAATCATAAAACCCACGTTGCGTCTTGCGACCCAACCACCCGGCCTCGACATATTTCGTCAACAGGGGGCACGGACGATACTTGGTATCGGCCAACCCGTCATGCAGTACATTCATGATCGCCAGACAGGTATCCAGGCCAATGAAATCCGCCAGTTCCAGCGGCCCCATCGGGTGGTTTGCACCTAGTTTCATCGATTGATCGATGGACTGTACATTCCCGACTCCTTCATAAAGGGTATAGACGGCCTCGTTGATCATCGGCATCAGGATGCGATTTACGATAAAGGCGGGAAAATCCTCGGCGCTGGCAGCGGTTTTGCCTAGCTTGTCGACCACCGCCTTGCAGGCACTGAAAGTGTCCTCATCCGTGGCAATCCCGCGGATCAATTCCACAAGTTGCATGACAGGGACCGGGTTCATGAAATGAAACCCCATGAACCGTTCCGGCCGGTCCGTGCGGCTGGCGAGCCGCGTGATCGAAATCGACGAAGTGTTCGACGTTAGAATCGTATGCGGCAGCAAATGGGGTTGCAGGTCTTCGAAAATGGCTTGTTTGACGGCCTCGCGCTCGGTCGCAGCCTCGATCACCAAATCGGTTTGTCCAAGCCGGGGCAATTCCAGCGTTGTTGTGATGCGCTTCAGCGCGTTCTGCATTGCCTCATTCGAGATCTTGCCGCGCGACGCCTGGCGGGCCAAATTGCCTTCGATTGTTGCCAAAGCACTATTGAGCGCATCCTGACTGACATCATTCAAAAGAACATCGTAATCCGCCAGGGCAAGGACATGAGCAATACCGTTGCCCATCTGTCCTGCGCCTATCACTCCGACTGATTTTACATCCATTTTTTGGTGCCTTTGTCTCACGGGTCAGGGCGACAGTATCGGTAGATTAGGGCGGGCGGCAAGAGCATCGGGTGCATCCAATTCGCTTCAAATGCGCACATTAGAGAATTCTCAAGACTTACGGCTGCAAGATGGCACCCGGGTGAAAAATGGGTGAGTGTTATGAGCTATCATCAAACAGGCTCGGGGATACCCGAGGATGCCGTTTGCCAATATTTCGGCGCGCGGCTTTGGTTTCGGGGGCCCAAGCGGTCCTTGGATACACCATATATGGCTTGCGCAGGAGGGACAGAAACCTTCGGTCGTTTTGTCGATCGTCCCTTTGCAGCAGTGCTTGAGGACCGGTTGGACCGGCGTTGCCTCAATCTCGGCAGTCTGTTTTGCGGAGTCGACGCGCTTTGTCAGGAAAAAGGCCTGCAGTCCCTTTTAAACGCTGCAGAGCTATGCGTCTTGCAGGCTCCGGACCTTTTGGGGCAATCGAATCGCTTCTATCGTGTGCACCCAAGGCGGAACGACCGGTTTCTTGCTGCAACCGATGACCTGATCTCGCTCTATCCCGAGATTGATTTCGCTGATGTCAATTTCGTGCATCATCTGATGAAACTGCTACAGGGTCATCAGGATGCGAGGTTCGAAGCTGTGGCGGAAGAGTTGCGCCGAAACTGGGTCCGGGAGGTCGGCGGCCTGCTGCAAAGCCTGCAATCACCGGTGATCCTTTTGTGCCTTCGCGTCATACGGCAATCGGAAGACTCTCGACCAGTTCAGGAAACAGAAGTGCCGTTGACGCGTGAGATGCTGAACGCCGTCAGACCCTATTGCGCGCGGATTGTGCGGGAAACGGTGTGTGTTTCGGGCCAGTCGGATGAGTTGGAGGATATGTTGTTCGGTACGCTGCAACAACCGATGGCCGAGTTTATGATCGGACCCGCAGGGCATCGGTCGATTGCCGATGCGTTGGTCGGACCAATCCAGAATCTGCGCTAAAGAAAAGGCCCGCCAATCCGGCGGGCCCATCAGATTTTTCGTCGAAAAATCTCGGTCTATAGATCAGCCGAGTTTCTCAGTCAGTTCCGGTACAGCCTGGAACAGGTCGGCAACCAAACCGAAATCGGCAACCTGGAAGATCGGTGCTTCTTCGTCTTTGTTGATTGCAACGATGACCTTCGAGTCCTTCATACCAGCCAGGTGCTGGATCGCGCCCGAGATGCCTACGGCAACGTACAGGTCGGGGGCAACAACCTTACCAGTCTGACCCACCTGCCAGTCGTTCGGAGCATAGCCTGAGTCAACGGCGGCACGCGATGCGCCAACGGCAGCACCCAGTTTGTCTGCCAGACCTTCGATCAGCTTGAAGTCCTCTTCCGAGCCGACGCCACGGCCACCCGAAACAACAACGCCAGCCGAGGTCAGCTCAGGTCGGTCGCTTTCGGCAACCTTGTCTTCAACCCAGGACGACAGACCGGGGTTGTCGCCGACCGAGATAGTCTCGATCGCAGCCGAACCGCCTTCGCCTGCCGCATCAAAGGATGCGGTACGGAAGGTGACGACTTTCTTGGCGTCGTTCGATTTCACGGTCTGGATCGCGTTGCCTGCGTAAATCGGACGCTCGAAGGTCGAACCGTCAACTACGCCGGATGCATCCGAGATCACCATCGCGTCCAGCAGGGCTGCAACGCGGGGCATCACGTTCTTGGCGTCGGTGGTGGCCGGTGCGACGATGTGCTCATAGCCATCGGCCAGGCCCACGATCAGGGCTGCGGTCGATTCCGCCAGGCGGTGACCCAGCGATGCGTCTTCGGCGACCAGAACCTTGGAGACACCGTCGATCTTTGCGGCAGCCTCACCGGCAGCAGCGGCAGAACCACCTGCGGCCAGAACGGTCACGTCACCCAGCGCCTTCGCGGCGTTGACGGCTTTGGCGGTGGCGTCCAGCGCCAGTTCACCATTATTGACTTCGGCGAGAAGAAGAACAGCCATTACACAGCCCCCGCTTCTTTGAGTTTCGCAACCAGCTCGTCAACCGAGCCCACGACGATACCAGCGGCACGTGCCGGCGGCTCTTCGGTTTTGACGATTTCCAGACGAGGAGTGACGTCGACGCCGTAATCGGCAGCAGTTTTCTCGTCCAGCGGCTTTTTCTTCGCCTTCATGATGTTGGGCAGCGAAGCATAGCGCGGCTCGTTCAAGCGCAGGTCAACGGTCACGATGGTCGGCATCTTGACGCTGATGGTCTGCAGACCGCCGTCAACCTCGCGGGTGATCTTGGCGCTGTCGCCTTCGATATCCACCTCAGAGGCGAAGGTGCCTTGGCTCCAGCCCAGCAGAGCCGACAGCATCTGACCGGTGGCGTTCATGTCGTTGTCGATCGCCTGTTTGCCCGCCAGAACGATGCCCGGCTGCTCTTCCTCGACCACTTTGGCCAGGATTTTGGCAACGGCCAGCGGTTCGATATCGGTGTGCACGTCGTCGGCTGCGACCACCAGGATGGCGCGGTCTGCACCCATGGCCAGCGCGGTACGCAGAGTTTCCTGCGCCTGCTTGACGCCGATGGAAACGGCAACGACTTCGTCAGCCTTACCCGCTTCTTTCAGGCGGATCGCCTCTTCGACGGCGATCTCGTCGAACGGGTTCATCGACATTTTGACATTGGCGAGATCAACACCGCTGCCATCCGCTTTGACGCGAACTTTCACGTTATAGTCAATCACGCGTTTGACAGGCACGAGTACCTTCATTTTGCGCTTGCTCCTCACAAATAACGGTAAGCCGCGACGCGACTCCACCAATGCTCTCGGACGTCTGAATAACGTCTCAAGTCACGCGACAACAGGGCAAAATCGTCATCTCGTGGGCTTGGGACGTCGCGTTTCATGTTTTTTGACGCTGCGGCGCGCAACAAAGGTGCCGTAGAGTCAACGCCTCAGCGGTTTGCGCCTGGAATCCACAGCACATCGGCCGCGCCATTTTCATTGGCACAGCGTGCGGCCACGAAGAACCAGTCGCTCAGGCGGTTAAGGTATTTCACCGCCGTTTCATTCACCGGTTCCATATTGGTCAGCTCAACCGCCAGACGCTCAGCCCGGCGCGAGACGGTGCGGCACACATGAAGATGCGCGGCCAGTCGAGACCCACCGGGCAGGATGAAGCTGCGCAATGGTTGCAGCGCCTCGTTCATGGCGTCAATTTCGGCTTCCAACCGGTCGATCTGCGAGGGGACGATGCGCAGCGGCGTATATTCGGCCTCGGCATCCTTATCCATGTCGGGGCGGCAGAAGTCGGCACCCAGATCGAACAGGTCATTCTGGATGCGCGACAGTGCGGCCTCGACCTCACCATCAGCTTCAGTTCGGGCGACACCGACGAATGAGTTCAGCTCATCCACTGTGCCATAGGCGGCAACACGACCCGAATACTTGGCAACGCGCTCCCCATTGCCCAAGGCTGTTTTGCCGTCATCGCCTGTGCGCGTGTAGATTTTGTTAAGCACGACCATTTACTGACCTCCCTGTCCGCGCAGCCAGACGTAGAGCACGATCAGCACCACGGCAATGAATTGAAACAGAATGCGCAGCTGCATCATCTTGTTGCTTTTCAGCGCGGCACTTTTCCCGGCCTTGCCGAAGTTTGAAATGCCGATCACCAGCACGACGACAACCGCCGCCATGGCCAGCAACAATACGACCATCAAAAGGTCCATGGGTCCACCGTCCGCGTTTATTACATTGGCCTATCATCTAGACCCGCGAGACCAAAATGCGAACCGGTAATTTCGTCTCAGACATCCGACAGGATGCGGTCGATGACCCGAGTCGGCAAAATCCGGCGCAGCCAGCCTGCGATATATGTGGGCGTCGTGACGTAATAGCGGGGGATGGGGCGTTTGGCCTCGACCGCGTGGGCCAGCTTGTCGGTCACGGCCGAGGCCGGCAGTTCAAACCGGTCGGGTCCCGAGGATTCGTAAAGCCGTTTCAGCAGCGATCCCTCGTACCGGCTGCGAAGGGCCGAGTTTTCCCAATCGATAAACCGTTCGAAGATCGGGATGGCGTTTTCTCTCAGCCGCGAGGTGATGGGGCCGGGTTCGATCAGGATGACCTTTATCTCTGTGTCCCTCAGTTCTAGTCGCAGCGTGTCGGTCAGGCCTTCGATCGCGTATTTCGTCGCCACATATGCGCCGCGCCAAGGGTACGCGACCAGTCCCAGTACGGATGAATTCTGGACGATTCGGCCACGCCCCTGCGCGCGCATCACCGGGATGACCTGGCGGGTCAGTTCGTGCCAGCCAAAGAAATTGGTTTCGAAGATGGCGCGCAACCCGTCGGTGGGAAGGTCCTCGACTGCTCCGGGCAGGCCGTGCGCGCCATTGTTGAACAGCGCGTCGAGAGTGCCTCCGGTTGCCTCAAGCACTTCGGCGAGCCCTGCGGTGATGCTGTCGGTGTCGGTATAGTCGATGCGGGGGCTTTCGAACCCTTGGGCGCGCAGCCGGTCGCAATCGCGTTGCTGACGGCACGAAGCAAAGACGCGCCAGCCCCGTGCACGCATTCCATGTGCTGCGTCCAGCCCGATACCGGACGAGCAACCGGTGATAAGAATTGATTTCTGCATCATGTCCCCGAACCTGAGCCTGGCCTATAGCTAGGGTGAGGCTGAGTTCGGGACAATCGCTGCTTTCGCTAGTTCGTCGATTTTCCGACCAGCGAGGCAGAAATCCATCCGACCTGTTGCTGTGGCAACACGCGCAGACGTAGCCAGCCAGTGCCCGAATCGCTGAGGATTTCGACCTTCTGGCCAATCGTGGCCTTGCCAATGATCGGATAGATCGTGCCCGGCCCGTCGCGCATATTGACCCGCGTGCCCGAGATTTCACGGATGTCCTTTTCCGGCTCTGCCGGTGCTATCGGGTCAGCCTGTTGGGTTTCGGCAGGGACTTGTTTCAGACCCGTCACACCGTCCTCAAGCGACGCAAGCTGGATGCCGCTGGTTTGGGTGTCAAACACCGACAAGCCATTGAACCCCTCCAGGCTGGCGGGTTCGGCTACGAATTCGACAATCTCGGGTTGCTGTTTGATCGGTGTGATGCGCACGGTCGGCGTGCGCGCGGCCACGTTGGTGACAAGCGCCTCGGCGGGTGCTGGTGCGATCTGAGTCGGACTGGGCTGGGCCGCAACGCGCACGGGTTGTTCTGACCGCAGGCCGCGCGGTTCAAACTCGGGCCCTCCGCTCATAACATAAAAGCACCAGCCGAGCGCAGCGAAACTAATAACGATAAGGCGCGTCATGGCGCATCCCCCAGGTAATCGTGAAACATGAAATAGGCAGCAGCTTAATGATCCGGAGCATACCATATCTTAGGCCCCGAGTCGAAAGATCGGGGGAAATCCAGCAGTTGCCTCCCCCTGTTGCAAAAAGCGCCACTTGTCCCCAGCAAAATGAGCGCCGGTTGCTTTACCGCGGCGCGCTTGCGTCGTATCACATCATATATGAACGACACGATCGACGACCCCAACATGGAGGCCCCCGAAGGCGGGGGCGAGGTAGCCGAACCGCTGCGCCGCGCGATTGGCGAACGCTACCTTACCTATGCTTTGTCCACCATCATGCACCGAGCGCTGCCCGATGCCCGTGATGGTCTGAAGCCGGTTCACCGGCGAATCCTTTATGCGATGCGCGAGCTGCGACTCAGCGCGACAGGGGGATTCCGTAAGTCTGCGAAGATCTCTGGCGACGTGATGGGCAACTATCACCCACACGGTGATGCCGCGATCTACGATGCGATGGCGCGTCTGGCGCAGGACTTTAACGTCCGCTACCCGCTGGTCGACGGGCAGGGGAATTTCGGCAACATTGACGGCGACAACCCGGCGGCCTCGCGATACACCGAGGCGCGGATGACCATCGTGGCCGAGGCGCTACTGGAGGGTCTGAACGAGGACGCCGTCGATTTCCGCGACAACTATGACGGGACGCTGACTGAACCGGTCGTGCTGCCGGCGCAGTTCCCAAACCTGCTGGCCAATGGGGCCAGCGGTATTGCAGTGGGTATGGCGACGAACATTCCGCCGCACAATATTTCCGAGCTGTGCGATGCCTGTCTGCATCTGATCAAGACACCGGATGCGCGGGACGATACCTTGTTGAACTATGTGCCCGGCCCGGACTTCCCGACCGGTGGCGTGATCGTAGAGCCACTCGAGAATATCGCGCAGGCCTATCGCACCGGGCGTGGATCGTTCCGCCTGCGCTGTAAGTATGAGGTCGAAGACCTGGGTCGCGGCCAGTGGCAGATCGTCGTTACCGAGATTCCCTATCAGGTTCAGAAATCCAAGCTGATCGAAAAGATCGCGGAACTGATCCAGACCAAGAAGATACCAATCCTCGGCGATGTACGCGACGAATCCGCCGATGACATTCGCCTGATCCTCGAGCCACGGTCCAAGAATGTGGACCCCGAAGTGCTGATGGGGATGCTCTATCGCAACTCGGACCTTGAAGTGCGGTTCAGCCTGAACATGAACGTGCTGATCGATGGGGTGACGCCCAAGGTCTGCTCAATGAAGGAAGTGCTGCGCGCCTTCCTTGATCACCGGCAAGAGGTGTTGTTGCGGCGTTCGCGTCACCGCATGGCTAAGATCGACCACCGGTTAGAAGTGTTGGAGGGCTTTATCGTTGCCTTCCTGAACCTCGACCGTGTGATTGACATCATCCGTTATGACGATGATCCCAAAGCTGCTTTGATGCGCGAAGATTGGGGCATCGACCACGTTCGAGCGACGGACGAATCCGACTATGTCTCGCCCAAACCAGGCGAGGGCGAACTGTCCGAAGTTCAGGTCGACGCCATCCTCAATATGCGCCTGCGCAGCCTGCGCCGTCTGGAAGAGATGGAGCTGGTCCGTGAGCGTGACGCGTTGATGGAAGAGCGCGCCAATCTCGAAGACCTGCTGGCTGATCCCGCCCTGCAATGGGCCAAGATCGCCGAGCAGTTGAAAGAGACCAAGAAGACCTTCGGCAAAGACTATGAAGGCGGCGCACGGCGCACCCAGTTTGCCGAGGCCGGACAGGTCGAGGAAGTCCCGCTTGAGGCGATGATCGACAAGGAGCCGATCACGGTCGTCTGTTCGCAGATGGGCTGGATTCGCGCCATGACCGGCCATATCGACCTCAAGCGCGAGCTGAAGTTCAAGGATGGCGACGGCCCGCGTTTCATTTTCCATGCCGAGACCACCGACCGCTTGCTGGTCTTTGCCTCAAATGGTCGGTTCTACACGGTTAGCGCGGCCAACCTGCCCGGCGGACGGGGCATGGGCGAGCCGCTGCGTCTGATGGTCGATCTGCCGAACGAGGCGCAGATCATCGACATCCTGATCCACAAGCCGGGGCGCAAGCTGCTGGTGGCCTCGGATGCAGGCAACGGGTTCATGGTGCCCGAGGACGACGTGCTGGCGCAAACCCGCAACGGTAAACAGGTCCTCAACGTCAAGGGCGACGAGACGGCAATGATCTGTAAGCCGGTTGATGGGGATCACGTGGCTGTCGTTTCGCAAAACGGCAAGTTCCTGGTCTTCCCCACCGAAGACCTGCCCGAGATGACCCGCGGCAAAGGCGTGCGCCTGCAAAAATACAATATGGCACGAGGGCGGCAGGGAACGCTGGAGCTGGATGGTGGATTGTCTGATATCACGACCTTCAATTGGGAAGAGGGCCTGAAATGGTCCATGGGCGGTGACAAGACCCGGCACGAGGCGGATATGTCTCAATGGCTGGCCAAACGCGCCAGTGTGGGGAAAAAACCGCCCTATGGCTTCCCTAGGGACTATAAATTCTCGTGATTTTGCGCCCGCTTGCGGGGAATTTTGCCGATACGGCTTGGCACAGTCCGTATCGGTGCGCTAGATCAAGGAAAACAGGCCTATCGAGACGAGAGACATGTTGCGCATTCTGACCTTGATCACCGGACTGGCCCTGACGGGCGCTTGTACGCAGACACAAGTGTATGAAGAGCCCGAGTCGCTGGGTGAATTTAAACTGCGCGTCAACTATGCCTTTGCCGAAAAGGCGGTGCAGGGCCCGGTTTCACGCGATGCCACACCCGATGAGTGGACCGCGGCGATTCAGAATGCGGTGGATATCCGTCTCGGCCGCTATGAGGGCGCGCAGGATTACGACATCGGCATCAGCCTGGAAGGATACATGCTTGCGCCTCCGGGCATTCCATTGATCTACAACCCGCGCAGCACTGCAATCGTGCTTGTGAATGTCTACGACGTGAACAAGAAAGAGTTTCTGGCCAAGGGTAAAAAATTTCAGGTTCTGGAAGACACCACAGGCGGCAGCGCGTTCAAAGGCTCAGGCCATGAGCGCACCAAGGAAGAGCAGATGAGCGGTCTGTCCCTGAAGGTAGCGGACCGAGTCGAAGAATGGCTGGCCGAGGAACATCAGCAAAACGGTTGGTTCAAAAGCCGCCCCGATCTGATCCAGCCGCTGGATTCCGGTGAACTCACGCAAAATCCAGCGTCGTAAACGGCTTTTCCCGCAGGATGTGCTTGATTTTCCCCTGCGAACCAAATATCTCGCGCGCGCAGATGTAACCACGGGACCACGGGTCCCCCAAATCGCAAAAGGGCGCCTGAGGAATGGCAAAGGAAAAGTTTGAGCGTACAAAACCGCACGTCAACATCGGCACGATTGGCCACGTTGACCATGGTAAGACCACGCTGACCGCAG
>NZ_JBQGAD010000013.1:0-102121 GCF_056542685.1 Ruegeria sp. AB6 | reverse complement strand
ATTTCGCAAACACTGTCGCGCCTACAGGACATTTATGGGCACGAGGGTGTGCGGGCGATGCTGGCAAACGCTGGAACCCAGATGTTTGCCGCCTCAGAGGATTCCGAAGTACGCGAACATGTGTCCAGGTCCATCGGGGACAAAACGGTCATAAGCAAGTCGAAGTCTCGAGCACTCGGCAAGATGGAAATGGGCAGCATATCAGAGCGTGAAGAAGGCATTCGGCTGCTCCGGCCAGAGCACGTTGGTCGTCTGCCGGAAAACGAGGTTGTGCTGATCCGCGAAGGCAAGATGCCCGTGATTGCGAACAAGATTCGATATTTCGAAGATCCTTATTTCATGCAGTTCCTTGGTGGCGACACGCCAAAGATCAAAGGGACACACCTGGATCTTGCTGAAGAGCAGGCCAAGGATACGGCAAAGGCAGTGGCTGATGCGAAACCGGCCCCTGCCCCGGTGAAAGAGGTTTCTGAAAAAGACCAGGAACTTCAGGCGGCATTTGATGCGCAGCGCACGGTCGCAAAGCGGAAAAGTCGGTCAGCGAAAGATATGGCGATGGAGAAAATGAAAGCCAAACGGGCTGAAAGTAGCGCCTTCACTTGACGGGGGTAACAGGACGCGGCCGAACCGGACCTTACTTCAATATGCAGAGAACGGCAGGAGAGAGCCCTAACCTGCTCGTGCTGCGACTTACATATATGTCCGCTTCCGTGAAGCTTACTAGAATGGCGCATTGTCAGCTTTATGCCTGCTGAGAATTGTCGTCATAGTATCGACAGCAAAAACACTCATCAAAAACCAACAGATTGACGACAGATCAAGGGAACCCCGCACGCATATAAACGATGATCTTCCAAAGGTCTTCTTCGCTCAGCGCTTCCTTGAAGGCTGGCATGTCTGTTCCGAAGCGTTCGCCGCCCTCGGAAATTGCCCAAAGAAGGTACTCGTCCCCCGACATCGGCATCTGAACGAACCATCGTAGGAGAGCGGGAGAGGGCGCGAGCGAACGTCCGGCTTCACCATCGCCCAAACCCTCAGCTCCATGACAGCTTGCGCAGTTTTCCGTATATAGCGTCTTGCCCTCCGAAACATTCTCGGGCGTTGCACGAATGGTGCTCCGAGCCCCGCGGTAGGCTGCGGGCACGTCCTCGTTCATATACGTCCAATGTCGTTGCATGCGCTGCTGCTGGCCAGGCCCCATATTGCCGTGCCCCCAACCACGCATGTGCTCAGACCTCATGTGGTTAGATCCCATTGGCCCGTGACCCCACCAATCTCCTCGTTGTTGTTGTGCGCAACCCACTGTAGCAATGGTGATAGACAGAACGCTTAAGGTAAGAGTGCGTAATCCAAGCTTCGTCATCTTCTCCTCCTTACTGTTTCCGCTCGATGAACGTCGCCTCAGGCCGCTTCGTAACTCTTGAACACCTCGGTGCTACCGTCCTTGAGGATCAAAAACACGTCGTAGGCCTCACGACGATCTTCCGGCCCCATCCCAGGGGAACCGTAGGGCATGCCAGGAACAGCAAGTCCAACAGCACTGGGTTGCTCCTCCAGCAGACGACGAATGTCTGCAACCGGCACATGCCCCTCGATCATATAGCCATCGATCTCGCCTGTGTGGCAGGACATCATTTCTTCGGGAATGCCGTTGTCCAATTTGTGGCGGACAAGCTGTGTTCCAAAGCTGCGCTCCTCGGTAATGCGAAAGCCTTCCTGCCGCAGGATGTCGATCCAAACCTGGCAACAGCCGCAGTTCGGATCCTTGAGAACACGGACGGAAGGCGTGTCTTGCGCAAACGCGGCAAATGGTACTGTGCTGGCAAAGCCAGCGGCGTAAGTCAGTACTTGGCGGCGTTTCAGGTTCATGGCGAGAGTCCTTGGTATTTCCAACTAAATTGAGCCGATTTCGTATCATTCGAGATCAAAGGTCATAATCCACGTCAAACATGCTCATGTTCGCCAACTTCCCGACGCTCGGCGAGCGCTTGGCGCACGATCTGGAAAGCAGAGGAAAGAAACAACGTTGCCATGACCGCCGCAACAATCAGGTCAGGCCAACCGCTAGCTGTGCCCCAGACGCCTAAAGCTGCAAACATAACGGCCACATTGCCAATGGCGTCATTACGCGAACATAGCCAGACAGAGCGCACATTTGCATCGCCGTCCTTGTAACGGACGAGCAAGAGAACACTTGCGAGATTGGTCATAAGAGCGAAAAAGCCAACGATGCCCATGATCTCGGCCTCCGGCACTCCGACATAGAACACCCGGTACACGGTCGATCCAAACACCCAAAGACCCATCAGCAGCAAGCTCACCCCTTTCGCCAGAGCGGCATTGGTGCGTGCACGGATTGAAGCCCCGATCACTGCCAGCGAGATACCGTAGGTCAAAGCATCCCCAAGGAAGTCTAGAGCGTCGGCCTGAAGTGCCTGAGACTTTGCATAGTGACCGGCAGTCATCTCGACGACGAACATCACCGCGTTCAGAGCAATGACAATCCACAGCCTCCTTTTGTAGTCGTCTGATACGCCGTCGAATTTGGCGTTGTGTCCGCAACATGCTGACATTGGGAAGCCCTTTTTGTATCTGTCGTGACCATAGTGTAGTGTCTCTAGTTACTAGAGGTTCAAGAGGTATTTTCATGTTTTCTATCGGGGAGCTTTCCAAGCGCACGAAGGTCAAAGTTCCGACTATCCGCTACTATGAGGAAATGGGCCTGCTTGCCGCACCAGAACGCACCGAAGGCAACCAACGGCGCTACGATGTGGCAGGGCTAGAGCGTCTCAGTTTCATCAAGCATGCACGCGATCTTGGTTTCTCAATTGAAGCGATCTCCGAATTGATTGTGCTTCAAGGCCACCCGGATCGTTCATGCCAAGCCGCAACGGACATCGCCGTCTCACAACTTTCCGAAGTAAGAGCAAAGATCAAACGACTACGGGCTCTTGAAAAAGAGCTGGTTCGGATTTCGAAGGGCTGTGATGACGAAGGAGTGTCAGAGAACTGCTATGTGCTCGCGTCTCTTGCCGATCATAAACTCTGTCACCACGATCACTAAACTATGAGCGGACATTGCTTTAGTCCCAGCGAAAGACTGTTTTGTCCGCTTCTTGCCTATTCAAACGTGGTGCAGCGAATGCCCGGAATGTCCAAGGACAAGAGTCCGTCCCAATCGGAACAGACCCCACATTACTCCAACCCGGTGGTCTCGCTGTTCCCGGCAACACATTCACCGGCGCGAACAATCATCTATCATGTCCTCCGTGGTTAAAGACTGTGTCCATCATACTCATGGACGTGGGTAGCCTGTTCGCGGGTATGGGCAATCTCTTGCACCACGGCGGCAATCTTGCTGGATGAAACTTGGTGCAGCTCACCAACAACGGCCTCCGCGCGCTCGTAGCTGTCCGGAACGCCTTGGCTGTTGAAATGGGCGGCAGCGGTGGAAATGTCCGCGTCTTTCCAAGTCGCCGTTGTGCCGATTGAAACGCTGTCATGATCGTTGTAGCGGGCCAGGAACTTGCTTCCGTCGAGACCGAAGCTGTGCGCGGTCGCCACAATGTCATCACGCACAGCCAGCCATTTTTCGGCTTCCGTGGGGTCCAGGTTGTCCAACTCGGCCGCATTCATGGATGTGGTGTAGCTGTCATCAGCCAAAGTGTATGCCTGCAGGTCGGTGTCATATGGGCGCAGTTCGGCAACATCGCCTTTCAACTCCCCGATCTGAACGTCCATTGCGGCACGCAAGTGTGGATCTTCGACCTCTCGTGCAAGAGCCTCCATGTTCTCGATGGAGTTCACGATGTCCTTGGTCTGCTGCTCGTAGTTCTCAAAGATGGCCTCCCCCAAAGCGGATTGCATATACTGAACATAGCGATCACCGGGCGACTGGTAGTCGTCGGACTCCTGAAAATCCTTGTCACCACTCAGATCCGCAAGGGACGAATAGTAAGGGTGATACAGATCGTATTCCTGAGCATCACTCATGTGCTGAGAAACCAAAGCCTGCATATCGTTCAGATCAACCGGCTCCCCTGACCGCTCCGCAGCTTCAAATTCGATTTTGAATTCTTCGACCAGATCTTGTTGCGCAGTATGTTCGTCAACACGGCGGTTGGCCTGGTCCTCGATGTCGAAGCTGTTTGAGGCGATGGCTGCACGATCAAAGCCCATCGCCTGCTGTTCTTTCCTGATGATGTCGATCTGCTCTGAAACGCGATCTTCACGCGGGGCGGATTGATCAAATCTGGAATAGGGTGCGAAGTGTTCGACTTCGTTCAAAAGATAGTCTGTACGCGAAACCATAGTTTTTCCTTTGCGAGTTGATGGAAAACTCTGTGATGGGTCTGCCTGGGGCGTTGGCGCGCGCATCAGGCAGACCGGTTAAAGTCCTTACAAGCTGTGCCCGTCATCGTCACCGCGCCCCTGCAAGAGCGGGTGCGTTGCGTGGGCGTGAACGTCTGAAAGTTCTTCTGAGATTGCGATGATCCTGGAAGACGCAAGCTGGTGCAGCTCGTCAACAACGGCCTCAGCGCGGTCGTGGCTGTCGGGTAATCCTTGCGCCTGGAAGTGGGCCGCGGCGGTCGAAATGTCGTCGCTGCGCCATCCCATTGTTGTACCCAGGGTGACGTTCTGATGATCGCCAAAGCGGGCAACGAACGCCTCGCCATCGAGGCCGTAGCTGCTGGCCGTGTCGGTGACTTCTTTGCGGATCGCTGCCCACTTGCCGGCCTCTGAATAATCCAAGACATCCATTTCGGCAGTGCCCATTCCCATCATCGTTGAATAGCGGCGGTCCTCGATGATGAAGGCTTGAAGGTCCGGATCGTTGGTGCGCAGGTCCGCAACGTCGCCCTTCAACTCGCCAATTTGAATATCCATAGCGACACGCAGATGAGGGTCGTCAACCTCACGGGCCAGCCCTTCCATCTTGTCGATGGATTGCAGCAATTCTTTGGTCTGAGTCTGGAAGTCCTCATAGGCCCCCTTGCCCAAGGTGTCCTGTATATAGACCTCGTACCGGCGTGCTGCCGGGGCATAATCAGCGGACGACTGGAACGCCTTGTCATCGACAATATCAGCAAGGGCAGACAGATACGGATGGCTCTGTTCGTTGTCCCGAACGTCGCTGATATGGGCAACAACCTGAGCCTTCAGCTCGGGTGCGATTGTTTCCTCAGAACCGCCTAATTCGATGTGTCGCCGCAAGTTGCTCATGACTTCGGGCGACACATAAGACGGGTCTCCTGGCTCGCCGTAATCATCAAAATGATGGGCTTGATCCAGCAGATGTTCCATTCTCGATACCATAGGTTCCTCACTTTCAACGAGTTGGATGGCAAACTCTTCGATCCGGTCTTTGACAGCGTTGGCGCGCTCATCAAACAGATCCGACATTCTTGCGATGGAGAGTGTCATCACATCACCGGCCATGTCGCGGGCCGTAACTTCAACCTCCGGAGTGCTTTCAACAACAGACAGTCCGGCCTGAACCTTCCACGTGTCGGTCTCAACTTCCTGCCGCAAACCGCGCTCAAGGCGGGTCGTTGCGGTCAGCTCAATTCCGTATCCTTCGGCAACCTCAACCTGGATAGAGCGCTGAACGTCGATGTTCATGTCGCTGCTCATACCCATAGCCAACCACTGCCCATGTTCCACGCCTCGGTTATTCACAACGATGTGGACATGGGGGTTGTCAGTGTCGTTGTGGAACACGGTCAGATAGTCCCAGGTATCGCCAAAATCACCGCTCCCAAACAGGCGATCCGCGAAGTCCAAACCGGCCTCATGCGCGGCATCCGGATAGGTGCCTTCGGGAAAAGAAACGATCATGTGACGGGTATAACCATAGTTGGTTTTCCCGTTGAAATCCTCGGCCCAGGTCTCGATCAGATCACTCACCTGATCGGCATCGAGCGGGGTCACACCATTGTCGCGGATGTCCAACACGCCCTCTGCCCTGACGGTCAGGTAATTGATCTGGCGGCGCAGCTCATGCGCTTTTTTCACCCCACCTTTGCGGACGTGTTTCACAACCGCCTCGGGCTTTCCAACCACAGCACCAAGCCGCGCCTTGATGGATGAGGCCCGCGAGATCATGAACTTCATGCGCTTGGCGGTTTGCAGCTGCTGGCTGATCTGCTTGGACCGATCGATACCCTTCTGCGCTTCCCGGAAGGCTAGCTCCAGAAAGTCCCCTGCCGTCAAATTGTGAGCCGCGACGTTCATGCTTCAGATGTCCTCTCATCGTCGCGCAAGATTCGGCGAATGGCGGAGTCTGGCTCTCGGTTTCGGCGGGCCGCGGTGATCAGCGCCTTCAGGTCTTGCCGGTGCTGGATGATCGCACGATGGAGGTTTTCGACATCGCGCCGGTCGTCATCGGTCCAGATCACCGAACCGCGTTTGGCCGATTTTGCGAGCTGATTGAGGTTGGTGTATCCACCCTGAACCTGCCGCAAGTGCGTCTGCCAGAGATCGACAACGGCCGGGTCAGGATCGAGATACCCGATCAGACGATAGATCAGTCGTTGGATGATCTGGTTGCGGCTCTTGGCCCCAAGCGACTGCACGGCCTCCTCCAAACGCACCAACGCATCTGACGGCAATCGAACGGAAAAGACAGTGGTGTCGCCGGGCTTGCTCAATGTATACCTCTGGTTGTTTTTATGACTTGTAACACAACTACCTTATCCTGTCATACTCTCCAAGAGGAAACCGGGGGTGATTTTAGAAATCCGTATTTTCTCAAATTGCCCCCGGAACAGTTTTGCTCTTGGAGGCAATCTCCACGCCGGGAAAAGGGTCCTGCCCCTTTTCCAGCCAGCAGGCGTGGGTGCCGGTGGACCGGCGCAGGGCAATCACGCAAAGCGGGAGCTGCCCGAACAGCGCCCGTCACATACCGGCACGTTCAAGGTCAGTATGGCATTTTCCGCGCGCCTCAGCGCGCTCAATGTCCCGCCGCTTTCGCGGCGGGTGTGGCAGGGTTGTCTGCTGCCGCATTGGGGCAGGTCGGCACCCCTGCCCGGTCTTAGGACCGCGCGCCACCTGTGGCGCATATGTGGTCCGGCCTGCGGCCGGAGCAGAAGAAAGGGCGGCTTGCGCCGCCCTGCCCTCCCGTCATTCGGTGACGGGATCGTCATCGGTGCGCTTCGGGAAGGCCACCATCTCAACGCCAGGGAACATGCTGTGCTTGACCTGGATCGAGGTGATGGTGCCGGTCTCATCGGTATTGACGAAGAGCACCCCGCATCGATCCCAGAATGTCTTGCCTTCTTTTTCACCGGTCTTGACGCTCAGTTTCAGAGTTTGAGTTGCCATTGTTTGATCCTCGCTATGGCGTGTTTCGATGAACAAGGGAAAAGCGGGCATCAAGGGGATGTCAGCAGGGAATTTGATCCGCGCGGAATGCGCCGCAGGCGCAGGGGACATTCCTTGTTGAAGCGCGGCGCCCGGCCCGGGCGCCGCGCGTCTTCCCCGACTGCCCGCTTATGTTCATCCCTTCAGAAACACCGCAGCCGAGGATCTTCTCCGGCAACGTACTTGAAACTGTCAGACCTGGTGAAAGGCAAGGCTTTCTGGGATCGCTGCGCGCGGAACATCTGAACAAAACGATGTCTTTGATGGCGGCAACATCACCTCGATCCGACACAGGCGCGGCGCTCAGTTCTAAGTTGGGGGTTGCCCTTCTGGGTCGGTATGACCGTCGTCGCAAAGGATGAAGAATGACGGACGGTGCAAACCGCCCTATCCAACTGGCGGAGGCCAAAGACCGGACGGTCCGGCCCTGGTCCGTGCTTGTGCGGATCAGGTAAACAGCCGGACTCAATTTGGATTGGCGGGTTCGGTAGGACGCCCCGGTAATCCGCAAGAACTCTCTCAAGCGCTGTCGCGGGGCGAGACCGGCGCACGGGCAGATACAGTGATGAGTACGCCAAGAAAAAGGCCCACCGAAGCGGGCCACGAGTTTAACCAAAGGAAAATCTGGAGGTATTCTTTACAGGCTAACGCTTGCGCGCGCGATCGACAACACCGTCAGCTGTGATCGTGGCAATGCGATCCTCTGTGCGGCGGGTCATTTCCACCCCGTCACCCGTCATATGCGCCTCGGCAAATTCCGTGAACTTGAAGATGCTGCCATCTGCTTCAACATGGGTTTCGTCCTCTGCCGAGCGCCGCTTCACCGATCCGTCATGGCGGATTTCGATGATCGTGTTGTCGGCCATTCGGACCGTCACGGTATGCTCATCTACAGCGACACCCTGCCACCAGGCATCTGCATCGCGGCGCACAACAATGCGGTTTGGGTGCAGCTTGATCTGCACGTCCTGTACCTCGTCCGGATCAGCGGCTTTGACGACCACGATGGCCTCCTGCGCGCTGGGATCACCATGGATCGACGCGCTCCCGTTTTTTGGCGGCCAGAGCTTCGGCTGTGTGCGCGGCTTGCCCTTCTGGTCTGTATGAAACCCGACGAACATCTGCGCGGATTTCCAGACGCGGCGGGCGGCTTTTTCAACCGTAGACGGAGCTGCATCGGTGGACATGGTGGATAGCCTTTAAAGTGGGTTAATTCACGTGCATTTTCGGGGTGAGCGTCACACCCACAGCGCTCAGCACTTTCAGCACCGTGCCAAACTCGGGATTGCCATTTTCGCTAAGTGCGCGGTAGAGGCTTTCCCGAGACAGACCAGATTTGTCGGCCACACTCGACATACCTTTGGCCTTGGCAACATCGCCAAGTGCCGACGCGATCAGCGCCGTGTCGCTGGTTTCAAAAGCCGCTTCAAGATAGGCTTGAATGGCTTCCGGGCTGTCCAGATAGTCAGCCGCTTCAAACTTCGTTGTTTTGACACCCATGTTTTTCACTCCAACTCTCTTGCCATCGCCTTGGCGGTTTTGATGTCGGCTTGCTGGGATGACTTGTCTCCCCCGCACAGCAAAACGATCAAAACGTCACCGCGCGACACATAGTAAACGCGATACCCCTTCCCTTCGGAGATACGCAGTTCACTCACACCTTCACCAACCGGTTTCACATCACCGGGATTGCCCAGGCTCAACCGCGTGATGCGAACCAAGATCCTGGCTCTCGCCCTTTGGTCCTTCAGGCCCTTGAGCCACTTGTCGAACAGGTCCGTCTTACGAATTTCTATCATACCTATATGTAGCCTACAGGCTACAACCTTTCAAGTCAAAACAACCTATACCATTGAACTAAAATCAAAAATCATTGCTGAAAAGCAGGGCGCGTTGCGCCCTGCCCTGCCAGTTTCAGAAGCAATCCGGCACCCATGCATCGATCCGGGCTTTCTGTGCCTCGGTCACGCCCAGTGCCTTTTGATGCTCTGGATCATTGAAGAGCTTGTGCAGCGCCTCGTTCTTGGCACCCTTTTTGGATTTCGCGAAGGCTTTGAACATGTCGGCGTCGATGTGCAGGTCCAGCAGGTCTTTGTAGAGATCATCCAGCTGCCAGCCTTTCAGACGCTTGAAGCAGTTTTCAGCCGAAGGGGTCCAGATCGCGCGCATGTCAGCCTCGATCTCAGCCTCGATCTCCGCCATGAACTCCGGGCGTTGGGTCAGAAACCGCCGGGCCAGAAAACCCGTGATCTCACCATTGCGGGTCTTCTTGCCCAGATCGCGAAACGCTTTGAACGCTTCCACGCTGCCTTGTGCGGCAATCTCGTGGAACTGGTCATAGGCTGCCTGTGCCGCTTCATCCCGTTCTCCGCCAAGACGCGGGTCGAGGATGAACTGGTCATCGATCTCGGGTGTGTTCCGCTCGGCACCACCATAGCCAAACCCAAACAGATTGCTGCTCAGACCGGAGGCCGGGGTGGCAAAGAAAGCAAACAGGCTCAACACATAATCAGGCTTGTCCAGCAGGGCCGTTTGAACCGCTGCCAGCCGGATCGCCACCATGTCGTCGATGAACTTCTGCGAATAAACTGGTTTTGGTTCTTCCTTGATCTCCGGTTCTTTGACCGGGGCCAGAACACCAGCCTCAATGGCAGCCTGAACATGTTCCGCCGCGACATAGGCCGGGGATGTTTTGATCTCGCCATTGTTGGTGACATAGACAAACACGCCGGACAGCTTGCGCTGCGCGTCAGAATAGAACGGCGCCGTATAGTCCTCAAGCGCGGCCAGCTCCTTTTCACCATCCGCGTCCAGAGCCTCACCCTCATAGAGTTCGGCAAGTTCGTCATACCGTTCGGCCTGTCCTTCGGTGAAGTCCCGGCTCACCATGTCCAAACGGTGCATGTCTTTCGTACCCGAGAACCCATAGGGAATGTAGCTTTCCTCATGGGTGTCCACCCAGTCCCAGCCTTCCGCGTCGCGCAGTTTTTCCGCTTCTACCGCCAGTTTCTCGGCAAACAGACGATCCAGTAACGCGCCTTCATTGAATAGGGTTTCATCGGCAAACAGATCAGCGGTGACGGTGCCGCCCGCCTCAACATAAGCCTTCTGCCCGACAAATACGGCCTTGCGGCTAGTGCTGCTAACAGCCTCCGACGTCAGTGCCTGTTTGACATCATGCTCACTGAACCACCGACATTCTTTGGCCCGTTCCAGAACCTCCAGAATTTTCTCTTCTTCGGTGCTGACGGTCATGGCCTTGGCCAGCCCCATGCTGATCTCACCGGCTTTGAGCGCATCCAGAACGGCGGCGGGCAGACTGGCAAGCGCGAGGCGGCGGCGCACATGGGATTCGGTCACGCCAAACGCATTGCTGATCTTGGCAATAGACAGAGATTTCTCGGCCATTTTGCCATAAGCACGGACCTCGTCCACAGGGTCCAGTTCTTCACGGGCGGTGTTCTCCGCATTGGCCCATTGCTCAGCCACGAAGGGATTGTCCGTGACCTTAACGGGAACCTGTGCCAGATCAGCGCGCTCAGTCACGGCGATGTTCAGAGCCCGTAGGCGGCGACCACCGGCAACGATTGCGACTTTGCCATCGGTATCGCGCAACCCGCTGAGGTTCTGGATCAAGCCACACATAACCAAACTGTCGGCCAGAAGTGCAATACCTTCCTCACCAACCTCCTGTCGTGGGTTGATGTCAGACAGGTAGAGATCGGACAGGGATACGGTTTCGATGGTTTCCGGTGCGGTGAATGTTTCGACTTTGCTCATGGGGCAAATCCTTGTTTGAGTGTTTGAGATCGTGTTAAGGGTGCCCTACCCCTTCCGGGGTAGAGCGGAGCCGTTTAGATGGCTGCGTGTTGGATCAGGAAGCGGCGCGCGATGTGGAAATTGTCGCCCTTCCTGATTAGCGCCCACGCTTCTGCGATACGTTGCTGCAAGATTTCATTGCTCATGGTGTTCACCTCCTTTCCGGTTTGGGATTGAGATCAGTATTCGCTGGGGCACATGATGGTCAGAACGCGGCGCGTCACTGACGTGTCAAACGGCCGGTCGGACCCATACGTGTAGTCCGTGTCGTAAAGATCGATCTTCCAGAACAGCTTCTGGTCACGGACTGTCACCGCCCCAAAGGTGTGATCGCCATAGGGGTCATTGCCCTCGTCAAACTGGTCATCCGACGCCACCGCTGCCAAAGCTGCAGTCTGGAACTCCATCCCTTCACCTGACACGCCGGGCGTGACAAATACCTGACCCTGAATTCCCTTAGAATGCATCTCGATTGCCGCAGTCGGATCGATCAGCGCTTTCCGAAATAGGTCATTCTGGGTCGCAATCTCTGCCGCCTGCAGGCTGGTGTCAGTGTCGATGTCTTTTGTCTTTTCAATGTCCAAAACCGTCTCTCCTTTTGTGGTGCGACCTCTGGGGTTGATCCCCTTTGGTGCTGGTTTTGAGCCGAGCCCTGAAAGGGCGTCGTCTCTAAAACCTGCCCCGTGGCGAACGCGGAGAGGGGCGAGACAGGACCAATCGACAAGAGTGGTGCGGCCCGCAGCGCAGGCGCGCGAGGACACGGTATTGTCTATTTGTCTTGTCCGAGGGGGGAGGCCGCGCCTTCCCCCTTACGGAAGGTAGCGTTTGGCTTGTCCAAATCCCGCCTGACCCACAAGGAAAGGACAAAGGATCTCTGATCCTGCGTGAGCGCAAAAGGGACCGTCACCCGAATGGGCAGATCACCACGGCATGGACCGACCATGACCCAAAGCCCCTGCCCCGGCTCGCAAGAGACGGGTCAGGGGCTACTGGGACAGGGAGATCATTCTGGGGTGTTCTGGGTGGAAGCCGATACGTCGGCTGAAACCTAGAGCCTGCTCACGAGCCGAAAGGCTCGGGATTTGCCACAGAAACAGACTGCAGCCCGAAGTCACTCACCGACCGGAACATACCCTCGACGGAGCTTTTGCTTTTCGAGATTGTGGAGCGCTTCACTAGCCAGGGCTTCGTCATCATACGTCACCATCATGGCTTGCCCGTTCGTGCCAATACGCCCCCAGGTACGAAGCACTGAAACCTCCCCAAACAACGTCGGCTGCAACTCGATGCCATAGAACCGCGCCATGTTGATCTCAGGGTCCACATGGATCAGGTGCACAGGTGTGGTGTCTGTCAGCTCCATGACGCGATTGTCGATCAATAAAGCTCGTCTGTCCAATGACTTTGCTGGAACAGTCAATTGGCAAGGATTCAGAACCGTGATGAAAACATTCGACAACTCAATCTGTCTGATGCTTGCCTCGTACCCATCCAGGTACAGGAGCTCATATTGGCACCATTCCACATTCCGCTGCTGGAACCGTTGTGACCACTGGCCAGAGTAGGTACGGTTTTCTCATATCTTGCAAAACGAAATAGAAGGATGAAGGCAACGTGGCTGAAATCTTGGAAGGCGGATGTTTTTGCGGTGAGGTTCGATACCAGGTCACTGGCAGCGCAGTAATGCAACTCATGTGTTTTTGCAGTGATTGCCTATCGATGACCGGAACGGACGGTTATGCCGGGTACATGATAAAGTCGGAAGACCTGCAGCTGCTGAAAGGCAAACCACGGACCTTTGAGAAGACCTCAAAGGAAGGTCGACCTGTCATCAAGCATTTTTGTGGCACCTGCGGATCAGGCCTGTGGGGCGTGACAGCCTTCGGATTGACGAGCATTGCGGCTGGGACATTGGATGAGCCAAACAACTTCAAGCCAACGAGCAAGGTTTTTGTGAAAGATGCCCCCAACTGGGCCAGGGTTCCCCACCATTTGGAAGAAATGTAGCGTTTGAAGCTTTGGTATCACCTACATTTCTGTCTTGGAGTTGTTCCTCTTGGTGACCCGAGTTGCTACGATTGTCGTTGAGGCAATAAGCAGGACATCGCGATGCGCAATGCAATCTTTTTACCCCTAATGGCTTTGTTCCTGGGGGTCGTCATGGACGTTAAACCGGCGGCGGCCGCGTCACTCGGAACATATGAGGTTTTTGGCGTCGAAGACGGTGACATGCTAAAAATGCGCAGTGGGCCTGGAACAGGGTTCAATGTGATCGTTGGTCTTCCAAATGGAACCGCACTACGAGTTCACGGCTGTGAGCAGACCGGTGGCACCCGTTGGTGCCGCGTCTCTTTGGAGCGCGCGCGCAAGCTTAAGGGATACGTCTCTTGGGCATATTTGCGGAAAATCTAATACGACAGCGATCAGCACCACCATCTTTTAGCAATCATAGAATACCGGCGGAAACGCCCTGACGAATCCACTAGTTGGGCTCACACCCGTCGTCGAAGCGGCTCGCAACATCCCCGAATTCGCTGGGTTCAGGACGGCCCTAAGGCTTTGACTGGGGAGCGCTTGATCGCCTGCACCGTAACGGATTGATCCTGGACCCGGTTGGAAAGGCAAAATCGGTGGTACTGACCGATGAAGGCCTGCGCCGCTCCGAAAAGCTTTTCACAGAGCTTTTTGGGCGGGAGCCAAAGACATAGCATTCGCCATGACAAGTCCCTCCATGTAACGCAGGTCTGCATACGCGTGTGGGCTGGCTGGCGGTTGCAATCTGCGCTAAATCGCCCCTGTCCGGCAAACAGGGAGAAGCTGAAGATGACAACGGGGAACGATCTTGGTGGGCTCATCGGGTTTATCACCCGTGACGAGATTTGGCATGAGCGGCTCGCTGATGTGTTGGACGAGCATTTTCTGCCAGCGCTCGAGGCCTTCGATCTTGAGTTCGAGGATCTGGGCGACTTGCTGGGCGAGGATTGGCCGATGGTCCTGTGGGGTGGTGGCCTGGAAGATTTGCTGGGCAGGACATTCGGAGCGGACGCCGAAAACGCTGCGGATGCTTATCTGAAAGGGAGCGGTTCCAAGGAGAGTGCGCAGACCCGCGCCTATATCAAAGGATTGCGGGACGCGTCGGTCAGCCTTTATGAGGTGAGCGAGGTAGACCCCGGCAGATCCATGGTCTTGCGCAACATGCTTTCGGACGCAGAGCCGGTTACCGTCCGGGAACACAGCGCGACGCAGATGCTGCAGCGATGGGATCGCATCGCAGCTCGGGTTGTCGCACAGGGGGATTATAACGTGATCTCGGGGGCGCTGCTCCCATTCGACCCCGACACCGTCGCGTTTTTTGAAGACGGGCTCCGCTCCGTGTTGAAATTGAACCCCGACGTTGAACTGAGGCTGACACAGGATCAGCTACACCGTTCCGCACCCCTCTTCACCAATGCCTGGCTCTTCGCACATCTGCCGAACCTACTGGATCCGGAACCACCACAAATCAGCAACAGCGATGGCGACAACCTGCTCTTTCACGACATGCGCTTCCCCCTCGCCAGCAAAGTGACGCAAAGCCAGGTATCTGAAAAGCTAACACAGTCCGCAGAACTCGTGATCTCAGGCCAGAAGGATTGGACCTGGCTTGACCTCGACACCCCGTCCGGCACCAAGCACGGCACCGGCCTCGTGTTGGACAAATCAATGTCAGGGGCCTCCGTGCTTGGGTCCCTAGATCTGAAAGGTCGGACACTCACACTTTCTGTGAGCTCTACAGCGCGCGCTGAACGCGGCGAAGCCCTGGTCCGGGACCTCCTGGGCGACCTGGTGAAATCTCCGCTGACATCAATCCAGACCGCCGAACAGATGATGGCGGATGACAGCACGAGTAACGGAGTGGCAGAAGAAGAGGACATCCCCCGTGCCCTTGCCCGTCAGATGGCCCACGAATATCTCGAACAGCATTACCGCGATACGCTTGACCAGCCGATTCCTGCCCTGGATGGCAAGACCCCGCGCCAGGCCGTTCGCAGCACGGCGGGCAGGAAGAAAGTCATAGACTGGCTGAAGACAATCGAAAACCGCAGCGCGCGCCAGACCGGCTCTCCGGTGGCTGAGTATGATTTCGGCTGGATGTGGGACGAGCTTGGTCTGTCAGACTACCGAAATTGGACCAGCGATGGTTCTTGCAAAAACCGTTCCAAAGCTTCGCCTCCTGAACCCATCGACTAACCCATGTTTTCCCGGCTGCGTCTTGCAGAGATGTGGCAAGGGTTATGCTGTCGCTGCGCGTCCAGATGGTTTGCCTCGTGACAGCTGGGGCACAACAAAATTTCAGTCTCCGTGGACACACCGGTTTCATAATCGAAACAGTACTCTTGTCCACATATTTCCAGCACCTCTCCACTCTTGGCCAGTTCCGAACTTGTCACCTCGCAGTGATCACAAATTCCGTCCAAGAGAGCTGATTGGAGTTCAGAAAGAACCACTGTTTTCTGAAAATTGCACACTCTGTCACTCATAACTGCTTCAGGCTTTCACAAAATGGTGAAGAGAGAAAGCTTGTGAAACAAGAATTCAAGGGAATGTGACATAGCCCAATGGGTTCGAGATTTAGTTTCGCCGATCATTGCCTGTAAGCTGCGCGGCGCGTCGAACTTTCACGTCAGCCGCCATCCCACAACAGACCCGCGCACATCAAAATACAACCTGGGCTAGTCCTCCCAGCGAAACGCGTCGTTGTCCGCCTTCACCCGACCAATAGACGGCAAAGCGAAGTGGTTTCCCAGCACAATACATCCCGTTTCCGAGGCGCTTTCCAACAGTTTCCGACGGGATGTCACGGCCATCTCAGCATCGGAATCAAACATAAAATGCCACTCGGGATGCCAGCACTGGGCGGTTGTATGGATTGCATCACCTGTAATCAGAGCGCGCCGGTCGCCACTGGTGATTTCGACCGAGACATGACCTGGTGTTTGGCCTGGCGTGGGGATCAGAGTGACGGAATACACCCTGTCGCAGTCCTAAGGTTCACAGGAGGCCCGAGACAAAGTAGGTTTCTTGTGTAGAGGTAACGGCAATAGGCGTGGATCAGAATGGCGCGACAGCTCCCACTCGAAGGTAACAAGCCCTTTCTGGTTTACGCCGGCACTGGCACCGACCTGATTTTCAATCATGGAATTGAGCTTCCCGGTTTCGCGTCGTTTCCATTGCTGGAAGAACCTGGCACCAGGGTGATACTGGCCGGTCAAATGCAGGCTCTTGTCGATCTGGCCCGTGAAATGAATGTCGGATGCATCCTTGATGCGCCCACATGGATGGCGAACGCCGACCGGGCAGCGCCCTTGGGGTACGATGCAGAGCGGCTCGCCGAAGTAAACAAAGATGCGGTCAGTCTAATGGAAGACGTGCGCCAAGCTGCCGCTCGCGATGATGTACTGGTGTCGGCCTGCATCGGCCCGCGCCATGATCCTTACGCCGACATCCCGCCGGTACCCGTCGAAGATGCACGTCAATACCACGCCGCTCAAATGCACAGCCTGAAAGACACAAGCCTCGATCTGGTCACCGCTTATACATTCAACCGCCCAAGCGAGGCAGCGGGATGCATCCTCGCCGCCCGGGACGCTGAACTGCCGATCATCATGTCTCTGGTTGTTGAGACAGACGGGTGCCTGGCAGACGGGACCAAACTTGTGGACGGAATTGACCAGATCGACGCAGCAACCGACTCGGCGGCGCTGTTTTTTATGGTCAACTGCGCTCACCCTACCCATTTCGCCGGAGCGCTTGGCAACCACCCCCGGCTGAGAGGCCTTGTGGCGAACGCTTCGAGTTGCTCGCATGCGGAACTTGACGAAGCAGATGAGCTGGACGAAGGCGATCCAGCTGAACTTGGTAAACAGATTGCCGCGATTGCGAGGCAGAATCCGTCGATCCAAGTATTTGGAGGATGCTGCGGTACCGACATGCGCCATCTGAAATCGATGATCAGCGAACTAGCATAGCCAACTTGGTTCAATCTGAGCGATAACGCTGAGATCTAAGGTGATCCCGTAATTTCTTTCCACAACTTGTTAGGAGATCGGCCCTTTGCTGCCGTTGACCGAGGGCGCGCATCGCTGCGGTGCGGCCCACCAGACCGGACTTTAGCTGCGACTGCGAAATCCAGCGATCGACAAACTCACGCATCGCGGACCAAGTGTGAATTCGCCGCGCTTGTCGCGATGGCAGCTCGGTGCGCTTCGCTGACGTCAGAACAAGCGTGAAAATGTATCGATTCTCGCCTGGATTGAAATACCTTCAAAGACAACACCAAAGAAGTGAATCTTTGTTCAGACTAACATGTTGGGTCTGCTTCTAGGGGGGGATGCCCAATGACCGAGACCGGCAAAACAGTCCACACGCCAGTGGCGCTTCAATGCCAAGTTCGGTGTGAATTTAGGCGTTCGCACCATCAATGGTCATCGGGTTAGCGCTCCGATTTGACACCAATATATTCCGGCAGATAACGCGGCGGCATTGGCCCCTTGTTCCGCCCGCCCTGTTGAATCTGTTCCCAGCCATGAGACAAGACGCCAACCGAGCGGGAAAGACAGAACAATCCCCGGGAAAGCGGTGCCGGGAACCCCAATTCGCAAAAGATAACAGCCGTGGCCCCATCGATATTCATCGCGATATCGGCACCGCGCTTACGTCCGATTTCCGTCTGTATAGCTTCACCGATATCGGCAAATCGCCCTTCTACAGTGCCTGACATCGCGGCCTCGCGTACCAACGCCATCAATCGCGGTGCGCGGGGATCGACGGGCTTGTGGAAACGGTGGCCAAAACCCGAGACGATCTTGCCATTTTCCTCACACCAGGCGGCGATACCGTCGCGGACGGCAACTTCCTGTTCAGCGCCGTCATCCATCCGTTTGGCGACGTCGAAATAAAGCTCGGCGCATTGTTCACCGGCGCCGCCATGCACGTCACCCAACATGTTGACCCCGGTGGCCATGACGTTGTTGAGCCCCAGCCCACAGGTCGCGGCCATACGCGCTGCGGCTATCGATGGCGCCTGCGGACCATGATCCACGCCCGCCACCAGCGCGCATTCAAAAAGCGCCGCCTGTTCTGGCGTGGGCAAATTGCCGCGCACCATGAGCCAGATCATCTGAGCAAAGCTGACGTTTCCGATCAGGTCCTGGATCGGGTGGCCGCGAAAGGCGATCCGCCCCGGAGCCATGTCGATAATTTCGGTGCGCCACCAGTGGCAAATGGCATCGGCGTCATTGCGTCCTGCGGGGTCCGTCATATCGCGCCATCCTTTGCCAGTTTTTCAATGTCTTCCGGTGAAAGACCTAACTCGCTCCAGATTTGAGAGTTGTGCTGCCCCAATGTGGGCGGTGGTGCATCGACGGTGGGCGCGCTGCCGTCCAATTTGATCCCGGTCGTGGCAACCTGAATGTCGCGTCCGACGCCGGGGACGTTTTCAAACTGGTCGAGGAAACCGCGGTCTGCAACCTGCGGCATTTCCAATACTTCCGGCACTGTCAAAACCGCTCCTGATGGCACACCAATGCTATTGAGTTCCTTGGCCCAGTCGCGCGGTGACCGGGTCTTCAACACGGTCTCCAGCTCAGTTTTCAGAGCCAGCCTATTGCGTTTGCGATCCTCGCGCGTGGCATATTCAGGCCGCTCGCGCAGCGCGGCCAATCCCAGGTGGTCCGTCAGTAGCTCCCATTGCTGGTCTTTGTTTGCGGCAATGTTGATCAACCCGCCCTTCGCTTCAAACGCACCGGAAGGCGCCGAAGTGGGGTTTTCATTGCCATTGGCAGTCGGATTGACGCCGGCGATCAGATAGTTCGACACCACCCAGCCCATTGTCGCCAGCACCGATTCCAGCATCGACACATCAATAAAGGTGCCGCGCGGATTGGCGTTCAGAGCAGATGAAATCGCAAAGGCTGCGGTGATGCCCCCCACAGTGTCTGCCACCGGATATCCAACGCGCAGCGGCGCGCTGTCGCTATCCCCGGTGATCGACATCACACCCGAGGTTCCCTGTATGATCTGGTCATAAGCCGGGCGGCGTATCCACGGGCCCTCTTGGCCAAAGCCGGAGATAGCACAATAGATGAGGGTCGGATTGGCCTCTTTCAGGGTCTGGTAGCCCACGCCGAGGCGCGTCATGACGCCGGGCCGGAAGTTTTCAACCACGACATCTGCAGTTTCGACCAGTTTCAGAAAAATCTCTCGACCCCGTGGGTTCTTGAGGTTGACCGTGACCGATTTCTTGCCCGCGTTCTGGGCGAGAAAGGACACGCCCATGTTGACTTTGTTCAGCTCTGGGTCGGCCCCCAGTTGGCGGGCGAGATCGCCCCGACCGACGGCTTCGACCTTGATAACCTCGCCGCCCAGATGCGCCAGATGATGACAACAGAACGGACCGGCAAGGACATTGGTCAGATCAAGAACACGAATGCCCTTCAAAGGTGTCTGCGACATTATCCGCGCCCCGCGTGTACAACCTTGGCCGCCGTGAAAAACTCGCGGCAATAGCTGCCTTTTTCCGGTGCACCATAAGAGGATCCCTTTCGGCCCGTAAAGGGTGCGTGGAAATCCATGCCGGCGGTGGGCAGATTGACTTGTATCATGCCTGCTTCGGCGTTCTGCGAGAAGTGATCGATTTTGGCGGGATCCCGCGTGACAATTCCTGCGGACAATCCAAATTCGCAGTCGTTGGACGTGGCCAGGGCGGCGTCGTAATCCGGCACGCGTAACACGGCGGCGATGGGCCCAAAGATTTCGTCTCGTGCCACGGCTGCGTCGGGTGACACATCCGTAAACAACGCAGGCGCAAAGTAATGGCCGGTTGTTTTGGATTTGACCTCGCCACCACCTGCGGCAAGCGTTGCACCGTCATCCACAGCCTGAGACACGTATCGTTTGTCGATGGCGAGCTGCGCTTCACTGGCGACCGGACCAATCTGGGTTTCCGGAGCGCGCGCATCACCGATCCGAAGGTCTTTCATTGCCGCGCAAAGACGGTCAACAAATGCGTCGTGAATGCCCTCGGTCACAATCAGGCGGGAAGACGCTGTGCAGCGTTGTCCGGTTGAGAAAAAGCTGCCCTGAACGGCGCAGTGCACCGCCAGATCCAGATCGGCGTCATCCAGCACGATCAAGGGGTTCTTCCCCCCCATCTCCAGCTGCATTTTCGCTCCTCGCGCAAACAGCGCCGCCCCCATATGGCGACCGACGGGTGTGGAACCGGTGAATGTGACCCCGGACACCTTGGGGTGCGTAACGATTGCCTCCCCAACCTCACGGCCTTTTCCCATCACAAGGTTGAACACCCCCTCAGGCACGCCCGCACGGGCAATAATATCGGACAACATCCATGCCGATCCGGGCACCAGTTCGGCAGGTTTGAACACAACCGTATTGCCATAGGCCAGAGCGGGTGCGATTTTCCATGCGGGGATCGCCAGTGGGAAATTCCAGGGCGTGATTACGCCCACAACGCCGATTGGCTCGCGTACAACATTTAGCGACACACCTTCGCGCAGAGATTGGTAGGTGTCGCCGGTCGCACGATACGCCTCAGCCGCGAAATATTTGAACAAATGCCCGGCGCGATGCGCTTCGGCCTTGGCTTCGGGCAAGGTTTTGCCCTCTTCGCGGGCCAGCATATCGCCCAGCTCGTCTACACGGGCGAGGATTTCCGACCCGATCCGGTCGAGCGCTTCGAACCGGACCAGAGGCGATGTCTTGCGCCAATTCGGCAGGGCCGCGGCCGCGGCCTCGATTGCGTCAACCGTTTGATCGGCGCTTGCCCGGGCATACTCGCCGATCGTGTCGTTCAGGTCGGACGGGTTGACATTGGGGGCCGCGTCGCTGCTAGCAACCCATGATCCGGCGATAAAGTTGGCAAAGGGGTTTGCAGTCATAGCGCTTCCTCAAGAACTGGTCGCCACCCGATATCTTCATGCCGGTGGTCCACAGTATTCACGTAAAAATAGGTCGGGCCATGATAGCCCCTGCACACCCGCCCATCGGCCCGTCTGGCAACCGGTTCGGCGGTCCAGCTGACCGCGCCGAACCAGTTCCACAAACGGTTATGAGGCGAGGTCAGATGATCCGGGCAAAGCGGTGCTGTACTATTGGCCGGGTCCGGTTGCGGAGCGTTCAACGCCCCGCTGCCCCCCACCAGCGCATCCCATTCATTGGGGCGCGTCGCCCCCTGAAAAGGGTCACTACAGGGCGTATCCCCCCCCGTAAGCAACCGGCAGCGAAACAGGCGTCCATCAATCGACAGCTCTGTGCCATGGACATACCCCGCATCATCCAGATCCTGCCAGCTGACGCGGCTCATAAGCATCCGGTCGGCGACCATCAATCTTCTTCCACCGTCCTCAAATAGATGCCAGTTCAGGCGCAGGTTCGGGTCTTTGGGACTGTCGGTGAGCGCCCAGTTGTCCCAATTCGGGTCGCGTTCAAATTCCGGTAGGTTCCCGGGTTGCAGGCCCTCGTAAGGGCAAAGCGCTGACAGGTCTGTGATCCAGGGCCGTGTCGCGGGCGCAAGTGTTTTTCCTGCATGGGAAAACCCACCCAGCTGCTCTGTTCCTTTGTAGTCCATCATTGCTCTGTCACCGCCCCGGTCACAGGTTGTGTGCGGAAGCGACGCAGGATCCGGAACAACATTTCTGCAGCCAGAAATTCGGTACGCTCCGACGGATCAAGAGGAGGGGACACCTCAACAATATCCAGTCCACCCAACGGGGCCTCGGCCAGCCCATCCAGCAGATCGTAATACTGACGCGGTGTAATACCGCTATGAACGATTGAGCCGGTGCCGGGGAGGTAGCCAGCGTCCATCGCATCGATGTCGATTGACAGATACAGTTCGTCACATCCCTTCATGGCATGCTCCAACGCCTGACGAATTGCCTCTGCCGTCCCCAATTTATGTACGTCGCCAGCCGAAAACACCCGACCGCCCTGCTCTTCGATCAAGGCGAGTTCACCGCTGTCGACCCAACCGGTGATCCCGACCCAAACCATATTGGACACGTCGACATTGGGCAGTTCGGAAATCCGACGGGCATTGGTTGCGTGGTTATGGCTGCCCCACGCGCCAAGCCGGTCAGAGAAATCCAGATGACCGTCGATCTGGATATACCCAAAACGTGCATTTGGTGCGCGTTTGGCCAACCCACGGGAATAGCCAAGGCAGGCCGGGAAGCTATTATAGTGATCACCGCCCAGTGCCAGAGGGATCGCCCCTCCAACGCTCAGCGCCTCGGTCATTGCGGCAATGGCCTCGGTGGTTGCGTCTACATCCTCAGGGGTGATCACTGCATCCCCGCAATCCACGAGCCAGTCGCTGGCCGTTGCGCTTCTTTGGCCCGTATCTGGATCAAAACTGACCCCCTGCGGTCGCATGGATTGCAATACCGTCGTTGCCTTACGCAGCGCCTCGGGACCAAACCTGGTTCCGAGCCGGCTTGAATGTGTCCAATCGCTGGGCATACCCACCACACCGATTTGGCCCGGACGGACGTCGGCGGCATCGAGCAGAGGCCCATCAAACAGCCGATACCCCGGTTGTGCCAGAGGCGGGAGAAATGTCGTTATCGCTGCAGTCATGTCAGTACTTTTTCCTTGGAAGTTTGGCGGCGCGGAAAATCAATCCCAAAGCCGAGGCGCGCATAGATAAACGCCAGAAGAGCCGTGACCATCAGGCGTTGGCCAACCTTCACGACACCCATTCCGGGACGGTTCGGATTCAGACCGGTCAACATAATGGCGCTGACCTCGTGCCGTCCCAAAAGCTCAAGCCATTGCACCACCGTCGCAAGATCGCAGCCCCCCAAACGGGGCCGATCACAAAGCGCACTGAGCGATGTTTCAAACACCGAGAGATCAAACCGAACAAACAACGGCTTTGATGGATCCCGCCACTCTGAAAACGCGGCACGCTGCGCGGCAGTATCTCTATTTACCGGCGTGGTCGTTCCGTTCGGCAAGGGCGCAATATGAAAATCGCGCGCATCGGCTGGTGTACCGCCAAGCTGCACTGTCTGACAATGAGGGAGCGCGCTCCGCGCCGTCTCGGACATGCGATCTGATCCGCCCAAAAAGATTGCACAGGCGCCATTGTCGCTGATCTGACGCATGGCCGCCTTCAAGGCCGCGTGGATCGCATCTTCGGACCCCGGTGCAATATCTCCGAGATCACAAAGCCGCTCGTGCAGGCCATCGGTACTGATATCCTGACGCGCATCGATATCTACGGGGTGACTGAATTGTGGATTTGCGTGCCAACCGAAATAGACCGAGGTTTCGCGTAATGCACGCGGCGCCAGAGATTGCCCTGCATGAGGTGCGTTTGTATCTTCAAACGGGATGCCCAGTACGGCCAGATCTCCAGACCGGACGTCGCCGATTGCTTTGGTCTGAGAGCGCATGAACGACAGATGCCCTGCCATGCGCGGCAACGGGGCCGAACGTAGAGGCATCAGCCTGCTCCTTTCTCAAGACGAGCTGTGACCGCTTGCAGGATCGCCAGTGCAGCGCGGGTTTCAGCCTTGCCACGGTTGTCCAGTTCCGGGGCAAGCCCAAAAACCGCAGCCGCGATGGTATCGCCCGGGGTGGCGTCAATTTGCGCGATCATTTGTGCTGGTGACATTCCCGTCAGGCGATGCGGGTGCGATACCCATTTGCCCGCAAGCTCTTGTAAATCCACAGACAGGATGACCGGTTGGGTGCGGGGCAAATGGCTCACTGCGCCGCCATTGACCCCAATGATGGGAACATCCGCACCTGTGACCTGTCTTGCGGCGACGTCAAGCGCTTCCAAACCGCTGGAATCGCCGCCTACCAACACCATGCGGGCACCGGTTTCAAGAACCGATTCACATTGCGAGGCAACTGCGAGAAAATGCTTGTCAGGTTCTAGCGGAAAGACGTTCACGTCCCCAAGGTCAATTGCATTCGCGGGTGTTACTGTGGGGCAGGACGCATACCGAAGCTGGCGCGCGAGATAGCGTTGCCCTGCCGATGGCCGGGCGAGATTGTCACAAAAATAGCCTGCAATCGCGACCTGACCGGGCACGAGATCTTCCAGATCGCCAATGGATGCGCCCAGAAAACTGGGGATCGCGTCAAACTGTATTTGCGCCGCTTCACTCATTGTGCAACGCCGCGTTCAGGGTTTCGATCGCCGCCAGTTCCGACATTCCCCTGGTGTCGCGCGCAGGCGCAAGGCCGGTGATCACAATCGCCTGCCATTTACAGGACATGGCACCAATGACGGAAACCAGCGTTTCAGGTTTCATCCCGCCGGGATTTAGGCCGACGCTGCCAGCTGCATGCCCCAGATCAATGACCGATATGTCGATCCACAAGACAGCGCGCTCGGGCGTGTCAGAATAGTCGCCGTGCCCTTCATCCAACTGCCGCGCGGTGCGCCAATCCATCTTGCGCTGGCTGATCAGATCCCAGACACCAGCAGGTTGATCGCCGTTCAATCCCACCCAGATCGTGTTGGCTGTTCGCGTCGCGATATCACGCCGGGCCAACGGCATGGCCGCGACAACTGGCAGATCAGGCAAGGCCCCCAGCACACCCGAGGCGACATCAGACGCGCCACCCAAGACAACGGGTACAACACCGTGATCCACCATTTGCGTCACAAGTTGTTCCAACGCGGCAGGCCAATCCCCTGACAGGTCCAGATTGCCAAGATCCCGACCATCTACAGGCAGTCCGATCCCAAGTTGGGCAGTCATTTTGCGCAGCGCATCGGGTGCCAGAGAGGTGCCGGATCGGGGCCCGGTGTTAACTTCGCTCGGAACGCCCATAACCCCAACACAATCAGCCTTACATTGCGAATGAATGCCAAAAGGAAGGTCCGCATAACCAGCTGTTATCATTTGTTTCCGCGCGCTATTCATTGCCAGACGCCTTCGTTATTTGCGATTTCCAATTGCGCTCAAACCGGCTATAAAAAGCGACGGATTTGCGTCGAAAGGTCTGCCTATGCCCGACAAGCCCCGATCCCCTGACGCCAATGGTGGTGTCGAAGCGGTAGAGCGCGCATTGCGTGTGCTGGACATCTTTGAGCCGGGCGATGCAGGCCTCTCTTTGAAGGAGGTTGCGGACCGCAGCGGGGTCAACAAGGCGACAATTCTGCGTCTGAGCGTGTCGCTTGAAAAGTTTGGTCATATTACGCGAGACGCCGAGGGTCTGTTTCACCTCGGGCCGTCTTTGTGGCGTCTTGGATCCGTGTTTCGCCAAAACCTGCGGATGGGGCCAATTGTGCGACCGGTGCTTGCGAATTTGGTGAATGCGACCGGCGAAAGTGCGTCGTTTTATGTGCAACGCGGCAACTCTGGCGTGTGCCTCTACCGGGTCAATTCGCCAAGGCTTGCGCGGGATCACGTTCAGGAGGGCGAGATCATTCCGCTGAGCATGGGCTCTTCGGGTCAGGTGCTGGATGCTTATTCCATCCGGCAGGGAAAACAGGCGGCCAGCATCCGAAAGGCCGGGTATTATCTCAGCCTTGGTGAACGCGATCCTGACGTCGCCGGACTGTCGGTTCCTGTTCTTGGGTTCGAAGATGAATTGCTGGGCGCGATCAGCTTGTCCGGCCTGCGCGTCCGCTTCAATGACACAGCCGTCGAAAAGTATCGCGCGGCGGTCCTTGATGCCGCCCGCCAGATTCGGGTGGAGTTTGGCGAAAAATAAGACCCGCATCATTGTGCCTTGTCTTTCCGACGCCCGATCATCTGCACACCGATAAGCGCCGTGATGGACACGACAATCAGACAGGTCGAGATCGCCGCGATTGTCGGATCAAGCTGATCACGCAGTGAATTGAACATGCGCCGGGTGATTGTGGCGTTTTCCCCGCCCGAGACCAGCATCGAGATCACAACCTCGTCCAGCGACGTGATAAATGCCAGAAAAGCCCCTGTCTGGATCGAGAATTTCACCTGCGGTACGGTGATTGTCCACAATGCGTATGCACGGGACGCCCCTAAGCTGCGCGCTGCAAGCTCCTGATCGAAATCATAATTCTGCAATCCCGACATCACCGTCACGATCACGAATGGCAGCGCCAGCGCAGTATGGGCGATCACGATCCCGGTCAGTGTGTAATTGAGCCCCAGCTTGGCATAGAGGCTGAACACTCCAACAGCGATCAGGATCACTGGCACGACAATCGGCATGATCACAAGGATTTGAGCCGCGCTCCTGATACGAGGCGCAGAGCAATGCAGACCATAGGCACAAAGTGAGCCCAGGGGCGTCGCGATTGCCGTGGTCAGCGCCGCCGCGATCAGCGAGGTCTTTGTTGCGCTCATCCATTCCGGCGACGTGACATAGGCCACGTACCAGCGAAACGAGAGCGATGTCGGCGGGAATTCCAGATAGGATGCCCCCGAAAACGACATCGGGATAACGATCAGCGTGGGCAGGATGAGAAAGAACAGCACAGCAATGCCGACCACTGTCAGCCACAGGCCGTCGATTTTACGTTGTCCGACTTGTTCCATTTTCAGATCCTCAGCGCATAAACAGTTTGTCGAGCCCGAAGACACGGTTCATCAGCCAGATCATCGCCAGCGCCAGCAACAGCAGGACCACGCCCAGGGCTGATGCGGCCCCCCAGTTCGAATAGACTGTGATGGTGCTTTCGATACGCTGCGCCAGCATCTGAACCCGGCCACCGCCCAGCAAAGCCGGTGTGACAAAGAACCCAAGCGACAGGATGAAAACCAGCACGATGCCGGCAAAAAGGCCCGGCAGGGACATTGGGAAAAATACCCGCCAAAAGGCCCCGCGCGGGCTGGAACCAAGGCCCACGGCGGCTCGGACCAGGTCGCCGTCAATATTGCGCATAGTGGCGTAGAGCGGCAGAACCAAAAAAGGCAGCATGATATGCACCATGCCAATGATGGAGCCGGTCAGATTGTGCGCCAGTTGCAGCGGTTCTTCGATAATGCCAAGTGACATCAGCGACGAATTGATGATCCCATTGCGCTGCAAAAGCACCAGCCACGCATAGGTCCGCACCAGAACCGAGGTCCAGAAGGGGACCAGCACAAACACCATCAGAATGGCCGCTGTTTTGTTCGGCATCTTTGTCAGCCAGTAGCACAGCGGGTAGCCGAGAAGGACGCAAATCACCGTCACGGCAATGCTGATCTGAAACGTGACGACAAAGGTTCGCCGATAGAGAGCACTACTAAAGATGCGCGTGTAATTTTCCGTGCTCAGTTCGCCTGCCGCATTGAAAAACGACAGCGAAGACAGCCAGAAAATCGGCAGGAAGACGACGATCAAGATCGTCAAAACCGCAGGCATCGAAAGCCCAAGAAACGTCAGTTTTTCGCGGCGTTCTTCGGATTTGAGCGTGCTGGCATTCTGAAGAGTCCCAGCACCTTCATACGTCTCGGCGATACTCATGCCACATGTTCCGGTACGATGATCGTATCTTCGGGATGCAGGGCAAGGCCGATTTGCTCTCCCTTCGACGGCAACCCGGTTTGGCCCGCGCGATTGGCAGGCACACGCACATTGATCTGACCAGCGCTGTCGTGCTGAACGATCACTAGAACGCTGTCGCCCTGATAAATGATGTCATGCACTTGGCCGGACAGGTCATTGGCGGCGTCTGGCACCGCGCCTGCTGTGACTTCCAGCAACTCGGGCCGGATGATCAGACGATGGCCTCCGCTGCCCAGCGCAATAGGCGTATTGGATTTCAGAACGCGCTCGCCAAGCTGCGCCGTGTCATTCGCTACACTAACCGGCAGGGAAATGGATTCCCCGATAAAATCCGCCACAAAGAAACTATGCGGCTGGCGATAGAGCCGCTCAGGCGTCGCGATCTGTTCGATCCGCCCATGATTGACCACTGCAATCCGGTCCGACATCGTCAGGGCTTCGCGCTGGTCATGGGTCACGTAAACGACAGTTGCATCCAGCTTTTCATGCAGCGCCTTCAATTCGATTTGCATATGTTCGCGCAACTTCTTGTCGAGCGCTGACAACGGCTCATCCATCAGAATGATCTGCGGCTCAAAAACCATGGCGCGGGCAAGGGCCACGCGCTGTCTTTGTCCCCCGGATAATTGCGTGATGCGCCGGTCGCCATAACCGCCCAGCTGCACGGTCTCCAGCGCGCGCTCGGCGCGGGCCTTCTGATCGCTTTTGGACACCCCGCGAATTTTCAACGGATAAGCCACGTTTTCTGCGACCGTCATGAACGGAAACAACGCATAGCTTTGGAACACCATGCCAAGGCCGCGCTTGTGGGGCGGCGTTGCAATCATTTCCTGTTCGCCAAACCGGATCGACCCGCCATCAGGACGCACAAATCCGGCCAGCGCCATCAAAAGCGTCGTCTTGCCGGAGCCTGATGGCCCCAGCAATGTCAGGAACTCGCCCGCGGCGATGTTCAAAGACACGTCATTCAGCGCTTTGACCGATCCGTAGGCCTTGCACAGGTTGGATATATCGATGGGAAGGGAGTGGGCTGCAGGTGACATGGGGGCTCCTAACCTGACAAAAATGGGCGCAGCACAAGATGTGCCGCGCCCAGATATTTTTTACTGTTGGATCAGCGTGTCAAACTCTTCGGTCAACTCGCCCAGCTGGCCGATGTAAAAGTTCGGATCGACCAGAAGCTGCTTGCCATAGTTGTCGGGATGTGTGTTGACCTTCACTGCCATCTCATCCGAGATTATCCCGGTGCCGAAGGCACCCGAATTCACCGGACCCAACGGCATGGTCACCGCCAGCCTCGCCTGTGCTTCGGCGCTCAGCAATTCGTTGATAAGGCGCATCGCGTTGTCTTTATTCGGAGCCCCCTTGGGAACCAACAAGCAGTCCACGTCCATCGTGCCGCCATCAAAGGCATAGGCCACATCAATGCCCGACGCGATCACGCTTTCTACGCGGTTATGGCCCATATGGATCACGTCCACTTCGCCGTCACGCAGCAACTGCGCCGATTGCGACCCGCCGCGATACCAAACGGTAACTTCGGGGGCAATCTCACCCAGCTTGTCCCATGCGCGCGCCTTGCCCTCATTCGTGGCCAACGTGTCATAGATCTCGGCCATCGGCACACCATCCGCCATGAGCGCGGCTTCGAGGTTATAGTTCACCTTGCCGTGCATACCGCGCTTGCCGGGGAAGTTTTCCAGATCCCAGAACTCTGCCCAATTGGACGGGCCATTGTCGCCAAATGCATCCTTGCGATAGGCAATCACCTTGGTGAAGTTGATGAAGCCGATGTAATTGTCATGGATCAGCTCTTTCGGAATGCCTGTGGTGTCAACAATCGAATAGTCGATCGGCTCAAGGCTGCCTTCCCGGCTCAGGGTTTCACACGAAGGCAAATCCTGTTCTGTAACGTCCCATGCAACGGCACCCGCCGTGATCTGCGCGCGCACGTCCTGAATGCCGTTTGTCGTATCTTCCTTGACAGTGATATTCAGCGCACCAGCGGCAGGTTCCAGCATGGCTGAGCGCAAGGCATCCTGAAACGAGCCTCCCCAGGACGCAAACACGACCTCTCCCTCGGCAAAGGCAGGCGAAGCAATGGCCAGGCCACCTGCCACTAGCGCCGTGGTGAGCTTCAGTTTTTGGTTATCTTTCATCATGTCAGGCTCCTCCCGAACTGTTGGTTGGTTTGTGGCTTCGCGACATGCGCGGCTCCACATAATCATTCGCAATCGTTTCATCTAGCAAAACGTCATTTCAGTTTTACTAGAGCTGATGTTGGAATTGGTCAAGGATTCTTTTGCCCCGTAGGATTCACACTCCCGTTTCCTGAGCATCAGAGCCTGGAAAATCTCGCAATTCGCGCATTGGTGCAGCATTCATCTGGGTTCGATCTTGCACATATGGCGTCTGAAGCGATCTTCGTCTGACCCGAAGTTAACTGCCACCGATTGAAGCATTTGGTGGAACGTGCGGACCGCAAACTCTCACTCGCTTTGCGTTGATCCGCGAATTTGAGTGGCAGCTTCTTGACAGTATGCGCCAATTGATCCTGACGACAGAATTGGTCAATTTGGGCTCAGCCCCGACCTCGGATGCGACGCAGCATCCCGTGATATGGAGGCATCGTCAACGTCAGGTTGTCGTTGTGGGAGGGCATGGCGGATCGGAGGATCAGTCATGGAAACACCAAACTTACCGGCCATTCGTGCGCTTCGCCCGGCTTGGAACAAAGGGCGCATCGTTGGGCAAAAACGGCCACTGAAACCAAAACACGTCTGGGCAATCCGTGTTCGACTTGAACTCGCCGAGAACCATCGGGACCTGGCGCTGTTCAATATGGCAATCGACAGCAAACTGCGTGGCTGCGATCTCGTGAAGATGAAAGTCGTCGACGTGATGGCGTCCGGCCAGATCAAGGAACGAGCTTCGGTGTTGCAAAGCAAAACGCAGAAGCCGGTTCGTTTTGAAATCTCCGAAGGCACACGCGCCTCGGTTGAAAAGTGGATGGAAGATGAGCTCATGGTCGGCTCGGAGTACCTATGGCCGGGTCGTTTCCATGAACGCTTGCACATCTCGACACGCCAGTACGCCCGGATCGTCCGGGATTGGGTCACGTCGATCGGTCTGGAGGCCAGTGCATACGGAACGCATTCGATGCGGAGGACAAAAGTCACACAGATCTACAAGAAGACCGGCAACCTGCGGGCGGTCCAGCTGCTACTTGGGCACACCAAGATGGACAGCACCGTCCGGTATCTCGGTGTTGAGCTGGAAGATGCGCTTGCGATCGCAGAGGCCATTGAAATCTAACAACTTGGGCCGTCTTCGCGGACGGCCCAAACAAGACCTTGGCGAAATCTGCGGCGAACAGCGACGAGGAGCCCAGAGCGACGGTCTTCTTGCGGAGCAGGCAAGGACATCGCTTTAAAGTTTCAACTGACACGGCGTATTAGAAAATTCAGAAAAAACTGCCCGTCAATCCTGCGCGGCTCGTAGACAAGCCTTCTTCCTGGCGAAAGTCCTTCGGGCAGTTTGACGCTTATATTGACCTTATAGGGTGTCGCCTGCCCGAAATGCGAACTCAATGTGAAGCGCAATTTCAACTGACCGGAGTCATCGAATTTGCCAGTGAAGTCCCTAAACCAAGGCCCTTCGGCCGCAAAGCCTTGGGCAGATAGCAAGGTCAGCTTGTCTCCATTGCGATTGATGCGCAAGGCTGCAAGTGGCTCGATTTTTCCGGGGAAATAGGCCTTGTCGGGCCGACTGGTTGTTTGCCAATAATCATCGTCCCATCTGCGTCTGATTAAGACAATGTAGTCACCATCAAAAGTCGCGAAAGACGGCGCGACCAACTGATTACAGACTCTTCCTTGCTCTCCTCGAAGTGCGGCAAGAGTTTCACTGGTCTCGAGGCTCTCAGGCGTCAGTCCAAGATTCTCTCTAGCGCTGATATACCGAGAGAAAGCAGATCTCGTGCGTGGGCCCGCAACACCGTCCGCTGTGCCAGCGCTGCAGCCAACGCGATTTAGCTCAGTTTGTATATCACGGATCAGGCTGCGCGTCTCTGTATCATCCTTCGCGCTTTGAGGCGATGTCGGCACAAGAGCTGCTACTTTGTCTCGCGCAGTACTACTGTTGCCCGGCACTTCGTCCTTCTGGTGCTCAGCAAGCAAGTCGTCCCGCAACGAAAGGGCGAGCGCGACTGCAAAATGATCCCTTTCGCCTTCGTATCGCTCCAGAAACATCTCGATCGCATCAAGCCTTCCGAGCGAACGCGCAAGTTCAAAGTCCGCATAAATCTGGTCTTCGACACGCTCAATTTCTTCCTCTGGCGTCGAGCCTGCAGCCGCATCTGGAACAAGAAAAATGTCTCTGGCGGGAAGCGAGCCATAAGTAAATGGCTCCTGATAGCCTTCTGTCAGAGTGTAAACCCTGTCGCGGACTCGCCGAAACAACTTGCCAATCTCAAGTCCGGGTTCCTCGATGTGGTTGAGCAGAGCCTGAGCATAGGGGCTGTTGCGGCCATCGCCGTCAAGCGCCAGCGTTCCGCTCCTTGCAGCATATCCAACCAACACACCTCCCGGATCGATACGTGCAAGTCCGCGTCCAATTGAGCGGGTGCTGTTTGTGCGCTCCATAGTCGCGAGGAATGGATTGTTGCGGCAGGCGTCAACCAACACGATCTTCAAGCCGGGTGCGCCCGCGATGGAGCTAATCAATGTGTTGAGGCGGATTGCCTCGAGTTCGATGTCACGGTCGCTCCGCAGTTCCGCACTGACAGGGATCAGGAAGTTCGTGTTGTCCAACTCGATGCCGTGGCCGGCGAAGTATACGATGACCGACTCGGCGTTTTTTGCCTTTTCTCCAAAGTCACGTATGGCAAGGCGCATGTCGCGGTAATCCAGATCAAGACCTGTTGTGACCTCAAACCCGATCCTGCGCAATGCCTCTGCAATGTCGATCGCATCATTCGACGGGTTTTTGAGATTGCTGACATGTTGGTAGTTCGCATTGCCAATTACCAAGGCAACTTTGTCCGCCAGCACCATCGCAGGCAGAAAACAAAACACAACTGAGAACAGGATACGCTTCATGTGAAATATCGCCGTTAACGCGTCTACCATATGAACGTTTCCACACTTTCGGAATTCAATCAATATGACCGGCGTGGACAAGCTCTAGCTCGGCTTAGGCCGCATAGCGGAGTTCGGGATTGACACGACGAAGGTTCGTTTCCCGCCCATTGCGCCAGTTTCGGCATGGACCATTCATATGAAGTACGAACTCGGAGCCGCCTTGCGGCGGGACAGAAAGATGCTCGCTTGGGAAGCTATCTAAACGTCAGCTTCCGCATTTCCTGCGAGCATGCGTAGCGACTGCAGCGAACTTCCACTTCCCGCGCTTCGTGCCGTACTTCAGCCCCCTACCCGTCCCGATCTAGCTTTAACCAATATCGCGTGTACCGGAGTTCACCCGTTCGGATCAAAGCGCCCTTCTCTACCAGGTTCTGGAGATCCCGCGTTGCTGTGGCGCGCGATGTTCCCGTGATCGAGATATAGTTCTCAGCGCTCAATCCCCCTGTGAACCCATCCGGCCCAGCCTTGAACAAACGGGCGATTACCTTGCTTTGGCGAGTGTTGAACTGATCACGGTACCGATCATAGAAGTGCGTCTTGGAAATAAAGAAACCAACCCGCTCAAGCGTCACCTGCTGTGCTGTAAGGACAGTTTCGGCAAACCAGACGAGCCACGGTGTGACTTCCAGCGTCTTTTGATGGCGTTCGAGTTGGTCGTAGTAAGCCTTCCGCTCTCGCTCGATCGTGAAAGCAAGGGCAATCAGACTTGGCTGACCGATATTCTGGGCCAAGGACTTTTCAGCCAGCGCCCTACCCAACCGGCCATTGCCGTCCTCAAAGGGATGAATGCTCTCGAAATACAGATGGCTCAAACCGGCCCGGATCAGTGCGCGCAATGGTTCGGGACCATCCGGTGCGGTCCGGTTGAACCAGGCTACGAACTGGTCCATTTCAGCCGGAACCTGATGTGAAGGTGGAGCTTCGAAATGCACCGTTGGGCGGTCGAGCCTGCCTGAGACGATTTGCATCGCATCCTCATGGCTCCGGTATGATCCAATCGTTTCCAGATGCCTGTCATGGGACAGAAGCATGTCATGCCACCGAAACAGGGTGTCGTGTGACAGTGGTTCCGAATAGTTGGAATAAACATCCACCATCATTTCAGAAACGCCCTGCTCGCGCGGTTTGGATGGATAGCTGTCGGGAGCCAGTCCAAGATGTCGGCGCAAGGAAGATTGCACGCTGAGACGATCCAGCATCTCACCTTCGATCGCGCTGGTCTTCATTGCTTCTTCGCTTAGCAGGTCGATACGCAATTGATCTCGATCCGATGTGTTCACATGATGAACCGCTCCAAGAACTTCCCCTGAGGACAACAGGAACTGTTGCTCGTATGGTTCGAGTCTTGCGGCGTCGTAACGAAAGGTAGGCCAGTCAGGGTTCTGCCAGTTCCACATCGTGAGGTATAAGCTTCCTTTCTATAACTCACTATTTATGGTTGCGTGATTTATAGAGGTCAATCCTATAGCTCACCTTTTTCAGACCCTTCGATCCAGTCATCACTTGGAGGTGTAATCTGAAAACGGTAAATTTCATCCTGTTTCCCCAAATTTACGTAGCATTGGATGTCCGCGAGAGCATTGCCTTTGGAGACAATTCGCCCTTTTCGATCTTGGCCAGCAACGAAATCAGGTAAGCCCCTGGAGATTGTATGTTCTCAGCACGTTGAAAGATGTATCCGAGAACAATGAAGCGAATAGCTGGGCCAAAAGTTGATTTCATTGCATACCAGGTTTGGCCAAGCCGTAGATACTCGGCGATATCATCCATAAGCCGATCACAGTGGTGCTGATCTTTTGCAAAGCGTAGTTCTGAGCATAGCCGTGGAAAACTGCGCTCCATTTGGTCTGGAGAAACCTGAATCTGAGAAAGCTTTTCTTTCTTAACTTCCGGATTCAAAGAGTCCTCTTTGTGCCCCTCAATTTCACTGTCACTGGCCCTCAAATTTTCTGTATCAGTCTGTGTTATCTCGGAGATTTCCACAGAGATTTCTGCCAACAGCTCGCTGAGTACATTCGCATCTGGTTTGCGACGCAGAGCATTGCGTACGGTGGTCACCAAATCAGAGATCGCGGTGTCATTTGCTACGAGTTCCTTAAGGCGCGCCAGAGCGGCGGAAACTTTGTCACGGAGTACAGTGAACTCGAGAACGCGATCAGCATGCCTCTGGGCTTCCTGAATGAACTCAGCGTGCCGTTCAGACAAAGGCATCAAGGAGAGCCCAGTTGCGGTGACCACCCTGCCCTGGCGATCCCGGCGCGCCCATCGCTTACCGTTTGCGCTCATGACGCGGCGGATAAGTCCAAGGTCCACCAGCGTCGAGATATGACGCTCAACTGTCTGCACGCTGACATGAGTTCGTTTGGCTATCGCCGCGTTGGACGCGAAACAGATGTGATGATCATCCTGGTCCGCAGCAATCTGATCACCGCCCATAAAGGAAACCATCGCTCTCAGGACATTGAGAGTTGTGGATTTTAACCCAAGAGGTTCTCTGGCCTCTTCAACGGCGCGAAGAAGTATCCATTTTTTGGGCGTACTGTTCCCCTGCCCTGCCGTTCCCGACAAGGTCGCTCCAATTGGAGCCAATGCTGTTAGTGTTTTCATGATTATCTATCGGCAGACAAAAATTACCCGTTCGCTCAAGAGCGTTTTTTCTTGTGTGGCGATTCGGGTGCTGCTAGATTCTAGGTGTCTAATCTAAGAATTGCGCTTTGCGCAGCAGCCCTCGAAGCTCCGGTTTCGGGGGTTTTGTTTGTTTGCCTTCCTCCTTTCTGCTCGTCCTCAGTTCTTTTTCTTGGCGTTTACAGCTGTAAACTCAGCGTGTGAGCGCTTAATGATTTCAGCCATGTTTTCGTCCAACCAGCTAGCGAAGCCAGCGTTAGCTCCGGTCCTTTTGACCGAAACAGTTAGTGATCCGTTGGTAGATTTGATTGTAACGCCTTCGATTGGGTTGAGTTCGGCTGCACCTTCTCTTTGTCTTGCACCGCGTTTGGCAGCTGCTTTTAGGAGCATTTCCAGCCGATCATCTGACGACATCGATGGCTCAATGGTTGCAAGAAGATTTGCAGCTTCATCTTCCGCTAGCTTGCCTGCAACGAAGTGCTCTGCAAGCACGGTCCATTTTGGGCGGCCTGATTTTGGGGCTGCGCCGATCATGTCACCAATCTTTGCAGGAACATGTTGCGTAATTTTTGTCAGGTGAGACAGCCCTGATTTCGAAACGTTCAATACTTGCCGCACCGTTGCCGTGTCATGCCCGGAAGTCAGGATCGCCTCGGCGAAACGTGCTTTCTCGTAGAAGGAAAGATTGCGCCTCGCAGCATTCTCAAGCCCTTTGGCGAGAAGCGCTGAAGCATCGTCGATATCCTGAACATTGGCGCGGACTTTAATACCAAGTTCACGACAGGCTTTGAGCCTCCTCCGTCCATAAATTGCCTCGTATCGACCGTCGGATTTCGATCTTCTGACAAGAATGGGAACTTGTTGGCCACCGTCTTGTATACTCGACATCAAGCTTTCAAAACTATCGTCTTCTTCGTCAATGTTTACAGCTGTAAACTCACCGAGCCTATCGGCAGGCCCCCAGTCGTCGATCAGAGCAGGGTCAATTTCCCTGATTGCGGCAAGAGAGCCCTGAAGCGCACCAAGAGCAGGGGCATTGGGTTTTGGAGTTTTATCGATGGCCTTGGGGCCAGAGCGCGCGATGGTGTTTGCGATCCCCGACATCTCCTGAAGCGACTTTCTAGCCATTAGCTGCGTCCCCATGCTTGATGGATCATTTGCTCTACCTCAGAGCCGATCGCATCCATTGAGTTCTTTGCCCGATCATAAGTTGCGCGTGTCATTTCTGACCGCACGACTTCGTAAATTGATTGTTTGAGCATTGTGGCGTCACTGACCGCGGTGCTTTTGAGGGCTGTGGCTGACATAACGCGATCCTGAAACAGTGCCCGCATGAACGAAGCCAGTTGTTGAGACGGTACGTCTGTTGGCTCGTCACGCGTTATCAGGAATTTGAAGTTGTCGTATTCGAGCGTAGCGCCGGCATCTTCAATGACTGCCATGTAAGCACCAGCGAGTTCGAGAAATTGAGCCGTCGAAGACACGTCCAGCATCGAAGGTGTAAGTGGCACAAGCAATGAACTGGCGGCCGCCATCCCAGCAATTGTCAAGAATCCTAGCTGAGGTGGGCTATCAATCAGAACAAGGTCAAAATCTCCTTCCACCTGGGCCAGGGCATTCCGTATTCTTGTAAAGAACGGATGGTCTGGGTTGGAGTGAACGGCAGATTCTGTCTCAAATTCGGAAAGAACAAGCCGTGACGGAGCCACAGAGAGACCGGGGAAGTACGTCGGAAGCACGACGTCCGCCATATCTACCGGATCTTCATATCGAATAGCATCGTAAATCGTCAGCCCGTCAAACTCTATTTCGGGGCTTATGCCGCACATGGATGTAAGAGAGCCTTGAGGATCCAGATCAACAGCCAGCACACGGTAACCGCGAAGCGCAAAATAGTGAGCCAAGTGAATTGTTGTGGTGCTCTTACTGCTGCCGCCTTTGAAGTTCATCAACTGCCAGACTTGGAGCTTTTCTCCTTCAGTCCGGCGAGGGACATAGCGCCCTTTTTTGCGTGAGGTTTTCTCAAGCGTTTCGCGAGCCTCCCAAAGTTCTTGGGCAGTATAGTAACGCCTACCGCTGCGTACGTCATTCGGTTCAGGAATCGTTCCCTCTGCGTGGACTTTGCGCATGAATTGACCTGAGACTCCTAAGAGTTCAGCAGCTTCTGGCGCTGCAAAATTTCGCAGTGATTTGGTGTTGTCGGGGGCAAATGCAGCAAGTAGATGTTCCCGGATAGCCGAGTTTAATCTCTCAGATATTTCCGTGGCGAGTGCCGATGGTCTTTCTGCCGCAAGTGGTGTCACGGGAATCATGTAGTTGCCTCAAATTAAAGAATGTGGTCATTTTTGCGCCACTTGAGATAAACAGCCGTGATTCATAGCACTAAGTCAAGGATTTTCGCCTATATTGTAGGTTTTCCAACGCGGAGGACTACATACGCTTTGCATCAGAGCAGGGTGGTTTACAGTTGTAAACTCGGTTGAGCGGGATCATGGGTTCTTTCAGTCGATGAAGTTCTAACGTAGGCATGCGAAGGCATTCCTGTAAAACTCCTCCCTATGCTCCGCTTTGAGTAGAACGCCTCTAGCATGGAGTTGGAGTGAAGGCCGAACGGCTTTTGGCGCAAATTGCGCAATTGGGAAGGGCAGGGAGCTAGTTGAGCTGATTGGTCAAATTCTCTCACCAACAATTTCGTTATCGAGTTTTCTGCGATACCAACTTCGTAACAATACTTCTGCGCCAGTACGGGAGTACGATGCGGTGAGAATGGCATGGCGATCTGGGTCAGATACACCGAGCTCAGCCCGTGCGCAGAGGAAAACACGCGAACATTCCGGCTAGAGTCAGCCGCTCGCCAATTGCCCAAGAAATGGCATACCGTGAGGGCGGGGTTTCGGGAATTGTGCGCCTGTAAGTTGCGACGGAACACGGAACTGTCCTCGATCCAGTGCAGCTGTGCTTGCGCGGCGCGGCTTTTGACGCAAGTCTCTACCGTCATTGGATTCATATGGGATCACAGACATGATCCGTGTGTTCACGTCCCATTAGCGTCCATAAAACCAGCTTGCTCGAATTAGTGATTTTGGGCTCCTCAATCGTTGAACAGACGGTCTCGTTGGCATATATTGCCAAAAAGGAGGCTTACGCCATGGTAACCCGCAATGTTGTACTTACAGAATCGCAGGATCAACTGGTGCAGAATCTGGTTGCGTCCGGTCGATATCAGAACGCCAGTGAAGCGTTGCGCGCCGGCCTTCGGCTTTTGGAGCGGGAAGAAGCGGGGCTGGAGTCTCTCAAACAAGGCTTGCAGGAGGGTGTAGCGCAGGCTCAGGCCGGAGATTTGGCAGAAGGCAGGGGTTCGGATGCGATCCGTCGTGCCTTTGCAAGGGCACGAGCCAAGGCGTGACCAGACCCTTTCGACTGACACGCCGCGCTGAATCCAGCCTGGTGGAAATTGCCCGATGGACCATCGACAAGTTTGGATCGCATCAAGCCGATCTTTATGAACAAGAACTAATAGCGCGCTGTCAGGCCATCACAGAGGGCAGGGTGGCCAGCCGAAGTTGTTCTATATTGGTCGAAGAGGCGGCGGATCTCAGATATGTGCGCGCAGGAGAGCATTTCCTGGTTTATCTGGATCAGCCGGACGCGGTGATCATTGTTGATATCCTGCATTCCCGTTGCGATCTGCCGCGACATGTTTCCGCGCTGGCCACGTTAACAGATGCGACAGGAAACAAGACATAGGCACAGCAGCCGGAGTTTCCCTCAAGCGGGGATTATTAAATAGTCAGTAACTACTCACCCCAGTAGATCAGTCGCCGGGTTATCCGCGATGTCCACATCGTCGTAGTATTTCTGCGCCTGGGCCATGGAGCGATGCAGGGAGAGGCGCATCGCGGCCTGGATCGGGGCGCCGTCCAGCGCGGCCTGGGTCAGGAAGCCCGAGCGCAGCCCATGGGGGGAAGCGAACCCGTCCGGCAGGCCCGCCAGTTTCGCCCGACGCTTGACGATCTGCGCGATGGCATCCGGGCTGAGGCGGCGGGTTAACACCCGATCGGCTTTTGAAACAGGCCGGAACAAGGGGCCGTCCTGAATCTCACCCACCTCGATCCAATGGGCCAGCGCTTGGGCTGCGCGGCCTTTCAACACCAGCCGCGGCGTTTCACCTTTGGTTGTCGTCTTGGTCTCCAGCAGTGAAATCCAAACCAGGCTTTTCTCGTCGAACTCCTTCAGCGAGACGTCTTCAAACATCAACCCGGTGATCTCCGAGCGCCGTCTACCACCCGAAGCCCAACCCAGCATCAAGATGGCGCGGTCGCGGCAATCCCGCCGGGACCCCCGACAAGTGGACAGCAACTGCTCGAGCACATCGCGGGTAATCGGTTGCTGCGATTTTGGGGCAGGGGGCCGGGCGGCGGCGCGGCGCGCCTTGGCACGGGCCTGCTTCACCTGCGGCGCATCAAAAGGGCTGGTCAGGTTCTTCATTCGATGAAAGGCCAGCCAGGAGGCGATGCGCCGGTCCAGCGTAGAAGGGGCCGGGCAGGCGAGGGACTTGCGTAGCCCTTGCGCGATCAACATCTCGGCACTCTGACGCGCGACATCCTCGGGCGCGGCATCTCCCAGATCGCGGGCGTGATCGAGAATGAAGGCCAGCGCTGTGGCCTCGCTCTCGGGCCAGTCCAACGGCACTCCGAACCGTGCTGCCTTCCAGGCCGTTACATAGAGCAAATCGCGCTCATAGGCCCTGAGCGTGTTGGCGGGTGTGCCGCGGACATAGAGATCGGTCAGGGCGTCCTGGTCAGACTGCGACAGGGCAGGGGAGGGGGCGGGGAGATAGGGCTCAGGGGTGCTCATACGGCCCACTCTGCGCCCATTTTCCCGCAAAATCAATTATACTTGATAAGGGGTACTTATCGAGTGTAACTTGAAACTGATAGCGCAACAAAAGTAACGAGCAAAAGTAACAGATTTTGCGCGTAAAGTAGGTAGAGGGCTTGCGGAATAATAAAATCGGAGGTTCTGTCGCAGGTCTGTAAACCAATTGGCATCGACATTGCGCTGGAACCGTTGGCAAACTAAATGAAATGAACAGATATTTTGCCACTGAATTGCCTTTCTGGAAGTTTGCCAGAAACACGCTGATCGTCAGTTGCCTTGCGTTGTTTCCGCTGTTGGCCATCTTCGTTTTGCGCACGCCGGGCTTTGCGACGCACCTCCTGAACAGTGGTCCCGCGTTTGTTCGGTTTTTGCGTCAGGTGGTGACGAATGGGTTGCCGGTCGTTTTCCTTTTAAATTATCTCAGCTTTTTTCTTTTCGCCGTTGGGGTAAGGGCGCGGGGCAGGGGGGCCATCCCGGCCCGGTATCTGCTAATTGACCTGCTGCTACGGGCCGTCCTGTTCATCGCGCTGCACGCGCTGATCTACGCGCTTTCGGCAGACTGGTTCGGGTCTTTCGGCGGTGATCCCGTAGTGGCGTTGCGGGTAGTCGGTCCGACGCTGGTACGCTCCGCCTACTTCGAGAACATCTCAGGCGTTTACCTGTACGCCACGCTGGTCGGAGCGCTGCCGCTATACCTATCCGTCGTTCAGAGCCAGATCGCCCACGGTACTGGATTTGCAGCCCAACTGGCACGTCGCGTACCTGGGCGCGGCGGACCTGTGACATTGGCCCTGCTACTGATGGCGGTGTCAGTGGTCGTTCTGACCACCGCGGCGGCGCTGATTGTCCGTTTACAGTCGGTTTGGGGCTGAAGGGTCAGAACGCCCTGCGTATCGCGAAGGAGACTGCGTAATCGCGTTCAAGCTGGGGCCCATCCAGATCTTGATACACAGGGATCACGCCCTCGATACCCAGGCGCGTGCCCGCCAAAACGCCCGACCCCGGCACAAGGTAATTCACTCCGATTCCGATACTCAGAAACTGGCCGCCGCGCAGGGTCGGATCAGCGGTGGGCACCATGCCTGGGTTCAGGCGCGCATCCGACCCGTCAATGTTTTCCACGATGTCGCCGACCACCCGCAACGAGGAGCTGAACTGGTCATTCCAGCGCCGTGCACCCCAAACTGTTGCTGAATAGACGTCACCCAAGGTGTAACCGGCATCATTCTCACCCATCCGGATCACGGCGGCCAGCTGGGCGCCCCAAGACCAATCCGCGTTCTGGCCCGTATAGGTGACGCCCGGCAGCAGGTCGTAGGTGCCTGAACCCAGTTGCATGGGGTAGGGCAGCAGCTGGTCCGGCCCAGCTGGCGTGGTGTCGGTCTCGTCTATCGAGCCAGTCGGCAGACTGAGGCCAAGAGATAGTTCCAGCACCTGCCCGTCGGATTTGTAGATATCATATCCGCCGATGATCTTCAGATCGCCAAACCCCTGTGCCCTGGTCTTAAAGGTCTGGCCCATGCGGGTCTGGTGCTTCATCGTCTTGCGGGTATAGGGCAGCATCGCCATCACCGAGATCTCGTCGGTCACACCGTACATCAGGCCGACCATCGCCATGTTCATGCTCATGCTGAGCGGCGCGATCGGATACTGCGACAGAACGTTCGAGGTAGACAGCGACTGCGTTCCGGTACGATTCCCGTCCATCTCCATGTTCATGTAAGAGAACACAGGCATCAAAACACCCTCGGGTGGATGCATACCGCCAACGACACCCGTTGGCGGCACCGCGTCGGGGCGCATCATCCTGGACATGCTTCCCATACCTGACATGTTGCTGGAGGCTTGCGGGTTCATCGCCACGTTGTCAGCCGGACGGGTTTCCGGTTGGGCCATGGCAGTTGACCCAAGGCTCAGCCCCCCAGCCAGTATTACAGCCTGGAGGCGTTGCCAGACGCACGTAATCTTGCTGTTGCTCCGTGTCATGATGCCCTCGTGTTCGTTTGTTTCCTGAGTCCCTGCCCTGAAAACAAAGTGTTCGGTACGTCCATCGGTGAAGTCGAAATGGTGGGGGTCTCCAGCGCTGGAAGGTCAAGGCCGCCGGCCAGATTTGCGCTCGTCAAGCATGCATCAGCCGAAGGGGGTGCGGCAATAATGCGCTTGACCCTCCAGCGCTGGATTGTCGGACAAGGCCGCAAAACCGGAAATCCGGAGGGATTGGAATGATACCGGAAATCGGGCAGTTCGCCCTGGCGCTTGCCCTGGCCGTGTCCTTGGTGCAAAGCGTATTTCCCTTGATTGGAGCAGCACGGAACAATGTCATGTGGATGCGATCGGCATCTGCGACCTCGGTCCTACTGACAGCGCTGGTTGCTATCGCCTTCGCCGCTCTGATGTGGTCCTTCGTGGTCAGCGATTTCACTGTGCTAAATGTGGCCAGCAATTCTCATTCGCTGAAACCGATGCTTTTCAAGGTGGCTGCGACCTGGGGTAGCCACGAAGGGTCGCTGCTGTTGTGGATTCTGATATTGGTGATTTTCGGGCTGGGTGTGTCTCTGTTGGCTCGGAACATCCCACTGAAACTCAAGGCGCGCACTCTGGCAGTGCAGGCCTGGATCAGCGCGGGGTTCCTGTCATTCATGCTGTTCACCTCGAACCCGTTTGACCGGGTGTTTCCGGCACCGCTGGATGGTCAGGATTTAAATCCGCTGTTGCAGGATGTCGGCCTGGCTATGCACCCGCCGTTCCTATACCTGGGTTACGTCGGCTTCTCTATCGTATTTTCTTTCGCCGTGGCTGCCCTGATTGAGGGGCGGGTCGATCCGGCATGGGCGCGGTGGGTCCGACCCTGGACATTGGCGGCCTGGGTGTTTCTGACACTTGGTATCGTTCTGGGCAGCTGGTGGGCCTATTACGAACTGGGTTGGGGCGGCTGGTGGTTCTGGGATCCGGTCGAGAATGTCTCGTTTATGCCCTGGCTTGCTGGCACAGCGCTGTTCCATTCGGCCATTGTGACCGAAAAGCGCGGCAGCTTCAAAAGTTGGACGATCCTACTGGCCGTTTTGACCTTCTCGTTGTCCTTGTTGGGGACATTCATTGTCCGCTCAGGCTTGCTTACATCGGTCCATGCGTTTTCGGTCGATCCCGAACGCGGCATTTACATCTTGGCGCTGTTGGCTGTCGCGATCGGTGGTTCATTGACGCTGTTTGCCATACGCGCACCGGAGATGGAGGGCGGCGGTCTTTTTGCCCCGATCAGCCGCGAGGCCGGTTTGCTTATTAACAACCTGCTGCTGGCCACCGCAACGGCGACGGTTCTATTCGGTACGCTTTATCCGCTTTTGCTTGAGGCTGTGACAGGTGAAAAGATTTCGGTTGGACCACCTTATTACAACGCCAGTTTCGTGCCGATCATGCTGGTTCTAGTCGTTGTAATGGGGATTGGGCCGCTGTTGTCATGGAAGCGGGCGGATTTGCGCGGTGTTCTGTCCCGGCTCAAATGGGTGGCCGGGGTTAGCCTGCTCGTAGCGTTGCTTGTGTGGTATCTGGATACCGGCGGCCCAGCCTTGGCGGTAGTGTCGATCGGCCTTGCGGTTTGGTTGCTGGGCGCTGTGCTGACAGAGTGGGCCAGCCGAATTAAGCTGGGTGAGGCACCGTTGGCCGAGTCCCTGCGTCGGGCCCGCAGCCTACCGCGTTCTCATTACGGCATGGTCGTGGCCCATGCGGGGTTGGCTGTCTGTATGATCGGCTTTATCGGGTCCAGCGCTTGGAAATCCGAGGTCGTGACTTTTGCCGAGCCCGGAACACAGATTGAGATAGCAGGGTTCGACGTGCGTTTTGACGGTGTGGAACAGCTTCGCGGTCCGAACTATCTGTCTCGCGCGGCCACACTGACGGTATTTCGCGATGGCGCTTATGTCACCACGCTTCAACCCGAGCGCAGGGCCTATCTCGTGGCGGGTACCAGTACGACCGAGTCAGCAATTCGAACGACGTTGGCAGGGGACCTTTACGCCTCAATATCGGAACCGGCGGCGGAATCAGAACAGAGCAAATGGACCCTGCGTATCTTGTATGAGCCATTGGTGGTCTGGATCTGGATAGGTTCAGGATTGTTAGCATTTGGTGGTGTCTTGTCACTCTCCGATCGGCGTCTACGCGTCGGTGCACCACGAAAACGGACTGGGCAGAGCTCCGTTGCGGTGGCGGCGGAGTAGGGCAATGAAACGTCTATTTGCACTGTTCCCAATTACGATTGCCGGCATCCTGGGTGCCTTCCTGCTATGGGGACTGAATCCCGATCGCGATCCAAACGAAATCCCGTCTGTTTTGATCTCGCAGCCGGTGCCTGAGTTCGACTTGCCGCCGGTCGAAGGGCTGGATACCCACGGGCTGTCCAGTACCGATCTGGTGGAAAATGACGGGTCAGCTCCGATCGTGGTCAACGTGTTTGCGTCCTGGTGCGTGCCCTGCCGGGCCGAACATGCGGTGCTGACGCGTATGGTACGCGATGAGGGCATTCGCCTGATGGGCATTAACTACAAAGACAAGCCGCAGGACGCGCGGAAATGGCTCGACGATCTGGGCAACCCTTATGAGCGCATCGGTTCCGACCTGGACGGCCGAGCCGGGATCGAATGGGGGATTTCCGGCGTGCCGGAGACCTTTGTGATTGATGGCGCGGGCAAGGTCGTATTCCGTTTTGTCGGCCCGGTGCTGGGCGACGAGGCAATTTCAAAGATGCGCACCGCGCTGGATCAGGCGCGGGCGGCCGGAGGAGAGGCGTCATGATACGTCGCATTGTAATTACCGCGGTCACTCTGGCGATGCTGGTGTCGCAGCCGGCATTCGCGGTTGAGCCCGACGAGATACTTGCAGATCCGGTATTGGAAGAGCGGGCCCGGGCGATTTCGAAACAGGTGCGATGCGTGGTGTGCCAGAACCAAGACATCGACAGTTCTAACGCTGGCGTGGCGCGCGACCTTCGTCTGCTTGTGCGCGAACGGCTGGTGGCAGGCGACACGGACCAGCAGGTTATGGACTTTCTGGTTGCGCGTTATGGCGACTATGTTCTGTTCAACCCGCCATGGAAGCCATCAACTTACATTCTGTGGGTTGCGCCTATCGTCATCCTGGGGCTGGGTGGTATCGCGACTGCAGCGGTATTGACCCAAAATGCGCGCCGATATCGGAAGTCGCGAAAACAAGAGACGGAACGCGGCGCGAGCGAAGAACGGAATCCCGAAAACCATTCACTCACGGAGCCGCACGCATGATCTGGATTATCTTTTCATTCATGGCCGTGGCGGTGTTTCTGACGCTCGCCCTCTCCGGCCTGGGGCGCAAGACCTCGGACTTGTCGAGACGCGAAAGCGCCTCTGCCATCTTTTCCGACCAGATCGGCGAAGTGGAGAAGGACCTGGAACGAGGAATTATCTCAGCCGAAGAGGCCAAGGCCGCCAGAGCCGAGATAGAACGTCGCCTGAAGGCGATTGACCGGCAATCGGACGACAAAGCGATAATGGGCCATTCCGGGCGTGCGCTGATTTTACTTGCCGCGCTGGTAGTTCCAGCGCTCGGAGCCGGTCTTTATTGGCAACTGGGTAGTCCCTACATCCCCAGCCAGCCATTTGCCCAACGCGAGGGGGAGCAGGCCGAAGCCCGTGAAATCGCCGACCTTGCCGTGCGCCTGAAGTCGCGGCTTGAGGCGGATGAAACCGGCGGGCCAACCGAGGGATGGGTGTTGTTGGCTCAGACCTATATGCGTATGGGACGCTTTGGAGATGCCGCAGACGCGTTCGAGGGGTTGCTGGACCGACCCAATGCGAATTCAGCGCTGGTGTCGCAATATGGCGAGGCGTTGGTCTATGCCGATGACGGTGTCGTTACGCCCAAGGCCGATCGGGCGTTTGAACGAGCCTTGGAACTGGACCCATCGAACCCAGCAGCGACATTCTACAAAGCCATTGGTCTGGAGCAGGCTGGATCGCCTGATAAGGCCTATGACCTACTGAAGACGCGGATGGACGCCGAAGAGGAGTTCCGGCCATGGATGGAGAGTTTTGTGGCCCAGCTTAACCGCATCGCCCCGTCGATCGGACGGGCTCCGGTGAATCTGGCGGCTTTTGCCCCTTCCATGCCCGGCCCAACTGCCGATCAGGTGGCGGCGGCCGAGGAGATGTCAGACGAAGACCGGCAGGCCTTCATCCGCTCGATGGTCGAACGGCTTGCGAGCCGGATGCAGGAAAACCCAGGCGATCTGGACGGCTGGATGCGGCTGGGCAACGCCTATTCGGTGCTGGGCGAGACCGACGGCGCCCGGAACGCCTATGGCAGGGCAAGGGATCTGGCGGATGACCTGCCGCAGGGGGATCCGCGCAAGGTGGCAATCGACCGGGCATTGCTGGAACTGGGGGGTTGATTCCCGCAGCCCGGCGTGGATCGGGCCGGCGCCGACTTCGCGCTGATGCCCAGTGAGCCATCTGGAAAATTCCGGTTTAGGCTATCGCATGCCGATCTTTAGGAGGTTGAGACCATGAAAGTTGAAACGTTTTCTGATCTAATTGTCTGGACGCGGGAAATGCATCATTGGCTCGCCGAATGTTTGGCCCACTGTTCGACACAGTCAGAGCAGGAGCTGGCCAGGATGTTGCTTACCTACCTCGCCGATCATGAGGCTGCTCTGGAGAAAATCGTCGATGGTTTCGTGAAACGAGCCGATCCCAAAGCGCTCAACACCTGGGTATATGACTATTTGGGCAATGAGCCGATCGACCCACATCGCGCCTGCGACAGGCCGTTCGCACAGATGAGCGTCGATGAGATCTGCGAAGCGGTCTTCGATCTTCACAATCAGGTGATCGACTTATATCGGTATTTGCACGGGCGTGCCGAGATACCCGAGGCACGCGAACTCTTTCAGGCGATACTGGATATGGAAGAGCACGAGACCATGCGTTTAGCGCAGCAGAGCAACCGCGTCCGGGATATGTGAACTCCGGGGTCAGGATCCGCTTTCCACGGCTCCGCCCGCAATCGGCGCGGCCTGTTCCATCGCGTCGAGAATGGCGTTCGTGGTCAAGATCTCTGGCAGGGCGATGCCTTCGGGGGCCGACGGGCCGTAGACGATGTTGAAGGGGATCCCGAACCGTCCATTGTCCTCAAGGAAACGGGCGATCACATCGTCGGGGCGGGTCCAGTCGGCCTGCATCGGAATTGCTTTGTCCGATTGCAGTGTTGCCAGAACCTCGCCGCGTTCCAGCACCAGCGCTTTGTTGGCCTTGCAGGTCAGACACCAGTCGGCTGTGACATCGACGAAAACCACCTCGCCGCGCGACACAAGGCGGGCGATTTCGGGGCGGCTGAAGGTAATCCAAGGGATCTCTCCGGCTGGTTCAAGCAGCCTGGACCGGTCTTTGCCGGCAATCGCAACCGGTGCGGCAAACGCTGCGGTCAGCGTCAGCAACAGGGCTGTCCAGCGCAAAACGGGTGGCATCATCGTACTTTTCCAGATCAACAGGACCAGAACAGTTGCAGCCAGCACGGTAGCAGTTGCAGCAGTGTCTCCGGCCACCCCGACCATCACCCAGACCAACCAGCCGATCGTGGTCAGCAGTGCCGCCGACAGGGCCCATTTTAATCCCACCATCCAACGCCCCGGTTTAGGCAGAGCGGCGGTAAGTTTCGGGTGCACTGCAACCAGCAGGTAAGGAATGGCCAGCCCGACCCCCATTGCGGTGAAGATCGCCACGATATCCACCGGTCGGCCGGTCAGGGCAAAGGCCACCGCCGTGCCGAGGAAGGGGGCCGAGCAGGGCGTCGCCAGAACTGCTGAGAAGGCTCCGGTCAGGAAATCCCCGACCAGCGACACGCGGCCCTTTTCGACATGGGCAAGCCGGGTGTTCAGCGACTGCGGCAGCGTGATCTCGAACAAGCCCGCGAGGCTGGTTGCAAAAACCGCCAGCACCACGATCATCACCGCAAGGAAAAGCGGATTCTGGAACTGGATGCCCCAGCCGACGGAATAGCCCAGCGACCGCGCCGCAATGGTGATAGCCGCCAACAGCCACATGAATGTCAGGATTCCGGCTGCCGAAGCCAGGAACCCGGCGCGAATCTGAGCCGCAGAGCGGTCGCGAGCCTTTACCGCCGAGGAAAGCTTGATCGAAAGCACTGGCAGTACGCAGGGCATGACATTCAGAATCAACCCGCCGCCCACCGCCAGCAAAATGATCCAGACCAGCGCGCTGGCTGAAGTTTCGGCGGCCGCGATCTCATATGGTGGCGGGGTAGGGGGAGCGTCGGTACGGGGCGAAAACTCGGCCACGCGGTTGGTGTCGGTAACCGTGACGGACAAGGCGGGGGGGTCCTGTGCCAGAGCGAGGACCGGGAACTGCACCCATAGCTGACGCCTGTCGCCAGCGAGCCGGATGTCGGGTGCACCAAACGCGGTGTCACGTCCCATGTCGGGAAAGACATCAGGCGCATCAAAGGGCAGGTCGCTGGTGAAATTCAGCGTCAGCATCTCGGACTCGGTATCCAGGGTCGCGGCGTCGGACTTCATTCCGCTTGTGTTTCCCGTGGTTGGCACCCGCGACAGAAAGGCATTTATAAGCCGGGCCGAGTCCTGATCCCGACCCGTTCCCTGAGTCAGCGACAAGTCCAGCGAAAACTCGACCGGCACACAGATATCGGAACAGATCAGCGTTGTCACAGCGGCCTTCAAGTCAACTGGCGCTCCGGGGTTCTCGAGTGTGACGGTCAGCGGAAAGACCACTTCGTCCTTGTACCCGAAATTCTCGATCCCGAAGGCGCGAAAACGGATCGGCGCGGGCCAGTGAAACTGTACGTCGCTGACGTTTTGCGAGCCGTTCCAAGTGATCTTGGGCGGAATTCCCACCTCACCAGGCGACTTCCAGTAGGTTTTCCAATCTTCGCCCAGTTTCAGATGCAGTCCTGCAGTGATCGTCTTGACGTCAGGCGCGATCCCGTCCTGCGCGGTAATTATGTGTGCGACCAGGGGCTCTGATTCATACGCTTGGGATGTAGCTGCAAGGCTTGTCCCGGCGGAAGTCTGGCCAAAGATTAACCCCAAGATCATAATACATAAATTTAGGAGTGTTCTTGCCATTGCGCGTTGCCATCGGTTGTTTTGCACCCGTCTCTGCCAGATTCCAGCGCTGGAGGGTCAACGAGCCGGAATGTCACATCCCCACGATCAGCTCACGAAACCTTCGCGCCCGTCTTCGCAGATGAAATAGGCCCCGCCATCCGCGCCCTCCCATTGAACCCGGCAACCTTGGGGCAGGGCGTATTCAGGCTGCGGCGGTTGCAGCGGGCATAGTTTAGGGCGTGGTGCGCAAGCCGCCAGCGAAAGAGCGGCCAGCGACATGGCGGCCAACCTTGAGCACCAAAGCTTCATGATTGAAGATTATTGCCGGTGTACTGGGTTCGGTCCGACCGCGGCGTCTGTTGCCTTTGGTCTTTCCGATTCAGATTTGTTCGAATGACAGGATTTTTCCATCGCCTTGTGCATAAAGAAATGGGCTCCGAGGCACAGGATCAACGGTGCGAAAAGACCCAAGGAGTCAGAAAGCCCACCAACCGTCCCGCCGGCGATCAAGTAGAGAGCGATCGGCGTTATCATGGCAATGCAACATACCATCATGCCCCATTTCATTATCTTGCCGCCGCTAACCGGTACTGACGCCTGCGGCGCGTTTGCAGTCTGTTTTTCTTTCACATTCAACTCCAAAATTTGGATTGGAGACCTCTGCTAACGCCTTCCCACGATGGAAGGTCAAGCTGTTTTGGCGCGAAGCGAATTTGACGCTGTCAAACCAGTCCAGCATTTGCTTGGGCCTTACTTGGTGCATAGACACGGCCGGAACAGGGAAGTTTTTAGGGGTATGAACAGCAGGCATTGTCGTCCCGACGCCTGGTGAAGTTTCAGGTTAAACACGAAGCTGCCTAGGTCACTTTAAGCCTTGAAAACTCGCGGGTGGGTCGAAGCGATATCGAACGAATAATTGAATGGACAAATCTTCCCCCGTCGCGGATTGTCTAATCCCCTGGGTACTAACTCCAGACACCAACCAGCCAATAGGAGCGCTATCAATGCTGACCAGACGACATTTTGTTGCAGCCTCGCTCGCCATTTTCTCTCAGCCGGTTTTTGGAGTGACGTCGGCGGCGGCCTCGCAATGGTCGGAGTGGGATGCGCAAGTAACTCCAGCCAATTTTGATCCCGCAACATCCAATCCCTGGGGTTTACACCCACGTTTCCTGCCTCAGCGTGTGCAAACCAATCGACCACTTACTCCGGGTGACATTCATGTCGACGCGGTGGCACGATATCTGTATTTCATCGAAGACGGTGGCACAGCAATGCGTTACGGCGTAGCCATTGCCCGAGGCAATCTTTACGAGCCCGGAGTCTACACGATCAAGCGAAAGGCCAAATGGCCGCGTTGGACTCCTACAGCCGAAATGATTGAGCGCGACCCTGATGAATATGCGCAATTCGCAGATGGTGTGCCCGGTGGGCCGACAAACCCATTGGGATCAAGGGCGTTTTATCTGTTCGAAGGTGGTCGCGACACATACCTGCGAATTCACGGAACGCCTTATCCAAGATCTATCGGAGGTCGCGCAAGTTCTGGCTGCGTAAGGATGGCGATGCCACATATCATCGGGCTTTATGATCGTGTCAGGCCAGGGTCCACGGCTCATCTCTACCCTCCCGAGCGGCTTCTGACCGCGACCAGCTGACAGGCGCTTGTCAGGCGCGCGTACAGATTGGGCGCCCTTCAATAGTCCTAAGTGGTAGGTAGGTTGTTTCAACTGGCCCAACATAGCGATACCAATAGCAACCGTCCTCAGGCATGATTTTCACTGCGTTCAGGTCCTGGCCCGGAGCAGCAATCTGGGCTACGGCGTCAGGAACTTGGGAAAGCGTTCCGGGCTCGCTATCTGCAGATATTGACGTTGTTTCGGTACAAGCGCCGATGAACAAAAGTGCGGCCAGTGCTTGGAAAGCTTTCCTGAAGGACATGGTGTTTAGTCCACTGTGATTGTCATTTGTAGTGCCTGCTACCCTCGCATCGACGGGTGATCACATCAATTCACCAAGAACTAAGCAATTGTTAGCGTTGCTTTTTTGTGTTCGGTTGATTCAAGAAAGTCAGGTTTTGCTTAAAGCAGCCTGGAGTTACGTCCAAGAAAAATTGCTTTTCCACAATGACTTGATGATTTGGGTCCGCCTTCTAAGGAAATATCCCTGCGCCAACGGCAACGACAATTCAGACGAGACATCCCATATGAAATGTCATTTGCGTGTTGACCTTCCAGCGCAGGAACCGGGCATACGAGTTATTTGAGTCGGAAAAAAAGAATAAACTTTGGGATGGCAGGCATGAAACGGAGCAAAGAAGGAAAGGTTGTTACGCGACGTGGAGTGATTGCCGCGTTTGCTGCGACGACGCTTTTTCCAGCACCGGCCGTTTGGGCCCAATCAACGGCAACTGAGGGGACGCGCCGCAATGTTTCCTCATTCCGCGTTGCTAAATGGCAGGACCACTTTGATACGCTTAAGAATGGTGTGATCCTGTCCGATACACAGTCCAAGGTCCTGCAATATTGGTCGGAAGACGAAAGCGTCTACCGAATGTATCCAACCAGCGTACCGCTGACGGAAGACCTTACAAGGCTGGGCTACACCACAGTTACTCGCAAGGTCGAAGGGCCGTCTTGGCGACCGACACCAGCAATGAAAAAGCGCAACCCCGCTTGGCCCGATTATGTGGGCCCGGGTCCGGAGAATCCTCTGGGGACACATGCACTTTATTTGAGCTGGCAATACTACCGGATCCACGGCACCAACGACACGCGCAAGATCGGGAGAAGATCCTCCAACGGCTGCATTGGCTTGTACAACGAGCAGATTGCGGAATTGTTCGAACTGGCCACTGTGGGCACTCAGGTAAAACTGATCTGACCTTGGTCAGGCCGATTTTTTTTGCGCGCGTTGAACCTAAGAACTGACAATCATGTGAAGAACAGAGATGGATAAACTTACACTCTTGATCGGCGGAGTAGTGATCGCAGGCGCCGCCGCGTTCGTCTACAACTTAAATCAGCAACCAACAGGTCACTCGATGACGCCGCCCGATACGTCAGCACTGGAGCAAGGAGACCCAATCGAAAACGTCACTCTGCCGGACCAGCTAAGCGAATTTGCGGCCGTCGGCAAAGTGGCATTCGACGCCAAATGCTCGGCGTGCCATGGCGCGAATGCAACAGGTCTGGAAGGCCTTGCACCACCTTTGGTGCATAAAATCTATGAACCAAGCCACCATTCGGACGAGTCATTTTATGTGGCAGTCCAGAATGGAGTTCGGGCACACCATTGGAAGTTCGGCAATATGCCGCCGGTCGATGGCTTGACCCGTGCGGATGTGAAGGGCATCGTGGCGTATATCAGAGAGCTGCAGCAGGAAAACGGGATTTTCTGAAGGTGACGAGCCGAATGGGCAGTGCAATTCGTTACATCATACTGTCAATGGTGCTGACCATTGGCGGGCTGCTTGTGACGGCCGATTCTGCTCATGCACATGGCAGTGGTTCTCAGCACGTGATTGACCAAACGGACTCCGCGGACGTTGAGCATGTCAAGCAGGGTCATCCCGGACATTGTCATGGCGGAACGATTTGCAACGCTGTTGGTCTATTTTCGATGGGTCCACCACCGCCTGGCCCCCAAGATACTGAACAAAGATACTCGATCCCTCGAGCCCAATACCGGGTTCTCGGTATCGCGGCGTTTGACCCACCACCGCCGCGTGTCCTGATCTGACCAGTCGAATTGCGCTCAACCTGGGCGCGTCGAAGCAGACGACAAGGACAAAACAATGAACATTCTGAAAATGACCACAGGCGTTGCCCTGGTTTCTCTGTTTGCAGCCGCCGCCCTGGCGCATGGTGGCGCAACCGGCATCGTCAAAGAACGCATGGATGGTATGTCCGCGATGAAGGACAGCATGAAGATCCTTACGCCGATGATGCAGGGGAAAACGCCCTACAATGCGCAAACGGTACGAAGCGAGGCCAAGAAAATCGGGCGTCACGCTGGCGAGAGCATGACAAAGCTGTTTCCAGAGGGATCTGATGGCAAACCCTCGGAGGCCAAATCGGAGATCTGGCAGGATTGGGGTTCATTTGCAGAGTTAGCCAGGCAGTTGGAATCCTACTCTGAAGGCCTTGTGCTTGCGGCGGACAACGGGTTGATGATGTCCGGGTCGGGCCATGGTTCGGGCATGATGGGCGGCGCATCCATGATGGGTGGCGGTTCTATGATGGGTGCCGGAATGATGGGCGGCAGTCCAAACCAGGCACAACTTTCTGAAATGCCGGCAGATGGTGTGTTCATGATGCTGAGCCAGACATGCTCGGCGTGTCACACGCAATTTCGGTCGGAATAGGAATGCGTCATGAGACCGATATTCCGATTGGGCCTTGCTGCCGCCGTAGCGGCGTCAGCGGGACTTGTTGCTGTGATGGCTTGGCCGATTGGCCAGCCCTTACAAGCTCTCGACATTCAGGGTGACGTTAACCGCGGGGCGTATCTGGCAAGGGCAAGTGGTTGTATCGCTTGCCACACAGATTTTGCCAAAGGGGGCGCGGCCTTGGCCGGTGGGGTGGAGTTGGATACCCCGTTCGGCACGCTCTTTTCGCCGAACCTGACCACAGATCCCGATCACGGGATCGGTGATTGGACAATCGAGGAGTTCGCCCGCGCGGTGCGTCAAGGCGTATCACCCGGCGGACAACCCTATTACCCGGCCTTTCCTTATCCATTCTATGCCAATTTCACGGATCAGGACATCGCCGATCTCTGGGCCGCATGGCAAACAGTTCCACCGGTAGCGGAACCGTCAAAAGAACAGGAAATGGCGTTCCCCTTCAATCAGAGATGGGGCCTGAAGCTGTGGCGCGCGGCTTTTCTGGAACCACCCCGCACTGATCCCGTGCCGGGCAATGACGAAGTGTGGAACCGGGGCCGGCTACTGGTCGAAGGTGCCACACATTGTGCGGCCTGCCACACCGGGAGGAACCTGGCTGGCGCAAGAAATTCGGACACGGAACACTTCAAGGGAAGTGACTCTCTGCCGGGCGGTGACAAGGCACCGGCCATCGACTTTGAGACCCTGCAAAAGCGTGGTTGGACGGTAGATGATTTGGCCTACGCGTTGCGCACCGGCGTCATGCCTGATGGCGATGTCTTCGGCGGCGCCATGGGAGAGGTCGTAAACTATGGCACCAGCTTTCTGACAGACGAAGACCGGAAGGCAATGGCGACCTATCTGCTGGATGTGCACGACGGGGGGTAATCGAGTGAGAGATCAAATTTTCTTTGGAGGGAAGTCCTCATGAAGCTCAATCGCAGGCAATTCGTTGCAGGCACGTCGGCACTAATCGCAGTGCCGACTATCGGGAGGGCGGCTACCGCCCCCCGAATAATCGAGGCGCGTTCAGGATTGGCACGTGTTGCCCCCGACAGCTATCCTGAAACCGAGATATGGGGATATGATGGCGGTGTTCCGGGCCCCGAAATTCGTGCCCGGCAGGGCGAAACGGTTCGCCGGACACTCCTGAACTCACTGCCTCAGCCTACGGCAATCCATTGGCATGGACTGCGGGTTCCAAACAACATGGATGGGGTGCCGGGTCTTACACAGGAGGCTGTACCAACAAGCGGCGAGTTTCAGTATGACTTGCCTCTGAAGGATGCAGGAACCTTCTGGTACCACTCTCATAACCAGTCAACGGAACAAGTGGCCAGGGGCCTTTACGGCGCGTTCATCGTCGACGAAATGGACCCGCCGGACACGGATCATGACATTACGATCCTGCTGGATGACTGGAGGTTGGGTCAGGACGCCCAAATCGTCGATGATTTCGGCGCGATGCATGACTGGACGCATGCAGGCCGAATGGGAAACTACGTTCACGCACACATATCGCCCATGACAGAAGTTCTGACAAACCAGCGTTTGCGACTTCGAATGGTCAACGTGGCAACTGATCGGATCATGTATGTCTCAGTAGGTGGCGCAAACGGGAAACTGGTCGCTTATGATGGCATGCCTGTAAGGCAGCCAGAGGATTTTGAAACCCTTGTTTTTGGGCCTGCACAGCGAGCAGACTTAATTGTTGATGTCACAGCGGAATCGAACGAAGCCGTTCAAATAACTCTTCACGAACGCGATGAATCGTTTGTCATTGCTGAAATCCCGGTTTCGGGAAGCGGTGCATCCGCAAACCGCGGTGCAATAGAAGCCCTGCCACCCAACCCTGTTTCCTTTCTCGAAGATGTTTCTGACGCTTTGACAATCCCATTAGTGATGGAAGGCGGGGCGATGGGCGGACTGCGTCAAGGCACTTTTAACGGCCAGGTCATGAGCACCAATGAATTGGTTCAGGAAGGGCAGATCTGGACATTCAACGGTGTCGCCGGGTTACCTGAAAACCCCCTTGCTGCCGTTTCGCGTGGCGACATAGTCCGGATTCAGATGCAGAACGACACCGTCTTTCCGCACGCTATGCACTTGCACGGGACGCACTTTCAGGAAGTTCTGCCAAACGGCAACCTAGGGCCGCTGCGGGACACAATCCTGGTTGACCGGATAGAAAAGCGGGAGATTGCGTTCGTTGCGGATAACCCGGGGGATTGGCTGTTTCATTGCCATATGCTGTCGCATCAGGCCGCTGGTATGAAGACCTGGCTGAGCGTGGCATGATGAACAAGAGTTCGGCGAAATGGGTGTCACTGGCTGCTGTAGTGATCATTGTCGCGGTCGCTGGCTGGGGCCTGAGTGGGCGTGCGCAGAACAGTGCATCAGCGGATTCGGCACGTGGTGCAGTTTTGTACGCCGAAAACTGCGCGTCATGCCACGGGGCAAATTTGGAGGGTCAGCAGGATTGGCAAACACCTGATCCGGATGGCGTCTTGCGGGCGCCCCCGCATGACCGAACCGGGCATACCTGGCATCACGGCGACAAGCTGTTGTTCGACTATACAAAGTTTGGCGGGGACCAAACTTTGAAACAGATGGGTGTCGCTGACGTCAAAAGCGGCATGCCAGGCTTCGGGGACACTCTGTCGGATCAGGATATCTGGGACATCCTCGCCTTCATCAAGGAGAGTTGGCCGGATCGGGAACGCAAGCTGCAAGAGCAACGCACCGAAGCAGAACAAACGGAAGGAAACTGATGTGAAACGAATACTTGCAGGCTTAGTCGCTATCGCCATGTCGATTGGCATTCCTATGGCACGCGCCGACGAGCTGTCTGACTCCGATGTAAAACGGCTGGCTCTCGAAGCCATTTTGGAAAACCCTGAGATCATCATGCAGGCGATTCAATTGCTTCAACAGCGCGAGGATCAGGCAAAAGCCGAAGCAATTGGAAGCGTCTTGGAAAATCAGCGTGAATTGCTGGAACAGGATCCGAATGCGCCTGTAATCGGAAACCCGGAAGGCGATGTAACCGTGGTCGAGTTTTTCGACTATAACTGCCCATATTGCAAACGCGCTGCCCCGGTCGTGAAGAACGTAATCGCGGGCGATTCCGATGTGCGAATTGTTTATCGAGAATGGCCCATACTTGGAGAAGGTTCCGACTTCGCGGCACGCGCTGCGCTGGCCTCACGAAACCAGGGAAAATACGAAGAATTTCATTGGGCGCTTATGGCTCTGAACGGTCGTGCCACTGAGGCCAGTGTACTGAAAGTTGTTCGGGAACTTGGCCTGGACGAGGATCAATTGCGCGCAGATATGGAAGCGCCGGAAGTCGACGCGCATATTCAGATTTCCATGGAATTGGCCCGACAGCTTGGCTTCAGTGGCACTCCTTCGTTTGTGATTGGAGATGCGCTTGCCCCGGGTCTGATCACCGAAGATGAAATGACCCGGTTAATCGTGGCAGTCAGAGACGCAAGATAGAACCAAGGGGGCGACAGCATGTGCGCTCCTAAGTTTATCATGCGATCGTGGCTTCGTATCCCTCGGACTTCAGCGCTGCAAGGATATGATCAAGTGAATTGGTGCTTAAGACACGTACCCTGCGGTTTTCCATGTCAAAGTCCAACTGTGCGGAGGAATCCACCGTGGCAACGGCTTTTTCGATAGCTGACTTGCAGTGCCCGCAGCTCATATCCGGGATATTTAGGGTCGTCATGGATGTTTGCTCCTGTGTTCCGTCGTCCCGGCTAAAGTATTCCAGCACAGGAAGGTCAAGTCGTGATTATTGGATCGTCAAAATTAGTGGCAAAGAAAGTCAGCCCCATCCCTTGACCTTCCACTTGCTGGAACCCTTATGTTTCCCGTCAGCAGAACATTGGTGGTGACAATATGACTGAAATTTCACATGCAAGGTTTCAAGTTCAGGGTATGAGCTGTGCGTCCTGCGTAGGGCGGGTTGAGCGCGCGTTGAAAGATGTGCCAGGGGTAGATGCCGCTTCGGTTAATCTCGCCAGCGAAAGCGTTCAGGTCGATTTCCGCGATCCAGCCGATAAAGCGGCCATTGCTGATGCGTTAAACAGCGCCGGATATCTGGCACGGACGGAAGAGGTAACGCTGGATATTCAGAACATGTCCTGCGCATCGTGCGTGGGGCGCGTTGAACGGGCATTGCAAGCAGATGATGGCGTCTTGTCCGCGTCGGTCAATCTGGCCACCGAAAGTGCAACTGTACGTTATGCTGAGGGAGTCACAACACCCGAAGCCATCGCGGCGCTTGCGGCATCTGCTGGCTATCCGGCGAGCCTGCGATCCGCGACGCAGACCGAACCACAAGACCGCAAAGCCAAAGAGATTCGCCAATTGGCCCGGCGAACAAGCTTTGCCGCCTTGCTCGCTTTGCCGGTCTTTATCCTTGAAATGGGCTCGCATGTTATTCCGGGCATGCACCACCTGATAGCGAGCACGATCGGCATCCAGAACAGCTATTACCTGCAATTCCTTCTAACCACGATCGTTCTTTTTGGGCCAGGTTTGCAGTTCTATACTAAGGGATTCCCTTCCTTGTTCAAAGGCGCGCCGGACATGAATTCTCTGGTGGCTCTGGGCACTTCGGCGGCTTATGGGTTCTCGCTTGTTTCCACCTTTGCGCCGGGTGTTCTTCCCGCCGGAACCGCAAACGTCTACTACGAGGCCGCAGCGGTGATCGTGGTTCTCATATTGCTGGGGAGGTTCCTCGAGGCGCGCGCCAAGGGGCGAACTGGTGAAGCGATCCGAAAACTGGTCGGTCTGCAGGCAAAAACAGCGCGCGTTGAGCGCGACGGATCGGTTGTCGAGCTACCGATCGAGCAGATCGTTGTAGGGGATATTGTGCACGTTCGACCGGGCGAAAAAATCGCGGTGGATGGTGCCGTAGTGACCGGCGCGTCATATGTCGATGAAAGCATGATCACCGGCGAGCCGGTTCCTGCCGAAAAGACCGAGGGCGCAACTGTGGTCGGCGGAACAGTTAATGGCGCGGGCGCATTGACGTACCGGGCTGAAAAGATCGGCGCAGACACTATGTTGGCCCAGATCATTCAAATGGTCGAACAAGCACAGGGTGCCAAGCTTCCGATTCAAGGCTTGGTTGACCGCATCACGCTGTGGTTCGTGCCGGTAGTGATCGCTGTGGCCGTAATGACTGTGCTGGTTTGGATGTTGTTCGGACCCGATCCTGCGCTCAGCTTGGCGTTGGTAGCCGGGGTTGCGGTACTGATCATTGCTTGCCCCTGCGCCATGGGGTTGGCCACACCCACCTCAATCATGGTCGGCACCGGCCGCGCGGCCGAGATGGGTGTCCTGTTTCGAAAGGGCGACGCCTTGCAAATGCTGCAGGAAACCACCGTTGTTGCGGTGGACAAGACGGGGACCTTGACCGAAGGGCGTCCGGAGCTGACCGACCTGATTGTGGCCGAAGGATTGGCCGAGGATGAGGTTCTGCGCCTTGTTGCTGCCGTTGAGGTCACATCCGAACATCCGATCGCCACGGCCATCGTGCGCGCGGCTGAAACCCGTGGTCTGGAGCTTTCGAAGCCAGAAGACTTCACGTCGATCACCGGTTACGGGGTAAGCGCCTCAGTCGAAGGCCATACAATCCTGATCGGGGCCGACCGCCTGATGAGTCGCGAAGGGGTTGAAATGGGCGCGTTGTCTGATCGGGGCGCTGAACTCGCAATCAACGGAAAGACTCCACTTTATGCCTCCGTAGACGGAGTTATCGCAGCCGTCATCGCCGTGGCGGACCCAATCAAGACCACCACGCCAGACGCAATTGAAGCTTTGCACGGACTGGGGCTGAAAGTAGCGATGATTACCGGCGACAATACCGCTACAGCCAAATCCATCGCGGCGCAGCTTGGCATCGATCATGTCGTGGCCGAGGTTCTGCCAGAGGGTAAAGTATCCGCGTTGCAAGATCTGCGCTCAAATGGCGGAAAACTGGCCTTTGTGGGTGATGGCATCAATGATGCCCCCGCTCTGGCGGCGGCTGACGTAGGAATTGCGATCGGGACAGGCACTGACATCGCCATCGAGGCGGCTGACGTCGTTCTGATGTCAGGCGACCTGACAGGCGTGGTCAACGCCTTCGATATTAGTCAGCGCACCATGCGTAACATCCGCCAAAACCTGTTCTGGGCTTTCAGCTACAACACGCTGCTCATACCGGTTGCAGCGGGGGTGCTCTATCCGTTTGGCGGCCCGTTGCTGTCGCCGGTTTTGGCTGCAGGTGCCATGGCGCTGTCCAGTGTATTTGTCCTGACCAACGCGCTGCGGTTGCGCTGGGTTAAGCCGATCAAAGTTGGGCGAGAACAGATCTCGCAGAATGAAGAGCAGGCGCTGCGATCAGCGCCTGCTGAATAGAATAGGAGAACCGCTGTGAATATCGGAGATGTAGCAGAACGTTCGGGTCTGCCTGCCAAAACCATCCGTTATTACGAGGATATCGGATTCATCAAACCCAGGCGCAGTCTGAACGGGTATCGACATTTCGACGAAAAGGAACTGCACAAACTGGCCTTCATCGGGCGGGCCCGCTCATTGGGCTTTACCATTGAGGATTGCCGTTCACTACTGGCGTTGTACGAGGACAAAGAACGCGCAAGCGCGGACGTGAAGGATATCGCCAAACAGAACCTAAAAGAAATAGATGCCAAGATCGCGGACCTGAAGGCCATGCATGCTACACTGTCTCATTTAATCGATGAATGTGCCGGAGACCACCGTCCCGACTGCCCGATCCTGAAGAACCTCGGCCAAACTTAGATGCGCTCATCGTATGAACTGCCTCCTATTTTGGCAGTTTGTTACGTGTATTCGCGGGAATCCGCTTCATTTCGATACAGCGCACCAACTCACCTGTTTTTTCCTCCGACTGGCTTGAACACTCGTTACGTTCGTCCTAACTGCACGGGATGAAGTGGAAGTTTTTCTCAGTGTTGCGAATGACGTTTCTGACATGCGTCTGCTTGGCGATGACCTTCGTCGGCACTGTTGTGGTCGCGAGCAGTGACGTCAAAAACAGTAGCACCTCTGAGCCTCACGGCGTTTCAATGGCTGCAAAGTCATCAGACTTCAAACACGACCATAGCGGTTTGCATCCGACGACTGGCCAAATCCACACGGATAGCCACGTAAATCACAGCGGAGAATGTCATTCCGGTATCTGTTGTGTTGGCGAATATCCGACCCACGTAGGACTTGCGGTTTTGGCTGAAGCTTTTGGCCAGAAAAACCGTAACATGGATTCCGACATCCACAACTCTCAAGCGCCTCTGACGCCCGATCGTCCTCCACAAATCTCCTAACATCCACAGGCCCGTCAGCGCGGGTTTTCATGTTGTTTCGGTTCGAGCATGCACTGCGACCGTCAGGAGATTATTATGCGTGGAAGATATGCGGCACTATCAGTACTTGCCTTGGCGATTGGCCTGGGTGGAGGTGTCTTTCTTGAAAGACTGTACCTGAATCCAATTGATCAGGGCCAGTCGAACGAACCAGAGGTCCTTTATTGGGTAGCACCGATGGATCCGAATTTTCGGCAGCCTGGACCTGGAAAATCGCCGATGGGTATGGACTTGATCCCGGTTTATTCTGGGCAGGAACCTACCGGCGACCCTGAAGAAGTCACCCTGAGCGCTGCGGAAATCAACGCAATTGGTGTGCGAACTGCGGTTGCACGCATGACTGATATCGAACCTCGCATCGAAACGGTGGGTTTCGTCGGCTTTGACGAACACCTGACCAATCACGTTCATACGCGTGTTGAAGGTTGGATTGAGCAACTGAAAGTTCGAGCGGTCGGTGATCGCGTTGAGAAGGGGCAAGTTTTATTTGAACTCTTTTCACCACTGATCGCAGCTGCGACCGGCGATCTTGTACGCGCAGTCGAAGCTGGTGACCCGCGGATTTTGGACGCGGCGCGCAATAAGTTGATCAGCCACGGTATGTCCGCTCGTCAGGTTGCTGAGATTGAGGCGGGCGGTGAGTTGGTTCGAAATGTGGAAATTGAGGCACCTCAAAACGGTGTCGTCATAGCTCTGAATGCCGCCGATGGCATGTACCTGCAGCCAGGCACGCTTGCTTTTTCGGTAACCGATCTTTCTGAAGTATGGCTGATCGTTGATGTATTTGAACGAGATATTGCACGTTTGTCGGAAGATATGCGCGCGATAGCAAGGTTCGAGCACCTACCCGGTCGCACCTTCGAAGGCGACATCGACTATGTTTACCCTGAGCTTGATCCGCAAACCCGAACTCTTCCCGTAAGGCTTAGTTTCGATAACACCGACGGCGTGCTGCGGCCGGGCATGTTTGGCAGTGTTAGCCTTATACCGGATGAAAGCCGAAATGTTCTCACTGTTCCATCAGAGGCGTTAATTCGTACCGGTTCGGCGGAACGCGTCATCTTAAAAACAGGCGATGGTACTTTTCGCCCGAGACTGGTGACTACAGGTCTTCGAGACAGTTTCGGCGAGGGGGGTCGAACAGAAGTTCTGCAAGGGCTTGAACCTGGTGAGGAAGTTGTCGCATCCGCACAGTTTCTAATCGACAGTGAAAGTGCTTTGAGCGCCGGTTTCACCCGAATGGCACCAACGGATACCGAACCAGCACGCGGGGCAGGCACCCTGGTTTCACTCGATGCCCAAAATCGTATGGCAACTGTTCGTCACGATGTTCTCGAAAGCCTCGATTGGCCCGCAATGACTTCGCAGTTTCCGGTGAGGTCTGGTGTTTCGCTCGACAGCTTGAGTGCAGGCGACGCAGTCGCTTTCGTGATCGCACGGGGTGCGGATGGGCTTCTGAGCCTGATGGAGCTTGCACCAGACGATGGTATTGCCGGAACTGGTGCCGGAATCGCGCGCGCCGTCACTTCAGACGGCAAATTGACGCTTGAGCACGGACCGATCCCCGAGCTCGGTTGGGCCGCCATGACAATGGATTTGCCTGTTGTAGGAGTAGATCTCACTACCGTGCCAATCGACATGCCAATTGAGTTTGATCTGGCTGAGGGAGAAGGGGGGATGTTCTCGATTGTGGCAATTCGCGAAGAGGGCTCGCCGCCGACGGATTCCGTTGAACCCGAAGAAACCGACACGCCTTCTGCTCCACCGATTGTAGTCACCGGCACGATCAACCTCGTTAATGCTGAGGCGGGAACGGCAACCATCACTCACGGGCCGATGACTGAGATTGGCATGCCCGGAATGACCATGGATTTCCCATTAGAACCTACATTGGACACAAGCATGCTCGAAGTCGGTTCTGAAATGACTCTGACTTTCGCGCGTGCAGATGGCATGACAATGGTGTTGGCTGCGGCAACGCCTATTGCACCGCCACTTCAGGTTTCTGGCCGGATTAACAGTATCGACCCGAACGCGCGTACCGCGAACGTAACACACGGTCCGATGACTGAGATCGGCATGCCGGGCATGACCATGGATTTCCCGGTTGCGGAGGGGATTGAGGTTTCTAACTTGCCTGTAGGGATTGATGTTTCTTTGATCCTTCGCCGCAATCCCGACTTTTCGATGACGCTGTTAGAGGTCGCGCTTGATGGGAGTGTTACGCAGTGATCACGGCCATCATTCGTTCTTCGCTCGCCAACAGGTTCGTCATCTTGGCCCTCGCATTCATGATAGGAGTTGCGGGTATTTGGGCCATTCGTGAGACGCCGGTTGATGCAATCCCGGATCTGTCGGATGTCCAGGTAATTGTTCGCACGCCATATCCCGGGCAAGCGCCTCAAGTTGTCGAAAACCAAATCACATATCCACTTGCGACAGCCCTATTGGCCGTACCCGGTGCAAAAGACGTTCGCGGGTTCTCGTTCTTTGGAGACAGCTTTGTATATGTTGTCTTTGAGGACGGGACGGACCTCTACTGGGCTCGGTCGCGTGTGCTCGAATACTTGGGCCAGATTACCGGCAGCTTACCTGAGGGCGTGTCACCACAACTTGGCCCTGATGCGACTGGGGTCGGGTGGATTTATCAGTATGCGCTGGTTGACAGAACCGGAAATCATGATCTGGCTCAGCTCAGGACTCTGCAGGATTGGTTTCTGAAATACGAATTACAAGCCGTGGAAGGCGTCTCAGAAGTCGCCACCATCGGCGGAATGGTCAAACAGTACCAGGTCGTCGTCGACCCAAACAAACTACGTGCCTATGACATAACACTTGCACAATTGAGGACGGCTATTCAGGCGGCCAACCGCGAGACGGGCGGCAGCGTCATTGAGATGGGGGAAGCCGAATTCATGGTCAGGTCCTCGGGCTACATTGACGAATTGTCAGACCTTGCAAGCGCGCCGTTGATGGTCAACGACCGTGGCGCCGCTCTGACGCTTGGAGACGTCGCTGAAATCCGTCTGGGGCCGGAAATGCGGCGCGGTGTCGGAGAACTCGACGGGCAAGGAGACGCGGTTGGTGGAGTAGTCATTCTGCGATGGGGTGGGAATGCGTTGGCAACGATCAAAGCGGTGGAGGCGCGCATCGAAGAGTTGCGCTCAAACCTGCCGGAGGGGGTCGAAATCATAACGACCTACGACCGATCTGGTGTGATCGAGCGTGCTATCGATAACCTCCAGAAGAAACTGACGCAGGAATTCATTGTCGTTGTTCTTGTGTGCGCGGCTTTTCTACTTCATCTGCGGTCATCCCTCGTAATTCTTCTGTCGCTCCCTCTGGGAATCTTTGCCGCATTTATTCTGATGAAGGCGCAAGGAGTAAACGCAAACATCATGTCGCTCGGCGGCATAGCCATCGCTATTGGTGCGATGGTCGACGCATCGATTGTGATGATCGAGGCGATGCACAGGCGGTTGGAAAAAGAAAAGCTCACAGCAGAGAACCGATGGCGGATTGTGCAAGAGTGCGCTTCTGAGGTGGGACCAGCCCTTTTTTATTCTCTGGCGATTATCACGGTTAGTTTTTTGCCTGTTTTCGTTCTGGAAAATCAGGAAGGTAGGCTCTTCTCGCCACTCGCTTATACCAAAACCTACGCCATGGCTGCAGCCGCCATCCTTTCGATAACGCTGGTTCCGGTCTTGATGGGTTACTTTGTAAGGGGGCGTATTCTACCGGAGCGAAAAAATCCGCTAAATCGCTTGGTTGTGTTCGTGTACCGCCCATTTCTGGACGCGGCAATTGCCTGGCCATGGGCAACAACACTGTTGGCCGGCGTTCTGGTGACGTCCATGTGGTACCCGTACCAGAGAATTGGCTCTGAATTCATGCCCGAGTTGAACGAAGGTGATTTTCTCTACATGCCGAGCTTCTACCCCGGGATCTCGACGGGAAAAGCCCGTGAGGTACTGCAGCAGACCAACCGCCTGATCGCGACCGTGCCTGAAGTCGAAACTGTTCACGGTAAAGTTGGGCGTGCGGAGACTGCAACCGATCCAGCACCTCTAACGATGGTGGAGACCACAATCCAACTCAAGCCGGAAGAAGAATGGCGCCCCGGCATGACAATGGAGAAAATCCGGAATGAGCTCGATCGTATCGTTCAGGTTCCGGGCGTTACAAATGTTTGGATCCAACCTATCAAGAACCGCATCGATATGCTTGCGACAGGTATCCGTACTCCTGTCGGTGTCAAAATATCCGGCACCGACTTGGAGGTCATTACAGATATAGGGATCGAAGTAGAGCGTGCGGTCGCTGATATTGATGGAACGGCTTCCGCCTACGCAGAGCGACCTGTTGGCGGGCGTTTCATCGAAATCGACGTCAAACGAGATGCCGCCTCCCGATACATGATGAGTGTTCGAGAAGTTCAGGACGTAGTGCAGACCGCAATTGGCGGTATGCAAGTGTCGGAATCTGTGGAGGGGCTGGAGAGGTTTCCTATAAACCTTCGGTACCCTCAGGCATGGCGAGACAGCCCGGAACGGCTCGAAAATCTTCCTGTCGTCACGCCGTCGGGTGCTCATGTGCCACTGTCCGCTCTCGCCGATATTCGAATAGTTGACGGGCCGGGAATGATACGATCAGAGAACGCTCGACGAACTGGGTTCGTGTTCATCGACATCGCGGGGCGCGACCTGGGCGGCTATGTGGCCGAAGCACAAGAGGTGGTTACAGAAAAGGTCGACCTGCCTCCAGGTTACTCGCTGACTTGGTCAGGGCAGTATGAGTACATAGAGAGAATGCAGGACAGGTTGACGATCGTTGCTCCTGCAACCCTGCTAATTATCACGCTCATGCTTTTCTTGGCGTTCAATCGGGTGATTGAGGTCGGGATAATTCTTGCGGCGCTCCCGGTCGCATTGGCAGGTGGGGTTTGGTTCTTATGGTATCTTAACTTCGATATCTCAATTGCTGTGCTCGTGGGCTTCATCGCGCTGGCGGGAGTTGCCGTGGAAACAGCGATTGTCATGTTGTTGTACCTCAATCTTGCTTGGGAGAAACGTCGAGGGCTGGCGCAATCGGAACAGCGAAAGCTGACACGTGACGATATCGAAGACGCGGTGTTCGAAGGAGCCGTTCTTCGGGTTCGGCCGAAGGTAATGACTGTAGCCACGATCTTTGCAGCACTGATACCCATCATGTACGGCACCGGTACAGGCTCTGAAATCATGCAGCGGATCGCTGCGCCGATGATTGGGGGCATGGTGACAGCGACCCTTCTTACGCTTTTTGTCATTCCCGCAATATTCGTGATTTGGAAACGGCTCGCGCTCAATCGCGTGAACCGAGAGATCTCCCACACGATCCAGGAAGTGCCCCCTGCGCTTCCGGCAGAATAATACCCACAACCTTGAAACAGGAGCATCTGATGAAAACTTTGACTGCAATTTTGGCCCTATTGGCCGTGTCTACAACATCCGGCATCGCGCAAACGAACCACGGCATGGACCATTCCAACATGCCCATGTCTTCCGAACAGATGGAAGGTGCGGTCCACGCAAAGGCTTTGGTGAACTCAATTGGCGACGAAACCGCTAACGTCAGCCATGATCCGATCCCCGAGATCGGGTGGCCCGCGATGACGATGGATTTGCAGCTTCTTGAGAATGCCCAGATGATGGGTGAGATCAGCGCAGGTGACGAAGTCACACTGATGTTGGTCAAAAGCGATGATGGTATGTATGCGATCGGCGCGATCATGAAAAACTGAGTCTGTTGATGCGGCAGCTATTCACCAATGATGTGATTGTTCGCCGTTTCAACGACTGTAGGAAATTCTATGAACTAAGAGAAATGGAGTAGGAGCCACTCAAGAACCAAATCGTATTTCAACGATCTGTGGCTCTGCTCATAAGTTATCAGTCCATTGTCGGTTAAAGGCGCTTTAAGCAATTCGTTGACTGATTGAAGCTCCAAAGCTCAGAAAATCTTCCGGCTATACTGATTGAACAGAGCAATCCAGGCAAGCAGTACACAAACTGCCAACGCTTCGGTATCTCCGGCCCGCGCCACTGCAGTTAAACTGCGCAAAATTCTGGAGCTACTTGCGCAGCCCAGTGGAAATCTGACCGACAAGCAAATCCCACCTAAAACATTTCACAATTGGAATGTGTGTACTACATTGTCGCCGAGATGACTTCACGCGGCCATTCAACGGACCAGCGTCGAATTGTCTGGGGCGTTGCCTTGTTGGTTTTTGCTTCAGTCGAAAACGCAGCGCGGAGCGGTCAAAATGAGGATATCTCCAGGGCGACGACTTGGGAAAACGATACGACATGACAGCTAACACAAGAGAGCACTGGGACGATGTCTATGGCGAGAAGTTTGACACCCAATTGAGTTGGCACGAGGATGATCCAGAGATATCGCTTGAACTCATCGAGTTGATCAGAGTGTCTAAGCCTTCATCCGTCATCGACATTGGTGGAGGTACATCTCGTCTTGCTGGAGCGTTGCTTGCGAAGGGGCTCCATGACGTGACAGTTCTCGATCTATCGCAGGTCGCGTTGGACACGGCCCGGGAAAGGTTGGGGCGCGCCGCTGAAACAGTCACTTGGATTTCTGCAGATATAACTTCTTGGGTCCCCGATCGCAGATATGACGTCTGGCATGATAGGGCGGTTTTTCACTTTCTCGTGGATACATCGCAACGCGCGGCCTATCTGGAAAGCGTGAAGAAAGGGGTAAAAATTGGCGGCCATGTGATCATTGCTACGTTTGCACTTGATGGGCCGGAGACTTGCAGTGGTCTCCCTGTCGCCCGCTATAGTCCGAGCGATATCGCCGTGCTTTTTGAGGAACACTTTGAACTCGTCGCGCATCGCCATCACCTGCACCAAACCTCTTGGGGGGAAAGTCAGTCTTTCCAGTTCAGTGTTCTCCGCCGCTGCGTTTGAGCCCACACCTGAAACTGGCCCAAAGCGGTACGCTTCCAATAAGCTTTCGGGGCATGCCGATTGTGTTCACAAGTTACGTTTGGCCCTCAAAAACTGGCAGAACCACCTTAGCGCACAAGCCGCCAGTTTCCCCGTTTAGCAATTCTATCGTGCCACCGTGCGACTGGATGATCGTACGTGCGATCGACAGCCCCAAGCCGGTTCCGCCAGTCTCTCGCGAGCGGGATGTTTCAAGCCGCACGAATGGGTCGAATACCGCATCGAGCATATGCTCGGGGATGCCGGGCCCCTGATCCTGGATCAATATTTTTGCCTCATTCCCCTCTTGCATGACTGAGACGTTGGCCCGGGCACCATACCGGCAGGCGTTTTCAATGATATTGCGCAGAGCTCGCTTCATCAGCATCGGCCGAAGCGTGACGGCCGGATTGTCTGCGACCGATACTTCAACCGTGTCACCGGCTTGCACAATGTCTTCGGTCGTTTTGGTTACGAATTCACCAATTGGGACGGTACTGGAAGGTTCGCGCGTGGCCACGCCCTTGGCAAATGACAGGGTGGAGTCCACCATCTCCTGCATTTCCTCGATGGTCTCGATCAGATGGTCACGGGTCTCCTCTTCCTCCACCAGTTCGGCGCGAACCCGCAATCCCGTCAGTGGCGACCGCAAATCGTGACCCAGCGCCCCCAATAGTCTGGTCCGATCGGCAACATAGCGAGTCAGCCTATCACGCATATGGTTGAACGCCTGCGTCAAATCTCGCACCTCGGTCGGACCAGAAACCGTCAGTTCCTGGACGTCTTCACCGCGACCAAACTGGTCTGCAGCCAGTGACAGGCGGCGCAACGGGCCGGTCAGCCGTGTCAGTAGAAACCAAATGGCTGCTCCAAGAATTAAAGTTGCAGTGAAACCGAAGCTGACGAAGGACTGCAAAGGCCATTGCAGAGGAGGGTTATGGAACCGGGTATCCACGTTGAGCCATTGATCGGTCGTCAGAGCGATCGACAGCTGCATTTCAATTGCGGAAACGTGATCACGCATCATTGCCATGTGCATTTCAGCCATTGTAGACGGAACACCTTCAACCGGCAGCATATCGGGAGAGAACTCATGCAACTCTACCCGGATGGGACGGTTTTCATAGCCTGGCAGAATTCTGCGGATTGTGTTTTCGACCGTCCCACCAGCGCTATGTCCGGTGTGATCGACTGCGGGCGTATCTGTAAGGCTGAAACGCACCAGTGGAGAACTTGCCGCCCGCAGGATCGCGTCGTGCATCTCGGGTGGAGCTTCTTCAATCAGCCGCGCGATGTTTGCGGCGCGTCCGGCGGTTTCCAGGCCAAGGGCCATGTGCACTGCCATTGAGCGTTCGTCGACGAACAGCCACAGGCTGACCAGTTGCGCGGCAGCCAGCGCGGCGATGATCAAAAGGATAAGCTGACCGCGCAGACTTTGGGCAAAGGCTTTCATCCCGTAAGCTCGCTCACGTCGGTCGACAGGCAATAACCGCCACCTCTTATCGTGGTGATGAGCTTCGGCCGCGTTGGGTCAGCTTCGATCTTGCGACGCAAGCGGCTGACCTGGTTGTCGATCGTACGGTCGAACAAGTGCGGGCTGCGGCCGGCGGTCAAATCCAGCAGTTCGTCTCGCGACAGGAGTTTGCGGGGCCGCTGCAGGAATACGGCCAGCAGCCGGACATCGGCGGTGGTCAGACTTTCTTCGGCCCCTTCGGCGGATATCAAGGTGCGACTGTCGGCATCCAGAACCCAGCTTCCAAAGGCGATCCGTTTGCCGCTCAGATCGCCAGCCGGGGGGACGGTGGTTTCGGAACGCCGCAGGATCGCCTTGATCCGGGCCAGCAATTCACGTGGGTTGAATGGTTTGGGCAGGTAGTCATCGGCGCCGATCTCTAAACCCACGATACGGTCGGTGTCATCGCTGAGGGCTGTCAGCATCAGGATCGGCGGGCCACCGGCCGCGGACAGGCGGCGACAGACCGACAATCCGTTTTCGCCCGGCATCATGATGTCGAGTACGATAAGATCAATCCGACCGGCCGCCAGTCGTGCGTCCATCTCGGTTGCGTCGCGCGCGGTACTGGCGCGCAACCCATTCTTTTCCAGATAGCGGCTGACAGCATCACGGATTTCGCGGTGGTCGTCGACAATCAAGATATGTGGTGCTTCAGTCATGGCGCAATCATAAGCCCCGGCGCGGTACAAATCCCGGCTTTTTTGTATCCCTTTGTATCAGTTGGGCGGGCTGCGACACAACGATACAAACCGGGTTGAGCAGGGGGGTGGTGGCGCGACCGAGGGCGGCCATATGCTTTGTGTAGAAACAAAAACCCGAGAGGTGAAAGTCATGAAACGTACCTTCACGCTGGCCGCTGGAGCCATTGCCGCGACTTTGATGGCGCTGCCCGCGCTTGCCGCCGGTCAGCATGGCAGCAGCGCGCAGATGCAGGGCCATGAGGGCGGCATGATGCAGGGTGCGCCCGGCGGCATGATGGGCGATCACGCAGGCATGATGCAAATGATGGTGAAAATGCATGGCCAGATGATGGGCGGCAACTGGCTGGCGGTTCTGGACATGGACGAGGACGGTCGCCCGAGCGAATCTGAGATCGCCGAAGGTCTGAAGGCCCGGATGCAGGCGCATGACGTCAATGGAGATGGCAACCTGTCGATTGATGAGTTCGAAGCGCTGCATTCCGGGATGATCCGCGAAACCATGGTGGACCGATTTCAGCATCTTGATGCCAATGGCGATGGCGTTGTGACCACAGGGGAAATCGAGAAAGGCGCAAAGACGATGTCGCCGAAACACGGCATGAAGGCCTCGAAACCTGTGACAAAGGCTTCTGAAACCAACAACTGAAACGCAACCGTGTAGCCGGGTCATCGCACTCGGCACAAACCACTGAGGAACAAAGCGATGATGGGCTATGGCGCTGGAATGGGGTTTGGAATGATCTGGATGTTGCTGATCGCAGTGTTGATCGTTCTGGCGATCGTAGCGCTGATCAAATACATCGCTAAGTGACCTCGGAATCCGTCACTCCCGTTTAGGGGTGGAGGGCTATGTCATAGGAGGAACGAAAGCTGGAGGGCCTGCACAGCAATAGCCGTTTGGTTTTCATCGCGGTTTTGATCGCGTTGCTGATCGCCACCATCTGGTTGTGGCTGTCTGGCGCGTTGGACGCAGGACTATCGCGCGAAGTCATTACTGCGTGGGTGGATTGGGCCGGCCCGTTCGGACCCGTTGTCATCATCGGCTTCATGACAGCCGCAGTGGTTGCCAGCCCAATCCCCAGCGCTCCGATCGCTGTCGCTGCCGGGGTGGCATATGGGCATGGGCTGGGAACCGCATTGGTTGCTATCGGAGCGGAGTTGGGGGCGCTGCTGGCGTTCCTGATAGCCCGTTGGTTGGGGCGCGACGCGCTGCGCCAGTGGTTCGGCGACAAGCTGGACTTGGGGTTGCTTGGATCGCAGAATGCCCTGATGTTGACCGTGTTCACCAGCCGCCTGATGCCTTTCGTTTCTTTCGACATGGTCAGCTATGCCGCCGGTCTGACCCGACTTCAATTTTGGCGGTTCGCACTGGCCACCTTGGCTGGACTCCTGCCGGCCAGTTTCGTTCTGGCCCATCTGGGCAGCCAGATTACCGAAACCGCGACAGGCGGCACCAGCCTTGCGGTTATCGGGCTTGGGCTGTTGACGGGGGCGCCACTTATCTGGTTGGCTTGGAAACGCAAGATGCCTGTTGGCTCTTCAGACCACGAATTGAGCCAGATCAATGCGACCGGTCCAAGCGGCCCTAAACTGTTGGAGAATGGAGGAAACCCTAAGTGATCCGCGCACAATGGATATCAACTGCGACACGGACGGCCCGAGCCATGGGCCGGCTGCAGGTCCTGTTGATCTGTGCGTTGGTGGTTTCGATGCTGATCTCTGTTGTGCCGTCCCATGCCGGGCATGACATCGCGAAGGCCGCCACCCAGGCCGAGCTTGTGATCGATGACAGCGGTGGGTATCCCGCGTCTCATCCATCAGAAGAATTAGACTGCTCAGTGCACCCGGGCTGCTATGCGATGGCAGTTATGGCGGCACCTGAATTGCTCTCGATGCGTATTGCTACGCCCGTGGCGCCAGAACGGTTCCGGCCACGCGCAAGCCTGCCGGTCGCACCACTACCACATCCGCCAAACCTGTCCTGAACGTGACCGGCAATGGCTCCGGAATCGCTCCGGGGTCTTGCCCAAGCCGTTGATTGCGGCCCAACTCAGTTCAGGACACTTACCATGCTTACCATTCTGTACTTTTTCGTCACGGGCGTGGTGCTATTCGCACTGTTGCGCCTGACCTGTGGCCCCTGTGTGATGGGGACACAAGAACATCATCCCGGTGTTCCGGTGACAACCCTTGGCTGGGCGCTCAGCCTGTTTCTGGCCGCAACCTACCTGCTGTGCGTGGCCTTTGACCTGATCTTTCCAAGTTTTGCCATGTACCGGGCTTGGATCGGCCTGATGCCCGGAATGACTTGGCTCAGCCTGCCCTCATTCCTGTTGGGACTGTTATGGGCGTTTCTCTACGGCTGGTACGCCGCGTTGCTGTTCGGCGGACTGTTCAATGTCTTTGCGGCTCGCACAAAACTCAACTGATTGAAAGGACAAAGCCATGAAGGCCATCGCTCTGACCCTGCTTTTGACGCCCTTCCTGATGGCCGTCATCTACCGGATTTTTCTGCACGTGCCCGCCAATGCGCGCGTTTCAGTTGACGAAAGGAAACCTAAATGACCCTGTTCAATCTGGCCGCAGGCCTGTCCGTCGCAGCTTTGACTGCGCCTTCGCTCACGCTGGCGGCAACCGTGTTCATTCCCGAAGGCAGCGCGGACTCGGTTCTGGTGATCGACTCCGAAACCGGCAAGACCGTCGAGCGGCTGCCGAGGCTCGTGGCGGTCCATGGGCTGGCCGGCGCGCCCGGCTTTAAGTACCTGGTCGCGGGCAGCTACGCAGAAACCGAGGCCACAACGCCACCAAAACCCGAAGGTATGTCCAAGGATGAACACGCTGCGCACCACGCCAAGCGCGATGTCACTGCGTTGCCCAAAGACAAGGGGCGGAGCCTGCTGACGATCCTTGATGCGGAAACACGCGAGGTCGTCCGCCAGATCGAGGTTCCAGGTGCGGTGCATCACACTGCGGTGTCGCCCGACGGGCGGTTCGCGGTGGCGACCCATCCGGGCGGTGACGGTATTTCGATCGTCGATCTCGATAAGCTCAGCTTCCTTGGTTTCGTAGCAACCGGGCCAATGCCCAACTATGCGGTATTCGCGCCTGACGGCGACAGGGTCTATGTCACCAATACCGGCAATGGTACACTTAGCGAAGTGGATGTCGTCAAAGGCTTCGTCGTACGCAACATGCCCGTCGGCGAAGGCCCTGAGCATCTTGTACTTAACGCCACCGGCAGCGCCGCCTTCGTAGCCGACAGTGATGGTGGCAAGGCCTTCCGCGTAGATCTTGCCAGCGGTTCTGTCACCGAAACCTATGACATTGGAGGCGAGTTGCACGGGATCGGCCTGTCCGACCGCGAGGGCGTACTGTTCGTGGCCGCCAAAGGCACCGACCGGTTGTTGTCGATTGATCTTGCTACGGGCAAACAGCGCTCGACCAACCTGTCACCGGCACCTTATCACCTGACGACCATACCGAACTCAGGCAAAGTGATGGTATCAAGCCGAACCGAACCGAAGGTCTGGATCGTCGATCAAGTCAGCCTGACGGCTATTACCGAAATGCCGATACTGGGTGAGGGCCACCAGATGGTTGTTCTGCCCTGAAGGACTGTGCCCGGCATTGCGTAATTAAACGGCTCTACGACCAAAGCTTAAACCAGGGAGCAGAACATGACAGAAGACCACGACATCAGAATCCACGCGAACGGCCCGACCGAGGTCGCTTACGTCTGCCCCATGCATTCTGACGTGCGTCAATCTGGGCCCGGCGACTGTCCCAAATGCGGGATGCACCTTGTGCCCGAGGGCGAGGTGGATGCGCATGCGCATCACCACCATTCCGCGCATCATGGCGCGACGGACGAGAACGGTGAATATGACATCGTTCCGACAGGCTATGACGGACCCGTATATACCTGCCCGATGCATCCGCAGGTGCGGCAAACCCATCCCGGGTCCTGTCCACTCTGCGGCATGGGGTTGGAGCTGGAAAGCGCGGCGATGGTGGACGAGGGGCCGAACCCGGAACTGGTGGATTTCACCCGGCGCCTATGGGTAGGTGCGATTCTGACGCTTCCACTTTTGGTTTTCACGATGGGCCCCTACGTTGGGCTGTCTGGTGTGCGAGAGATTTTTGGTGAGCGAACAACCCTATGGATTGAACTGATACTTGGCACTCCGGTTGTTCTTTGGTGCGGTTGGCCATTTCTGGAACGAGGGTGGAATTCGTTTCGCACCATGAACCTGAACATGTTCTCGTTGATTGCCATGGGGGTTTCGGCCGCGTGGCTGTTCAGCGTTGTCGCCGTATTGATGCCCCACATATTTCCGGACGGTTTTCGAGATTCAGAAGGCCATGTTGGGGTCTATTTCGAAGCGGCCGCAGTTATCGTTACACTTGTTCTGCTCGGGCAGGTGATGGAACTGCGGGCACGCGAAGGCACAGGAAAGGCAATCCGCGCTTTGCTGGACATGGCCGCAAAGACCGCCCGCATTATCCGCCCTGACAGCAGTGAAGAGGAAATTCCGCTTGAAGAAGTACAGGTAGGTGACCGCCTTCGCGTACGCCCCGGCGACAAGGTGCCAGTAGACGGCATTGTACTCGAAGGGCGCTCATCTGTTGACGAAAGCATGATCTCTGGCGAACCGGTTCCGGTCGAAAAGGTACAAGGCGAGCCGGTCACAGGGGCCACAATCAACGGCACCGGTAGCCTTGTGATCGAAGCAACCCGAGTGGGCTCTGACACAATGCTGTCCCAGATTGTCGAAATGGTGGCCAACGCGCAACGCTCGCGCGCACCAATTCAGAAATACGCTGACAAAGTGGCGGGCTGGTTTGTACCGGCGGTCATAAGTATAGCTGCGCTGGCCTTTATTGCATGGGCAATTTGGGGACCGGCTCCGGCGCTCTCCTACGCCTTGATCGCAGCGGTGTCGGTACTGATCATAGCTTGCCCGTGCGCGCTTGGCCTGGCCACTCCGATGTCGATCATGACGGCCACGGGGCGCGGGGCGCAGGCCGGAGTGCTGATCAAAAATGCCGAAGCGCTGGAGCGGTTCGAGAAGATCGATACTTTGATCGTCGACAAAACTGGCACGCTGACCATGGGCAAGCCAAAGCTTGTGGCTGTATTACCCGAACCTGGCCATGACGAGGTCGAGGTGCTGCGGCTGGCCGCAACGCTGGAGAAGGGCTCGGAGCACCCGTTAGCTGAGGCAATCGTCACAGGAGCCGAGGAACGTGGCGTAGCCCTGTCCGACGCCAGTGACTTCGAGGCGGTGACTGGTAAAGGCGTGAAAGGCACGGTGGATGGCCGCCCCGTCGCGCTCGGCAATCTGAAACTGGTCACCGATCTCGGACTCGAGGCGGCCGAACTGACGGCCAAGGCCAATGCGCGTCGGGATGACGGCGAAACGGTGATGTTCGTGATGCTTGATGGTTCAGTGGCGGGGTTGGTCTGCGTCGCCGACCCGGTCAAGGAAACAACACCAGCCGCACTCAAGGCGCTGCACGAACTGGGTTTCCGGATCATCATGGCGACTGGCGACAACGAACGCACTGCAAAGGCGGTGGCCGAACGTCTGGGTATCGATGAGATTCGAGCCGACGTACTGCCCGAGGACAAGGCCCGCATAATTCGCGAACTGCAGGAGAAAGGCGCAAAGGTCGCCATGGCGGGTGACGGAGTGAACGACGCACCCGCGTTAGCGCAGTCCGATGTGGGCATCGCCATGGGGACCGGTGCCGACGTGGCGATCGAAAGTGCAGGCTTCACGCTGGTCAACGGAAGCCTTGATGGCATCGTGCGCGCCCGTAGGCTGGCCCGCGCTACCATGCGCAATATCCGGCAAAACCTATTCTTTGCCCTGATCTACAACGCCTCGGGCGTTCCGGTGGCGGCGGGTCTTCTGTTCCCGCTTTTCGGCATCCTGATCAGCCCGATGTTTGCGGCCTTCGCTATGAGTGCTTCATCGATTTCAGTGGTGTTGAATGCGCTGCGATTGCGGGGGGCGAAGATTTGAGCACGCACGAGCATAGTACCCACGGCGCCAGTGGCGCGCTGAAGCCCGGATCAATCTCGCTGACCGGAGCCGTCGCCATGGGGACCGGCGTGATGATTGGCGCTGGGATCTTTGCACTTACCGGACAGATCGCCGGGCTGGCGGGGCCATGGTTTCCGCTGTCCTTCGTGGTCGGGGCCGTGGTGACGGTTTTCAGCGCCTATACCTATATCGCCATGTCCAACGCCTGGCCCTCATCAGGCGGCATCGCCATGATCCTGACCAAGGCATATGGGCCCGGGGCGGTTGCGGCGGCGGCCTCGCTGCTGATGGCACTGTCGATGGTGATCAACGAAAGCCTCGTCGCGCGTACTTTCGCGACCTATGCGCTCCGCCCGTTCAACATCGAGAGCGGACCGCTGGTGTCTTTGGTCGCTGTTGCGCTGATCGTCTTTGCCTATGCGGTGAACCGGTCGGGCAACCGGTCGGTGGGGTTGTGGTCGATCATCATGTCGGCGCTCAAGATAGGCGGGATCGCAATATTCGGCATCGCCGCACTTTGGGCTGCGGGCGGAACCTGGCAGGTTCAGGGCTCGGAACCGGCCGCGCCGCTGGGGTTCGTCGCCTCGGTAGCCCTGTCGATCCTCGCCTTCAAGGGCTTTACCACCATCACCAACAGCGGGGCCGAGATCGTCGACCCGCACCGCAATGTCGGGCGCACCATCATGATCTCGATCGCGATCTGCGCGGTGGTCTACCTGCTGGTCGCCCTTGCCGTCGGTGTCAGCCTGCCGCCCGAGCAAATCCGCGCGGCGCAGGACTATGCCCTGGCCGAGGCTGCCAGGCCGGTGCTGGGGCAGGGCGGGTTCTACCTGACCGTGGCGCTGGCGATGGTGGCGACGGCCTCGGGGCTGATCGCCAGCGTTTTCGCTGTGTCCCGGATGCTGGCGATGCTGACCGACATGAAGATGATCCCGCACAGCCATTTCGGCATGACGGGCAGCATCCAGTCTCACACGCTGATCTACACGGTCGTGATTGCGGGCCTGCTTGCGGTGTTGTTCGACCTGTCTCGCATCGCCTCGTTGGGGGCGTTCTTTTACCTGGTGATGGACATGGCGGTGCATTGGGGTGTCTGGCGACGCTTGCGCGGTCAGATCAAAGCCCGTGGATGGGTCTTGCTGACCGCCCTGGCGCTGGACTGCGTAGTCCTGACCGCGTTCACAATACTCAAGCTGCGCTCCGACCCGATGATCGTAGTATATGCCGTTGCTGGCATCGGCTTGGTCTTCGTCTATGAGCGCATCTTTCTCAAACAATGGATCATCGAAAAGGAGACAAATCAGCTATGACCCAATCAAATTTCGACGAAACCCGCGCCACACAGGAGACGACCGAAAGGGTCAGCTCTGACGTAACGGCCGAAGCGCCCAAAACCGAAGATCAGACGGCCAACGGTGCCAAGCGTAATTGGCTCCCGGTTGTCATTGCGATCGCGTTGGGCGCCGCTGTTCTGGGCTGGGAATACCGCGAGACACTCTATCCTTTGCTCAGTTCTCCGTTGCTGTTCTTGCTGGTCTGCGTGGGCATGCATTTCTTAATGCATCGCGGCCACGGCAAACACTGAGAACGGCGCCCTGTATGGCTGGCGGCTTTGCGGCAAGAACACTGCGCAACAAGGAGCAGCAACGGCCAACTGATCAGAACAAATTTGTAACCCAATAAGGAAGGGAAATTGCCATGTTAGCAAATCCAATTCGGAGAGCAGCAACTGAACTGCACCTGACGGCCGGTGCACTAACTGTAAAGGCATTGCACGGTGACACCGACGAAGATCACTCTGATGAATAGGGAATGGGGCATCGCGGTGAAGAAGAGGACCAAGGCGACTGATCCACCTCGTCCGAGTCCTATCATTCGATGAACCCGTCCTGACGCACAGGAGGAACAATATGTCTGAATTTTCTGAAAGACAGGCACCTTCAGAGCCTGAAACTCGGCGCGATTTCTTATACTTCGTCACCGGCGGTGCCGCCATCGTGGCCACGGGCGCGGCGGTCTGGCCACTTGTTAACAGCATGAACCCCAGTGCAGACATCTCCGCCCAAGCCGTTGTCGACATAGATCTTGAAGGTGTCGGACCAGGAACGAGGATCACTGTTAAATGGAAAGGCAAGCCGATCTTTATCGACCACCGGACTAAAGAGCGGATCGCGCTGGCGATAGCAGAAGACGATGCACCAATGATCGACCCGCAACCTGACGCCGAGCGCGTACAGCGACCGGAATGGCTGGTAGTTATTGGCGTTTGCACCCATCTGGGATGCATACCACTCGGGCAGGGCGGCAGCGAACCCACCGGAGACTGGGACGGTTGGTTCTGTCCGTGTCACGGTTCACATTACGACACGTCTGGCAGAATTCGGAAAGGCCCCGCGCCCCGCAACCTCGATCTGCCCCCTTACGAGTTCGTCACCGACACACGGGTCAAAATTGGGTGACGGCGCGGTGAACTTTGTTCAGAGGCGCGTGCCTCACCAAGTTCGTTTGTCAGTCCTCGAATATCCCTCGATCAGCGCCGCGATGCTATGTGGCGGAATTCGACATGTACCCCGCTTTCTGGAGTTTTCGAGAAGAGACCTCGCCGTCATGTTCTGAACGGAACAATTCTAATCGCTGCGCTCAACGTTTTCTGCTTCGCCCATGTTTAGACATGCCATCTTGCCTTTTGACAGGATCGCATCTGAATTGCGGGTTGAGAGGAAACGCTTTGGTCCTGAACAAGGTGCTATTTCAACCCCGTGTCAGCCGCGCGGCGATCGCGACCTGTCCCAGCGCGGCCAGGATCGCAGCGATGAACACGGCTTCGATGGCGATCATGCTGACCACCACACCGCCCACAAGCGGCGCCAGCGCCGCCGGGGCCGCAAAGCTGTTGAACCACGCGGAATAGGCCGGGCGGCGGTCGTCGGGCGAGATCTCCAGCAAATAGCCGAGATAGCCGATGGTCACCCCGTTCATCATCGCGCCGATCAGGAAGAACAGCACCGCGAAACCGGTCAGCCCCGAACCCGTGACCACAAGCAGCAAAACCAGCACCGGAGGTCCGAGACGCACCAGTGCCACTATCCCCAGCAGGCGCAATTTGCCCGCCTGGTCTCCGATGTGGCCCCAGAGCGGATTCGAGGCCAGCGCGCCGACAGTCTGCGCCGCCAACAGCGTTCCGACATCCGCCGCCCCGAGGCCGCTGCGGCTGGCGGCAACGACATAGAACGGCAACGCCATCAGCGTCGCTGCACCAAGCCATTGGAAGATCAGGAACAGCCGGAACCGGTGGTCCTGCCGCAGCGTCGAGAAACCTTCGCGCAGAAATCCAGACAGATTGGCAGGACGGTCCCGTGGCGCCCTTGCAGCGGTAGCGGGCTCACCCGCGGAGACAAAAAGCGTCGCAGAGACGATCATCAGCACCGCGCCGAGCCAGAAGATCAGCGCATAGGCCCTGAGCGGCGGCATCACGTCGAGCGCGTGTCGCAGAAAGCCCGCCACCAGAACCGCCAGAACACCGCCGCCGAAAAAGCGCCAGGCCAACATCCGGCTGCGGCGCTCGGACGGGATCGCCCGGCCGACGATGTCGTTGTAGGGCACCGCGACCACGCCGCTGACAAAGGCATAGACCGTCCACAATCCCAGCATCCCGAGCGCCAGCGGAACCGGAGGCCAATCGACCTGAGGCCAGTCGGCCCCCCACCACAGAAGAATACCGATCATCGCGACCGTGATCGCCCGCCCATAGGCACCAAGGGCGTAGAACGGCATCCGCCGATCGGTGCGCTCGGCGAGGTAGCCCACCGCGAACTGGGGCAGCAGCCAGCCAAGACGCAGGACCGTGCTGGCATAGCCCACGGCCAGCGCGCTACCGGTCAGCATATGCACCAGACTGGCCACCACCGTCGCGCTGTCCACCGCCGCCGACCCGCCCTGAAACACCGCACCAGCACCGGCGATGCGCCAAAATCTCGTGTCTTCGGGATTACGCCTTGCCATTCGCCGCCTCTGCCTCCGCCCGGGCGCGGCGGATGTCGATGCCGCTCTGCCACAACACCGTCAGGCCGATCCCGACCACCAGAAGGATCGTCAGCACATAGTTGAACAGGATCATCAGAAGGGCGGTTTCGTCCGGAACGCCAAGCACCTTGAGCGCGAACCCCGCCCCAAAGACAAAGCTCGCCGGGATGCGCACGAAACGACCCAGAACCATGGCGAACCCGGCAAACACCATCAGGAACAGGTAATCCCACGCGCTCAGCACCACGCCAACCGCCAGCCCGGCCCACAGGAAATGGGTTGTCGCCACCAGCTTACCCGCAATGGCTGCGGCAATGGCGGCGACGCGGCGGGCCCGTGCCTGTGGCCAGACGATCCCTTCACCGAGCGCGGTGCGCAGATACGCGCCATCGGCCCCGATGCGGGCGGCAGCCCAGTCGAAGAGTCGGCAGACCAGAGGGTCCTCGCTCAGAAGTGACGCGCGGAACCGGAACAGAACCCAAAGCAGGCTGCCGAAAAGCATCAGGTTCAACAGGCCCGCAACGCTCAATCCCAGCCGCAGGTCACCCTCGATCTGTGGAATCTGGCCGGCGGCGGCCACCGCTCCGGCAAAAAGGGCGAAAACGACGCCGTCGAGGAACCGGGCGATGATCGCGGTTGCAAGCACGGTCGCCATCTTCAAGCGGTCGAGCCGGGCAACCAGCCAGGCCCGGACCAGCGGGCTGATGCCGAGCGGGACAAGGACATTTGCGCCATAACCTGCCAGTAGCGCCCCCGTCAGCCGCAGGGTGCCGACGGGTTTCACGTCGAACAGGATCTGCCGCCACTTCCAGCCGCTCATCAGCTGCTCCAGCAGGATGGTGGCGGCAAGAATCGCGATCCAGAACATGTTGGCTCCGCGCAGGCCCTGCAGAAACAGCGCAAAATCGAGGCTGCCGTAGAGCGCAAACACCAGATAGAGCGCCAGGGCGGAGCCGAATATCGGCAGCAGCCACCGTTTCAGGAAGGTCCGCATTTGACATCCTCGCAACTACCAAGACCTCAATGTTTTAACCTCCGTATCATGATACGGTGTCAAGATGACGGTGACGGAGGGAGACCGCGATGCAACCACTCAAGATCGGCCAGGCCGCGCGCGAGACCGGGATAGGCGTCGAGACGATCAGATTTTATGAAAAGAAGGGCCTTGTCACTCAGCCGCCGCGCCCAATTGACGGCGGCGCGCGGGACTATGGTGGTGACACGCTTTGGCGGCTGAAATTCATATCCGGCGCTAAGAAGCTCGGATTTTCGCTGGCAGAAATCGCGGAAATTTTGGAGTTGCGCACGGCACCAAATACCGAGTGCGTCGCGATGCAGGCCAGAGCGCGCAAAAAGCGGGACGAAATTCAGGAACGGATCGAAGGGCTTGCACGGTTGAGGAACAATCTGGACGAGCTGATCGCGGCGTGTCCGGGGCGTGGTGGAATTCAGAACTGTTCGATCGTGGGCGCCATAGAACGCAGCAGTGAGAAATAGGCGCAATTCCGGCCTTGAACGGAGGGTAGCGGCGTTGCTTGCGAACCGGGTTATTGCCAAGCAGGACCCAGAACGGCAGGTGCAGCGAAAAAAGGAGAGCGAGGGTTCCGCTTCCGAGCAGAGTTTGCGCCAGATCATTGTGAGAAATCCCTGCGTCGCCCAGAAAGCCATATCTGATGAGTGTCGGAGGGTGACGGACAAGTCGGCCCTGTAAATGCGGTCCAGCTTTTATCCTACCGGTGCGATTTTATATCGGTTTAAGACAAGTTTACCCAAGAGGGAACATGACAATGAATAACCTGAGCCGCCGCCGCTTGATGCAAGGAGCCGCGGCAATTGCGTGCAGCGCGGCGCTTCCCGCCTTCGCGAAAACCGGTCCCTCAATCCATGTCCTGAAGGATCCGAATTGTGGGTGCTGCGGATCGTGGATCAAAATCATGCGGGCGGAAGGTTTTGAAGTAGGCGTGGAAAACAGTGCTTGGGAGGCCTTGAACGCTTACAAAACCGCCAATGGGATTCCGGAGGGCATGATGTCATGCCACACGGGTCGCGTGGAGGGCTACATGATCGAAGGACACGTCCCATCCGCTGACATTCGGCGCCTGCTGGGCGAACGCCCGAATGCTGTCGGACTGTCGGTTCCGGGAATGCCTTTCGGCTCACCGGGCATGGGGCCGGAAAGTGAACGCGAAGCCTTCGACGTCTTTCTGATCCGCAAGGATGGAACCACAGAGGTGTTCGCCAGCTACCCGGCCGCATAATTTCCCGATGGCGCTGGCAAGATCCTGACAAACACGGCGCTCGCTTCTGCTGCCTGGTTTACGTGACATTCTTCACGGCAAACCAGTTGATCCGTGACTTCACGCCTGCCTTGTCCTACCGGGCAAGTTCCAGCCTACGGTGAAAAAATACCTGCGTCCGCAAAGCCTGATGACCGGCTTTGCGGACAAAACCGACATCCCGGTCGCCGTATCAACCGCAGCATTTGTCGCCCGCCTGAATTGGCGGGCATGGGGCCGATCCGTAGGAACAGTAGACGCAGCAATCGCCGGGAAGTGGCTTCAGGACTTTTCCGCAAGATGTGCATTCGTAGAACCACTGGCACGCGTCTGTTGGCATCGTTTCAGGCCTTGAATGTCCACATTCCGGGCAGATGATCGTGCTGACAAGGTTCGGGTGCTTTTCACTCATGGCGTCACATCAAGGTTATCAGGAAATCATTTATTCGGATTTCGTTGAGCACGATAACCCAAGCGATGGCCGTCAACGCAAAACTGCCTGTCAGCCACCATTTGAAGCGGTCGAGCGAACCACGGCGATACGCGACGATGCCAGAGAGAAACAGCAGGGCCGTCGAACCGCCGAGCACGTAATAACTCGCGGCGGCGATCTTGCCGAATACGGCCAGCCAGCTCCCTCCCAAGCCAAGCAAAATCAAGGCCATCGGCAAGATGCAGCAGGTCGCAACGCCAAGTGCGGTAAACGATCCAAGAAAGCTTGCGCCAACAAACTTGCTCATGGTCAGCTTTCTCCGGCTTTGACGAACTCGAGCGGAAGCCGGTTCGACTTCCTCGATTTTTGCTTCGCGCGGTATGTGAAATTCGACATCATGACCGACAACATGCACCCTGTAGTAGCTACAGGTTCAAGGGAAAGGTCATCACATGATTGCGATTGGCGAAGCGGCGAGATTGACCGGTCTGTCGGTCGAGACGATCCGCTACTACGAACGGGAAGGCATAGTCGAGAAAGCCGGTCGAACCGCCTCGGGACGCCGCGCATACACGGAACGGGAAATCTCCGAGCTCAGATTCATCAAACGCTGCCGCGATCTTGGCTTTACCATTCAGGGTGCATGCGCACTTCGCGAATTGTCCAAAGCGCCCGAGCAAGCTTGTCGTGACGTCGAAGACGTCGCAACAAGACATCTCGACAACGTCAGGTCAAAAATCGCCGCCCTCCAACGGTTGGAGCAAGCACTGGCAGAACTTGTGCAGACCTGCACCGAGGGTACGGCCTCATGCCCCCTGCTAACGGCGTTGCTCAACGAGCCTATCGCCAAAGAAAAAATAAACGACACCTAATTGCAACGCCCGGAAAGGATCGAATCTGGCCAACTCAGTTTGCGGAAAGACTACAATGCGGCTCAAATCCGGCTCGCTCATCATTACCCACCCCATGCCCGAACTCTCTGCCTGTCCTCATCGCAGGCGAGAGTGACATTCCTGAATTGCTCATGGGTGACATTTGAGCTTTGCGGCTACAGATTGCGGAAGCATAAGTGAAATTATGTGAAACTTGCCCCTGCTCACAATTTTGCAAATCAAGCGGTGCACGTGGGCCGAACTCAGAGATGCCTGATCCACACGCATTGATCCCGGTTGGGTCCAAGTTCTTCGAGGATCCTTTCAGCATCCAGATTGAAGTCTTTGGCAATTTCCTGGACCTGAACCGCCTGAAAGCTATCCAAGTTCCGCACCGTTCGACCATCTTCAAAGGTGATCAACTCGTGTGATCTTCCAGACCAACGCACGATCCCGCCGCAAAGGGTCTGTCCTTCAACATCCGCAAGTTCGGCGACCGGGTCGGCAAAGAAATCGGTCCATTTAAGAATACCTGTGCTGACAGCTCTCGCCACTGCTTGTTCCGTTGTCCGGCACTTGAGTTTTGTGACGATCGAAGACGTCAAAGCATGCACCATCCTGGAGGAGAGCCCCGTCTGGCCAGCAACTACGGATGGGATCAATCCTGATGCGAGCATCTTCAGAACATCCATCTCCTGATCGGACAACGCATCCGTAGGAAAGTTGAAAACTGTATCAATCACATCGAGCGCGAGTAGATGCAGGACCTGCGCTTCGTGGCGAAGGGCAGGGAGCATACTCCCGACCAAGGCGTCCCAGTCGGATCGGCGCAGGTTGGAGGTAACCGTAAAGACACCACGCTCCCCAAACGGATTGATAACCGGAATGGATAGTCCGTGCTGACCCACACCAAATTTTCTCGCTGCATCGAATAGCGGTGCGTGTTCACGCTGATCATCAAACACAGCCCAATCAATTGGTGCGATCATTGCGGCGCCAAACCGGATGAGGGGATCGACCAGGACCATGTCGTTGTCGACGTAGTGCCTGACCCATTCGGCCGGGAACGTGGTGCAGCCGTGGACAACGTTGTGATGCTTGTCGATATGGGCGTAGGACGCATTCTCCAGTCCGAACCTCGAACAAATTTCCTGAAGGCGCGCCTCCCCGGTCTGCCTGAAATCCAGTTCAGAATTGCCAATGTCCGCGATTTTCATAGATCGTCTTTCTGTTCCGCGTTGCCGTCGAGGCCGCTTAGCAACCTAAAGCTGAACAAACCACTCGGGAATTCCCGTAGCCAATCATGCATTTGAATACAGTTCTGTTCTGGAGGCGGAAACGGAGCGAAAACCTGCCGATGAGACACATGAATTGGAGAAGCTGGCGGCTCATAACCCGGCACGGCTAAAACCCGCTGCAGTGATCTTGCGGAAGCCCGTCTTCCTCCTCTCGGGCTCTACGCGCCAAAAGCCCCATGAAACTGGAAATCAGGTTCAGTTCACCGCGCTCATCTGCGTGCACCATACCGCGCAGATATCCGCCCGGATTAACCACTGGCGGCAACCGTGGATCGCTCAGCCTCGCGTCTGTGATCAACCCGGCCAGGATTGCACCCATCACGGTCAATCGGTCAATCGCCGTACGCCAAGCCGAGGCATTGGCGCCGATCTCCGACAATCGCGACCAAACGCCGGTCTCAATCGCGTAGAGCGACGGGCTGGAATTCTGATCTCCGCCACCCGCGATATCGATATGCATGCGCAGCTCGGGTGAGGCCAGTTCATATAGGATGCGGTTATTCACCCGCGGTAGTTTTTGGGCCTTGCGCGATGCCGTATCTGTCGGATGATTGCTTTCTAAGCAATGCGGAGGGCCGTCAGGCCCGGAGCCGGAACAATCTGGTTCCGAGGCTTTTGCCGAGGACATTGAACTCTCGCCATCGGCGTTACAGGACAGAATTGTTTCTTCAATTTGGTCTTGTATATGGCACCCGAAACAAGCTTCGGGTTCACCCGAAATTTCACCGGGTTTTGCGACATGCTCTTCGATCCGGCTCCAAAGGTCGTAAGCCGCCTGAACATGTAGCTTGAGCGCCTCCAGCGTCATGTATTTCAACTTGTCGGCGCGCGGCCAGGATCGAAGTTCCTCCTTCATGCCTTCCAGACTTTCAGGAGGGCAGGGGAGTAAGAGAAGCACGGCCAGACTATGTTTCACATATCGGTAAAGCCGTGATCGATCCCCGCGCAGCTCGTCCTGTTCTTTCTTCTCGGCCTTGCTGCGCACGTCCGCATCGCGCATCTCGGGAATGAGGTTCAGGGCAGGGGTCAGGAAGAGTCCAAGCTTCTTGCGCTTACAGCGCGCGCCATTTGCGCCAAGCCTGCGTTCGATCAGACCAATCCTTTCCAGCTCACGTTCGTGATTGTGGATTGTCCGATCTGTCACGCCTCGCCCGGCAATGAGGGTTTCCTGGCGCGCGTAGCAAAAGGGTTCCTGAGACGGGTCTCGAAAAGCACATGGCGTAATCATATCGATGATGATCTCTAAGGTGCGAATACACTGGGCTGATGCGCCTCTGATCTGCGCATATCCCACGCAGAGCTGACGTAACCTGTCACGGTTCCAGCCCTCAGGAAGGCCGTTGTGAAAGCGAATATTATCGTGGTGATGGGCGGATGCGATCTGCCGAAAGCTCATGGATTTGGCCTCATTTGGCAAAGGTCAGTGTTGATATCGCGGCTTCGCGGGGCAGGGTGTTCGGAATGGTTCAACGGTCTCATGGTCTGCTTCTCATTGGGGAAGCAAGGCGGCTCGAACCTCAGCAAAAAGACACAGAAAAACCGTTCGCACAGATGCGTTTGTCCTTGTCAGTAATTTTGGAGTTTCCTATAAATCAGGTGATCAAACGTGACTTAAGAAGATCCCCGCTGAGGCCCCGCCTCGCGGGGGTTTTTGTTTCTGGGATTAAGTTTTTCCTCCGGGCCAATCGGCCTGGTTTAAAAATGCAGCTGGCGATTTTTGGTGGCATAGCCAGGAGCAACGCGTTGTACCGCAGGTCAGCACCTCAATATCGGATGAGTTCGTAGTCGCTGAACCCGAATGTGTCGGTCCACTCGACGCCAACGCCGCGGAAGTAGCTGGGAGGTTCACAGCGATTGCCCAGTGGCAGCCAGTAAGGGATTGGGGCAGGAGCGCGCTCGGACCAGCGAAAATTCGTATTATCGTCGTAGGTGCCAACCACAAGATCAAGCGAACGCTCGCAATCTCCCTCCCTTGAACGACGGCGATAGCTGTAGTGGCGCACATCCCAAACCCTGATGGATCTCACAACGTCGAAATCGGAAGAAGAAAGATCGACGCTGATCGGGGTGGCTTGGAAACCGTCACCGTATTGGCCGTGATGTGCATCGATCCTTCCTATCGAGATCGCTGCGTCTACCAGTATTGGCTTAGCGGTGTCATCCGATGGAAGCTCTGGAACTGGGCTAGCACTGGTGCGCTTGATGGCTTCCAACCGTTCCATAGGACCCAAGTCCGAGGGGCTGTGTGACGTATTCATCGGACAGCGCCAGAGTTGAAGCGGCGGTTCGACCGGGTAGGGTGTGATGCGCCGAATGAACTCCGCCTTGGCTGCGACGCAATCAGCCGAACTTGGCCAACCCCCGGCGAGGCAAAGGAATATGGCACAGTCAATTGGATAGGCACGAGCCTGCGTGGCTGGCAGTGCAGCGAGTGCAACTGCAAGGGCCTTCGCGCGAGTTCGATTTCCGGATTTTGAGTGTTTCAAGATGGTCTCTCCTGCTTGCGAATCGCCTAAGCAATATCCGGCCAATATATTTCTGACAATCCAATATCGTATATTGGCGGGTTTTCTTATATTGACGTAGATTGTGTTTTAGTCCACAACTTTTGGATGTAGAAGACGGCCCATAGGGGGTCGTCATGGCGGACAACAAGAGACAATACACTGTGGTAACCATCGAGATGGTCCGGGGCCTGAAAGAGGATCAGGTTCCCTTTACATGCCGCTACGAATTTATCGGACTCGCTTCCCTTGGACGACCTAAGTACCACTGCATTTACAGCTCGCCGAACTATGTCGGGGCCTTGTGCAAGTCGAAGATCTCTCGAGCGGGCGCTGAGCCCAGAGAGTTCGATCTTTGGCCGGGCCTCTTCAAGCATCATCAGGAATTTGGTGATGGGCGCATTCTCTGCGTCAAATCAGACTATACGATCGAGTCGATTACCCCAGAGGGTCTCGAAGCAGCTCAGGCCCTGGACGCGAAATCCAAAACCTGATCGGTCACGTTCGAGAACCCGGCTCATCAAAATGCTGGGGCAGGGCGCATGAAACGGCTCTTGTTTCTCAGCGCTGCACTCGCGTCCTTGTTCATTGCTGCAGTTTGGATTGAACCAGCTAGGAAAACAAAGACTCTCGGCGCATCCGAGGTGATTGCCGTTGACGGTGACACGATCGACCATGGTGACGACCGATACCGGCTTATTGGGTTTGATACGCCTGAGACATTCCGGGCTCAGTGCGATGCTGAGAGAGCTTTGGGTCTACGAGCCAAGGACCGGCTGACGGAGCTCATCAACTTCGCGGGCGTAATTGAACTTGAGATTGAGCTGCACTTTGACGTCCACGATCGCTTCTTGGCGCTTGGGCGCGTGTCTGGACAGAACGTCGGGGCCATCCTGATTTCTGAAGGTCTGGCGCGCCCGTACTCGGGTGGCAAGCGCCAGTCCTGGTGCGGCTGAAAGAAAGGATAAAACAACGATTTATGACAGCAGAGAGAAACGACTAAGCAATAAGCAGTCCTGCCGATTGCGCCAACAATCGACAGGACAAGAAACGCCCTTAATCCATCCGGGCATTCCTCCAACATCAAGAGAGAACTGTACTATGGTAAAAACAGTAGTCCGAGATGCCGGTCCTAGATTGGGCAGCACCGCGACAGAGTCAATGGGTGCAAACCTAGACAACGCGTCTGCACCTCCGATCCCTTAGCGCTGTCTGACGATTGAGGCGCGCGGGACATCCGAACGTTCCAGCCAAAACATCTGACTAAGAGATCCGAACCAGACATTGGTCTTTTGCGGCGCCACTGAAGGTTCAGTGCTGTGTCCCAGCACCCGATTCCCCACCGCTCAGATGACCTGAAGTCGACCCCATAATAGTAATTATGTAAAAACTACTGACCTATTTTTTGAAAGGCGGAAAGGTGATCACAGTGGCCTTCGACACTATCGAAAGCAAGATTGATCGGCGCTGGGTGCCTGCCGCCCAGAGCTTCGAGCAAGCCCGTAAGGACATTCTCACCGTAATCCGCCACCTTGCCGGAGAACGGTCAACCATCAAGCGCGGAATGCGCGAATACTGGCTGGAAAGCGATGCCCGCGCCACGGCTTTCGGAATCGCGCTCGAAATGTTCCATGTCCTCAATGATCTTGAGTATGTCCGTGCAAATCGGCTCTACAAAGCCTTGAAGTTGCACGCAGACGTTAACAAGGCGTTGGGTCCGAAAGAGCTGTTCCGCTTTGCTTCACCGGAAAAGGCCGCTGCGCTCATCCAAAGCAGCAGCCGAGCAAACTATGCCAACTCATACGCAACCCTGAAATTCGGTTGCGACCTGTCAGGCACAATCGACGCCGACACCGCGCGCGACGTTCTGAACCGGCATGAAGCCCTTTGGTTCGTTTACCCAAACGCCACCTATCACGTTCACCTGATCCGTGAGGGTGTCTGGCTGGACATCGTTATGCCGCTTGAAGTGGTCGTTGAGCTGCGCCTTGAAGTGGATTTCGCAATGCAAATCCGACAAGCGGAACTTGATGCGCAGGGAGCTTTGTCATGAACAAGCCTGCGCGCAAAGTTCTTCCTGATCGTCGGCTGGCTGAAACACGCCGCGTTGAAACTCCGCAAGGGCACACTGCCTTTGTCACCATCGGGTATGATCCGGCGTCGCCAATCAAACCCCGTGAAGTGTTCTATAGCGGCGGTTTTCGCTCTGGCAGCGACCTCGAATACCATCTGCATGATCTGTGCGTTCTGATTTCGCTGTTGCTGCAGCACGGCGTAGCAGCTTCGTTTCTGTCGCGCTCTATCGCTCGCAAGACTTCGGCCCTTGGTGGCGAAGAATACGCAAGTCTCGCAGGCTGGTTGGTGGATGCTGTCAGCATTCCGCCGTCCTGGACTGATGAGTACGTGGCCGCGACCGGCGACGAACAGAACCCCTCCAATTCCTCGCCAACTCAAGCAAAGGAGAAATCCGAATGATCGCAGCAATGCGGCCCCTTCTGCTCGTCTCCACGGCATTTGTGGCGACCGGCGCAAGCGCCCAGGTCATCGAATACGAGCCGGATGGCAGCGTGTTTCTGAACGGTGCGCGGGCAGAAATCGTCAATGGCGTCGTTCGGCCAATCCGGATGCGTGAGTACACGCTTGACGAAAAACCGGAAGCGCCGAAGGCCAAGCCACAGGAAAAGATCGAGATTGCGGGCAAGGCACCGCGGCCTCGCAGATCCTCGGGCGGCTGGTCGCAGGAGCGGATCGTCAAAGAAATCCACGCAGCGGCGGAACGCCATGACATTCCGGCCGAGTTGTTCATGGCGCTGGTCTGGCAGGAAAGCCGGTATCGGGCTGACGCTCTGTCACCCAAGGGTGCCTATGGCTTCGCACAGCTCATGCCCGGAACGGCGAAAGACCTGGGCGTGAACCCAAAGAACCCTGCAGAAAATCTCGACGGTGGTGCCCGCTATTTGGCGGCGCAGTACCGCGAGTTCGGAACCTGGAAGCTGGCGCTTGCCGCCTACAACGCCGGGCCTCACCGCGTCGTCGAATACGGCGGCGTCCCCCCCTTCACCGAAACCCGCAATTACGTGCGGATCATCCTAAGCAAAGTGAGCACTTCCTCATGAAAAGAACCCACTTCTACCAGCAGATGGCGTTTTTCGCGATCACTGCGTTCATCATCACAGCAGCGCCCGCCTCCGCTGGCTGGCTGCAAGATGCCATTGGCGATTTCATCAACGAAACGCTGGCCGACTCGAAGGTCGTTGGCGTCAGCCTTGCCGCTGTCGGCTTCATCTGGGGCTGTCTCGCCTACGTGTTCGGCTGGGGTTCGCTGAAAGGCCCGGTAATCGCTATCGTCGTCGGCGCTGTTATCGGCCTCGCTGATACATTCATCGGAGGCTGATTGATGCCGCGCCGCAATACGGTCTTTCGCGGCCTGAGCCGCCCCGCAGAATGGGGCGGCTTACCCGTGATCTATCTGCTGGTGATCCTCGGGATGACCATGCTTTCGTTCTTCATGTTCGGGATAGCGCCAGCAATCATTGCGGGTTTTGTTTTCTACACCGGGCTTCGCCTCTTTTACGAATGGGAACCGGCTTTCTTCCGCGTCCTGTCCGTAACCCTTTCCAAAACTCCGCGCACCAAAAACCGCCAGCATCATGGGGGAGATTACTATAGTGCCTAAGCCTGCTGCACAGGATTTGTGGACCCTTGCCCGCTCGTTGATCGAGCCGAGCTGGCGCAAGGATGAAATGAGCCTCTTTCAGATGTTGCCGTATGGCTATGTCGTGGACGATGAGGTCATTTCTACACGCAACGGTGGCCTCATCGCCGCTGCAGAAATCACCGGAATCAACGCAAACACGCTGGACGAAAACGAGTTCGAGTTCCTGGCCGAACGGTTTGAGCGTGTATTGCGCACGACACCCAATGAGGTGGCCTTTTATGTTCATCGACTGACCGTCCCAGCTGAGACTGGTCATGTCATCACAGATCCAACCGGCTTTGCCGGTGCAGTGGCGCAGGCCATGCGCTCAGCGTCCGTCGATGCAGAGCTGAAAGAACGCAAGATCATCATCAGCGCCATTCTGCAAAAGCGGCAGGATGAGCGGGCAAAACAGATGTTCGGCATGTCGTCTGGAACGATAGACGAGGAACGCCGCGAAATGATGGAACAGCTCGACGGTGTGTTCACAACACTGGCGGGCACGCTGGGCGAGGCCCGTATGCGCCGGCTGAAGCTCAGCGAGGGGCGTTGGCTCGGCTATTATGGAATGCTGTTGAACGGTCGGTATCAGCCGATCATTCACACGAACATTGCAGAACCCATCGCCTTCAACATGCCGCAAGAGGATGTGCTGTTTCAGGGCAAGCGCGGCAAACTGGTCACGGGCGACGATCAGGAACGCTCCATCCGTGTCTATTCCCTGAAGAATTACCCGATGGCTTCGTTCCCCGGCATTTTCGACGGGCTAGACCTGCCGGTTGATGTCGTGATTTCGCAATCCTTCCTGCCGATCAGCCGCGCCCAGGCGCAGGAAATGGAACGCCGCAAGTCGGGACAAATGCGCTCGGCAGGCGACAAGGCAAAGTCGCTTGAAGAGGATTTGTCCATTCTGGCGGACGGCATTGCCTCCGGCACCATGTCACTCGGCAAGCACCACCTGTCGATCTGCGTGTTTGGGAACGAGGAAGATCTGAAAACCGCCGAAAAACACATCATCGGTGAAATCCAGATTTCGGGCGGCACGGTCAAACGCGAAGCGATGTCGGCGCGGTCGGTGTACTTCGCGCAGCACCCCGGCAACTTCGCATTCCGTCCTCGTGAAGAACTGATCACGGACCAGAACTTTGCGGACATGGTTGCGTTCCACATGCGGCCAAAGGGTTTGGATGCGGAAAAGCTGCCCTGGCCGGGGCCATTGGCGACTTTCCCGACAACGCACGGGGACAGCTACGATGTTTCGCTGCACCTTCCCAAGACCAGTAAGGACGCCGAAAACCTGCCCTCCGGGCATACGATCGTTCTTGGACCGAACGGCTCGGGTAAAACCGTGATCGCAATGCTGCTGGCAACAATGGCGGTGGCACAGGGCGCGCGGATTATCGCTTTTGACAAAGACCGGGCAATGGAGGCTCCGATGCGGGCGCTTGGTGCGCAGTACACCCGCGTCCGAGTTGGTGAACCAACCGGCATGAACCCGTTTCAGACCGAGACGGATGAGGCTGGGCAAAGCTGGCTCGCCAACTGGGTCATTGCCCTGTTGAGCTATGACGAACCACTGACCACCGATCAAAAGGATGAAATAACGCGGGCTTGCCAAGCCAATGCCACTTTGCCGCCTGCGCTTCAGAACTTCGATTCACTGGTGGAACGGTTCAGAGCCTTTGACGATGACAAGAACCTGTACAAGCGTGCAAGTGAATGGGCTGGCGACGGGCGTTTGTCGTGGATGTTTGGCGAGGGTGGCACAGATCCTTTTGCCTCTGACGATCGGCATCTTGTGTTCGACATTTCTGAGGTTCTGGATGACGAGTTGGTCCGGTTGGCATGGATCAGCTACGTCATGCGCCAGATCGAGCGCCGTTGTGCTGCGAAAGTGCCCACTGTCTTTGTGATTGATGAAGCCTGGGTGATCGCAGGCAACCCCTACGGCGCAGAAATTCTCAAGAACGCTTACACCACATACCGGAAGCTGAACGTCATGATGATGATGATGACGCAGATCCCCGATCACATCCTGTCGTCAGCGGCAAGTAAGTCGATCCTGGAAAACACCAGCACGCAGCTCTTGTTCCCCTCCCGATCCGGCAATGAAGCAGACTACCGGGCAATCGGCTTGAACGATTCAGAGCTGGGCGCACTGAGGGCGCATTTTGGCGACCGCGTAATGCTCATGAAGAAAGGTGATGAGAGTGTTTGGCTCGATGTCGATGTCGGCGCTCTCGGCCCGCTTCTTCGTGTTTTGAGCGGATCAGACGGCAAGTCGTTCCCTGATCCTGACTGGCGACAAAACCCCAACTTCTGGAAGGAAATCACATGAAATCCCGCCTTGTAATCGCCCTTGTTGTTCTGGCCGCCGTTGCCGCCTGCACCAACACCTATTCGGGCTATCGCAGCAAATGCGCCTGTGACTTCGAACGAATGGGTCCTGCAGAATTGGAGCTGGCGTGATGGACAACTTGAAGCACATCCGCACAACCATTGCTGTTTTGGTTCTGGCCGCCCTGCCCGTCACGGCATCGGCCCAGGGTGTCCCGGTTGTTGATTCAGCGGCAATCGCACAAGACGCCGCCAATTCGGCCCGCGAAGTCGCGGAAATGGTCCGCCAGTACGAACAGCTAATGCAACAATATGAGAAGCTCGAGCAGCAGCGCGCAATGTTGGAGAACTCGTTCAAGGCCATTTCTGGTCTGACAGATTTGGACGAGTTCAACAGCCGCAGCTTTTTGAAGCTGGCAACGGCAGCTGACACGCTTGGATACGCCCTGGATGCAGCGGAGGGCGGTATCACCGGCCTGCCCGATGTCGCAGCGCAGGCAATGGAACGACGATCCATCAACCTCGGCCTGAACGATGGCATCTTGTCCGAGTTCAGCACGTCAGACGTGCCAGCCCGGCGCATTCTGTCAGAGCGAGGTGGCGCTGGCTTGATGGCGTCCGCTCTGGGCGAACAGGGCTATGACATGGCGGGCAAACTCTCCGAAGACGCCGAAAAGCTGCGCGGTGAAATCGGTCAGCAAGAAGATCTGAAGGATGCAATCGACTACAACACAGCGGTTCTTCTGAAACTCCTGCAAGTTGAAATTGAAATCTTGCGCGCAACCTCGGCCAATGCCCTGGCGTCGGGCACGGATCTGGCTGCAAACGCAGCGGACCTAAAGACGCTTAGCAATTACGCAAGAGGAGAAACCCAATGAAAAGCCGCTCCACTTTCGCCCTGATCACACTGACGGCGACGCTTTTAGCGTCGTCGGCCAGTGCTGAGGCCAGACTTCCGTTTCCCCCCAATGTTGATTGGACATTTGGGGAATATCGGACCTGTCTTGGTTATTCGGGCGTGCGAGCGTTCAAAAAACCCCTGAAGGAATACGGGGTTGAACAGCTCGCCAACGCTGGTCAGGGCGCGGATCAACAGTATGTCGTTGGCAACTGGACCGATGCCATTTTGAATGAGCAAGTGATAGCTGCTCATGAATTTGCCATAGAGCAATGCCGCCTGCGCAAAGCCGATGAAGCATTCAGCACTGAATGCCCGCTCGGTAACCTCAGCCGCGAAGCTGCAATCAAGTTGGTGGGCGCAGACCAGGGCGATTTCTGGTCGAAGCCATCCAGCGAACTCAAATCGCTCAAAGAAACGCAGCAAGAACGCTTGGAAGCGCTGCGCCCTGCAATTGAGGAGGCTTGTGGGTCGTGATTCAGGATTTCGTCAGCTCGATTGAATCAGCAATCAGCAACTTTTCTCAGCAAGCATACACCAGCCTTGCGGCGGATCTCGCATCCGCCCTCTGGGCTATTGCTGCGCTGATCTTTGTAGCGATGCTGATCAACGGCGTACTTCAGATCAGAGAAATTGGGTTTGGTGGTTATGTAGGCTGGATCATTCGGGCGACGATCATCATCGGAATGGCGTCGAGCTGGTCCTTTTTCCAACCAATCTATCAAGGCGTCCAAATCTTGCCGGACAGTATTGCCGGGGCACTCACTGGAACCACAAATGTATGGCAAGCGTTGGATGAGATTGCGCTTCAGTGTTTCTTGATGGGCCAGCAGGCCATTGAAAACGCGACCTGGGGCCTGAGCATCACCGGAGCTATTCTCTGGGTTGTTGGGGCCGTCATCGTTGCTTTTGGCACTGGCATGGCACTCATCGCAAAAGGCGGTCTGGCGGTCCTGCTGGGTCTAGCGCCTGTTTTCATTGCAACGCTGCTCAGCTCGGCCACAGCCAATATCTTCGCAGCCTGGGCGAAAACGACTGTGGGCCTCATCATGGTCATTGTCGTTCTGACAGGCATCGTTTCTCTTATTCAGGCGCTTTTCGCTTCGGAACTTGGTTCCTTGTCTGATGTTAATGACATGGAAGCCAGCGGACGTTTTCTCGCAATCTGCATCGTGGCTATCGTCATGCTCACGCAAATCCCGTCACTGGCTGGCGGCATGTCTGGCGCGATAGTTTCGGCATCCTCCGGTCTTGCTGTGGCAACCGGCGCGGTTGCAGCCGCAAGAAGTGCATTGGGCACTGCCAGCGATGGCGCAAGGGGTGCAGTAGCCGGTGGCAAAACCGCCGCCGCGATGGCTTCCGCAGCACGTGACGGGACTGGCGTTCGTGACAGCGCGTCTCGCGCAATGCAAGCGCGTCGGGACATAGCGCACAGAGCCCGAAATCAGGATGGGGCAGCTCGTCAGAGCTACGCCGCTGACCGTTACCGGCAGAGCATTCGACAAGCTCGCGCCAATAAATCTTCATAAATCGAGGTACAGAGCAAATGTCACACGTGACAGATCACGAAAAAGAACTCTTTCTGGGCGCACGCCGCGATGCCTTCAAATGGCAGGTATTCGGCATGGTCGGCATGGCAATGGGCGTGGCCTCTATGATTGGCTGGGCGATGCTCCTTCCCCTGAAGGAAATCCGCGCGGTGCCATTCTCCATTGATCCGGACACGAAACTGCCAGTCCTGCTCACTGAAAAGGTGGAAGAATTGGAACCGACGGAGGCAATGGCCTTCCGTGAAGTCGCAAATTATGTGCGCGACCGGGAAACCTATGATGTCCAGGACAATAACGAGCGCCTGAAATCGGTGCTGCGTCGTTCTGATGAGTTGGCCGAAACGTCCTACCGCGAACTGTGGGATGGGTCGAACGACAACCATCCGGACGAAATCTATACGCCCAAGACAAAGGTGCAGACCGAAATTCTGGGCGTCTCGCCGGTCAACGATGAGACGGTGCAGGTCGAGATCCGCAAGTCCCTGATCGTGCCAAACCAAGCAACGGCGACAGCCCGCTACGTGGTCACAGTGACCTACGGGTTTGAGGAGAAAATCGTGACGTCGATGGGTGAGCTTCTGGAAAATCCATTTGGCTTCGTTGTCACCAACTACCGCGTAGACACCATGGGGAACATCTGATGTTTCGGCCCTTAATAACACTCACCCGCGTCATGGCTGCAACCCTGACGCTCTCAACACCTCTGCTCGCTGAAATCACACCAACGCCAGACGGAAAGAACGCGGATCACCGCATCACGCATTTCCATTACGTCGACAACCAGGTGTACCGCATCCCTGTGGGTGAACGCCTGATTACCTATGTTCACTTTCCGCAGGGCGAAACCGTCCGCAGCATTGGTGCGGGCGACACTGAAAGTTTTCAGATCACTCGCCTGCAGGAAGGTCGCGTTATTGCGTTCAAGCCGGAAATCCTGAACTCGGATTCAAACCTGACCGTCCTGACCAATCGCGGGACATACAACTTCTATTTGGTTCCGGCCGAGAGCGCCGCCGAACGTAAGCGAGTACCGTTCCGGGTCACGTTCTATAACAAGAACAACAGCGGCGGGACCACAACGCGTCGCGGCACAGTCGCTCGGAGCGAGCCGAAGCCAACTGGCCGGTTTGTGAACCAGAACTACTCGCGCTCGGGCAAAGCGGACTTTGCGCCCACCGCCGTTTGGGATGATGGCGTTCACACTTACATGCATATCCCACAGGATGCGGAGCTGCCCGGTATCTTCCGTGTCCTGCCTGATGGACGTGAGCTGATGGTGAACACCACAGTCAAAGAGCGCGGCATTATCCAGGTGCAGGGCCTTTCAGATCTTTGGACACTGCGCATTGAGGACACTTCAATCTGTGTTCGAAACGATGGCGACGAGTTTCAGCAGGCGAGTGCAACGGGCAGGCCCGTTACTTCACAGACAGTTAAACCGGGGGGCAGCAAGTAATGAACCGCGATCAGACAATTGCAGCACGGATTGCAGCGGAGCAACCACCTCAACGTATGAGAAAGAGGTTCGAGCCCAAGAAGCTCATCGCTGTCGCTGTTGCCGGAGCGGTGTTCGTGAGTTTCGCTTGGTTCGTATTGGGCGACGAAAGCAAAGGCGGGAACACGGGCGTTCGCGTTGACGCTTTGCAACAAGGTGGTGGCGAGCGATATGGGCTTTTGACCGCACGGGGACCAGAGGTCGATGAGCCAGAACCAGAGGCTTTGCCCGAGGAAATTGCGGTGGCAACGCCCGCCTCAACTCCACAGCCGGTTGAATTCATTGGGTTTGATAAAGCCTTGAAAACCATCGAGCAACAGAATGGCCGGATTTCCGACCTGCAAGACGAGCTGACGGATGCCAAAGTTTCGCTGTCAGAAAAAGACGGTGAAATCGCAACGCTGAACCTGACCAATGAACGCCTTCAGGTCAGATATGATGAGCGAGAGAAGAAGTTCCAGACGGAACTTGCCCAGGCCATCGCAGATGCGGAGGCCCGGGCACTTGCCAGCGTAAGCCACCTTCAGGCGCAAGGTCTGACCGATGACGAGCGGCGCAGACTCGAAGAACTGAAGAAAATGCGCCAGCGGCAGAACCAGTCGGACGGCATTGTGTTCGATGAAAACCCATACGGCAGAAACTGATGGAGCTGACGATGAACAGAACAGCACTCACCCTCGCCCTGGTCACGTTGGCCTCAAGCGCGATGGCACAGGACGCACCCGGTCAAAACTACCAGCCGATCAATGGTGGATCGCAGCCGGTCATTTTCCAACCCTTCCCTGCAGCGCCGCAGCCGGTTCAAGTCCAGCCAGACGACACCCGCCTGCCTGAAGATCAACGCGGCTATCAGGAAAACCAAAACACGACATGGCAAAACAATCTGGTCGAAGAATATCCCCCCATCGTCGGGGCCTCGATCATTGACGATCCGTCGCGCACCCTGACGCAAGGCACGGTTTTGTCGGCTGTGTTCGGTGGCGCGGTCAGCTCGGAGTTGCCCGGCAGTGTCGTGGCGACGATTACACGTGGCGTCTACTCGATGGACGGCACGCGTTTGCTTCTGCCGCGCGGATCGAAGCTCTTTGGCGAGTATCGAGCGGACACGACATTGGCGCAAACGCGCATCATGATCGTTTGGAGCCGTGTCATCACGCCTGACGGCCTGTCAACTCAGGTCGGATCGGCTGGTACGGACGGTCAAGGCCGGACTGGTGCGACCGGCAGGGTGAACACACACTTTGGGAAACGGTTCGGAACTGCAGCGCTGTTGTCCATCATCGGCATTGCGCCGGTGGCACTGGTCTCTGACAACGATAGCAACAACTCGGTTCGCACTGATCTGGCAACGCAAGTGGGGTCTAACCTGCAGAACGCTACGGCAGCGGCGCTTGATGAATACCTGCGCATTACTCCGACAGTCTTTGTCGATCAGGGCAGTCGCATCAACGCCATCCTGCAGCGCGACGTTGTGTTCGATAGCTTCTGAGCGCGAGCCAATGAGCCGACCGCCTCAGCAGTCTTTCCGGCCGCTGCCAGCATGATCGAGTGCGGTAGCGGCCTTTTTTGAAGCAAATTCAGCACTTTTTGGAAGCAATGAATCTTATGTGGATGCCTTCGTGTTCGAGGCAAAGCCGAGATGCAGCGAAGGCAACCTCCAGTGTTCAAAAAAGTGCTCTACCAAGGACAAGAACATGAGCGGGCGGAACGGCAATAGCCTTCTGGAATACTATACAGGCAAGATCGAGCATCTGTTGCACGATGAAAGCCTGAGCGAAATTTCTGTGAATCCTGACGGATCGGTCTGGGTCGAAGAAATGGGCACAACACACATGACCAGGACAGACATTACTCTGAACAGAGATGATGTGGAAAACATCGGGCGCTGCGTGGCCGGATTCAGCGATGTGACATTCGGAGAAAAGAAGCCGATTGCGACGGCCAACGTGCCGACACAGCAGGGTAAAGCGCGGGTGCAGGTTGTGATTCCGCCAGCAACAACCGGCGTGGGGTCCGTGGCGATCCGCCTGCTCCGCGTGAAAACCGTCGATCTGGGCGCGTTCAGCTTCGCCAGCAAAGAGGCGGCGTTGGCAGAAAACAATGATCACAGCGCGCTTGAAAAGGCTCGGGCTGCTCTCGCTGCCGGAACAATGAACTTTGACGAGCTGGCCGACCTTGCGATGCTAAGCAAATGGAACGTGATCATTGCCGGGGGCACCTCGTCTGGCAAAACCACTGTTCTCAATGCAATGCTGAAGCGCGTCGATCCTGGCGAACGGATCGTGACGATTGAAGAAGTGGCCGAGCTGGACATCGAGCAACCCAATTCTGTCGATCTACTTGCTGACCGTTCCGAAGAAGATGGCCCTCGATCACCAACAAAGCTGCTGGAATCGGCGCTGAGGTTACGGCCTGACCGCCTCGTCTGCGGTGAAATTCGGGGCGACGACGCAAATATGTTCCTGGAACTGGTGAACACCGGCCACGATGGTTCTGTTTGTACCATGCACGCCAACTCACCAGTAGATGCCATTGGACGTATGAGCAAGATGGTGCGTCGCGGATCTCCGACCGTTCAAAAGTCAGAAGTGGTCGATGACATCCGGGCCACCATTCACATGATCGTTCACATGAAGAAAATCGGTGACGAACGGAAGGTCAACGGAGTGATCTTCCCACCCCTGATGACCGCTGATCAACTTATCTGAAGGAGAAATAGAATGAAAAAATTTGAGTATCGTAATGTCTTGATGCGGGTAGAGGAAAATGCAGGCGAGAAGTTTGCGAAGCTCGGGCAAGACGGTTGGGAAATGGTCGGCGTCGTACCTGCCGAGTTTGGCATCGTGTGCTTCTTCAAACGCGAGCTGACCGATGGCTGAGTTTCAGGATCTACCCAAAGGCAAGAAGGTCGCGATAGCCGGTACTATGGGCTTTATCGCTACCTCGGCTTGCGCGGTGTTGGTGGTCGGGCTGGCTCTCGAATACATCAACACCAGAGGCTTTCGCGGGCTGGACATCTGGGCGATCCCAGAGAAGTTCATGGCACAGCCTGCAGAGACGCAGCAGATCATGGGTCTGGTGGCGGTGGTCGCAGTGGGTGTTTTGACCTTTGCATTTGTGGCGGCTGCGCTGCGTGGTCCCTCAACGAAATACGGTGATGCGACCTTTGCAAAGGCCCCTCAGCTCGTCCAGGAAGGCTATGCGTCGGTTCTGAAGCTCAAAGACAAATTGGATAGTGAAATCGTGTTTGCCAAATTTGGTGAGCCAAAGGACAAAAACGCGATCTACTATAAGCCCGGCCCCGGTGTCCAAAAGCCGCACGCGATGTTCATTGCCCCGTCTGGTTCGGGCAAAACCAGCGGCTTTGTGATCCCGAATGTCCTGCGTTTCAATGGGTCTTGCGTCGTCCTGGACATCAAGGGCGAGATTTTCCAGACAACCGGCGCGCGTCGGGCAGCAATGGGCGATGAGGTTTTTATGTTCGACCCCGAGAACCCCGACAAAAGCCACAGCTACAACCCTCTGCGCCGCGCAGCACGTGCCGACAATCTGGACCGGCGATGGGAAGAAGTGATTCAGGTTGCAACTCAGATGTTCGACACGCCCAGCTCGTCCGCGCAGGGCTTTATGGGTGGTGTTGAAGGCATGTTCTGCGCAATGGCGATGCTGGCGATCAAAAGAAAGCGGCCATACATTTCCGAAGTCCTGCGCCTGGTCAAAACGACCAAGCAAAAGGACTATGAGAAAATGGCTGAAGAAGTTGGATATGCGCGAGCTGCAGATGAGTTTCTGAATCTTGCAGCCGAAGAATCCAAAATCCTGCGGTCAACGATTTCGGTTATGTTGAACTCCGGCCTGCAGCTCTGGCGCAACCCGTCGGTAGCAAGAGCCACGCAGGGCAATGACATCAACTTTGAAGATCTGCGTCGGCGCCCCAGCTCGATCTACTTTTCCGTGCCAGGGAAAAAGGTCAAAGAGTTCCGGACGCTCATTCGCCTGTTCTTCCTCGATCTGGTGAACACCATCGAAACTGTTGAGCCGGGCGAAGATGAGCCGTTCAAGGTTTTGATGCTGCTCGATGAGTTCCAACGCCTCGGCCATCTTGAGCGCGTTGTTGAAGCCTATGACACCATGCGATCGTTCGGGGGCAGGCTCGTGGTGATTTCGCAAACACTGTCGCGCCTACAGGACATTTATGGGCACGAGGGTGTGCGGGCGATGCTGGCAAACGCTGGAACCCAGATGTTTGCCG